>JAYSSR010000097.1:0-18150 GCA_043720395.1 Acidimicrobiia bacterium
CGCTCGACCAAAAGCACGGCCACGACTCATGCTGTTGCACCGACCAAAAGAACGACAGGAAAAAGATCGCCCGACGAGGAGCCGGGTGTGCGCCGCGTCGAATGAGCAACACGTGTTCGGCGAGGTCGTTGATCGACTTCGCAGCTGCCTCCGGCGATGACGGAACAGCAAGACATCTCGTCAACAGCCGCCCGAGTTCGTCGGGATCCGGTGAGTAGTTGACGACCTGGTTCAAGAACATCTGCCCGTTGACACCGTTGTACGGGAAGTAACCCGGCTGCCGACCCCAAGCCCCAAGCTCATCCTTCAACCACAGCACATCGGCGGACTCCTGGAACCGCCCGAGCAACGCCCGTCCCGAGATGTCCTGCGCAGCGCACTGTGCATGGACCTCCCCGACCCGTGCCATACGCGGCGCGTCGCGAGACTGTGCTTCCAGAAGCTGGGCGATCTTGTGTCGCCGGGCATTCAGCTCGAATTCGTCGGTCACGGTGTTCCCTTCACTGCCAGAGCCGCCCCATCATTGCCGATCAGCCCCGGGTCGAGGCCGACGATCCCATAGTCGGCGAGGTCAGTCATGTGGATGCCAGCCCAAGCGCTAACCACAAACCTGGTCGATCGCAAATACGATCGACTTCAGAATGGCGAGGTCGGCGGAGACTTCTGTGGCGAAGATCTTCCTGCGCCCATGGCCCTGACGATCACCCTCATGGGCGATCTTGTTGCGCCGTTGGGTGATCCTTTCAAACGGCCGCTCGGTGTCACCCTTCGCCACCGCTCGGATGCGGTCAATGGCCGCGAGAGGCTTGTCGACTCCCACGGCAGAGAGCAACTGGCCGACCTTGGTCGGTGAGGTACTCGCCTGCTCCCGCACAACAGGCGCGATCACCTGTTCGATGATCCCACGCCGCCGATACGTGTACGCCTCGACGCCCATCCACCCATTGACGGTCAGCCCAATTTCGCCGAGGCGCCTCGGCAGTGGCTCGCCTTTTGCGATTGCTGCTCGCGAACACTCGATGACCTTGTCCGCAAGGTAGGTCTCGACTGCTGCACATGCTGCGACGATTGCTTGCCGCAACAGCGGCTCATGCTGATCGAAGTTGGTTCTATCCAGGCGGCCTCCCGGCATCAGAACCACGAACACATCGCTACTCTCGGCACAATCCAGATGTTCTCGATCCTTCTGCGAGATCTTCAGGGCTGCGCCGATCTTCGTTCGCAACTCCTTCCGCATTCGACGGGCTCGTACGTTCGTTAACGCGTCGGCCAGGAGGACGAGCTTGTCGGCATCACCCATGTTCGCTGCGAAGGCCTCCATCGGCGTGGGCTTGGGAACGCCAGTCATGTGCCACCCGCCCAGTCGGGCCGGGTGGACTCGGGGTGCGCTAGCGACGGATGGGCGGGTGGTGGGTCGAGCACCGTCTGGTACTCGGTGCCACAAGCAATGCACTCGGCTAGAGCGTCGTAGCGCTCCAGGATCAGCCGCTTGGTGCGGTACTCGCCATGGGCAGTCTCGTCCTTCCGGCGCACGATCGGGAACGTGTCCATGATGTAGTCGACATCGTCCCGGTCAATGCCGTAGATGTGAAAGAACGCTGCGTCGAGTTCGGCGCGCAGGAGCTCACGGCGACCGATATCCCACCGAAACGGCGGGCCGACGTAGTCCAGATCTCTCGCAAGTCCCTCCAAGTCCCATGCTGTGAAGCTCAACTCAAGCAGGCGCTTAATCAACCAACCTTCGATTGAGAAGGTGGTCCAGCTCGGTGAAGGTTGGAAGTCGAGTGGGTCAAGTACAGGGAGCTGCTTTGCGAATCCAAAGGTGAGGTGGGTCCCTCCGACCTTCTGGCGGGCAACGTAGTCGAGAATGAACGACGCAAGCAGCGCTAAGAGACCAGCCTTCGAAGCCGATTTGGTTCTGATGATGGGCTCGACATGCCCGACACCGACAGGGGGTAACGAGGAAGCGATTACCGTTCGCTCGTCAGTGCTACGACAAATGTCCCGGAAGCCCAAAAGCCATTCGGCCTTGCGGTCCCGCATCGCTGCGCGAACTTCCGTCTCGGCGACCCAGTACCGAGATTGCACAACGTACTTCGGGTCTTGGAGCAGCGCGAGCGGGGTGTCAGGCAATTGGTTGCTGTCGTTGGCAACCGTCTTCAGGGCGTAGTCGCCGAAGCGGTGGTTGAAATGGTGGGCCATCTTGGCTTCGTAGAGCGGGAGCCAGCGTTGGGTGCCTCTTTGCCAGCTGTTACCGGTGTGGGTGGCACCTTCGGCGAGCAGCTCGTCCGCAGTGCGGAAGAGGTGTGAGTCGCTGGTCATGTTGAACAGACCCTGCTGGAAGTCGACACCCCATGGGTTGCCGTTCGGGTCGCCCTCGCGAACGAGCACGGGCACCCTGCGGTAGATGGCCTTGGTGATCTCGGCATCGCGGCGACTTCGGAAGACGGGGGCAGTTTTGGTGTTGGGGTTTAGCAGCGCGAGGTCGTCAGGTGAAAGGGTGAAGCGTCTCTCGACGTCGCTGAGGTCAGACGTGCGATGGGCGAAGAACACGAACTCGGCTTCGTTCACGGGCCGGTCCATCCCGGCCAAGGTCAGCAGGCAGAACTTGAAGCTGCGATGCACACCCTCGAACACCGGTACCGAGTTCTCGAAGTCGAATAGACTAACCAGGCGTCGATGGGTGACACAGTCGGCGAAGAAGTGCTTCGTGGTGTCGTCGGTGGCGATGCCGGTGGGCACGATCACCCCGAGCCGTCCCTTTGGCGCGACGGCCTCACGCATTACCTCGGCGAACACGGCGTAGGTGTTGACCTTGCCGAGGCCGCACAGGGGGAAGCGCCCTGAGTCGCGGATGAAGTGGCTCTCACCTTCCGCGTGCCGGAGCGCAGCTTCGTATGCAACCCACAGCGCCGGGTCGTCGGCCTGCAGCTTCTGGATCGCAGCTTTGCGCTTCGCGCCGGCAAGCTCGGCGACCTCCAGTGCACGGTTGGCGAAGAACTCCTTCTCGGTGAACTGCACCTTCTCCCACGGTGGGTTGCCGAGCACCACGTCGAAACCGCCTCGGCCTCCGTACACGTCGAGGAAAGCGAGGTGCCAGTGGAGGAATCCGTATTGATCGGTCACCTCGGCCACGGCTTGCCGAACGGTCGGCTCAACTTGTCCGGCTTGGCTTCTGGCTTGGTGGTACTGGGCGTGGGTGATGGCAGGGGCCCCGCCTCGCTTGGGGGCAACGAAGGCCGCGCACCAGGTGTCGGCGGCGTGCACGGCGGCCTGGTAGTGAGGCGACGACAGCAGCTCGCTCCACCGGGTCGCTTTTGCCTGCACCGAGGCGACGCTGTCGTCGTCGATCTCGTCGATCTCGCCGGCCTTGGCTGCCAGGGCCGTGACGACGCCACCGGCATCGCCGCCGAACAGGCTGGACTGACCGCCACGCGCGTCCTTGTTGCGCTTCCTCTGGCTGGTGACGTGCGTCTTGTCATCGCCGGTGAGCGGCTTGAACGCATCATCGGGCACGCCGGCGTCGAGAAGGGCGGGCGTGGCTCCAATGAGTGCGTTGCCGCGAATCACGCGATGGTCGAGGAAGCCCAGGGGCTTGCCGGGCTGCATGGCCTCCATCCACAGGCTCACCTTGCACAGCTCAACCGCCATCGGGTTGCGGTCGATGCCGTGGAGGCAGCGGCCGATCACATCACGGAGCGCCGTTCGGGTGACATCGGGCGCAGGCTCGTCGTCGCCCGAGCGCACGGCGGCCAAACGCTTGGCGATTCGGTGGGCGGCGGCGATGAGGAAGTGTCCGCTACCGCACGCCGGGTCAAGCACCTTGAGATCAAGGATCGCGGATTCGGGGTCGCTTTGCGAAGCGGCCTCGGCGAGCACGGGGTCGAGAGCCGAATCGAGCAGCTCATTGATCAGGCTGGTGGGCGTGTAGTAGCTGCCCGTGGTCTTTCGTTCGTTGCCTGCCGCCGTCGACAGCGCGAACGTGCGGGTCTCCACGCTCAGCGCTGGGTGCAGCTCAAGCAGGCTCTCGTAGACGGAGCCCAATTCCTCGCTCCCCAGGTTTCGATAGTCGACCGAACGGCGGACCTTTCCATCATTCACCGACGTGAGCGCCAGCACGGCTGCCAGCAACTGGCGGTTTGGCAGCTGGGCCGAGTCGAGCGCTGGTGTTGAGGCGTCACTCCACAAGAAGCTGCCCAGTCCTGGCAGGGCGAGTGCAGGTGCGCCTTCGGCCCGGCCGAGGGCGGAGAAGACGACCTGCAGCTGTGCCCATAGGTCGCCATGTGGTCCGCCTCTCCTGCTGCTGGCCAGTTCGCGCACCCGGCCGAGTGAGTAGAAGCTGGTGTACCGCTCCTTCGCTGTCGCTGATGCTTCCGGGTCGAGCAACAGACCGCGGTCTTCGGCAACGAACAGGAACAGCAGCCGGTACACCAGGCGCAGCAGTTGGCGGTAGTAGTCCTGCTTGTCGAGCTCGCCCGAACGGAGTGCCTCGCGCAGCACGCTGTTGTCGCGGTGGGCCAGGAAGCCTGTACCCAGCGCAGCGATGGCGGTTTCGACGCCACCGCGTAGCTGGTCGAGTGCACGGGTACCTTGCTTGGCCGCTTCGGCGCTCCACTGCTCGAGCAAGCAGCTGGACGCTGGCTCGCCCTCGAGTCGGCTTTGATGGCAGAGCAGCCACAGGATGGCGAACGCCGGGTACTCGTTGCCTGCGAAGATGGCCTCGAGGTCGAACTCCACAAATGCCTGCCGGGTGAGCGTGGCGTTGTCGCGCAGCAACCGCAGCAGCAGTCCGTTGCTGACGAAACCCCACAGCAGGTCGTCACTGCGGTTCACGTACTCCTGCACCAAGCCGTGCGGCGACATGGTGGCAGCACCCGCCACACCCTCGGTGCGGCGGTCGAGCGGTACACGTGCGCCCACGAGGTGCACTGGCACCTGCGCCCAGCCGTGGGAGACGGCGTAGGTCTTGCCGTCGACTTCGGCAGCCTTGGTGCTTTGCAGCTGCCCGTAGCCGAGCTCTTGGAACAGCACCAGACTCCAACGCGAGCGGGTGATGTTGGTGGCGGTGCGGTCGTCGGCCGGGATGCGGGCGAGTGATTCGCTGAAACCTGCCCACGCGCCGACCAGCCGGTTCCAGCTGCGGTTGATGGCATCGTTGATGCGTTCGCCGTCGGCCAGGTGATAGCCCGTCGGCGTGATGCCGGACAGGTCCTTGTCGAAGGCGGCCACGCGCACCAACAGGTCTGCCGGCAGCAAGCCACCCTCGGTGCGAATGGAGGTGAAGGCGTCGGTGCGCTTCATCGGGCGACACCCGGAAGGTAGACGTAGATGCCGAGCACATCGACCGGTTGCTGAGGCGTCACTTTGTAGCGAACGCCCTTCTGGCGAGCAGCGTCGCGGACCCGTTCATGCGCCGCGAGCAACTCATCCGCACGCGCTTGCGCGTCGTCGTTGAGATGCTCCACCCAAGTGCCTGCACTTGCGACCACCTCGCGAAGGAACTCTGTGGCCTGTCCGGGCACGACGTTGTCGCTCGGCTTCGCCGAAAGCAGCGCGTCGACATCGGAGCCCTCGAGCCAGGTGGGGTTGGCAGGCGAACCGGTGAAGGCCAAAACGGCACAGTCTTCGGCGAGCATCGGAAACTCCTCGCCATCATCAGTCGTGACCAGGTGGAAGCGGTGGCGCACCAGCACCACCGTGGTGCGAGTGGTCACCACTTCGGTACGAATGACGCCGCAGCGGCGTGCTGGCGAATCGACCTGGGAGTCCAGCGCAGAGGTGAGAATGTGTGCGGCGAGCCCGTTGACCGTGGGGTGCGTGCGTCCGAACAGCGCCTCGCCATCGGCAACCGGCGGCTGGAAGCGGCCCACCTGGTGGTCGGTACCGACAGCGTCGCGTACGGCATCTTTCGCGTCGCTCAGGTCCAGCTCGATCCGGTCGGTACCGGTGATCCGACCGCCGAGCACGGTCGTCGATTCGCGAACGAACGTCTCCACGTCGGCGCCAGAGCCGATCGCCTCGCGGATCGCGTCGAGCTCGCGAGCTACCTCGTCCACCTTGATGCCGTGCTGGGCGAACAGGCCCCTCGACACCTTCTCTCGTGCGGCGGCGCGGTCCCACTCCTTCATGAAGTCTGTGGTGCGCGGGCGCAGATACTCCTCCATGCCCGGCAGCGATTGCTCCACTGGACCGGTCTCGGCCAGCAGCAGGCCCTCGGCGACCGCCTCGATCACGTCGTTGGTGTTGCCCGGCACCGGGATGGACACACCCAGTGCGCTGCGAATGCTGCGGTGCTTGCGTAGCAGCACCTCGAGCACGATCTTGTCGATGCCGTTGTCGGAGCCGTAGTAGGTCGCCACAGGCACGACCGGCGCCGACTGGCCGAACCGGTCGACGCGCCCCTCTCTCTGCTCCAAGCGCGTTGGGTTCCACGGCAGGTCGTAGTGCATGATCGCGTCGAATGAGTCCTGGAGGTTGATGCCCTCCGACAAGCAGTCGGTGGCAACGAGCACCCGCTTCGGGTGCTCGGCCATGGCTGCGATGCGGTCCTCGCGGTCGGATGATGCGATGTTGCCTGTGATGGCTTCCACGTGCACACCGGCCTTCTTCAGGTGGTTGCGGATGGCGTCGGCCACGTACTCGGCGGTGGGGATGAACCGGCAGAACACGATCGGCTGGTGCCCGTCGTCAACAAGCTTGGCGACCAACTTCAGGCCCTGCTGCAGCTTCGCGTCCTGCTTGCCGTACAGCTCGTCGGCCTTCTTCGCCATTGCCCGCAACCGTCGACGGGCCTTGGCCGAGTCGTCGTCGCCATCGATGTCGGCACCAGCGATCACGTCAGTGGGCTCGGCATCGTCATCGCCCACATCCAGCACCGTCTGGCGACCAATTGCGTCGGCCTCCTCCTCGGTCTGCGTGCCCACAGTCGCAGCCCTGGTCCGCAGCGTTGCCGCCGCAGCTGCTGGGCTGGATGCGATGGAGCGCAGCAGAGCAAGTGCCGACCACCAGCGAACGCGCTGACGATGGCGACCCTCCAGCGGATCGCGCACAATTTCGCGTGCGTAGTCGAGCACGTCGTCGAACAGGGCCCGGTACTGCGGTGAGAGCTGGTAGGTGAACTCGTGCCCATCGCGCACCGGGAACTTGGTGTCGGCACCGAGGTAATCGGCGATGTCGGGCCTCCGCCGTTGCACAAGGTGTCGAGCGAGGCGTTCGCGATGGCGTCGGTTGTGGTCGCCCGAAAGATCCTCAGGCAGGTCGGCGAAGGCAGGATCTAGCAGCCGCAACAACGAACGAAAGGCGCCCTCCTTGCCGGAGTGAGGTGTGGCCGTCACCAGGATGAGGTGGCGCTTCGGATCATGGGCCAGCTGGCGCAACAGCTCGTGACGCTGTTGTCGCGAGCGGGTCTTGGGACCATCGTCGGCGGCGCACGTGTGCGCCTCGTCGACGATCACCAGCTCGGGGCAGCTGCGGATGAAGTCATCGCGGTGGCGGTCGGCCTTGATGAAGTCGGTCGACACGATCACGTAGGGGTACTCGTCGAAGATCGAGCGCCCTGCCGGCAAACCACGCTCCAAGCGGGCCGCCGTGGACGACAGCACCAGCTGCGCATCGATGTGAAACTTGCTGTCGAGCTCGCCCTTCCACTGCTCGGCCAGGTGAGGCGGGCACAGGACGGCCAGTCGCTTGGCATCGCCCTGCTCCAGCATCTCCTTCACGATGAGCGCCGCTTCGATGGTCTTACCGATGCCGACGTCATCGGCGATGAGTAGGCGCACCGGGTCGAGCTTCAGGGCCATCAGCAATGGCACCAGCTGATACGGGCGAGGCTCAACCGCGATCGCACCGATCGAGCGGAACGGACCAGCGCTGGAACGGAACCCCAGCCGCAACGCGTCGCGCAGAAGGCGCGCCGAGCGGTAATCGCCGGGTCGCATCGGATCGGGAAGATCGAACGTCGCATCGGTGACATCTTCCAGCGACGTGATGATCCCGGTGGCCTCATCGTCGGTACCGCCGAGCGGCCGCACCATCACCAGCTCGTCGTCGCTGCCGGGCAACACCACCCATTCACGCCCGCGCGCCGCTACCAGCGAACCAACTGCATACGTCATGCTGCGTCTCCTCCGCCGAACACCCATCGATAGGCATCGACGATTTGTGCCCAGTCGTCGTGATGTGAGAATCGAATGACGGTCCAGCCCATGTCCTTCAGCGCTGTCGTCTGCGCGGCATCGCGGAGCTGGCGATCCGGATAGAGGTGATGCGGCCCATCCACGTACACCGCCACATCGGGCTTGCGATACAGGAAGTCGGGCCGGGTTCGCGCCTCCTCGATCAACATCTGCCCACGCTCTGGCAGCCGAAGATCGTTGTCGCGCAGGTAGTCGAGGAACCGCTGCTCGAGCTCGCTGTCGACCTGCTGCTCGAGCTCCTGCAAGTGACGGTCGACGGTGACCGTGCCAGGCACCGATACAACTGAACTGGCTGCCAGCTCGTGGAGCAGCGGCAGCAGCACGCGCCGGTCGAGCAACTCGTGGTCGATCTGGTTGCGGTAGCTGAGCAAGCAGTCGTAGCACGCCGCCTCGCAGCCCTCACCGTGCTTGGGCGCGATCTCCGAACCCGTGACCGGGTCGATGTGGCACAGCTCGATGGCCTGGCGGGCGACCGATGCCAGCGCATCCGGGTCGTCGACGAGGCGCCTCAGAACACCGGCGCCCCCCTCGGCAGATTCGAAAAACAACAACTGCCGACGCTCGGCCAACGTAGGCAGCGGCTCGGAGGCAAGCTCACCCTCCTCCAGCTGGAACACGACCTGAATCGAGTTCTTCAAAGCTGCCTCCAGCGAAGCCATCACCTCTACCGACTGGTGCGGGTTGACCTCGACGATGAGGCAGTTGCGGCGATCTTCCACGAACGGGATTACCCGCTTCATGCGGGCTCCGGTGGCGCTTTCGTCGTTTGTGCCGTCATCCTCTTTGCCCCAATAGCCCTTGTGTTGATCGAGAACGAAGCCGAGCACATCGGGCCGGGCTCGGCGACGCCGGCCAAGGTTGATCCGCCACAGGGTGGCGGTATCGCCATACGTGAGCTTGGCGATCTTGGCCCCGCCGATCTCGACGTGGCCGGTACGCACCGACAGCTCGCCGTGGCGGTCGGCGAAGCGCACAGCGGTCTGCAGCTCGAAGCCCTGGCGCTGGCGCTCCTCCTCGTCGGCGGTGATGCGGTCGCGCCGGCGCGTAGCCACGTTTTGTAGCCGGAACAGTCCCGGTAACGCAGCCGGCAGCGCTGCCCGACAGTGATCGCACACGTCGGGTGCAACACCATTGACCGCCGGGTGCAGGTAGCCGCAGTTCTCGCAGCGCTTAGCGGTCGTGGTGAGGATTGGGTCTCCGGACGCATCGGTCTGCTCGGCCACGGGCATGATCACCCGGTTGATCTCGAAGCGGTTGCCCTCGTGGTACACGAGGCTGCGCGGGCCAAACTCGCTGATGGCCAGAAATCGTGGGCGGGACAGGAACGACCCATCCGACCCGGAGCGGCCGCGCTTGCCGGGAATGAACGCCGACAGCGGAAGCCGGGGGAAGCTGTAGCCGGGCAGGAAGCCCTCGCTGGCGAAGTAGCGGTAGCTGTAGAAATCGCCCTGCGCCGGGCCGTCGCCACCAGCGGCCAGCAGTTCGAGCTCGACCTCGGCCTCGCGACGGAGGCGCTTCGCCTGGTTTTTCGCATCCACCGTTGCCGAGATGTCGCCGATGATCAGGTTCTGCTGGTTGAACTGCTGCGTTGCCGAACGGTACAGCCCGACCCATCGCTGCGTGGATGCCTCAAAGGACTTGTGGATGCTCTTCAGCACGTCGTCGATCCACTCGTCGTGCCACCACGTGGCCTGCTGCAGTTGCGGCATCAAGTCGCGCAGTACGCGCTCCACGGACGAACGACTCTTCGCTCGTACGGTGGGGTCGTTCAACGCATCGCGTACTCGCTGGAACAACTGGGGCACTGCGTTCGTGGTCACGTCGAGTACCTCCACCAACGAGCCACCCAGGTTGAGGCCGCTGGCCGCTAGCCACACCGCCTGCACGTGAGCACGCACGAGATCTTCGTTGCTGACATCGAGCCGTGGGGTGGATACCTGGCCGGCCACCATCAGGTGCGGTCGGTGGAAAAACCATTGGTCGTGGGGGCTACCCGCCGAGCAGTAGGTGAACACCAGCGCCGGCTGGCCCGAACGGCCGGCGCGGCCGGAGCGTTGTGCGTAGTTGGCCGGCGTGGGTGGCACGTTGCGCATGTTGACCACATTGAGATCGGCGATATCGACGCCAAGCTCCATGGTTGGCGAGCAGTACAGCACTGGCAGCACTGCCTTGCGGAATCGTTCCTCGCGCTCCTCGCGATCTTCGTACGAGACTTGCGCAGTGTGCTCCCGCGCCTCGATACCGACCAGATCGTCGGCGGTCGATCGATAGAGCTTCACGAAAAACTCGTTCGGCCCCAGCGATACCGCCGACGCAGTGGGCATGCGCACAGGGTCGCGGTACGGCGCGGTGCCACTGCCGGCTCGCCAGATGAGGGCCGAGGCCGGCACCTGGTAACAGCCGGTGCCATCCTTGGCTTGCTCGACCTGCTCAACCAGGCCAGCGCGCTGCAGCGCGCTGAACAGACCGGCCAGCACCTCATCGGTGTCGGCCAAGGTGAGCCGCTTGCCGTAGGAGGCGAACGTGCTCTGACGGCGCAGCAACCGACCAAACCCGCTGCGGCCCGACAGGTAGCTCCACCCGCGAAAGTCGGTGCTGTTACGGCTGCGCGGCAACACCGTGTTCGCGTAAACGAGTTGGGCCTGATCGTCGATTGCCCACATGCCCTGCAGCCGCTGACTCGAGCGCTGTGCCAGACGCTCCTGGAACTCGTTGTTGAGGTAGTCGACCTTGATGGCCAGCTCGCGACGCAGGTAGTCGAGCAGCGTTCGCGCCACCATCGTTCGCTCGTCGGGGCTCGCTCCGGCCAGAGCCGGGTGCAGGCCCGACCAGACATGCTCCGCGGCCACAAGATCGACGAGCGACTGGTAATCGATGTGCAGCAGACCGCACTGTTCGAGGTTCGGTGAGGTGATTCGCCAACCCCGACGAAGGTCGAGATAGGTGAGATAACCGAGCACATCACGAAGGGCCTTCTCGGTGTCGACCTTGGCGGCGAACTCGACCGTGCTGTCGATGGCGTATGCATTGAGCGGCAGGTTCAGCGTCTTGAACACGGCCTCGGCAACACGATCGTGCTCGAGGCCGAGCTCACCTGCGGCGGCGACCGCCCGGTAAACAGCGGAACGAAGCAACGTGGTCTGGATGAAATCGTTGAAGTGCCCGGACTGGAGCGACGCGTCCTGACGGTTGTCGGTGAACGACAGCAGCTTGCGGGCGTCGGGCTTCAGCTCACGATCGGCTCGCAATGAACGCACCGCCGACAAGCTCAGCACGGTGGTTGCCGTGCTGCGCCCTTCGGAGCCGAGCGTGGTCAGCTTGGCGATGTCGGACCGTGCTCGGGCGTCGTAGGAGACGCCGCAGCGAATGCACAGCCGGAGCGGTGCTGGAACCCACCACATACGGGCACCACCCACTTCGACGATGGACCCGTCCGAGTCGACTCGAACAGCGACCGGCACCTGTTCCTTGGAGTTGGTCTTGATCCGACCGACGCCTGCCGCAGATTCCTCAACCCAGTCCTCGGGGACGCGCTCCAACACCGAGTCGAGGTCGTCGGTCCAGATGTCATCCTCGTCGAGCACCAGGAAGCCGGGCTTCTGCGAGGGGCTGGTGAAGTGGTCGCCGATGTCGCGCGGCGCGAGCTTGGTAAGCCGCGCACCGTCGGCGTCGATCATCCGGTGAACCGTGTAGTGGTCTTGTCCGCACATTCGGCAGAACGACAACGGCAGCAGCACCCGGTTGCGGTGGCCCGGCACGAACCGCTGGCCATTGAGCGTCAAGTGTCGGGTCCTCGCTGGCTCCGGCGAGGCGAAGACCGTGTCGCCCTTGCTGACGAACTGGTGCAAGCGGAACGCAAATGCAGGGAACTTGGTGACAGGGTCCCGAAGCTCGTAACCCCGCATCAGCTGTCGTCGAATTGCGTCGGCACACACCGCTTCGTCGCGATGGTCGATCAGTTCCTTGAGCTCCCTCGCCACCCCATCGGCGCCGCCAATGGCCCTCGGGGTCACCCGGGTCAGGCGCGTGCCGTCGTGTTGAACGCCGAGTGTGCTCTCGATCCAACTGGAGAGCGGATCAGCGATCTGTTCGACGAATGTGGAGGGTACGGCATCGGTCCCGCGTTCGAGCCGTTTGCGTAGGCGATCTAGCTCTGCCTTGTCCGTGTGGTCGAGGACAGGGGTCGCACGCCTCAGTGTCTCGCCGATGACGCTCTCGGGCAATACCTCGTCGCCGAAGAGCAGACTTGCAACCCGGGCCACCGCGGCGCGCTGGTCGGAGAAGGTGCCCTCGGTGGACAGCGTGGCCGAGGTGCCAACGCACTGCAGCTGGCTGGCATTGCAGGCCTCGCGGACTCGGCGCACGAGCAGCGCGACATCAGCGCCCTGACGACCGCGATAGGTGTGCAGTTCATCGAGCACCAGGAACTGCAAGCCTTGCGAGTTGCGGATGAGGCGCTGGTCGCGGACACGGGTGAGGATGAGCTCGAGCATCACGTAGTTGGTGAGTATGACGTCGGGTGGGTCTTGCAGGATTGCTTCGCGCTCGTCGCCCTTCTCTTGCCCGGTGTATCGGGCAGCGCGAACCGGTGGCCTGCCGAGCCCAAAGCCGAGGAACTTCTTCAGCTCCTGCTCCTGGCTGTTGGCCAAGGCGTTCATTGGATACACGACAATCGCCTGCACCCCCTTGCCGCTGCCGTTCCGGAGCACGTGGTCGACGATCGGGACGATGTACGAGAGGCTCTTGCCCGAGCCGGTGCCAGTGGTGAGGACGTAGTTGCGACCCTGTCGTGCTTCGCGGATGGCGTCGACCTGGTGACGATGAAGCCGCATCGCGTCGCCCCGCGGGTCCGCCGTGGATTTGCCGATGCGGAAGATGTCGCGACAGGAGTCGTGTAAAAGGCCTTCCGCGACCAGCTCGTCGACGAGCCCGCCCGACTCGAACGACGGGTTAAGGCCGATGCGGGGCTCGGGCCACAGCCGGCCCTCGCGCAAGCTTGTCTCGACACGTTCCTTGATGCGGGAGTCGCGCAGCGCCATGAAGCTGGTGACGTATTCCTGATAGTCGGCTATCAGCCGATTGCGAAGCTCGAAGACATCCATCAAATTCCGATCAAGGGGGTAAGACGATCCGGAGACTGGAACGAACTATCCGATACTGAGTGTGACATGTCCGGCGCTCAGAGGAGTTCGAAGCTGGCAAGTGCCGGTTCGAGTACGGCACTCGGGTCGCCGGTGCATGAGATGAACAGGCCGTCGCGCGGGCGAGTCATGGCCACGAAGAGACACGACATCGCCAGCTCCGTGGCCTCGGCATACTCCACGTCGCCCTGTCCGGACGCCCGCGGCCTAGGGAAGTCAACTGCGCCGAGAAGGGGCAACAGCACCGCCTTGAACTCGAGGCCCTTGATCCTGTGATGCGTGCCGACCTTCACCGCGTCGGTGGGGTGCCCGTCGTAACTCTCGAGTGCTTGGGTGGCGATTCCCGCAGCTGACAGCGTCTCGCGCACCTTCTTGGCTTGGTCATTTGTCGTGACGGCAACCGCTATGTCGCCCACGCCGATGGTGTCGAGCGAGACCAGCTGCTGGATCTCGCTGACGACGAAGGCCAGTTCCTCCTCATGCGAGGTGCAGCACTTCAGCACCGGCTTGAAACCCTCGCGACCAGCACCGGTCTCAGCGTCGCCCCTCCGCTGCTGGTCGCCCAGGTCGTCCACTACCTGATCGCCCGCAACGGCCATCGCAGCATCAATGATCTGCTTGGTGTTGCGATAGTTCACCCTCAGCACCGTGGTGCGGCCTCGTACGTCGATGCCGGCTTGGCGAAGCGTGAAGCCACCCGCATAGATGCGCTGCGCACCATCACCCACGACCATCAACCCATCTGGCCGATCCGTGCCGTCCGCACCGTTCACCAGTGCCCGGATCAGTTGGAGCCCGACCAACGTCAGGTCTTGCGCTTCGTCGATGATGGCCGCGCGGTATATTGGCGAGGGCATGCGGCGTGCATGATCACGCGCCCGGAGGATGACATCGGCGAAGTCGATCGTCTTACGTGCTGCCATCTGGCGGTCCCACTCCTCCTTCAGCAGCCAAGCCTGTCGACGCAGCGGCTCGGTGAACCGAGTCCGTCGCCCGGTGCGCTCGATCGCCAAGTAGTCGTCGACGCTTCGCAAACCACGACCCTTGATGACCTTCGTGATCTCCGTCTTCAAGTAACCGCGAGATAGCTCGGCCAATGGAGAACCGTCAGCCACCACGGTGCGATGTGCGGCAGCGAACGCTGCGTCGATCATTCGAGCGTCGAGGTCGGGACGGTCACCGGATTCACGACAGATGCGGAACGCCAACTTGTCGATGTTGATGAACTCGACGCGTTCGGTCGGTGCCGCGGGCAGACGCGCGAACAGGCTCTCGAAGACGGGGGGCAAGGTCTTGATATAGGTCGTGAAGAGCACCTTGCCGTCATCGCCTTCGGCCGCGAAGCGACGAGCCAAGGCCGCGGCACGATGCAGGCCAACGACTGTCTTGCCCGTGCCCGCCGATCCCCGGACCCGGGCCGGCCCGGCATGACGGCGATCGACTGCCGCCCGCTGATCGGGGTGGAGGAACACCATCCAGTCCTCGATCGGCGCCGTGGCAATTGCTGCCGCCTCGGCCGGTGAGAAGAGTCGGGTGAAGGCTTCCGGACTTGCGAGCAACGCCGAACGGATGCGCTCCTCGGCCTCTGCATTGGGGTCGAGTGGCGGAGTGCGCCACTGCTCAGGGGTGAGCTCGAGAAGATCGATGGCCAGCTCGATGCGGTCATCGGGGAGGTCGACGAGACACAGCTGTTCCTCGGCGACGCACGCACGCAACAGCTCGATCTCTTGCACCGTGAAGCCTGCCTCCGCCAACTCGGCGCTGCCCCAGTGGTCGAGGATGCCGGCCATGTCGCGAGCGGCGTCGAACGAGGTGCCCGCATGTTCGACCGGCCGACGTTGCGTTGCTGATGGGTCGTCGGCGGGGACATCGATCGGGATGAGCCCGACAAACCCGGTGGCAGGGTTGGCAACAAAGCGCATCCGCGAGGCGCGGTCGTAAATGTCGTCGTGTTGCCCGGCTTCCAGAAAAACTGACACGGCACCTTCGCGGGCGAGCAGGATACGAATGGACTGCGACGCCCGAATGGTGTGCAGACGCCGGTCGCCCTTCAGAAGTTCAAGGTTGAGTCCAGGTCGCGACGGGTCTGTACAGAAGATGCTCATCGCGTCGTTGACCTGGCGCGCCGCTGCACCATCGAGTCTGCTGAGCGACGCCCACCAATCTTTGCCATATCCGATCTCCGGCAAACAACGACCTCCGTGGATCCGACTATAGACCGCGGGGTTGTGGACAAACTTGGGTCCAACGTCAAGATTCGATGGCTCTGGGGGCGCCACTCATCGTCCGAGGCATCAATCCGTGAAGCCGGACGTGGAGGGCGAAGGAGTCTCCGGAGGGGCGCCGCGGCCGTTCCGTGATCCACTTCGGCCAGTGCGTGTGTCAGTCGTTCACGAGCCGGACCGCATGAGCGATCCGAGCGAGGGGTCGGGGTCCTGCGGCTCGACGCAGGCGTCCTCATGCCAGACCCACGTTCGAAGGTTCACCAGATCGAGGATCGCAACCGCCGCACCGTCGTGGGTGGCGCCCCGGATGCGGGCGACGGTCGCAAGCGCACCCGAACCCGCGGTTCGGCCGTATCGCGTGACCGCGGTGCTGAAGCGGTCGAGCCAAGAGGAGGTGGAGTTGTCTCCTGGCCACGCACATCGCCACGACAGACTCGGATCATCAACGAGTTCCAAGAACGCTTCAGCCAGCAGAGCGAACGTTGGGCTTGTCGCCACTTCCGGTCGGCCGAGACCTGCGATGGCGCCGAAAGTGGCCGCAGCTTGATCAGCATCGCCACCGTGGGCGAGATGGTTCCAGATCTCCCGCCACACCCAGCGAGGTTGTCTCGTCCGAGCGATCCTGGCCGTGCTGGGGTCCGCGGTTGGCCACTCGATCCTGATCATCGCCTGGCACCTGCTGTCGACCGGTGAGATCTACACCGATCTCGTTCGCGTTACTTCGACAAACGACTCGACGGCACCGCACACCAGCGCCGCCTCGTCTCCCAACTCGAAGCGATGGGTCACAAAGTCACCCTCGAACCCAGCGGCTTGGCCCAAGCACCACCGTCGGGACTCCGCCCCGGACAGGGGCTGCCGCCCCCAACCCCCTCGCGCCCAACATCATCTGCTACAAGGGATTCACACCTCAGCAGTCGATCCGCGACGCCCGTCATCGCCTCGGTAGACGACGTTCAGGATCTACTCGCCATGGGGGTCTGCGCCACAATCGTGACGTCACAGCGGCGACAGGTCCCCGGGCCCGTAACCCGGCCTTGAGTTCGTGTGTCTCGACGGTCACTGCATCTCGCCCTGCCTACGCGCATACCTTGAGCCCACCTCCGCGCTCGGAAGAGCACGGACTATCTCAAAGACGCCGTATGCGCGGGGTGTGACAGAGTTCGGACGCCAGCAGATCTTGGAATGCAACGAAATGTAACGCGGATGGAGTTACATTTCGGACATGGCCGATCTGCAGGCGCTAGTTAGTGTATTGCGGGCCGAAGGCGGCGACCTGCCTGGCATCGAGGTGAAGGCGGCTGCGGGTGGCTTCCCCGACTCGGTCCTGCCCACGCTTTGCGCCTTCGCCAACAGGCCGGGCGGGGGAACGGTCATCCTCGGCTTCGACGAGGCGGCGGGTTTCACACCGGTCGGCCTACCGGATCGACGCCGACTCAAGGCGGCCTTGGCGTCGAAGGCCCGACAAGCGCTTGACCCACCGATCACGGTCGAGATCGATGAAGGCCTGGTCGACGGCGTACCAGTCATCGTTACGGTTGTGCCGGAGCTCGATGCCTCACAGAAGCCCTGTCGTGTCTCTGGCGGCAGCCATCGCGGAGTTTGGGTTCGCGCCTGGGACGGCGACTACCGCGCATCAGAAGTAGAGGTGCGAGGACTCCTCGCCGGACGCGGCCAACCGGGATTCGACGCCGAACCGGCCACAGGTGCTGTTCGGGGCGATCTAGACGAAGCGCTCGTCGAGGAGTTCACCCGAGCTTGTCGGGCCGGCTCCGAGCAGCTGTCCCAGATCCGCGATGGTGAAGAGCTGCTGTGGAGAATGGGAGTCCTCGTCGGCCCGGACCGCGTGCCTTCAGTCGCCGGCCTTCTCGCGCTCGGGGTGTATCCCCAACAGCACTTGCCCGGCACCGGCCTACAAGCTGTGATCGCCCCGGGCGCGGAGGACGAACCAGGAACCCGCGCCCGCGACTCTCGGCGATTCGACGGCCCGATCCCGCGCATGCTCGCGGACGCTGTTGCTTGGGTCGCACGGTCGAGCCCGTGAGCTATCCGCAGCAACGCGAGCGGCCAAGTGACGAGCGATGCCGCTTGGCCGGGCGAGGCCGTACGCGAGATCATCGGTAACGCGCTCATTCATCGAGACCTTGCGCCATGGGCGCTGGGCGAGACTGCCCGAGAGCGGTTCAACCAGCTCTGCGGCGAGCTGGGTGCCGACCCGAACGAGATGATCACTGCCCTGCGCGCCTGTCTTACCGGGACGCACTCGGTTGGTAGCTTTCCGGCTATGCCAGACCCAGACCAAGAGGCCCGCCGGAAGATGTACTCGACCAAGAAGTGTGCCGACTGCGAGATCTTCGCAGCGTGGCTCGACGCCGATGGTGAGTGGCGCTGCCTGGAACACCACCACGCCGTCACCGACGCCGTCTGACCGGAGCGAGCGCCCACGAGCGCTGGTCTATGGTGGGAATCTGCTGGGCGTGCCCGGCACCTGGACCGCACTCGTGAGACTTGACAGCGAACGGCTTGTGGTTCGGAATCCGGGTGGGCTGTACGGGCTCACCGTCGCGCGGCTGGGACGAGTCGGCGTCA
>JAYSSR010000098.1:0-17802 GCA_043720395.1 Acidimicrobiia bacterium
AAAACTGGGCGACCGATACACCCGCCAACCACCGCAACTGCGGCTCAGAAAACCCGGCAGGACGACGACCATCGATCATGAACGATCACACTACGCGACCCCCGCCAACAATTGTGCGACTGTACTACTAGTCCGGCCTACGACATCTTGAAACCCATTCGTCCGTTGTGTCCAGAGTTCTACCATGGGCTATTCAGGTCGAACCTGTATCTGCAACAGTTTAAGCAATATTCGCGCGGCATCATGGATATGCGTCTTCGGCTGTATTTCGATCAATTTGGCCAAATATTGGTGCCCTTGCCGCCACTCGAAGAACAGCAATCGATCGTTGATTCATGGAAAGCTGCGACCGCGGAACTCACGTCCGCTGTGTCTCGCCTTGAATGCGAGATCGAGCTGCTCACCGAGTACCGGACACGGCTGACGGCGGATGTTGTGACGGGGAAGCTCGACGTGCGAGAGGCGTCCAAGCATCTGCCCGACGACGTGGCGCTCGACGACCGCGACATCGCCGACCTCGACATTGCCGACGATCTCGACGACGATGGCGGCGAGGACAACCCGGAGGCGGACCCATGAGCGTCGACATGTCGGAGAAGGGCTTCGAGACCCTGATCATGCGGGCGATGACGGGCGTCGACGGGCTGATGGTCCCGGCCGAGATCGACCCGACGGCGAATCGCTCGCCCGACGGCGTGGGCTGCTACGCGGGGTCGCCGAAGAACTTCGACCGCGGCGTTGCCATCGACACGGCACAGCTGGTGGCGTTCCTCACGAACACGCAGTCCGCGAAGCTCGACAAGCTCGGACTTGGCGACTCCACGAAGCTTGACAACCCGACCGCTCGGACGTTCCTCAAGCGTCTGTCCGACGAGATCGGCAAGCGTGGCGTCATCGACGTGCTCCGAAAGGGGATCTCGCACGGGCCGGTCGACGTGGGCCTGTTCTACGGAACCCCGTCGGAGGGCAACGTCAAGGCGCGACTGCTGAACGAGCTGAACCGGTTCTCGATGACCCGCCAGCTCGCCTACAGCAACGACCAGACCAAGCGCGAACTCGACCTCGGGTTGTTCATCAACGGGCTGCCAATTGCCACGTTCGAGCTGAAGAACAACACCACCAAACAGACGTGCGCCGACGCGGTGGCGCAGTACAAGAAGGATCGCGACGCTCGCGAGATGTTGTTCCGGCTTGGACGTTGCGTCGTGCACTTTGCGGTCGACGACGCCGAAGTTCGTATGTGCACATATCTTGACGGCGCGGGCTCGGTGTTCCTGCCGTTCAACCGTGGCAACAACGGCGGTAGGGGGAATCCGCCGAACCCGAATGGTATGCGCACGTCGTATTTGTGGGAAGAGGTCCTCGCTCCCGACAGCCTCACGAACATCATTGAGAACTTCGCGCAGGTCGTCGAGACGAAGGATCTCAAGACCGGCAAGAAGCGTCGCACGCAGGTGTTCCCGCGTTTCCACCAGCTCGACGTTGTCCGCAGTGCCCTCGCCGACGTTGCCGCGAACGGCCCCGGAAAGAGATACCTGATTCAGCACTCGGCAGGCAGCGGCAAGTCGAACTCGATCGCTTGGCTCGCTCATCAGCTGATCGGCGTCCGACGCGGTGGCGGCAACGTGTTCGACTCGGTGATCGTGGTGACCGACCGTCGCATCCTCGACGACCAGATCCAGGCCACCATCAAGGGCTTCATGCAGGTCGGTGCCACCGTGGGCCATGCGACGCACTCGGTTGACCTGAAACGTCTCATCGAACAAGGTCGCAAGATCATCGTCACGACCGTGCAGAAGTTCCCCTTCATCACCGCGGAGATCTCCGGCGACGCGTCGAGGACGTACGCGATCATCATCGATGAGGCCCACTCCAGTCAGGGCGGCAAGGCGTCGGGCGCGATGAACAGGGCGCTCGGTGAGGTCACTCCCGACGTCGATGTGGACATCGATGTGGACGTCGAACCGGACGCCGAAGACGTGGTGAACGTGGAGCTCGATCGACTGATCGCGTCGAAGAAGCTGATGACCAACGCCAGCTACTTCGCCTTCACGGCAACGCCGAAGAACAAGACGCTGGAGATGTTCGGCGAGGCGCTGCCGCCTGATGGCGAGGGCAGGGTGAGGCATCGTCCGTTCCACAGCTACACGATGAAGCAGGCGATCGAGGAGGAGTTCATCCTCGACGTGCTCAAGGCGTATACGCCGGTCAGCAGCTACTACAAGCTGATTCAGAAGACAGACGACGATCCCGAGTTCGACACGAAGAAGGCGAACAAGAAGCTACGTCATTACGTGGAAAGCAACGACCATGCTATTCGTCTGAAGGCCGAGATCATGGTCGACCATTTCCACGAACAGGTGATCGCCCGACGCAAGATAGAGGGGCAAGCGCGGGCGATGGTCGTGTGCAACGGCATCGAACGGACGATCCAGTACTTCCTTGCGATCCGTGACTACCTGATCGAACGGAAGAGTCCGTGGGCGGCGATCGTTGCCTTCTCCGGTGAGTACGAGTACCTCGGGGTTCGGCACACCGAGGCGACGCTCAACGGATTTCCGTCGGGTCAGATCGCGAGCGAATTCCAGCGCGATCCGTACCGCTACCTGGTCTGCGCCGACAAGTTCCAGACCGGCTACGACGAGCCGTTGCTCCACACGATGTATGTGGACAAACCGTTGGCGGGCATCAAGGCGGTGCAGACGCTGTCGCGTCTCAACAGGTCCCGCAAGGGCAAGACCGACTGCTTCGTGCTCGACTTCCAGAACAGCGTCGACGCGATTGTCGAGGCGTTCCAGAGCTACTACCAGACGACGATTCTGAGCGAGGAGACCGACCCGAACAAGCTGCACGATCTCAAGCGCGACCTCGACGACGCGCAGGTCTACTCGCAGGATCAACTCGACGAGTTCGTGACGCTGTTCCTCGGTGGAGCCGCTGATCGTGGCCCGCTCGACGCGATTCTCGATGTGTGTGTCGACACGTACGGTGCGCGCCTCGACGAGGATCAGCAGGTCGACTTCAAGGGCAAGGCGAAGGCGTTCTGTCGGACCTATGCGTTCCTGTCGGCCGTCCTGCCATTCTCGAATCGGGGCTGGGAGAAATTGTCGATTCTTCTCAATCTGTTGGTGGCGAAGCTGCCTGCACCGGCGGAGGACGATCTCGCGCAGGGCATCCTGGAGGCGATCGACATGGACAGCTACCGCGTCGAGAAGCTCGCAACGATGGCCTTGGCGCTCGCCGACAACGACGCGGAGATCGGGCCGGTGCCGGTCTCTGGTGGCGGCGCGAAGCCGGACCCGAAGCTCGACCGTTTGAGCAACATTCTCAAGCAGTTCAATGAGATGTGCGGGACGCTGTTCGATGACTCCGACCGTGTGCTTGCACGCTTTCGCGACGACGTCGCCCCGAAGGTAGCGGCCGATCTGGCGTATCAGAACGCCAAGGCGAACACGCCGCATACAGCGCGGCTGGCGCACGATCAGGCGCTCGCGAAGGTGATGCAGCTCCTGCTGAAGGATGACACCGAGGTGTACAAGCAGTTCGTGGAGAACGAGTCGTTCAGGCGGTCGGTGCTCGACCTCGTGTACGGGTTGACGAGCGACGCGGCGTAGGGCGGTCGGTCTTCGGCTCGGGGAAGGCCCGGCGGTGCTCGCTCGGCGAAGATTTCAGGAAAGTTTCGGGAAATCTTCTGGCGGGGACGAATACTGTCATACCCCCTCCGGATACTGGTGGCGTGGACTATTCGAGCGACAGAGCGACCGGGCATTGCTCCGGTGAGGCACAGGGTGATGCGCGAGGTGCGGCCCCGTGGACTGCTTTGCGTGTGCCAACGGTCGTCCCGCACGAGTGGACGTTGCATGAGCTGACGTGCGGGGTGCGGGAGTTGGAGCGGTTGCGTCGTGAGGTCGATGCGGCCACGGCCGTTCTGGTTGGGGCGATGCCGGAGACGCGCGATTCGGCGGCTGCGCTGGCTCGGTCGTGCGGGGTGTCTGGCCGGGAGGCGAAGCGTCGCCGTGACGTAGCGAATGTGGCTCGGAAGGTTCCGCGGGCGTTGGAACTGTTGGCCTCCGGTGCGATCTCGGCGGAACATGTCGCGGCGATGGCACCGGTTGCGTCGTTGCCGGGAGCTGCGGGGTTGCTGGAGGGTGCCGGGTCGAGGTCGCCGGAGGAGCTGATCGCAGCGGCCGAGGATTTTCGGTTGGCGGGTGAGTATGGTGAGGACGTTGCCGCGAAGCAGCGAGCCCGAAGGTTGCTTCGGTTCTTCAATGTGCCGGGCGGGATGATCGGTCTGTCGGGTTTGTTGCCGCCGTTGGAGGGTGCAACGTTGAAGGCTCGGCTCGCGGCGATTGTCGATGCGCGGTGGCGCGTCGAGCATCCGGAGCGTGCGTCGACGTCGGGCGGACACGGTGGTGACACGCGTGACCAGCGGATGGCCGATGCGTTGCTGGAGCTGACGGGCGTGGTGGTGGCACCGGAAGCGGCTCCGAGTGATACGCGCGCAGATGATGCCCAGCCGAATCCAGTGCCGAGCGATTCTCCTGAAGAGGCGACTTCGTCGGGCGCGACCGGGGCGACCGGGGCTTCCGTGGTCTCCGGTGACGGCCCGGTCCTGCCGTCGTTGTGGCGGCCGACTGAAGTGAAGACGGGTAAACCGGCCGTCATTGTGGTGTTCGACGTCGATTCGTGGAAGGCCGAATTGCTCGGTCACGGACCGGTACCTGTCACCTCATCGCTGTTCGATCTCGTAAAAGCCGATCTGTACTACTCGTTCACCACGATGACCGGTGAGGTACTCAAGTTCGGGCACGCGCGCCGCGATCCCACTGCCGCGCAGCGTCTCGCTGTAATCGCCCGCGATCGCCACTGCATCTATCCGGGCTGTCACGCGCCGCCGGAGCATTGTGAGATCCATCACGTGGATGAGGTGCTCCTCGACAAGGGAGTCACCGATGTCGACAAGCTCGGGTTGGTCTGCAAACCACATCACCGGCACGTCCATCTCCTCGGGTTGTATCTACAACGTGAGGCGGACGGGAGCATCACGGTCCGAAGACGCGACACGGGCGAGCCCGTCACCCGACCCCCGAACGCCCAGGGCACCGCCGCATGATCGCGCCATGCCGGAGCGAATTGTCGTCGGGCTCCAATCGATGCGCGCCACAGAATGGGGACATGATCCGCCTCGCGACAATGGACGACATTGAGGATATGGCCTGCATCGAACTCGATGCGGGGCAGATGTTCAACTCCCTCGAAGGCGATATTCCCGGTATGGCCATCGTTGGATCGCACACGGCCGATCCAGAGGAACTGTCGGAGCACGTTGCGTCGGCAACTGCGTGGGTGGCGGTCGACGCCGACGCGGGAGTTGTCGGGTACGCGCTCGCGTTGGTCGTCGATGGCGAAGGGCACCTGCATCAAGTGAGCGTGCAGCGCTCGGCGTCAGGGCGCAGAATCGGCAAGGCGCTCATCGACGAGGTCGTCGCCTGGACGAAGCGGTCGGGCTACGACGCCCTCACGCTCACGACATTTCGCGACGTTCCCTGGAACGGCCCTTACTATGCGCGCCTAGGTTTTTTCCCCATGCTGCCCGAGGAAATGGGGCCCGAGCTTCGCGATGCCCGGGCGAAGGAGATCGAACACGGAGTCGACGTGGCACCGCGTATCGCAATGCGACGCGGGGTGCCGTGAACCGTCGCGTGCAACGCGGGGTCGGTGCTCCCTTCTAAGCGACGAACCTGCTGCCACAGCGGTTCTGTACATTCGTCCCCGTGATGGCGACCCCACCATCGGAACTCGGGCGCGGCGTCATCGTCAATGCGGGAGATCCGGTCCCCGAGGCCTGGGCGACCGCCGAGGTCGTCGAGGTACGCGGGGTTCGCGACGCGAGCGCCGTGACCGCGGTGGACGTACTCCACGACGCGTGGCTGCAACGTCGGCCCGTGGTGGTCCGCCTGCATGTGGACCCGGCCATGTTCCGGGAGCCCGAATCGTTCGAGGTCGAACCCTGGAAGGTCGATCCGGCTTTCGACCCGATCGGCGACCGCCTGCACTTCCTCGTCTGGGCGAACAACTACGACGCTCGCCAAAGCACGAGCAAGAGCACGGGCACGGGCACGGCACCGATCTGGTGGTGGACCCGCAAGGCGGAGCGTCTCGGCGCAGTCGCGACTCCCGAGGGTCCGACCGACGCAACCGTCGATGGCAGCGCCGTGTGGATCGACGGCGGCCCCCGCCAACCGCTTACCGCAACGCACGTCCACCGTGAGACCGTTGATCTCGGCCGGCTCACCATCGCGCCCGAACCGAAACCTGCCGCGCCCACCATCGCCCTCGCGAACGACCAACTGGCTGCGGTGTCGCATCAGGTCGGCCCAGCGCGGATCATCGCGCCCGCCGGGTCCGGAAAGACACGTGTACTTACGGAACGTCTGAGGCATCTCCTCGGTGAGCGCTCAACAGAGCGCGAGTTGGTCGTCGCTGTCGCCTACAACAAGAAGGCGCAGGAGGAACTGGCAGAGCGCTGCGCGGCATTCCGGCCCCGGGTCGTCACGCTCAACGCGCTCGGATGGGAACTGCTCGACCGTCCGCCGGTGATCGACGATCGCGAGGTCCGGCGCATCGTCGAGCGACTCGTTCCGGCGCAACGCCGGCGCGCCAACGTCGACCCGATCGGTCCCTATCTCGAAGCGCTCGGCAGGGTCCGCCTCGGTCTCATCGACCCGGCCGACGTCGAGGAAGAACGCGACGACGTGCCCGGACTCGCCGAGGCGTTCGACCCGTTCCGGCGCGAACTGAAGTCCCGAGGCGTCGTCGATTTCGACGAACAGATCTATTCGGCGGTCGAACGCCTCCTCCACGACGGCCCGTTCCGACGCGCAGCGCAGGCCCGGTTCCGGCACCTGCTCGTCGACGAGTTCCAGGACCTCACCCCCGCTCACGTCCTCATGGTTCGCCTGCTCGCCACACCGGAGCTCGACGTGTTCGGGGTCGGCGACGACGATCAGGTCATCTACGGCCACGCCGGTGCCGACCCGGCCTTCCTCGTGGACTTCGAGCGTTACTTCCCTGGTGCCGCGTCGCATCCGCTGACCGTGAACTACCGCTGCCCCGAGCGCGTCGTCGACGCCGCCAAGCACCTACTCGGCTACAACGCCCATCGGGTGCTCAAAGAAATCACGGCGGGGCCGACTGCCGAGAAAGCAATCAGCGCGCTTACTATAACCCGGCACGCCAACGATCGAGGCGCGTCAGAACTCGTCGACGTCGTGCAGCGACAGATCGCCGAGGGAGTGGCGGCGCAAGACATCGCGATACTCACTCGTGTGAACTCGCTCCTGCTCGCCCCGCAGGTCGCGCTCGCCTCGGCGGGGGTGCCGATCGCGACCACCCTCGACGGACGCGTCCTCGACCGCACCGGTGTGCGTGCCGCACTCGCGTACCTGCGCATTGGCACGTCGGGGTCGTCGGGGTTCGCGAGCGCGGATGTGGTCGAGGTGCTCCGGCGACCCTCTCGAGGGCTGCCGCAATGGATCGACAAGTGGTTCCGGTCTTCGACGATGCGCGTGCGGGACCTGCGCGACATCGGGCTGCGTCTCGACGACGCAAAGGTCGCGCCCAAGCTCGACTCGCTCGCCGACGATCTCGACGCGGTCATCCGAGCGGCTGAGCACGGCACGACGCGCAAGGTGCTGCGCGTCATCAAGGACCAGGTCGGCCTCGGCCAGGCGATGAGCATGCTTGACGCTTCTTCGTCGGCGTCGCATCTCGACGATCTCGAAGCGCTCGAACAGGTCGCGGACCTCCATCCCGACCCGGCCGGGTTCGAACCGTGGCTGCGCACGATCCTCGCGGCGCCGACCGATCCGAGCGGCGTCACCCTCTCAACGATCCACCGCGTGAAGGGCCGTGAGTGGCCGAGCGTGGTGCTGTTCGGCGTGTCCGACGGAGTCCTTCCGCACCGCCTGTCGGAGGACGTCGAGGAGGAGCGCCGCGTGCTGCATGTCGGCCTCACCCGAGGGCACCTGCGTGTCGACGTCCTCGCTGACGCGACGCGTCCCTCGCGCTTCCTCGAGGAACTCGACGGGTCAGAGTCAAGGACCCCGATTCGGGCGGGAAGCAGAGCGACACCCGCTCCGACGTCCGCGGTCGGTGGGTCGACTGTCAAGGACCAATCCGGTGGATCCGGAAAGCCGAACGGGTCTGGGAAGTCGGGGAAGTCGGGGAAGTCGGGGAAGTCGGGCGAGAAAGGCGCACCTGCGGAGGTTCTCGTGAGCGCTGCGGTGGGAGTCGAGGTCACGATGAACGGCGGCTTCCGAGGCACGATCACGGAGGTGTCCGACGAGGGCGCGCTCGTGCAACTCACCACGGGAGCGGCGATGCGGGTCGCGTTCGGTGAACGCGTGACGAGCGACGAGCAGAAGGGTGTCCTGACCCGGCCGGCCGATCCGGTCGTCCTGGAAAAGCTCCGGGCCTGGCGAACCTCACGTGCAAAGTCCGACGGCGTGCCCCCCTACGTCGTGCTCCACGACCGTCACCTGCAAGCCCTTGCCTCGGCGCGACCTCAGAGCATGCGCGCACTCGCCGGCGTGGACGGCATGGGTCCGCGGCGTCTCGAGAACTACGGCGACCAACTCCTGGAGATCCTGACCGCCTGACCCGCCCGGCTGCACTCCTGGGAGCTGGGCTCGGTACTCTGCGCGGATGACCAGCAGCGCGAGTACGACCGACGCCTTCCCCGGACGCGTCGGCACGACACTCAAAGACTCGACGCCGCACTGGCCCGCCCCGCCGTCGCCACCAGACGGAGCGCCCAACGTCCTCGTGGTGCTCTTCGACGACGTGGGGTTCTCCGACTTCGGCTGCTACGGCTCCGAGATCGCCACGCCGACCATCGACGCGCTGGCCGCACAGGGACTCAGGTACAACTGCTTCCACACCACCGCGATGTGCTCGACCACACGAGCGGCTCTCCTGACAGGGAGGAACCATCACTCCGTCGGCATGGGCTGTCTTGCCAACTTCGACTCGGGCTTCCCCGGCTACCGCGGCAAGATCACGACCGAGGCAGCAACGTTGGCGGAGATGCTGCGCCCGCACGGGTACCGCAACTACCTCGTGGGCAAATGGCACGCGACGACCGTCAGCGAGACCGGGCCGACCGGTCCGTTCGGCGGCTGGCCGCTGGGGCGCGGCTTCGATCGCTACTACGGGTTCCTCGACGCGGAGACGGACCAGTACTCGCCGGAGGTGGTGCGCGACAACACCCACGTGACCGCGCCCGGCACGTTCGAAAGCGGCTACCACCTCACGGAGGATCTGATCGACAACGCGATCCGGATGCTCGCTGAACACGAGGCCGGCGTCCCGGAAAAGCCGTGGCTGTGCTGGGTTGCCCTGGGTGCCTGTCACGCGCCCCATCAGGCACCGAAGGACATCATCGATTCGTATGTCCCGGTGTTCGAGAAGGGCTGGGATCGTACGCGAGCGGAGCGACTGAGCAAGCAGCAACAGATGGGTCTCGTACCGCCCGACACCGAGCTGCCGCCCCGCAACGCATCGGTGCAGCCGTGGGACGCGCACACCGACGACGACCGCCGCGTCTTCGTGCGTCTCCAAGCTGCGTACGCCGCGATGCTCGATCATGCGGACCGCAACCTCGCCCGGCTCATCGACCACCTCCGCGCAACGAAACGGCTCGACAACACGATCGTGCTGGTGCTCTCCGACAACGGCGCGAGCCAGGAGGGCGGGCCGAAGGGGTTCAT
Source organism: Acidimicrobiia bacterium (assembly GCA_043720395.1). Classification (GTDB taxonomy): domain Bacteria; phylum Actinomycetota; class Acidimicrobiia; order Acidimicrobiales; family JANYDT01; genus JANOYY01. The sequence goes on from JAYSSR010000098.1 coordinate 9,771, forward strand.
CAACGCGATGGGTCCCTACAACGGCGTCCCCGAGACGATGGCCGACAACCTCGCCCGTATCGACGACATCGGCGGGCCCGATACCCACAGCAACTTTCCGTGGGGCTGGGCGATGGCGGCCAACACGCCGTTGAAGCGTTACAAGCAGAATACGCACGGGGGAGGCATCCGCGACCCGTTCGTGGTGAGTTGGCCGGACGGGATCGCAGCGAGGGGCGAGGTCCGGACGAATTTCTGCCACGCGTCCGATCTCGTGCCGACGCTGCTCGACGCGATCGGTCTGCAGGCCCCCACCGCGGTCAACGGCGTTGAACAGATGCCGATCGAAGGGACGAGCTTCGCCACCACGTTCGCCGACCCCGCGGCCCGGACCGCCAAACAGCAGCAGTACTTCGAGATGTTCGGCCATCGAGGCCTATGGCACGACGGCTGGAAGGCCGTCGCGTTCCACCAACCCGGCACCGCGTTCGACGCCGACCAGTGGGAGCTCTACGACCTCACGACGGACTTCGCGGAATGTCACGACCGGGCCGCAGAAGACCCGGCCAGACTCGCCGCTATGAAGGACCTGTGGTGGGACGAGGCCCACGCCCACAAGGTGCTCCCGCTCGACGATCGCTTCGTGGAACGGTTCGCAGAGAACGCCGCGAGGAACACCGGGACACGGACCAAGTACACCTTCTGGCGCGGCATGGGCCACGTCCCCTCCGACGTCGCCCCCGATCTCCGGAGCCGTAGCTACACGATCACCGCGGAGGTCGAGATTGCCGCCGGTGGGGCGGAGGGCGTCCTCATCTCGCACGGCGACAAGACCAGCGGGTACAGCCTGTTCGTCCGCAACGGCCGTCTCGTGCACGACCTCAACAGACGGCGGCACGCATCAAGTCGTGGTTTCGAACGAGCCCATTCCAACCGGTCGAGCCTGCACCCTCGGGATGCGCCTCGACCGAGTTGGCGGCGCTGGCACGGCGACACTCCTCATCGACGGTGTCGAAGCCGGTAGCGCCGCAACGAAGGGCACGTTCCGCCTCATGATCTCGTGGTCGGGTCTCGACATCGGCCTCGACCGGGGCACGACGGTGACCGATTACGCGTCACCGTTCGAGTTCACCGGCCATCTCGTGAAGGTCGAGGTGCTGCTCCACCCCGACCAGGATCTCGACCACGACGCTGCGGGTCAGGTCGTGATGGCCCGCGAGTAACACGTCTGCTCTTCACGGCGCGATACCCATCCGGCGCGCCGTGCACTTCGCGGTACGTTGACGCGCTCGCGGTACGTTCGACGTACGTGGAACGTACCGCGAACGACAGTACGTACCGCGAAGGTCCTGACGGTCACCATGCCTGGGTGAGGATGGGGAATTCGACTGAGGACCTTGCGTTCCGACGGTGCACCTACGCTGCACGTCATGGCTCGCATCGTTGTCGGTTCCGATCACGCCGGATTCCGGCTCAAGTCCCTCCTGGTCGACGACCTCCGCTCCGCCGGTCACGACGTGACCGATATCGGCACGCACGACGAGTCGTCGGTCGACTATCCCGAGTTCGGCACTGCCGTCGCGAAGACCGTGGTTGCGGGTGACGCCGACTTCGGCGTCGCCGTGTGCGGCACCGGCATCGGCATCTCGATCGCGGCCAACCGGGTCCCCGGCGCAAGGGCCGCGATCTGCCACAACTCCACCGACGCACGCCTGGCCCGCGAACACAACGACGCCAACGTCGCCTGCTTCGGCGAGCGGACGATGGGTACGGAGGTCGCCCGTGATGCGCTTCGGACGTTTCTTGCGACCGAGTTCGCAGGTGGCCGCCACCAGCGGCGCGTGGATCAGCTCGCCTGAGAAACGGCCGGAACGAGCGCCTTCGCGCCGGTAGGCTCGTTTCTTCCACGCTCGGGCTCCCCACGACACCCGGGAAAACGCAGGAGTACCCGTGAGCAGTGTCAGTCCCTTCGCAGACGTCGACCCCGAAGTCTTCGGGCTCATCGGTCGGGAGGTGGAGCGGCAGCGCACCGGTCTCCAGCTGATCGCGAGCGAGAACTTCACGTCTCCCGCCGTGATGGCGGCAGCGGGCTCGGCGCTCACGAACAAGTACGCCGAGGGCTATCCCGGCAAGCGCTACTACGGCGGCAACGTGGTGATCGACGAGGTCGAGCAACTTGCGATCGACCGGGTCAAACAACTTTTCGGTGCCGAACACGCGAACGTCCAGCCGCATTCGGGTGCGAATGCCAACACGGCCGCCTACCTCGCGGTACTCAAGCCGGGCGACACCGCAATGGGTCTTCGCCTTGACCAGGGTGGTCACATCACGCACGGCCTTCCGGTCAGCCTGAGCGGCCAGTTCTACAACTTCGTGTCCTACGGCGTCGATGAGAAGTCAGAGGAACTCGACTACGACCATGTCCGCCATGTTGCGCTTGAGCACCGACCGAAGCTGATCGTGGCCGGGGCAACCGCATATCCCCGCATCCTCGATCCCGCCAAGTTCCGGGAGATCGCCGACGAGGTCGGCGCACTTCTGATGTTCGACGCTGCACACATCGCCGGGCTGATCGCCGGCGGTGTTCACCCTTCGCCGGTGCCCTATTCCGACATCGTCACGTTCACCACGCACAAGACGCTGCGCGGGCCACGAAGTGGCTGCATCCTCTCGACAGCCAAGCTTGGTCCGGCAATCGACAAGGCCATCTTCCCCGGTAGCCAGGGTGGGCCGCTCGAACACATCATTGCGGCGAAGGCAGTCGCGTTCGGCCTCGCGGCGAAGCCGGAGTTCACCACGTATGCGCAGCAGATCGTGAAGAACGCAAAGGCCCTTGCGGCCGCGCTGATCAACGAGGGCTTCCGACTCTGCACGGGTGGAACCGACAATCACCTGATGCTCGTGGACCTCCGACCGTTCGATGAAAACCTGACCGGCAAGGTCGCTCAGGACGTCTGCGACAAAACCAACATCACGCTCAACAAGAATCAGTTCCCCTATGACCCCCGCTCGCCGTTCGTCACGAGCGGCCTTCGCATCGGAACGCCGAGCGTCACCTCGCAAGGCATGACCGAGGCCGAGATGCCGCTCATCGCGGCGTTACTCGGCCAGACGCTGCGCAACCGCGACGACGACGCCGAACTGGCCAAGATCCGCGGCGAGGTCGCAGAGCTCTGCGCCAAGTTCCCGCCCTACCCTGAGCGCTGACTCCGAAGTCACGTGCGCGGCTACCTGGTCGTCTTCGCGATCGCCGCGATCGTCACCGCTGCGCTGACGCCGTTGGCCATGCGCGCGGCGCTGCGTTATGGCGTCATTGCCGAACCCGACTCGGAGCGTCGTCTGCACCAGCGGTCGACGCCGTTGCTCGGCGGGGTCGCCATGTGTGCGGGCGTGCTCGCTGCGTTGCTCGCGGCATCGAACATGCGCCAGTTCCACGAGATGTTCTCGTCGTCTGCGGAGGCCTTCGGCGTCGCGCTCGGCGCGCTGCTGATCGTGGGCGTCGGCGTCCTCGACGATGTGTGGGAGGTGTCGCCGCCAGCGAAGCTTGCCGGTCAAGTGCTTGCAGGATCGGCGATGTACATGTTCGGGCTCACGCTCGATCAGATCCAAATTCCGTTTGGTGGCAACGTCCAGATCAGCGCCGATCTCGCGCCCCTGTTCACGGTGCTCTGGGTCGTGGGCATGGCCAACGCGATCAATCTCATTGATGGTCTCGACGGCCTTGCCGCCGGAATCGTGGGCATTGCGAGCGTGTCGTTCCTTGTGTACAGCAGCCGCCTGTTCGAGGATCAGATCATCACGGGGTCGAATATCGGCCCGCTGGTTGCGGCGATCACGGCTGGGGTGTGCGCGGGGTTCCTCCCGTTCAACTTCACCCCCGCAAAGATCTTCATGGGCGACGCGGGAGCCCTGCTTCTGGGACTTCTTGTGGCCGTCTCCACCATGGTCGTCGGCGGGCGTGCCGTGCCGGGCGTTGCCGCGCGCGGACAGCGGTACTTCTTCTTTGCTCCCCTCCTGATTCCCTTTCTGCTCCTGGCCGTCCCGGTCATCGACACGTTTGCGGCGGTCGTGCGACGCACCATCAACCGCACCGGTTTCGCGACAGCGGATCGTCAGCACATCCACTACCGCCTCATCGATCTCGGCCACGGCCCGCGGCGCGCCGTCGTGATCCTCTGGTCGTTCACGACGCTGCTCTCGGGCTTCGCTCTCGTGCCCGTGTTCGTCGCGACTCGGTGGGCGCTCGTGCCGCTCGGCGCAGCGTCGACATGCGTGCTTGCGTTGACCCTGTGGCACCCGGACCTCCGCGAGTCTCGCCGCGTAAAGCGTGACTCCACGGACGCGTCAGCGGGTCACCCGAACGGCTGATCGTCGCGCGCCTTCCAACCCCACCGGCACCGCAACACCGTTACGTTGAACGGACCTTCTCCCAGCTGCGGTCAGACACCGTCTCACGCCTTCACACGCCGTGACACACCGAGGGGACGCCATGGGAACAAGTTCAGCGAACGCGGATCGGCTGTTGGGTTTGGTTGGGCGTTTCAACGACTGGACCGCCGCCGTCGACGCCGCGGCGTTTGGGTATGCGCGGGGGCCGGGTGGGGCGAGCGTTGAGTCGGTCATCGTCGGGGTGCGGTCGCTCGCCGTCGCACAGCGCGGTGTGTCGACGGGCGTTGCCGCAGTGGCGAAGGCATTTGTGGCCGCCGACCAGCGCGAGCAATTCGCCGTGATCGCAAAGCGCATGGTGGCCGTCCGACTCGCAGCAGAGCGTTGGCGCGCACGGCATGTCGATGACGTTGCCGCGCTTATCCGCTCATCGATTGTCGATGTCGCCCGTGGGCAACTGCTGCGCTTCGATCCAACGGGACACGGTCGAGTTGTCGAGGTCCTCGGTGATCTGGCAAGCGCGGATCATGTCGCCGTGGTCATCCCCGGCATGACCAACGACATCGACAACTACCTGAGCGGACACCGTCCGAAGGCGCTGAATCTGCTGATGGAAATGAGGCGTCGGGCGCGACCTGGTGAAAAGGTGTGCGTCATTTCGTGGCTCGGCTACGACACGCCAGGTATGACCTTCACTGGCTTGGCGATCGACGCACGCAGATCAACGTTGGCAATCGCAGGCGCGAAGAGCTTGCACGAGGACTTGGGTTTCGTGTCCTCCGTGAACCGCCGAGCTCATGTCACCGTGATCGGCCACAGCTACGGATCGGTGGTTCTCGGCAGGGCGATGCGAGGAGGACTCCGCGCAAAGGATGCGATTGCGGTCGGAAGTCCGGGAATGGACGCCGACGATCGGTCTGAGCTTGGGTCGCCCAAAACCACGCTGTGGGCGACACGCAAGCGTGGTCGGACGCTCCGGATCGGGCCGACAGTGCCGCCCCTGCCGCTTCCGTTCACGAAGACGCGATTGCCGCGAATCTCGTTGCTGCCAGGGATCGGACCCATGCCCGTGATCCCGATCGACCCCGTGGCACTCGCTCCAGCTCACGGCGAAGATCCGGCATCGAAGGGCTTCCACAGCCGTCGTTTCCCGTCGGGCAATGTCTCATCGCACGGCACGTACTTCAACGAGGGGACCGAAGCGCTGGCGAACATGGCGCTCATCGCGACCGGTCAGAAACCTTCAGGCTGAGCAACTCAAGCAGCGCATCGAGGAACTCCCGATTGCGTGCGCTATGACCGGATTTGCTCGCTGATCGGTCATCCGGTAGCTTGTGAGCGAATTCACAAGCGCGTTCGTGCGTATCCCCGCGCGTCTGCAACACTTATCCGCCCCTTCTCCCGAGACACACCACCTGTGCCCAGCCCGACGAGCCTCCCGAGCGAAAAGCAAAACCGCTACGCCGGTCTTGATGACGGCTTTTCGAAGGCATTCGAGATCGCGTTTACCCCGGTGATCTTCTGTGGCATCGGCTACGTGGTGGACCGGGTCGCTGGTACGACTCCACTCTTCATGATCGTCCTGACCGTGTTCGCGGTGGTCGGAATGTTCGTTCGTCTCTGGTACCGCTACGACGACGCGATGAAGGCCGAGCAGTCCAAGACGCTGGCCACGCGCGCCGACTCGGAACGTCGTCATGAAGAGGCAAAGCACACGCCGACGTTCGAACTTTCGGCGGAAGCTCCCGCCATTGGTCAGGTACTCCTGTGAGCAACGCTGCTGTGAGTGCATCGATGCTGCGCGACGGCGGACCTGCCGTCGAGAAGAACATCGCCATAGACATGATCAAGCGTTCGGTCGTGTTCATCCCGGTACTGCTCATCGCCGGGGCCGTGTTCGGCGGACCGAAGGGCGTGTCGTCGACGGCGTATGCGATCGCGGTCGTGCTGGCAAACTTCCTGGTTGCCGCAATGATGTTGTCGTGGGCGGCCCGGATTTCGTTCGCTGCACTTGGCGCGGCTGCCCTGTTTGGCTATCTGCTCCGACTCGGTCTCATTACGATTGCGGTGTTGGCCGTGCGCAATCAGGGCTGGGTTTCGATCGTGATGCTCGGTGTCATGCTGGTCGTCACGCATCTTGGGCTGCTCTTTTGGGAGCTGCGCTTTGTTTCGCTGTCGTTGTCTGAACCGGGAGTGCGCTCGCGCGTGCGAACTGTTCTTCCCGTCAACCCCGTCCCCGCGGCCCCCTTCCAAGGAGAGTGACCTGACGTGTCCATGAACATCCTGGGCTCCCTCGAGTTCCCGCCGATCAGCCACCTCCTTGTCTGGAAAGACCTGTTCGGATCCGGCTCGTTCGCTTTCAACAAGATCGCGCTCGTCAACGTCCTCGCGGCACTCTGCACTCTGGCGATCTTCTTTGTTGCCGCGGGCAAGAAGGGTCTGGTGCCGAAGGGCGTCCGCAATGTGGCGGAGGCAAGTGTCGACTTCGTCGAACACGGGATTGCCGACGAAACAATCGGACACCACGACGCCAAGCGTTTTGTGCCGTTTCTCACGGCGTTGTTCTTCTTCGTGTTCTTCAACAACATCTTCGGTGTGATTCCGGGCTTCCAGATGCCCGCAACCGCTCGTATGGCGGTTCCGGCCGTCCTCTCCCTGCTGGTGTGGGCAACGTTCATTGTCGTCGGTATCCGGGCACAGGGGGTCGGCCAGTACTTCAAGGGTTCGCTGTTCCCGCCCGGTGTCCCGAAGGCGCTCTACGTCCTCGTTACGCCGATCGAACTGATCTCCACGTTCATCGTGCGGCCCTTCTCGCTCGCCGTTCGTCTCTTCGCCAACATTCTTGCGGGGCACATCCTGCTGACCACGTTCGGAATCCTTACACACACCCTGATCACGGCGAATACGGCCGTGCTCAAACCGGTCGCAATCCTGCCGTTCCTGATGCTCGTGATCATGACGGCATTCGAGATCGGCGTCGCGTTCCTGCAGGCCTACGTCTTCACGCTCCTCACCGGTGTCTACATCGGTGGGGCCGTGCATCCCGAGCACTGAGCGTTCATTCGCTCTCACTCCGCAACTTCGCAGTACCTCCTCAAACCCAACACGCACCAACCACCTCAGACCCAAGGAGCAACAATGAGCATCGTCGCTCAGGCACTCAACGCAGCAGAACAGAAGGCCGCCAACGGCGCGTCCGGAGCCGGCCTGGCCTACGGCCTCGGTGCCATCGGCCCGGGCATCGGCATCGGCTATCTCGTCGGCAACGCCGTTCAGGCAATGGCCCGCCAGCCCGAGGCCGCCGGCATGGTCCGCACGACCATGTTCCTCGGCATCGCCTTCACCGAGGCGTTGGCCCTCATCGGCTTCGTCGTCTTCATTCTCATCAGATTCGCCTGAGCGGAGCGGAGCCATGAGATTACGTTCTGCGGCCTCGGCCGCGCTTTTAGCCACCGCCCTTGTCGTCGGCCTGCCCTCGGTAGCCGGCGCGGCGGAGGGATCCGTCGGCAAGTGCCTGGTCCATTTGGTCGAAGCGCGCGTCGAGGAGGGTCTCGTAGGCAAGGAGCTCGACGAGCGGGTCGACTCGACCTACGCGGAGTGCGCCCAGTCGCCCAACCCGATTCTGCCTGCCACCAACGAGATCATCTGGGGCGGTATCGCCTTCTTG
>JAYSSR010000099.1:0-58842 GCA_043720395.1 Acidimicrobiia bacterium
CGCCTGGCTTGGCTCCACCGCCGTTCTCGCCGACCCCTGCGGACCGGGCAACTACACCTTCAAGGAAAAACGGCTTCCGCTCCCCGGCAACCTCATCTCCCTCTCCCCGACCTTCAACAACGACCTCTGCCTCACCCGCGGCCTCCAATACGAAACCTGTAACCAAACCCACCTCGACCAAATATGGCAAGACGGACCAGGCGAATGGATCCAAAAACACAAATGCGCAATTGCAATAGCAGGAGGGCCGCTCGCCTTCGCTGTTTTGGGTACGTCATGCACCTGGGAGGACTGGACCGAGTTTCGCAAGGGACTCGCAGATGCAGTCCTTATCCCAGCCAGAGGAGTGATTGAGTGCGTCGGAAGCGTCAAGGCGGCATTGAGGTGCGAGATGATGATGGTCGCGCTCACGTCGCCGATCCCGAATCCGATTCAGGCAAAAATTGTGAAAGATACTGCAACGGGATTCGTGAAGGCGTGTATCGACAATCCGGTGAAGTGCGAGGGCGAGATCGCCGGGAATATCGTCATGGGTGCAGCTGCAAAAGGGGCAGTAGCGCTTGGAAAGAATGTGCGAGTGCTCCGGGAAAGTCCAACTATGGGAGGTGCCGGAAGGTGTCCAAGTACAAGAAAGCATTGTCGCCTCGCAGTTTGAAGGTGGTGTGAGTTACCCCGGCGGTGCACGACAAACACAGATTCTGAACGTCGCCGATCGGGTGCGCCTCGTCGCTGTCGGAGCCCCAACATCAATCAGCTAGGAGAAATTGATAAGCATGGATTCGCTGACCTGGTCCCGCCCTAATTCTTGGTTTGAAGTTGCCGAGAACGGCCGTTCTCGTAAGGTTCAAACAATCCGTCCCACGCTTAGTGTGGTTTTACTAGCGAACGGTACTAAGATACTGGTAGTCTATTCGATTATTGATTGCACAAGTAATGCCGCTCTGCTCGACAGTTCGGGTCACGAAATCCGCCGAGTCGATATCGATGATCTTGGTTGGTCGGTGGTCTCAACGTTTCGCGGATTTATCGAGGCATACAAGGTTGAGGGCGATCTACGGATCGTCTTTGGAACGACCCGCGGTGATTTTTCTGCGACCATTGATGAGGATTCGTTCGTGTTATCGGATGTGAGACGTGCCTGGTAAAGATCGTAGTTTGAGTAGCTTGAAGGCGTGGATGGGCTTTCTTCAGCAAGTTCCGGACGCTGGTCTTGAGCCCTACCCGGCGCCCACGAATCCGCTCCGCATTGGAAAGTCCCAGGTTCTGATACCGAGATGGATGCTGCCGTGGCTGAATCGGTTTGAATGGTCGATGGGTTGAGTGATATGGGCCAGTCACTTCGCCCAGGACGTGAACGTCAGGACCCAAAATTGTGGGAGAAAGTAGTCGGCCACTACTCAATTGGTCGACGTTGTAGGTCGCCTATTTACAGGGTAGAAAACTACGGGATATTTCTTTCATTACCTGAATACCACTTGTACTATGGCATCGTTCGTTGTGACTGGATGAACAATCCCCTACCGCAAGGAAGAGTTCGAAGCCGGGGAGCCGGTCGACTGCATTGTTGTTGGATATGGAGTCGAGCGGCAAGTTTGTTTTCAACTCGTGATGATATGCTGGCGCACAGGTAACGCGAAGGTGCGGCTGACCCAGTTAGCCTGTCGAAATCCGCGAATGTGTTGCGTAAGTTGATTGTGTGTCGGCAGTCGACTATTAACTCTAACTAACTTAACTAGAAACGATAATCCGTCTCTTCGGTCATGTCCGCGCGTGGTGAAATCTGAGGTTCGGTGCCCGATAGATTTGGCCGACGCTTCACCCGACGAGGAAATGTCGGTGTCGGACCACTTACTCACATGCCTCACTGAGCGCGCCGCCGACCTCAGAGTGACGGATGACGCATCAAACTGAGTCACCCCGAGCCGCCCGTCGGAAATCGAGGGGTAGCGTGGTGTCGTCGTGGATGTTGCGCACCTTCCAGTTCTTGACGTCCCCCTGAGTGCCTCGGCGAGTCCGGTCCCGGATACGTCCGACAGTCACGTCGCACTTCGACCGGTCGCCGACAAACACCTGCTTGACCGGGTCGGGTGGTTTGTGGTGCTCGCAGGGGTTGCGATCCTGTTCGCCAAGATCGGTGGATTGTCGAGCCCCGGCTACGGTCCGCCGCGCTGGCAGCCGTGGACGTGGCGTCCGGGGCCGCTGTTCCGTTCCACGCTGCCCACCGGTGGCGACATGGGTGCTCACGTATGGGGACCGGACTTCGTGCGCAATCACCTGGTGTCCGGTCGGCGGCTTACGGGTTGGTCCAAGGATTGGTATGCCGGATTCCCGGTTCTGACGTTCTACTTTCCGCTGCCGACATGGACGATCGTGGCGTTGACGCCACTCCTCGGGCCGCACGTGGCCTTCAAAATTGTCTCTGTCGCCGGGCTGCTGGGGATGCCGTTTGCGGCGATGCTCCTCGCCCGAACCGGCGGCCTGCCTCGTCTTGACCGGTACCTGTTCGCGCTTGGCGCACTCGTGTTCGTGGTCGACCCGCACTTCGACATTCTCGGCGGCAACATCAACTCGACGATGGCGGGGGAGTTCTCGTTCGCGATCAGCTTGGCACTCGCACTTGTGTTTCTCGCACTTGTCGTACGCGTGCTTACGGTCGGGCGAGGACGCGTGCCTGCCGCGCTTGCGCTTGCAGGTACGGCACTGTCACACCTGCTTCCGACGTTCTTCGCGGCAGGCGGGGCGCTGCTGATGGCCGCCGCGCATCTTGTGGGGCAGCGTCCGGCGAGCTGGCCGTCACGTCGTCGGCAGTTTCTCGATCTTGCGTCGATCGCGGTCGCAGGCACCTTGCTGATCGCATTCTGGGTGCTGCCGTTTGCTGCGAATCTTGACTACACCGCGGACATGGGTTGGGAGCGTACGACGACGTTTCTCGGTTCGTTGTTCCCGCCGATGGTGCATCCCATGGTGAGTGGTGCCGCCGTAGCGGGTGGCGTCGTTGTCCTCGGCATCATCGGTGGTGCGGTGCAGCTCGCACGCTTCCTACGCGCGCTGATCATTGGCGCGGTGCCCGATCCCCGGTCGCGCCTCGGTGCTGTGTTGGCCCTCCTGGCCGCACTGTCCGCGGCCATGTTCTGCGCAACGCCCCAGTTCCGCATCCTCAACGAGCGGGCGCTTCCCTTCTACTTCCTATGCCTCTCGCTGCTCGCCGGACAGGGGCTTGTAGCGCTCGCCCACCTGCTGCGCAACGTCCGACGGCGGCTGAGACCCACGGGCGTGGCGTCCGGGCGACCATGGTCCGCGATCGGTCTTGCGCTTACGGCATTGCTGGTGTGGTGGGGTCCGGGTTCGGTGTTCGACGTTCTCCCTGGCATCACCCCGATCCCCAAACTTGACAACCGCGGGATCAGCGTGCAGCGGGCCGACTCGACCGACGATGCGGGCGCGTCGTCGGACTGGGCGAACTACAACTACAACGGTTACCAGGCGCTCGGCCCCGACTGGACGGAGTACAAGCGTGTGATGGACGTGATGCGCGACGTCGGTCGAGAACACGGCTGCGGACGTGCGCTTTGGGACTACGAGGACGAACTCGACCGCTACGGAACGTCAATGGGGATGATGCTGCTGCCGTACTGGACGAATGGGTGCATCGGTTCGATGGAGGGTCTCTACTTCGAGTCGTCGGCGTCGGTGCCGTATCACTTTCTCAACGCGTCGCTGCTTTCGGCTCGGTCCTCGGACCCGGTGCGTGGCGTCGTGTACACAGGGTTGAACGTTGTTGAAGGCGTCCGCAAGCTGCAGCAGTGGGGCGTCCGCTACTACATGGCGTTTGCTCCCGCCGCCCAGGCGCAGGCGCGCGCCAACGCGGATCTGACGCTGCTCGCCACGACGCCGTACCAGCGCGAGTGCAGCGCGGAGGAGACGGGCGCAGGGACGTGCCCGAGCACGTGGGAGATCTACCAGGTGCGGGGGTCGGAGTTGGTGGCTGGCTTGGGCTACGAGCCAGCGGTCCTCACCGGAATCGGCCAGTCCCAGAACGGCGGCTGGCTCGACGTGGCGATGCGTCAGTACACCGAGCCTTCGACGTTCCCGGTTCCGTTCGCGGCTGACGGGCCATCGCCGTGGCAGCGGGTCGAGGCGCGGTCGTTTCGTGCGCCGGCACAGGTGCCGTTCGGAGCGAAGACGACCATTGGTACCGCGGTCGAACGGCCACTCCCGACGGTTGGTGTCTCCGAGATCGTGGAGACCGACTCGCAGGTTTCCTTCCGCGTCGACAGGGTGGGAGTGCCGGTGGTCGTGAAGGTGTCGTACTTCCCGAACTGGCGCGTCCGTGGTGCCGACGGCCCCTACCGCCTCGCACCGAATCTCATGGTGGTGGTGCCAACGTCTACCCGCGTCGTGTTGCGCTTCACCCGAGGCGGGCCGGAGATGGCCGGGCTCGCACTGTCCGCGCTCGGCGTCCTCGCAGTGGTCACGTTATGGACGCTGGACCGCCGTCGCCGCCAGTCACGCGAGCCCGCCGCGCGGTAGGTCGCCGGTCCGCGGTGCATCGTGCTCGCTTGCGGTGCGTTTGGTGCGCCCGAATGTACCGCGGGCGTACCGGATGTACCGCAACGAAGAGTTGGTCGCGCAATGCATCGGCGGGTCGACTTCGCGGACGCTCGACCGCCGCCGGGGCCGCCGCGGTTAGGGGGAGCGGTTCCAGAGCATCGACAACACCATGCCGAGACCCGCCAGCAGCGCGCCGAGACCGACGAAGGCCGCGCTCAGCTCGACCTTGCGGCTCTGGAGTTGCACGTCCTTCGGGAGCTTGGTAAAGACGCCCTTGAGCTGGTCGGCGTCCTCGGCCTTGTAGAACGACGCACCGGTCATGGCCGCCACGGAGCGCAGAGTTGGATCGTCGGCCACGAGAAACCGACCACTGCGTCCGCCGCCACCTCCGCCGCCTCCGAACCCGGCACCACCGCCGCCTCCTCCACCGAACCCGCCGAAGTCGCTGATGCGTCCACCCAGCTGCTCGGCGGTGCAGGACATGGACGTCGGGTTCGTCGTGCCGAACCCGATCGTGTACACGCGCACTCGACGCGCCACTGCCTGCTTTGCCGCCTCGACCGGCGTGATGCCGCGGGTGTTGGCGCCGTCCGTCAGCACGACCACGATGTCGGGGATATAGCCGCCGCTGGGTGCCGGGACCGAGTCGGGCACGGGGACCGCATCGGCCGAGCCGTCAACGGCACCGAACCCAGGGTCGATCCCGGCATCCACACCGATGTCGGCGGCGACGGGTGCAACGTCGGAATTGACCGCCGAGATCGCGTCGAGCGACTTGAGGATTGCGGCACCGATGGTCGTACCACGAGCAGTCGTAAGACCATCGATCGCGTGGAGGAGGTCGTCCTTCGACGTCGTCGGCGGAACGATCAGCTCAGCGAATCCGGCGAACGCGACGATGCCGATCCTCGTACCCGACGGCTGCGCCTTGATGAACTCTCTCGCCGCAGCCTGAGCAACGGTGAGTCGATTCGGAAGGACGTCGGTTGCACACATCGAGCCCGACACGTCGAGCGCCAGGATGATCGACGTGCGACCGACCGGCACCTTCACGGACCCCTGCGGCCGCGCGCTGGCAACGCCCAGCCCGCTGAGGCCGAGCAGGAACAGCGCAACCGGAAGATGACGCTTCCACGATGGACGTTTCGGCATCGCCGATCGGATCAGCGACACGCTTGAGAACCGGACGGCCCCCTTTCGTTTGCGACGCCGCTGCAGCCAGTACGCGGCCAGCAACAAGGGCCCGAGCAGGAGCAGGAGAAATGCGAGCGGCCAGGTGAACGACATCGCTACACCAACCTTCCGAACCACCAGAGGGACAATGCGGAACCGACGGCGAACAGCAGCGCACCGAGCGCGGCGAGGACGCCGGTCACCTCACGCTTCTCCGCCACCGAGCGCCACTTCAAATCGATCGAGCTATAGACGTCCTTGAGCGACGTGGCGTCGGCGGCCCGGTAGTACGTGCCGTCGGTGACCTCGGCGAGTCCTTGGAGCGACTCCTCGTCGAGCGCGGTCGCGACCTGGAATCCTTCAATCTCGATCACGGCACCTTCGGCGGAGCCGATGCCGACCGTGTAGATCTTGACGCCGGCGGTAGACGCCAGCTCGGCGACCGCCTTCGGGTCCGGACGCGATGTGTTCTCGCCGTCGGAGAGCAGGACGATCGCTGCGGAACCGAAGTAGCCGATGTCGGCAGAGTCGAGGCTGCCTGCAGCACCCGCGTCGGGGTTGGCCGGATCGCTCGCGGGGGTGGATGGAGGTGGTGCCGTAGCCCCTGCGTCGGCGGGGTCTGCGAACACCGAGGGGTCGACCTTGATCGGCTTCCCGGCGATTGCTCCGAGCGAGGTGAAGATCCCCTGCCCGAGCGACGTTCCGCCCTGAGGCTTCATCCGGTCGATTGCTGCGAGCACCGCCTTGCGATCCTTCGTGGGCTGCTGTGTGACGAGCGCGCCGTCGCTGAACGCGACCACGCCGATCTTGATCGACGACGGTTGCTTGCCCACGAACGCGCTCGCCGCAACCTTGGCCGCGTCCATGCGGGTCGGCTCAAGATCCTTTGCGCGCATACTGTTCGACACGTCGAATGCGAGGATCACGGTTCCTTCGCGGCGGGGAATGCTCACGTTCATCTGTGGTCGTGCGAGGCCGAACAGCAGTACCGTAAGTCCACTTATGAAGAACAGATAGGGGATGTGCCGCCGGGCTCGCAGCTTGAGGGCCGCGGCCGTCGGCACGAAACCCTTCGACGCCAGTTCAGCCGCACGGGACTTTCGGCGTCGATCGAGTACCACATAGAGGCCGAGCAGTGCGGGGACGGCAAGCAGCGCTGCGAGTGCGAGGGGGAGGGCGAACGTCACCTGCGTCTCCTTCGACGCCGCAGCTCGACGATGCGCATCAACGCTCCTACGAGATCGTCCTCGGTTGACACGACGTGAAGGTCCACGCCCGCCCGCAGCGCCGCCGACCGGATGTCGCTCTCGCGTTCGACCGCTGCGGCATGGAACCGGCGCCGGAACTCGGGATCGCTCGTGTCGACGGACAGCAACTCGCCCGTCTCGGCGTCTTCCACGACGATCAGCCCGGCGTCAGGTAGATCGGTTTCGAGCGGATCGACCAGCCGGATTGCGACGACCTCATGACGCTGCGCGAGCAGCCCGAGCGGACGCTCCCAGCCCGGTTCCGAGATGAAGTCCGACGCCACGATCACGAGCGAGCGTCGCTTGATGGTGCGCGCCGCCGCGACGATCAGCTCCGACAGGTCGGTGCTCGACGAGGTCTGCGGTGCCGGCTTCATGAGTTCCTGTGCGAGCCGCAGCACATGGTTGCGTCCGGTACGCGGCGGGATGGTTCGTTCAACGGCGTTGTTGTACAGGATCGCCCCGACCAGATTCCCGCTGCGGCTCAACAGACGTGCGAGCGTCGTGGCGATCTCCGCGAGCACGAGTCCCTTCGGACGCTGCTCGGGCCCGAACGTCATGGACGCTGACCGGTCGAGGAGCAGCCAGGCGGTGAGTTCGCGGTCCTCGAGGAACGTCCGCACGTACGGCGTGTCCATGCGGGCCGTGACGTTCCAATCGATGTGTCGGACGTCGTCGCCCGCCTCGTACTCGCGCAGGTCTGCAACGTCGATCCCGCTGCCGTGGAGCAGCGTCCGATAGTCGCCCTGGATGCGTCCGTCGAGACGCCGGATCACCTTCCAGTCGATCCGGCGCAGGACCGCTTCAGGCGTTTCGGGGAGCCCACTCGGTGGCATCACTGCTCCGCTGGAGGGTAGGGGTGCGGCGGTCATGAAGAGGTGCCTCGGGGAGGCGGACCGCACCGAGAATCTTGGTGAGGATGTCGTCGGGGGAGGCGTTGTCGGCAAGCGCTTCGTAGGAGAGCACGACACGATGGCGCAGGACGTCGAGGGCGAGCTCGCGAACGTCCTCGGGCACGGCGTAGTCGCGGCCCCGGAGCAGCGCGAGCGCCTTGGCTGCGAGGATCATGTTGATCGATGCGCGAGGGCTCGCCCCGTAGGTGATGTAGCGCTGGAGGTCCTTCAGGCCAACGAGACCCGGGTCTCGTGTGGCTCCCGTGACCTTGACCGCATACTCGATGAGCGACGGGTCGACGTAGACGTTGTCTGCGTCGCGTTGGATCGCTTTGAGGTGCTCGACATCAATGACCGGCGACGTCCGCTCCAACGGGTTCGTCATCCGCTCGACGATCACGAACTCCTCGGTCGCGGACGGATAGCCGACGAGGACCTTGAGCATGAACCGGTCGAGCTGGGCCTCGGGGAGCTGGTAGGTGCCCTCCGACTCGATCGGGTTCTGTGTTGCCATCACGAGGAAGGGATCGGGGACCGGATGCGACTCGCGTCCGATCGTGACCTGACGCTCCTGCATCACTTCGAGGAGCGCGCTCTGCACCTTGGCCGGGGCACGGTTGATCTCGTCGGCCAGCAGCATGTTGGCGAAGACGGGGCCGAGTGATGTCTGGAATTCTCCGAGCTTCTGGTTGTAGATCCGTGTGCCGATGAGGTCAGCAGGGATGAGATCGGGCGTGAATTGGATGCGCTGGAACTGTCCGCCGATCGACTGCGCGAGCGTCTTGATGGCCATGGTCTTCGCTAGCCCGGGGACGCCCTCCACAAGCACGTGCCCGCGCGACAGGAGCGCGACGAGGAGCCGCTCGATCAGGCCGTCCTGAGCGACGATCACCTTCTTGACCGAATAGACGACCTGCTCCAAGACCTTCGCGTCGTGTTGTGTCGTTTCCATGGTTCTCCTGTCCGAGTTTGATAGGTGTACGTACTAGTGGTTGTCTAGCGGGGTGGCCCGCCGGGGCCAGCACCCGCGACGCCAGCTGCAGCACCGATTGGCACAGCGAATCCGATTCCGACGAAGAAGCCCTGCTCGGCAGGATTCGCGAGTGCGGTGACGATGCCGACGACCTGTCCACCGCGGTTGAGCAGCGGTCCACCGGAGTTGCCTGGATTGACGGCGGCGTCGAATTGGATGAGCTGGTCGAGGCTGCGATCGCCCTCGACGGGGATTGACCGGTTCAGTCCGGACACGACGCCCGCACTCATGGAGCCGATGAGTCCGAGCGGGTGCCCAACGGCGTAGACCTCGTCGCCCACGCGAAGCCCGCCGCCCATCACGGCGGGAACGATCGTCTCGGGGTTCGTGTCGGCCTTGAGAACGGCGATGTCGCGTTCGGGTTCCGCAGATTCGACGGTCGCAGCCGAGGTCGTGCCGTCGGAGAACGTCACCTCGATCGATGTCGCGTCGGCGATGACGTGGTGGGCGGTGAGGATGAGGCCCTCGGCGTTGATGATGACTCCGGTGCCGATGCCGCCTCGGCGTTCGTTGTCGGCCGCCTTCCCGTCGGTCTCGGGGGCGGTCGTGTCAGGTGTGGCCTCGGTTCCCGGTGTGGCGGTGTCGGGTGTGGCGGTGTCGGTGCGGATGAACACGAGCGAGGGGAGGACCTGCTGGTAGGCGAGCGTCGAACGTGCGGGCGCGGCCGCGGACTTCTTGGCGGCGTCCGCGATGGCCTTGTCAACTACAGCCTTCGTGGAAGTCGCGACCTCTGCCTTGGAGGGGCCGCCCGACGACCCGAACTGCGTTTTCCAAACCAGCCCGCCGAGCGCCATGAGTGCTGCCAGGATGCCGGCGATGCGGCGTCGGTTTCTCGGGACGGGCCGTGTCTCCGCCGTGGTGTCGTCACGCTTGTTGCCCTCGGCCTCGTTGACAGCCACCAAACCCTCCGATCGAGACGCGTAGTTATCTGAACGTACCGCAGACTGACGATTCGGGACACGGCGACCAGTGCAGCGTCACGGTGGTGGGACGTCGCGACGGGCCGTGGCGTTGATCCTGGACGCCTTGCTTTTGGAATCGGTGTGAGCCGCTCAAGAAAACCGTGATCCGGACTGCCTCCGGCGGCGAATGCGGTCCAACTACTAATGGAGGTACCGAAAATGTCCTACGCAATTGCTCTGGTGTTCGAGGGCGTGTCCGAAGCTGACTATTGGGCGGTGAACGCTGCGCTGGGCATCAATCGAGACGGTTCCGGCGACTGGCCCGCGGGAATCCGGTCCCATGTCGGAGGCCCCACGCCGAACGGCTGGTTGGTCTGCGAGATCTGGGAGTCGAAGGCCGCTCATGAGGCGTTCATGGGGAGCCGTCTGGGCGCGGCACTCGGGGCCGTTGGGGTTCCTGCTCCGGTCCAGGTGATCGAGACCGACACGGTGAACGATCAGCGCTTCGGCTGATCTGTGAACGATCGGTGCGCTTGGCCGTGGGTCGAGTGCGCCGCGGCTACCGTCGTCGTCCATGCCAGAAGGACACACCATCCACAGGCTGGCCAAGGACCACACTCGCGAACTCGGTGGGCAGGTGCTCGTCGTCAGCTCGCCGCAGGGCCGATTCGCCGACGGTGCCTCTCGGGTCGATGGGGTCAAGTTGTGCCGGATCGACCCGTACGGCAAGCACCTCTTCTACCGCTTCGGCGCAGCCTCGCCCGAGCGCGCCACGACCATCCACGTCCACCTCGGGCTGTTCGGCAAGTTCACCCGCCAGGCGACCTCAACGGCAACATCCAAGGACACCATCCGACTTCGGCTCGAGAATGAGCGATGGACGATCGACCTCACGGGACCGACCGACTGCCGCATCGTCGAGCCCGACGAGGAACGCCTGATCCGTGCCCGCCTCGGCCCCGACCCAATCCGCCTGGACGCCGACCCCGACGTTGCGTGGCAGCGTCTGTCCCGTCGTAAGACAAGCGTCGGTGAAGCGCTCATGGACCAGAAGGTGCTGGCAGGAGTCGGCAACGTCTACCGCGCCGAGTCGCTGTTCGTGCACGGCATCCACCCAGGCCGGCCCGCCAACACGCTTGATCGGGCCGAGTTCGACGCGCTCTGGTCGACGATCGTGGCGATGCTTCGCCAGGGCGTCAGGGACCGTCGGATCATCACACTCGGTGACGACGAGTTGCCCCGCGCCCGCAGCGCCCTGAAGAGCAAGGAAGCGGTGTACGTCTACAAGCAGGACCGCTGCCGACGCTGCGACACGGCGATTGCCCGCTGGGACCTCGCCGGACGCTGGGCCTACGCGTGCCCCACTTGCCAGCCACGCTGACCCTCAGGGCCCCGCTCGGCCGGGCTATCGGGCGGGGCCGAACCCGAAGTCGCGGTGCATTCGGTGGCCTTGGGACGCGTTCTACGTGGAATCCGTCCCAAGGCGACAAGATATACCGCGAGGCAGGGAGCACGGGTGGACGACAAGCCCACGGTCGACGGTCACCCGCCGAGGGTCACGTGTTCCGACGCTGCTCCGCGACGGACCGGATCGCCCGCGCAACCGCCTCACACGCAAGCGCCCGCACCGCGTCGAGGGGTGCCTCGACGGCTACGGTCCCCGCACGCGGCGGCACCGAGACCGCGACGATCGCGTCGCCGTCTCCTGTGAGGTGAGCCGGCCAGATCGCCCGCGCGATCCCGTCGTGTCCGCTTTGAGCGAGCAGGTGGCACGCCAGCTTGTCGAGCCGCACATTGGTGGCGATGACCCCGATGGTGGTTGCCTCGCGCTCAGGGCCGGTGGAGGCTCCGGCCGCGGCCGACGCGAGCAACGCCCGCATGGCTGTCACGATTGAGTCGGTCTCACCGACTGCCAAGGGGCCATCGCCCACAATGTCGCCGATCGGATTGACAACCATCAGTGCACTTACGATTACGTCACCGCTGCGTACCGTCGCCTCACCGATTCCACCGGGAAGGACACCGCCCTCGCCGCGCCACTTCGACGCAGTCGCGCCCGTCCCAGCGCCGACCAGCCCCACCCCATGCCCAGCGCCCGACGCCGCCACGCAGGCGCGGTATCCATCATCCGCGCCAGGCCGGGCGGTCGCCGAGCCAACGCCGAGGTCATAGATCACCGCGCCAACCACAATCGGCACGCGTCCGTGCTTGGTGGCAAACCCGCGCCCGTGCTCCTCGCACCACCGCATGACGCCACTCGCTGCGTCGAGCCCGAAGGCCGAGCCACCCGTGAGCAGGACCGCATCGACGCCCGCCACCATGCGAGTCGGGTCGAGCAACTCAAATTCACGTGTCCCCGGCGCGCCGCCACGAATCTCGCCCGATGCCACCGAGCCTTCGGGAAGCAGCACGACCGTGCAGCCCGTGCGTCCGACCGGATCGGTCCAGTGTCCGACGAGCACGCCCTCGACGTCGGTCAGCACGGGACCTTGCGTCCCGCAGCCGTGCTCTCACGAAGCTCCGACGTCGGACGTCCAGCTTTCGTCCAGCGCGAGACAAGTCCCTCGACGGGGCCATGGTCGTGCGACGCCAGCCACCAAGCACTGAAGATCATCTGTGCGCAGATTATCAGCGCGCATGTAATTGTCTGGGTGATCGGGTCGAACCTCGGCCCAAGTCCGAACCCATACCCAAAAACGAGCGTCGTACTGATGACGGACTGCATGAGGTAGTTCGTGAGCGAGAGGCGTCCAAGGATCGCAAGCCCGCGACGGACACGCGAAGGTCGGTCGCGTCTCGCGATCAACGCGATGACGCCGATTGGCTGGAGCACGACCATAAGCGTGCCGATAAAGGCCAGGAAGCGAGTGTTGCCCTCAAGATCAGTGGTCTCCGACACGAGGTTCCAGCCGAATGCGAACACACCGACGGCAATTGCGATCGAGCGAATCCGACCTTCCCAGGATTGACCGATCGTGAGAAGGAAATGCCGTTCGGCCAACAGCCCTAGGAACATCAGCGCGAGCACGAATGGCCACTGTGCGAACACCTCGTTGGCCACGTTGTAGAGGTGGTTGTGGATGTGCAGCACGACCACGTCGTACAGCGATCCGTGGCGATAGATCGCCACGGCCGGTGCCCCAGCGGTGCGGGTCAGTCCGAATCGTTCCGGATCGATCGTCGGCTCCGTAGCCAGCCACGCTCCGAAGACGAGGAGCAGAGCGGACCAGATAGCGAGCGTCCGCGTGGTGCGCCGCCGTTCTCGGTACACGACCGCGCCGAGCACGGCATAGGCGAAGAGGATGTCCCAGCGGTAGAGCAGCAACCCATGGGCGATGCCAATTACGGCCAGGATGCAAAGGCGTCGGGCGACACGGCGTCGGCGTTCCGCGAGCGGCACCTGGCCGCGCAGCTGCAATGCGAGGGAGTAGCCGAACAGGAACGCGAAGACCGGGTACCACTTGCCATCCGTGAGTACCTCCCTGATCGTGGCGACCCACCATTGGATGCGATTGCCCGCACCCGGTGAACCCCCGTCCGCCGAGAACACGGCGAGGTTGATCACGAGTGCACCGACCAGGGCGGCACCACGCAAGACGTCGAGCACGTGGACCCGCGTGAATGCTTCGGCCGGCGGGGGCGGCCGCAGCGGGAGGTCTCGGCGGTCGAGCACGGTCATTGCGTACCGAGGAACGAGCGACGGATCAGCGCACGGGTAGTGGAGCGATGTCGATGCCGTACAGGGTAGCGACGTTGTCGCAAAGGATCGCTCGACGCTGCTCGTTGGTGAGCCCCGCTGCGTGTTCGGCGAGCATCTCCTGCGACCAGGGCCAGGTCGAGTCGCTATGCGGAAAATCGTTGGCCCACATGAGATGCCTCCAGTTCATGGAGTCGGCGAACTTGAACGCCGTCCAGTCGTCCTGAAACGTCGTATAGATGTTCTCGGCGTAGTACTCGCTCGGGAGCCTCGACAGCTCGGCACCCGGCGTGAGCCAGTAGCGGTGCCGCTTGAATGCGTGGTCCATTCGGTACATGAAGTGCGGCACCCATCCGGCATCGGCCTCCACGCACACAATTTTCAACTGCGGGTGCCTTTCGAAGACACCCGCGAAAATCAGCATGCCCATGATGTCCTGGCAGCCGCGAACGATGCCGAGAAATGAGTTGATCCGCGCCCCACGATGGCGTTCGACCTGACCGGTGAGGATGTGGAACGACAATGGCAAACCAAGCTCCACTGCGGCCTCCCAGAAGGGGTCCCAGTCGGCGCTGTCGTAGTCGTGCTCGTACGACGCACGGCCGGGCATCATGACGCCGCGCAGCCCAAGCGCCTTGATGTCGTGCAGGTCGGCGATGCCCTCAGTGGGGCTGCGCAGCGCCGTCTGTCCACATCCGAGCAGACGCTGCGGGTACGGGTCGCAGTAGCCGCTGATCCAGCGGTTGTACGCCTGAAAGCATGCGCGCTTATAGTCACCGTCGGGATGGTCATGTTCTCCCTGTCGTGAATTCAGCTTGCGTGCGCGGGCGCGCTCTGCGCACCACGGACGAGTCGGCCGGGCAGTGCACCGGTGAATTCGCCGCCGGTGTAGGTCTCTGTGGCGGCAACGAACGTGTGCAAATACCCCTCGGCCCGCTGCACGAGCCGCCGACCTCCGGCGGGGAGGTCGTAGCGGATCTCGGGCGCGAGCGCATTCACCGCGGAGGCGTCGATGACGTTGATGTCGGCTCGATAGCCGGGAGCGATGACGCCGCGGTCGAACAGTCCAACCGTTTCCGCCGTGCGCCGCGCCTGGGCGGCGACGAGCATCTCGACGGGCAGCGTCCCTCGGGTTCGGTCGCGTGCCCAGTGAGCCAGCAGCGAGGTCGGGAAGGAGGCGTCGCAGATCGTGCCGACATGTGCGCCGCCATCGGAGAGACCGGGCACACAGAAGGGATGGCTCAGCAGTTCCTTCGCATGATCGAGCGTCCCGTAGGCGTAGTTGATGATCGGCGCGTAGAGCAGCGCGCGGCCCTCGTCGGCCAGCACGGCGTCGTAGACGAGTGACATCGGTTCGATGCCGAGGCGGGCGGCCTGTGCCTCGATGCTCTGTTCCGGCGACGGTTCGTACTTGGGCCGAGCCCCGAGGTGGAAGATCCGGTCGAACGCGTAGGCCCGGCCGGGGAGTCGGCTGTTGAGTTCGGCAACCACAGTGGACTTGGTGTCGAAGTTACTAAGTGCGCGTACCACCGTCCCGAGGTCGTTCGGGTTCGCGGCGGCGATCCGCTGAAACGTCGCACTCTTCGCGAGCGGGTTGACGGTGGCCTGCAGGCCCATGAGTACGCCGATGCCTCGCACGGCGACCTGTGCGCGCATCGCGAGACCCGCAGCGTTGACGTCCTCGATGAAGCGCAGAACCGTGCGCCAGCGTTCCGGGTCGCGATGTACTTGCGTGAGCGAGAGTGACAGCGGACGCCCCGACGCATCGAGCATCCGCCGGTACAGGTCCAGTTCGTCCTGAAGCGGCTCCATGTCGCTGACGACCTGCAACACACCCGTCCCGGCACGACGCACGCCCTCGGCGATGCCGGCCAGCTCGTCGCTGCTTGCCGTGAGCGACGGGGTATACCCGCCGGTCGACGTCCGATGGTTCTTCGTGCGCGACGTGGTGAAGCCGAGAGCCCCGGCGAGCATGGCCTGCTCGGTGAGCTTGGACATTTGAGAGATGTCGTCGGCCGTAGCCGCTTCGCCGTTCGCGCCTCGCTCGCCCATCACGTACAGGCGCAGCGAGCCGTGCGGGAACTGGCCGGCAACGTCGACATCTCGGTGTTTCTCGCCGAGCACGTCGAGGTAGTCCGACATCGACTCCCAACGCCAGTCAAGGCCCTCGTGCAGCGCGGTGCCGGGTATGTCCTCGACGCCCTCCATCAGTTCGATCAGACGCTGCCGGTCGTGTGTTCTGACCGGCGCAAATCCGACGCCGCAATTGCCGAACACGACTGTGGTCACGCCGTGCCACGACGACGGAATCATCTGCGAGTCCCAGGTGGCTTGCCCGTCGTAGTGCGTGTGAATGTCGACGAAGCCGGGTGCCACGAGCGCGCCGTCGGCGTCGATCGTACGGGCAGCAGTCCCGTCGACCCGCCCTCCCTCGGCACTGCCGACCTCAACGATGCGGCCGTCTCTCAGCGCGACGTCTGCCGTGCGCGGCGGCGCACCCGTCCCATCGACCACCGTGCCGTTGCGGATGAGGAGATCGAATGCAGCCATGCCGGGAACCTACCCCTCTTGTCGCACTTCTGCGTGATTGGTCCGTTGCGAACCACGGGTTCGAAGGCGATGACGATGGTCCTGCCACCACACCCGAAGGACTTGTGCGGCTGTTGGGCAAAATGCGTATGCTCCCGTTTTGTTCGGGGTCGGACGATTTCGAACCAAGACAAAAGGGGTAGTGAAATGGCAGTTGCCGATGTCGCTATTACGACGGTGAAACCCGGGAGGATGAACGACGCACTGGCCGATTCCGGCGAGCAGGTCGCGTTCTACCAACAGCGAGGTGCCGCCTCGACCGTCTCGATCCTCTACCACGCAGGGTCCAACGCCATGAGCCTTCTCTCGACGATCGGTCACGCAGACCTCGCCGCGCATGGCTCGTTCTGGGAAGCATGTATGGCCGAACCGGCCTGGATGGAACTGCGGACACGACAGGATTCGGCTGACGCGTCCGGAGTCCTCGGCTCGTTCCAGTTGGTTCGTACGCTCGATGGACTGGAACCTTCGCCGAGTGGCGTCGGTTCGACCGGGTGGCTCACGTCGATCAATGTCGCGCCGGGCCGTGCCCCCGACGCTGTTGCTGCGTTGCTCGCGAGCAAAGAGCGAATGGCGGCCCACGGGCTCAGCTATTCCGCCTCGATGGTGTTGGCCGCCGGGTTCGACGCGCCCGGCACACGGATCGTCTCGGTGATCTCCGCCTCCGGAATCGCCGCATTCGGCAAGGGCATGGAAGCAGCCCTCGCCGATCCCGCAGTTCTCGAAGGTGCCAGTCGCCTCTACGGCGGCGCAGACGCAGTCGGTAGCCTCGCCGGGCGCGCCACGTTCCAGCGGATCATCTAAGCGTAGGCTTCAGACCAGCGCACCGGTTCAGCGATGTAGCTCTGGACGCCACAGAGCGCACGCTGAACCGGGCCGTGCATGATCCTGGCACCAGTTCCTCGTGCCTGGACAGCCGTTCGCCGACAGACACGCGTCCGTGCCGGGGTACGCGCCGCTTCGGGCCATGATCGTGGAGTGCCAATCACTCCGGTCGTTCGCCGTGTCACCGTCGCGCCCAACGTGTCGTTGCACGTCCTCGACTGGGAGCCCGAGGCACCGGGCGACAATGAAAAGCCGGTGTTCGTGCTCGTGCACGGCCTGGCGTCGAACGCCCGGATGTGGGACGGCGTCGCGATCGCCCTCGCTGCCCGTGGCTATCGCTCGATCGCCATTGACCAACGCGGTCACGGTCGCTCCGACAAACCCGACACCGGGTACGACATGGCCAGTGTTGCCCGGGATCTGCGGACGCTGCTCGACGAGCTTGACCTCCAGCGACCTGTCGTCGCCGGTCAATCGTGGGGGGCCAACGTCGTGGTGGAGCTGGCCGCCGCGAACCCCGGACGGGCTCGGGGCATCGTGCCGGTCGATGGTGGATTCATCGACCTCAGGTCGAAGTTTCCCGACTGGGACGCCTGCCGTGATCGGATGTCCCCGCCGAAGTTCGCAGGCACTGCGGCGAAGGAGTTCGAGGGCTGGATACGGAGCGCGCATACTGATTGGCCGGAGACCGGCATACAGGGCGCGCTCGGCAACGTGGAGGTTCGCGC
This sequence comes from Acidimicrobiia bacterium, assembly GCA_043720395.1. Taxonomy (GTDB): domain Bacteria; phylum Actinomycetota; class Acidimicrobiia; order Acidimicrobiales; family JANYDT01; genus JANOYY01. The sequence continues at coordinate 17,639 of JAYSSR010000099.1, forward strand.
CGACGCCACGGTCGCTCCGTGGCTCACGTTCGAGCGTCATATCGATGTGTTGCACGGCCTGTGGGAACACCGACCGGCGGAGCGATACGGCACTATCACCGACCCGGTGCTGTGGATTCCCGCCGACTCGGGCGACGTCGCCTGGACAGTTGATAAGCGCGCAGGTATTCAGCGCGCACATGAATTGCTGAGCAAGAGTCGGGTCGAGTGGTTCTCTCCAGCCCACCACGACGTCCATGCACAACATCCCGACCGCGTGGCAGCGGCGATGATCGACGCCGTCGAAACCGGATGGATGGCATGACCCGCATCCTCGCGATCATGGGGTCGGGCGAGACGACGCCCACGATGACCGGGACCCACCGTGAATTGTTCGCGCGCGCCGGCGGGAGTGCCGTCCTGCTCGATACCCCGTACGGCTTCCAGGAGAACGCCGACGAAATCACGGCCAAGGCGTTGGAGTACTTCGACCGCAGCGTCCGCACGAAGGTTGGTGTCGCTCAACTGCGGTCGGCCGACGACTCTGCCCTTTCGATCGCGACGGCGATCGCCCGTGTCCGTGAAGCGTCGTGGGTGTTCACCGGTCCCGGATCGCCGAGCTATGCGCTGCGCCAGTGGACGGCAACGGGCCTGGGAGCGGAACTGGGAGACAAGCTGCGCACGGATGGTGTCGTGGTGATGTCGAGTGCCGCATCGTTGACGCTGGGCGTCGTGGCAGTTCCCGTCTACGAGATCTACAAGTGCGGTCAGGCACCGCACTGGCTGGACGCCCTCGATCTCATGCGCGCATATGGACTTCCGGTCGCGGTCATTCCGCACTTCGACAATGCCGAGGGTGGCAACCACGACACGCGGTTCTGCTATCTCGGCGAGCCGCGTCTGCGGGTGATGGAGGCCCAGCTCCCCGACGACGTGTGGGTGCTGGGCGTCGATGAGCACACGGCGCTGGTCCTGGACCTGGAAGCGGACGCGTTCTCGGTGACGGGACGCGGCGGGGTCACGATCCGGGTCGGCGGGTCTGAGGTCGCCCGGCTCGAGGTGGGCGCAACTGGTCCGCTCGACGTCCTCCGTGACGCTGGGCGCGGTCGTGGGTTGACACGTTCCGGTGCCCCGGTGCCCGCGCACTCGACAGTGCCCGCGCCCGTCGCTGCGCTGGCTGTGGCTGGCTCGGTGCTCGACATCGCCGTGGAGGTCGAACACCGAGCGGTCGCGTGTCTGGACGCACGAGATGTGCCGGGTGCCGTCAGCGCGATCCTCGAACTGGAAGAGGCCTTGGAGGTGTGGTCATCGGACACGTCCACCACCGACGCCCGCGATCGAGCAAGAGCAATCGCACGCTCGCTGATTGTGCGTCTCGGTGAGCTGGCCGTGGGCGGCGCACGCGACCCGCGCGAGGTGCTCGGACCGGTCGTGGAGGTTGCGCTCCGTGCCCGCAAGGCGGCGCGAGACCGCAAGGATTGGGCCGAATCCGACGCCCTCCGCGACGAATTGGGCGCGGCGGGAATCCAGGTGCGTGATGGCGTCGAAGCTATGACGTGGGTGCTCGAAGGAACGTGAGGGCCCGGAGCGCCCTAGCTTTCGACGTTGGGAAGATCACCGACCCCGCAGGTAGCCGATCTTCCCAACGTCGAAGCAGCAGCCGGTCAACGTTGGCTAGCAACACGGAGCGTGGTGATCGGGCGGGTCCGGAACAAGTAGCGGCGCGGCTTCGTTATCGTCGTCTGCCTATGTCCCGCCGCTCACCTGTTGTCACGTGCACAGCTCTGGCGGTGATTCTCGTAAGCGTTCTGAGCGGTTGTGGCTCAAGTGAAGCGCGTGTCGCGCGGGCGTCGGGTGCCGTGTCGAGCGATATCGCATCGGCCCAGGCCCCCGCCCCTACTGCCAACGGCGAGTGGTTCGCGTGTCCCGCCGCAATTCCGTTCGATGGTCTGACGCCGATCCCGTCTGGTAAGCGACTCAACATTGCGACGACGGTCGCCCCGATCACGTCGATCGTGAGCAACGTCGTGGGATCGCTTGCGGACGTGGAGGGCATAGTGCCTGAAGGAACGAACAGCCACACGTTCGAGCCGAAGCCGAGCGTCGCGAAGTTGTTGGCGGGCGCAGACGTTGTGTTTGTCAACGGGCTCAAGCTGGAGGAACCCACGAAGGAACTCGCACAGGCGAACATGCGACCGGGTGCCGGAATCGTGGAGCTCGGCAACCGGGCCATCTCGGAGGACCAGCAGCTGTACGACTTCTCGTTTCCGAAGGAGGGCGGTAAGCCGAACCCCCACCTCTGGACGGACCCGAAGCTCGCGGCTTGTTATGCGCGCATAGTAGCTGACGCAGTGACGCATGCGGACCCGTCGAACGAAGCGGTGTATGAGGCCAACGCCACGGCCTTCATTGCCAAACTGAAAGCCCTCGACCTTGCGTTCCGTGCCGCGTCTGAAACGGTGTCGGCGGCGAATCGCAAGCTCCTCACCTACCACGACGCCTACGCGTACTTCGCTCGGGATTACGGCTGGGAGGTCATCGGGGCGATCCAGGTGACCGACTTCGAGGAGCCGACCGCGCGCGAGGTGGCCGGCCTCATCGACCAGGTGAAGAAGCTCGGAGTGCCTGCGATCTTCGGCTCCGAGGTGTTCCCCTCGCCGGTGCTCGAACAGATCGGCAAAGAGGCCGGAGTCGCCTACGTGGACGAGCTTCGCGACGACGATCTGCCCGGTGCGCCCGGCGACACCGAGCACTCCTACATCGGCCTCATGCGTTTCGACTTCGTGACAATGGTGAAGGCGCTCGGCGGCGACCCGTCGGCGCTGCTCGCGCTCGATGTGAGCGACATCGGCACCGACAAGGCGGTATACCTACAATGACCCGGACCCTCACCGCAAGCCCGCTCGTCGTGTTGAACGGCATCACGGTCGGCTACGACGGTCCAGCCGTACTCGACCACGTGCATTTCGCTGTCGCCGACGGTGATTTCGTCGGCATCGTTGGCCCATCGGGCGCAGGCAAGACCACGATGCTGCGCTGCCTCCTCGGCGCGATGACGCCCTTTCACGGGGATGTTCAGCGCGCAGACGATCTGCGGATCGGCTACGTGCCGCAGCTCGAAACCGTGAATTGGAACTTCCCTGTCACGGTCTCGGACGTCGTGCTGATGGCGCGGCATCGCAGTCGCCGACTGCCGTGGCGCGGTACGGGCGAGCAGCGTCTGGTGAACGATCTCCTCGACAAGCTCGGCGTCGGCGGCCTCGGCAACCGACACATTCGTGCGTTATCGGGCGGCCAGCAGCAGCGAGTGTTCCTGGCCCGCGCGCTGATGGGTGATCCCCAGATGCTGTTGCTCGACGAGCCGACATCGGGCGTCGACGTTCGCACCCGCCATGAGGTGCTGCACCTCCTTTCTGACCTCAACGCCGAAGGGCTGGCGGTCGTGCTCACGACGCACGACCTCAACGGCATCGCGGCCCACCTGCCGAAGGTCGTGTGCGTGAACGGACGCATCATGGGCGAGGGGCGTCCGATCGACGTGCTCACGCCGTCCGTTCTGGAGGCCACCTACGGCGCGCCCATGGACGTGCTCGACCACATGGGAATTCCAATGGTCGTGGACCGCATGAACCGCCTCCGCTCGGCATGAGCGTGGCCCTTCAGCGGGGCACAGTCCTCGCCGTCGATCTGTTCGAGCCGTTGCGCCAGCCGTTCGTGGTTCGAGCGTTGCTGGTGGCGATCATCGCTGGTGGGCTGTGCGGGCTGCTGAGCGTCTACGTGACGCTGCGCGGCATGAGCTACCTGGGCCACGGCCTCTCGCACTCGATCTTCGGCGGGGCGGCGTTGAGTGCCGCGATCGGGCTGAACTTCGTTGTCGGAGCTGCGGTGTGGGGACTCGCGACGGGCCTCGCGATCGGTCGCGTCACGAAGCGTCGAGTGCTCGGATCCGACGTTGCGATCGGCGTCATCACCACCGCGAGTTTCGCGTTCGGGCTCGTGCTGAAGAGCCAGATCCGACGCGTCAACCGGAGCATCGACGCGACCCTCTTCGGGTCGATCCTCGGCGTGTCGCGTGGCGACGTGTTCCTGGTCGCCGCGGTCGCGCTGCTCACGGTCGCGTTTGTCGTTCTCAACTTCCGGCCGTTGCTGTTCCTCACGTTCGACCCCGACGTTGCCGACGTGAGCGGCGTCCGTACGGGCTGGCTGGACGCGGGGCTGATGCTCACGATGAGCCTCGCCGTGCTCGGGACCATGCAGGTGCTCGGCGTCACGCTGATCGCCGCAACGCTCGTAACGCCCGCCGCAATCGCTCGGTTGGTCACCAACTCGTTCGCTCCGATGGTCGCGTGGTCGACGATGATCGGCGCGGTCGGTGGGGGACTCGGGATGTACCTGAGCTACTTCGCTGACACGCCTTCTGGTCCGACGATCGTGCTGGTCGAGTCGGCAGCGTTCGTCGCCGTGTACGTCGTCGCCGGTGCTCGTGGTCGGCGGCGTCTGAAAGGGTTCGCGGCAGACCACCACGCCCCCGTGCCCGCGTGACCCTCGCGCCGGTCGTGATGGTGCAGGGGTGCACGTCGGATGCCGGCAAGTCACTTCTCGCAGCGGCCCTTTGCCGTCATTTCGCGAACCTGGGGTTGCGGGTCGCACCGTTCAAGGCGCAGAACATGTCCAACAACGCAGCCGTGTGCATTGGCGGCGGTGAGATCGGCCGGGCGCAGCACCTGCAGGCGGTCGCCGCTCGCATCGAGCCCGACGTTCGCATGAACCCGGTACTGCTGAAGCCCGGCAGCGAAACGTCGTCGCATGTGGTTCTGCTGGGTCGTCCGGCACCGAAGCTGAGCGCGCTCGCATGGCGCGATCGTCGGGCTCACACGTGGCCTGTTGTGTGCGACGTCCTGGCGTCGTTACGCGGCAGCGTCGACATCGTCATCGCCGAGGGCGCGGGCAGCCCCGCCGAGGTGAACCTTCGCGATGCGGACATCGTCAATATGGCGGTCGCGTTGGAGGCCACCGCCCACGTGTATCTCGTGGCCGATATCGATCGCGGTGGCGCTTTCTCTCATCTGCTGGGCACGATGCAATGCCTTGCTCCGGCCGAGCGAGCGCTGGTCGCGGGATACGTGCTCAACAAGTTCCGGGGTGACGCGTCGCTTCTCGCGCCCGCACCGCAGTGGCTGGAGGAGCAGACCGGCGTGCCTGTTGTCGGCGTGGTGCCGTGGTTGCGGCACCAGTTGCCAGACGAGGATCGGCTGCTCCTGCACCAGGACGCGGACCGGTTGGTGGGTCGTGCTCAGGCCCGGGTCGCCGTCGTTGCGTTTCCCTGGGCCTCCAACTTCGACGAGTTCGAGGGGCTCGCCGCTCGGGAAGAGGTGAGCGTCACCATCGTGCGTGAACGCGAAGATATGCGCGCCTATGATGCCGTGATCTTGCCCGGGAGTCGGAACACTGCGGCGTCGTTGCGCTGGCTTCGCAGCTCGGGCGTCGCTCTCGATGTGGTTCGCGCCGCCATGTCTGGCGTGCACGTTCTCGGCATTTGCGGCGGCATGCAGATGCTCGGACGCCGCATCGACGACCCGCTCGGCATCGAAGCGGATGGCAGTCTCGATGGGCTCGGGCTGCTCGACATTGCAACCAAACTGGAGGCAGCGAAGACCACTCGCCTCATCACCGCGACCGTGGCAACAACAGGTCATTGCGTGTCGGGGTACGAGATCCACCATGGCGTGACGTCCGCAGGTTCTGGGGTGTCGCCGGAACTGCTCGACGGGCTCGGCTGGACGCAGGACAACGTGACCGGCGTCTACCTCCACGGACTGCTCGACGACCCGGCGTACGTTCGCCGCTTTCTGTCGCGGATCGGAGTTGAGCCGCACACCGATATCGACCGGGCCGCGGTGCTCGATGCAGAGCTCGACCTGCTCGCACGGTCAGTCGCTGCCTCGGGCTGGTGCGATCACATCGAGCGTCGACTCGGGCTCGCGGGACTCTGAGTCCGCCTGAACTATCCCGACGGGCAGCGGAACGCGATGCGACTCAGCCGCAGACGCACGCCGATCTTGGGTGGCGCGTCGCTGAGGTTCAGCGTCAGAGAATCGTACGTACGCGTATCTATTCGTTGCAGTTGGTTCCGGAGGCACGTGGGCACAGCAAGGACGTGGGGCTGGTCGGCGGTAGCGGGATCGAAGCGGTAGACGGCGTCGTTGTCCATTGCGCCGAGTGAGAACGTCCACGTGCGCGGACGTACGCGGAGAAGTGCGCTGGCCCGCTCGATCAGCGGTCGATCGAGCTCGAAGCGTCCGACCACAATCGAGGCATTGTCGTCGGCGGTTGGTGTCCGTCGCAATGGCTGACCGACCTGACCAACGACCACGCTCGTGTGTTCCTCGACCCCGCACTGCGACGGCACGCGGGTCAGCAGCTGCCACTTCGGATCGCTGCCGGGTTCGCCGCGAAAGTGGCAAAGAAGCAACGTGATCGCAGCAGGGGAGAGGAAGCGGGGATGGTGTCCGTCGCCCGACGACGATTGGTACAGAACGACCTCCGGGCCTCGAACATCGTCGGCGTAGCGGTCAGCGTTTCGTTGATCGAGGCGTGGCGTGTACGCCGAGTACGACTGGAAGATCGGGTTCGGCGTCCAGACCACTGCGCGACCGAGTGCCCACATGGTGGCGATGTCCTCCGACTCGACGTGCACCCGCCGTCCGCGGAGCGCGGTGACGTATCCGGGTGGAAGGTTCGCCTCCGCAAGGATGGTTCGCGTTCCTGTCGCGGTGATTCGCCGTCGTTGCGACTCGTCGACGAGCGGCCGGACGGTTGCTGCGAGATGGCCCGGGCCACGCCAGAACGCGAACAGCGATCCCGCGCCTCCGGGGACGCCGACGAAGGCGAGCACGGTCACGGTACCGATCACCCCGACGATGCCCCGCCAGTTGGCTCTGGCGCTGTCGGCGGGCTTCGCTGGGACCGTTGCAAGTCCGAGGACGAGCACGAGCCAGATGTAGCGGTAGGCGTGGCCGTCGTAGCGAACGAAGCCCGACTTGGCCCCGAGCCAGACCACGGCGATCACGAACGCAATCACTTTGGCGAGGTCCGCGCCTCGGATGCCTTCACGGCGAACGGCAGTCACAACTGCAATCGCCAGGCAGCCGGCGGCGGCGAACGCGATCCACGGCGAAAACGGCGGATTTCGGTAGACCATCGCCTCATTGAACCCGGAGGCGACGTTGGCAGAGTCGATCAGCCAATCTGGAAGCTCACCGAGACGCTGCCCGGCCGCCACCCAACCGCCGACGAGGGCTGCCGCGAACGAACCGACGGCTGCTGCGAGCATCCGGACACGACCAGCCATCCCGCGGGCACTGAACGCGAGGAACGCGGTGCAGACCACGACCAGGACGCCCAGATCCGTCTTGGTCAACACGAGGAGACCGGCGGCGAACCCTGTTCCGGCGCAACGCAGATTTTCGGCTCGGGCTGCCGACTCGCCGCGCGGCGACAACAGCACGTGCAGCGTCACCCCGACGAGCACGTAGGCAACCGGGGTTGCCACGGAGTCTTCGTAGCGCCACGCGAGGCTGCTCAGCAGGCCCGCAGCTGCGGCGGCGACGGGCAGCGGCGCGACGTGGCGGAGCCACCAGGTCCCGAGCAGCGTCTGACCACACACGACGACCAGCGTCAGAGCGATCGCCGCCAGCGAGGCCGTGCCCCACAGGACGGGGTGGGTAAGAAAGCCAAGGGGGCCATACGTGAACACGACGTCGCGTCCGAACCTGAGCCCCTGCTGGCGGGCCATCACGAGCCCGGCCTGCCACGAAGCGTCGGTACCGGGATGGGGGACCAGGGCGATGGCCGGGAACGTCAGGAGCGACGAGAGTGCGGCCGCGAACACACATCGACGGGCCTGCGACACGCGGTTAAAGGTAGTTCGGCTCGGCGGGTGCGAAGGTGCCGCTTTGCCTCGCAGCGCAACCTCCGATTCAATCGGTGCCCATGACAGCGATCAACGATGTGACCGATCTGACCATTGACGGCGATGTGGCGGTGATCACGCTGGACTCACCGCCCGTGAACGCTCTCAGCTCGATGGTACGCGATGGGCTGTGGGAGGGATTCAAAGCGGCGGCAGAGACTGAAGCGGCGGCAGTCGTTCTGATCTGCGCTGGACGCACGTTCATCGCCGGTGCCGACATCACCGAGTTCGGCGGGGCGTCCAAGGGAAAGAGCCTGTTTGAGGTGCAGCAAATGATGGAGAACTCGGCCAAACCGGTGGTCGCCGCGATCCATGGAACGGCGCTCGGTGGCGGGCTTGAGGTCGCGCTGTGTGCGCACTACCGGATCGCCGTGCCGAGCGCGAAGTGTGGGCTTCCCGAGGTCAACCTCGGCTTGCTGCCGGGTGCGGGTGGCACGCAGCGTCTGCCCCGCATCGTCGGAGCGGCGAAGGCGCTCGACTTCATGACGGCCGGAACGCACGTAGTGGCGACCGAATGCCTCGCCATCGGACTCGTCGATGAACTTGCGACCGAGGGCAATCTCCTGGCCGACGCGCTTGCGTATGCGCGGCGGCTGGTGGCCGAGCATCGTCCACTGAAGAAGGTCAGCGACAATTCCGCCATGGTGGAAGGCGACTGCGGGAATGCCCAGTTGTTCGCCGACTTCCGGGCATTGAACGCCCGGAAATTCCGCGGCTTCAAGGCACCGGAGAGCATTATTCAGTGTGTCGAGGCTGCGGTGAATCTGCCGTTTGCAGAGGGCATCGCTGTCGAGCGTCGCCTCTTTGGCGAACTCGTGAGTGGCGACCAATCTGCAGCCCAGCGTTATGTCTTCTTCGCCGAGCGCGAAGTGTGGAAGATCCCGGGGATTCCTGCCGACACACCGACCATTCCGATCGAGCGTGTCGGGGTGATTGGTGCGGGAACGATGGGCGGTGGGATCACGATGAACTTCGTGAACGCAGGCATTCCGGTCACGATTGTCGAGACCAAACAGGATGTCCTCGACCGTGGTCTCGCTGTTGTGCGAGCCAACTATGAGCGCAGCGCGAAGAATGGACGCTTCCCCATGGAGGATGTCGACCGCCGCATGGGCATGATCACGCCGTCGTTGTCACTCGACGATCTCGCCGAGGTGGACATGGTCATTGAGGCCGTCTTCGAGCGGATGGATATCAAGAAAGAGGTGTTCACGAAGCTCGACGCGATCTGTAAGCCGGGAGCGATTCTCGCCACGAACACGAGCGCACTCAACGTCGATGAAATTGCCTCGGTCACCACCCGTCCCGAGGCCGTCATTGGGTTGCACTTCTTCTCGCCCGCCAACGTCATGAGGTTGCTCGAAGTCGTGCGGGCCGATCACACGTCCCTACCGGTGATCAACACGTCGATGCAGATCGCCAAGAAGATCGGCAAGATTGCTGCGCTCGTGGGTGTGTGTCCAGGGTTCGTCGGAAACCGTATGCTGGCTCAGCGCGGTCGGGAGGCGCAGGCACTGCTCGATGAGGGATGCATGCCGTGGGACGTCGACCGTGCGCTCTATGACTTCGGCTTTGCCATGGGCCCGTTCCAGATGAGCGACCTTGCAGGGCTGGATATCGGCTGGGTCAAGGAGAACTCGAAGGGCGCAACCATCCGTGAGCGGCTGTGCGAGCTTGATCGACGCGGCCAGAAGACCGGTGCCGGATACTACGACTACGACGCCAATCGAAACTCCTCGCCATCCCCCGTTACCGAGGGGATTGTGCGGGAATTCGCGGCTCGAAGCGGCAAGGCCGCTGCGACGCTTACGCAAGATGAGATCGTTGAACGGCTCGTGTTTCCGATGATCAACGAAGGTGCGAAGATTCTCGAAGAGCACAAGGCGATACGGTCATCGGACATCGACATCATCTGGATCAATGGGTACAACTGGCCCTCCTACCGCGGCGGACCGATGTTCTATGCCGACCTCGTCGGGCTCGACAAGGTGCTGGCTCGGCTCCGCGAGTTGGAGGCGTCATCGGGGCCGCAGTGGAAGCCCGCTGCTCTCCTGGAGCAGCTGGTGTCGGAGGGTCGCAAGTTCCGCGACGTCAAGGCGCAGTAATTCGTGCTTCCTGTCTCCGGCCGCTCATTGGCTCCTGTCAAGGGCCACGGATCGCGGTGCGGTCGCGGTACATCTGGTGCGCTTGCGGTGCGCTTGGGCGCGCCCGTTGTACCGCGAGGGGACCGGTTGTACCGCGAAGTGCACGTGGTGGCGGCCTGGTCCGCCGGGCAGCCGGTCAGCCCGATGCGAGGAGGCCGCTGCCCACGGCCGTCGCGAGTGAGGGCGTCAGGGGTAGGCGGGGGAGCAGCGTCGCCTGGAACGCGTGGTACGTATCGGGCCTGCCGGACCAGACGCTGCTCGCTGGCTGGTTCCGACGGTCCAGTTGGGCGCGCCACGAGCCCCGACGCCGATCGATGAAGTGGTTGGACGCGTAGTCCCACCAGCGGCGGTAGTGATCCTCATAGACGGGGTCGCCCGTTGCCTGCTGCAGCGCGGCAGCGGCAGCGATTGCCTCGCACACGACCCAGTGGAGGCGGTCGTCCACGACCGGGGTACCGCTCCAGTCGGTCGTGTACACGAAGCCGTCCGCGCCGTCAACGTGCCATCCGTCGGCGGTGGCGCGCTGGAAGAGTCCGCGTGCAGCGTCGACGAGCCATGCCGGTGCGAGGTTGCCGATGGTTGCATAAAGATGCAGGCAGAGGCGTGCCCACTCAAAGCCGTGACCGATCGTTGCGCCGTACGGTCGGAACGGATGGGCGGGCGCGGCACGGTTGTACTCGGGCAGCTCCTGCCAGTCGGCGTCGAAGTGCTCGGGGATGCGCCAGTTGCTGGCGCGGGCGTGGTTGTTGATGAAGAACTCGGCGATGCGCAGGGCTCGTCGGAGCCACACGTCTTCGCCGGTCACGTCGGCTGCCGCGAGGAATGCCTCGACGCTATGCATGTTCGCGTTCGCGCCGCCGTACGGTTCGCGTTCCGACCAGTCGCGGTTCCACACGTCGACCACGAGGCCGCGGGCATCGTCCCAGAAGTAACGCTCCACCACATTGAGCGCCTCGGTGAGTAGATCGTGTGCGCCCTCTCGCCCGGCCAGCGTCGCCGTCGAGGCCGCAAGAATCACGAAGGCGTGTTCGTAGGCGCGCTTACTTCCGTTGTCGGGCCGGTCGGTCGCGGAGAACCAGCCTCCGTGGTCGGGGTCCTCAAGCACGGTTCGCAATGCTTCCAAACCGTGATCCAGTTGCACGCCGCAGCCCGGTCGGCCGAGCAGGTGTCCCACGCCGAGCACGTGGGTCATTCGAGTCGAGATCCACGTCTCGACCGGACGCTCCAGGACAGGGTTGCCGTCGTCATCGAGCCATGCGAAGCCGCCGTCGGGATGGACGGAGCCCTCGGTGAAGTCGAGCAGCCGGTTCGTCTCTGCGTCTAGCCAGGTGTGGTGGGTCGGGAGGGTGAGCCAGTTCTGTCGAGGTGTCTTCGGCACGTCGGCGACTCTACGGTGTACGCGTGGCCGATGATCCTGCGTTGCTTTTCCGTCCCGACGATCCAGCGTTCATCGCAGACCCATACCCGGCGCTCGCGGCTCTGCGTGAGCGCACGCCGATCTTCTGGAACGAGTCAAGCGGGCAATGGGTCCTGACCCGCTTCGCCGACGTTCAGGCGGTGTTGCGGGACCGACGCCTGGGCCGGTCCTATGAGCACCTGTACACGCACGCGGAGGTGGGTCGGTCCGAGCCCGACCCGCGATGGGCGCGGTTTCGCGAGCACGAGCAATGGTCGTTGCTGTCACTGGAGCCGCCCGACCACACCCGTATCCGTCAGCTCATCTCGAAGGTCTTCACCGTTCGGGCCGTCGCCGCGTTGCGTCCGTTTCTGGAGGACGCTGCGCGGACCCGTCTGGCCGCGTGCCTCGGTTCCGCTTCCGACGGTTTCGACCTGGTCGGCCAGTTTGCGCAGCCCTACTCGGTTGCCGTGATCTGCCATCTGCTCGGCGTGCCGGTCACCGATTCAACGGCGTTACTCGACTGGTCGCACGCCATCGTGCGGATGTACGAACTCAACGCGTCGGACGCACAGAAACTGGCGGCCGATCAGGCGGCGTCGGAATTCATGGACTACACCCGTGCGCTGATCGCCTCCAAGCGATCGCGGCCCGACGACGCGTTGGTCAGTCAACTCGTGCAGGTCGAAGAGGCGGGGGAGCGGCTCACCGAGCAGGAGATCATCTGCACCACGATCGTGCTGCTGAACGCGGGTCACGAGGCCACGGTGAACACTCTCGGAAATGGTATGCGCGCATTCCTTCTTCACGCCGATGAATGGCGCCGGGTCACATCGGGTTCCGTTGCCGCCCGCACGGCGGTTGAGGAGATGCTCCGGTGGGACGCACCCCTGCAGCTCTTCGAACGGTGGGTGCTGGAGGAGGGCGTAGTGATTGCAGGGCAGCGTCTGCGAGTCGGTGAGGAAGTAGCGATGCTGTTCGGTTCGGCGAATCGTGACCCGGCCCGTTTCGCGGAGCCTGACCGCTTCGACGCCGGACGCGGCGACAGCGCTCACATCGGCTTCGGTGGTGGCATCCACTTCTGCGTTGGTGCGCCGCTCGCCCGGCTGGAGATCGAGGTCGCGTTGGCCGAGCTGGCACGAACAATGCCGACTCTGACGCTCGTCATCGAGCCCGCGTACAACGACGCGTTTGTGATCCGCGGGCTCCGCGCACTCCAGGTTCGCGGCTGACTCCGAGGCTCGCAGGTTGCGTGGCCCCAGATCGGTCACCGTGGCCCCAGTTCGGCCCGATCTGGGGCCACGCCGACCGATTTAGGGCCACGACCCACCTTGACCACGACTGCTCGATCTGCGCAAGCGGACCCGCGTGTGGCAAGGTACGGCGATGTACGACGAGATCCTTTACGACGTCCAAGACCCGGTCGCGGTCATCACCCTCAACCGGCCCGCGGCGCTCAACGCCTGGACGGCCACGATGGACACCGAGATCCGCGACGCGGTCGGCCGAGCGTCGGCGGACAAGTCAGTCGTCGGCATCGTGATCACCGGTGCAGGCCGTGCGTTCTGCGCAGGTGCTGACATGAAGACGCTCAGCTCGCTCTCAAGTGGCGGACCACGTGAAGGTGACCTTGGCGAGAAGCCGGTGTGGACAGCGCCCGACGGCGAGTTCAGTGGACGGTTCACCTACCTTCTCGCGACGGACAAGCCGATCATCGCTGCAGTCAACGGTCCGGCTGCTGGTATGGCGTTCCCGTTCACGCTGTGCTGCGACCTGCGAGTCGTGACCCCCGACGCTGCCTTTCTCACCGCGTTTGCGCAGCGGGGCCTGATCGCGGAATGGGGTTTGAGCTTCCTGTTGCCGCGCCTCGTCGGGCCCGCAGTTGCATTGGACCTGCTGATGTCGTCACGCAAGATGAAGGGCGGGGAGGCCTACCGGGTGGGGCTCGCCAACTATCTCGTGGAGCCCGATCAGCTGCTCACGTTCTGCCGCGACTACATCGTCGATCTGGCCACCAAGTGTTCGCCGGCGTCGATGGCCGTGATGAAGCGTCAGGTCTACGAGCAGCTCCACCCCGGGCTCGGCGCTGCGGAGCTTGGCTCGCAACGTCTGATGGTCGAGAGCTTCGGACGGCCCGACTTCGCCGAAGGTGTGCAGTCGTTCCTGCAGAAGCGTCCCCCGAGCTTTGGCCGCCTCCCGTCCTGATCGACGGGCTGACAGGAGGGCAAGAGACTCGTCGTGGTCGCTACGGGAGGGCCGAAGTCGGCAGCACGTCGATCCCGAACTCGTCGGCTGCGGTCTTGATCACCGCCGCCGAAATGCTGCCCGTACGGGGTTGACCGAAGAACTTCGAGTTCGTGCCCGGCGTTGAGAACAGAGCAAGTCCCTCGAGTACGAGCCGAGGATCATGGCGGATTCGATACACGATGCCGTCGAATCCCTCGTCGAACCGTTCAGCCGCGAGCGCTTGCGTAGCGGTGCGGTCCATACCCGTTTGCATCGACCCGTCAATTCGGTAGCGCCCGAGCACGATCCGGTCCGTGAGGTTAGCGAGGCGAAGTGGCCGTGTCGCGGTGAACGTCGTCGTTCGTCGGACGTCGATCTCGTGTTGCGATACGACAGGCAATCCGCCGAATACCTCGAGAAAGCAAGCGATTTCGGTGCGGGCGACGTAGCACGCGCCGAATCTGGAAACGTGGCTCGGCGGTGGGTCGAATCGCATCGCTCCACCGGTCCCGAAAAATGCGGGACCATTTGCGGCTCGGTGAATCCGGAAGAGTGGCGTTGTTGGGGCGAGGCGTCGTTTGGGAAAGGCGCTCACTGTGCGAGACGAGCTGCGAACTCACGTGCCAATACAATGACTGGTTCCGGGGTTGCGTCGCTTGCGATCCAAGCCGCCGGGCTCATGTCATCGAGCAAGGCATTCGTGGTGTTCATCCACGTTGCGATCGTGAACGGATCGACGTCGTGATCGAGTGCCCGTCGGAATTCGATGACAATCTCCCGGACCGATCTACGCACATCACGGTGCGTTCGATCGAATTGCCAGGCTGGGTACCACGTGGTGCGCGCTCCAGGAAGTGCGAGGAGACTGCCGGACTGGACGCGCTTCGCCAACGCCTGGCGCGATACGTGCAGCATCTCGCTCACTTCGCTCGTCGAAAGGCGCTCGCCAATTGCGTGGTTCCACCGCAGCGTCGCCAATAGTGACCTCGCAGCGTCGAAGCCGAGTTGTCGTGCCTCGTCAACGGACAATGAGCCGATCGTAGAGTCTTCGGTGGCAAGCCCTTCGGAGAAGCCAACGGCGAGCAGGTTGAGAAGTTGCAGCGGCGCAGAGTGGTGAGCGACCGGGGCGCTTGGACGTTGTGACGCCAAGTCGATCGGGTTGAGAGCGTGAACTGGCACGCTACCAGTCTACGTCAACCCGTCAATGTTCGTCAACCCGTCAACCGAACGTGCGGACATACGTCGGGTCTACGTCCACGACGCCAACAGTTCGTCGGCCGTGACGATGGTGGAGATCATCGACAGGGTGTTCTGCAGGACGGCTTCGCCGTATTCCTTCGGCAGGCCGATGACCGCGTCGCGCACGATGATCACCTGGTAGCCGAGGTCGAGCGCGCTGAGGGCCGCGCCCGTGATGCCAAGGTTGAGCGACACGCCCATGAGCACGACCGTTCGCACGCCGAGGTTGCGCATGACGGGGTCGAGTTCCGTACCGTTGAACGGTGTCATTCCGTGCATGCGCGGAACGCGTATATCACTTGGCTGTACGTCGAGTTCGTCGACCAGAGCGACCCCCGGACGCCCCGAGTCCGTCGGTCCGTGTCCGAACTCGGCGCGACGCTTTGCACCGATCGCGAAAATTTTGCAGTTCACCGCTTGGCCCGCGCCGTCGGCCCGCTCCTCCATGACGGCGTGAAGGACCCGGACGCCGTGCGACCTGGCGGCCCGACAGACCCGTCCCGCAACGTCGAGCAGGCCACACTCGCCCACGGCCAATGGCAGCGCGGGAAGGATGGCCTCGTCCCCGACGATGCCTTTCTGCAGCTCCATCGTGACCACCGCAGTCTGTGCGGGCGCGACGAGGCTCCGAAGCCGTTCAGTGCTGCTGGGCATGCTGTCTCCTCAATTATAAGTGTGCCTACTAGATCGAGTGCGCGTCACCGATCCGGCTCTGCCGGTCGGTGTCGAGCGGGAGCGAGAAGCGCTTGGCGGTCGAGGCCAAAGCGAAGCGGAGGCCCCCGGCCGACACGTTGTTACAGCCGTTCGATGATGGTCGCGGTACCCATGCCGCCACCGGTGCACATGGTGATGAGCGCAGTGGACAGGTCGCGTCGTTCGAGTTCGTCTAGCGCTGTCTGGATGAGGATGCCGCCGGTCGCCCCGATGGGGTGGCCGAGTGCGATCGCTCCACCGTTCACGTTGACCTTGGCGGGATCTAGTCCGAGGTCACGCATTGCCTTCAAGGCCACCGCGGCGAACGCCTCGTTGATCTCCCACAGATCGATATCCGAAGCAGACATCCCGGCAAGTTCGAGACACTTCTTCGACGCTGGCCCGGGCGCGGTGAGCATGATGACCGGTTCGGCCCCGGCAACGGCGCTCATTACGATGCGGGCACGCGGCTTCCAGCCCTGCCCCTTCGCATAGGCGGGGGAGGCCAGCAGCACGGCGCTTGCGCCATCCACGACACCCGACGAGTTGCCAGCGTGGTGCACGTGTTCGACCCGATCGATCTGCGGATAGACCTGTTTGCACATGTCGTCGAAGCTCACGTCGTAGCCCTCGAAGATCTGCGTGCCCATCGTGGCGAACGACGCCTTCAGCCCAGCCATGCTCTGGACGGTCGATCCCGGCCGAGGGAACTCGTCGACTGCCAGAGCGATCGAGCCATCGACGTTGCGGATCGGAACGACGCTGCGATTGAACGCGCCCTCCGCCATCGCGTTCGCTGCGCGTGCCTGGCTCTCGACGCCGAACGCATCGACGTCGGCGCGGGAGAAGCCCTCGATCGTCGCGATGAGATCGGCCGAGATCCCTTGGGGAACGAGCGGAAACAGCTCGCGCAGGGCCGCATTGCCGGACGTGAAATCCGGCGGACCGTCCGGCTCCGGCCAGCGCGACATGGACTCGACACCGCCGCCGACCACCAGCTTCTGATGGCCGGCCTGGATGCCCATCGCGGCGAACGTGACGGCCTGCTGGCCCGAGCCGCAGAACCTGTTCAAAGTGATGCCGGGTACCTCGACGGGCCATCCGGCCGCGAGGACGCCCATGCGTCCGATGCAGCCACTGTGGTCGCCAGCGGGGTTGCCGTTGCCCATGATCACGTCGTCGACGTCGGTCGTGGTGAGGCCGTTGCGTTCGGCGAGTGCGTTGAGCACCTGGCCGAGCACCTCCTGCGGGTGGACGTGGTGCAGCGATCCGTTGGACTTGCCCTTGCCTCGGGGCGAACGGGTTCCGTCGATGATCCAGGCTTCGGGGCGATCTGAGGAGACAGTCATATCGGACACCTCAGCTCAGGTCGGACATCTTGGTGCGCGGCGTCGAACGCGACAGCAGCTCGCGGATGACGGTGTCGATGTCGTGCGGGTCGATCGGCGGGTTGTCGATGTGCGGTCCACGACGCCACCCCTCGGCAATGCCGAGAAGTTGGCCGGACGACTCGATCACCTGACCCGTAACGTCGGCCGAGATGGGCGACGCGAGCCACGTGACGACCGGGGCAACCCACTCGGGACCGAAGCGCTTCAGCATCTCCT
The DNA here is from genome assembly GCA_043720395.1 of Acidimicrobiia bacterium. Lineage (GTDB taxonomy): Bacteria > Actinomycetota > Acidimicrobiia > Acidimicrobiales > JANYDT01 > JANOYY01. The sequence continues at coordinate 34,895 of JAYSSR010000099.1, forward strand.
CGGGCAGCTGGAGGTCTTCGGTGAGGCGCGTGAGCGCGCCGGGGGCGATGGCATTGCAGGTGACGCCGTAGCGAGTCAGTTCGTCGGACGCGATCAGCGTGAACGTCGCGATCCCGGCCTTGGCCGCTCCGTAGTTGGTCTGGCCCGGGTTGCCGTAGAGGCCGGACACCGACGTGGTGTTGATGATGCGGCCGTCGTTGGTCTGCCCGGCCTTGGCACGGTTGCGCCAGTACTCGGCGGCGACGCGGCTGCCTGCCCATGTGCCCTTGAGGTGGACCTTGATGACGGCGTCCCACTCGTCTTCGGCCATCGAGAACAGCATGCGGTCCCGCAGGATTCCCGCATTGTTGACCAGCACGTCGAAGCCGCCGAACGTTTCCACGGCAAGCGCAACCATGGCCTGAGCATCGGCGAGCGAACTCGCGTCGCCGAGGTGGGCGATGGCTTCACCGCCCGAGGCGCGGATCTCGTCGACGACGTCCTGCGCCGGATTGCTCCCGCTGATCGCCCGTCCGTCGCGCTCGCCGCCGAAGTCGTTGACCACGACCTTCGCGCCCTGATCCGCCAACATGATGGCGTATTCGCGTCCGATCCCACGGCCGGCGCCGGTGATCGCACACACTCTTCCTTCGCACATTTTGTCTCGCATGAGCGAGAGTGTACGGGCCGAATTCCGACCATTTGCAATCGAGCTGACGATGTTGTCAAGTAGTAAGTCGCGGTCGGCACGGTTCGGTTGACGCGACCGTCAAGTGCATCCGACCCCGAGGGAGACGACATGTCCGTTGCCAACAACCAGGAATGCGAAGGCAGGGTCGCGCTCGTGACCGGCGCGAGTCGAGGGATCGGTGCCGCGATCGCGGAGCGTCTCGCCGAGGCCGGGGCTGCCGTAGCGGTCGCGGCCCGCACGCTCGAACCAGACGAGAAGTACGAGGGGTCGCTCAGCGAGACCGTGGCTCGCATCCGCACGAACGGAGGCACGGTGCTCCCCGTGCAGGCGGACATCTCGAAGCAGGCCGACCGACAGCGCATGGTGGCCGAGACCGTCGAGCAACTCGGGCCGATCGACATCCTCGTGAACAATGCGGCCGTCACGTTCTATCTGCCCTTCGAGACGTTCCCCGAGAAGCGCTACGACCTCATGTTCGAAGTACAGGTGCGGGCACCGTTCGAGCTCGCGCAGATGGTCGTGCCGAGCATGCGTGAACGCAAAACGGGTTGGATCCTCAACATCTCCAGCCGCGCCGCGATCCACCCGCAAGGCCCGCCGTTCATGGAGGTGTACAAGCGGGGCTTTTCCGTCTACGGAATGGTCAAGGGTGCGCTCGACCGGTTCTCCACGGGACTCGCGGCGGAGGTGTTCGATGACGGCATCGCGGTCAACTCGCTCTCGCCGTGGGACAACGTGGCAACTCCAGGTGCCAGTGGGCACGACCTCGTGAAGGGCGTCGCCCTCGAAGGCATCGAGTGGATGGCCGAGGCTGCGCTCGCCCTTTGCAGCGGTGACCCGGCCAAGCTTACCGGCCGCGTTGCGTACAGCCAGCCGCTGCTGGCCGAGCTGCAACGGCGGCCCCCGAAGCGCTAGTCGGTGCGGCCCGGGCGGACACAAGCGGGCGGTGTCGTTGGCGCTGACGAAAGTCGTCCGCGCAGCGTGCGCGAACGACTTTGACCGGCGCGGACGACACCGCCATGCCGTGGGCGGGACATTCCGTACCAGCCGTCCTACACTTGACACGAGCGTCAGAAACGTCCCGGCACCGTCCGGACCACCCGAGCAGGACCGCCGCTCCAACACTACGTGTACCTATGATTCGCAATCCCGAAGGAGCAACTCAGTGAACAAACCCTTAGCCGGTGTGAAGGTCCTCGAAGTCGCCGCGTGGACGTTCGTGCCCGCCGCCGGAGCGATCCTCGCCGATCTCGGTGCCGACGTCATCAAGGTTGAGCCACCAACCGGTGACCCGCAACGAGCGCTGAAGAACATGCTCAACTTCGAGCAGAACGGGCCGAATCCGTTCAACGAGATTCCGAACCGCAGCAAGCGCAGTATCACCCTCGATCTCCGCAAGCCCGAGGCGTTGACGCTGCTGAAGAAGATTGCGGAAACGGCCGACGTGTTCCTTACGAGCTATCTGCCGGAGGACCGTACAAAGCTCGGCATCGACATCGACGACATCCGGGCCGTGAACCCCAACATCATCTACGTCCGGGGCAGTGGATGGGGCTCGGAAGGCCCGATGCGCGACGTCGGCGGCTACGACATGGCGGCTGGTTGGGCAACGTCCGGGTTGGCGTATCGGCTCACCGAACCCGGTGCGGTCGACGGGCCGCCGCCGCAGTCCGCGGCGTTCTTCGACCTGCAGGGCGGCAACACCCTGGCAGGTGCGACGGCGATGGCATTGTTCAAGCGTGAGCGCACGGGTGAAACGTCGGTCGTCGATGTGTCGCTCATGAACGTGGGCATGTGGGCGATGGCGCCGGACATTGTTGCAGCGCCCTATCAGGCCACGCACATGCGTCCGCAGCGTCAGCACCCGGGCAATCCGATCACAAACTGGTACAAAACGTCCGACGGACGCTGGTTGTACCTCGTGTGCCTGCAGGCGGACCGGTTCTGGGCCGAGCTGTGCAACGACGTGCTGCGGCGTCCAGACATCGCAACCGACCCGCGGTTCGTGGAGATGGGCGTGCGCTTCCAGAACAAGGAGGCCTGTGTCGCTGCGCTCGACGCGGTGTTCGCCTCGGAGAACATGGAGGAGTGGAAGCTGCGCCTCTCGACGTTCAGCGGCGTGTGGGCACCGGTGCTCACCTTCACCGAAGTGCATGAGCATCCGCAGATCCAGCCGAACGGATTCCTGCCCGAGCTCGTCGACGCTGCGGGACTGAAGTTCCGCATCGTTTCAGCCCCGATGCAGTTCGACGGAGCGATCACACAACCGACGGGTGCCGCTCCCGAACTGGGTCAGCACACCGAGGAGATCCTCCTCGAAGCAGGTCTCGACTGGGACGCCATTGCCGCGGCCCGCGAAGCCGGAGTACTGGGCTGATGGGCACCTTCGAGCGGTCCGAGGTCGACGCCGCCTTCCGGCACTACTTCATGACGGGACCCGTGCTTGAAGACTGGATCGCCTGGTCGAATCTGTTCACCGACGATGCTACGTACACAGATCATTTCTATGGCACGTTCCATGGACCGGCCGAGATCCAGAAATTCCTCGAATCGACAATGTCATACGCGCCGCATGTGTATTCCGCGCTGGTCTGGTACAACCTCGACGGCAATCAGGTCGTGTACAAGTGCATGAACCGAGCCGACAATCCCGAGCCCGGTGGCGCACCTATCGAGTTCCCATCGCTGCAGATCATCGAGTACGCGGGCAATGGCAAATTCTCCTCCGAGGAGGATTGGTGGATCAAGGCGGAGATGAAGAAGTTCGTCGAGCTGTACACGTCACAGAGCCAGAAGTTCGACCCCGACCATAAGGATCGCAAGAGCCGCGCGAACTGGGGCAGCATCGAGTGGGCGCGTCCCCCGACGGGTCACGTCCCCGTGCCGTCGTGGACCGGACGCGACGACGTCCCGAAGGTCACCAACATCCGCGATATGGACTTCGGCAAGCGGTTCTAGGCCATTGGCGGTGGTGCCGGTCGCAGTGATGTTGTGTCCAGCGCAACAAATTGACCCTGCCGACGTTGGGACACATCGCCACGCTGAGCGAGCTGATTCGTCCCAACGTCACAGGTTCCGGGTCATCGGGCCAGAACCACAGTTGTCCACCGGAGTAGATCGGACGCTGCGGCGTCGGTCGCTACGTCGCCTATGACCCGGCGGCCCGTGACCTCGAAGCGCAGCAGACGCCCTTGGGGGGACACGGCGAGCGCCTCGCGCAACGTGTGACGAAACGCGAGCAGGTCGCCCTCGAAGGCGGGCCCGAGGTGGTCGCAGCCGTCCCACCCGAGCACGGTTGCAAGGCCGGGCAGGAGGCGCGTGAGCGATGCCTGCGCGAGCGCCTGCACGTGGCCGCCGTACACGAGTCGTTTGCCGTACGCCGTGCGCGTGTGATCGCGGTGCAGCAGCGCCTGGTTGAACGTCATGCGGGCCAGCGCCGGGGCAAGGTCGACGTGGTCTCGCATCGGGTCCTCGCGGACTTCACCGACCGCCCAGTAGGTGATGGGCAGCGTCGAAAGATCCCACGCGGGGACGCTGGCAACGAAGGTGGACAGCGCATCGGCGTCGGAAGGGCCCGGAATATCGGACGCGTGGCCGGGTGCCGCTGCGCCACGGCAGGGGAGGAGCGCACAACGCTCACACGTCATGACGACTCCCGCATCGGTGCGCGACTCGATGCCCAGCCACACCTTGCCGCGGGAGACGCCATCCTTCGCGCTCGCGTCGGCGAGACCGAGCACGGTGGTCGTGGTGAACAGCGTCTCGCCGACGGTGACGGGGCGATGGATGCGCACCGTCCGGTAGTAGAGGTTCGCGATTGCCCGACGGGTTGCACCTGTGGTCTGTCCGATGGCGTACTGCATAACGAGGCCCGGGTTCACGAGCGCACCGGTGCCCCCGAGCGCAGCGAATGCGCGGGCGTCGACCGATGGCAGGTGCTGGTCGCCGGTGATGGCGCGGTACAACACGTTGTCAGCGTCGGTGAACGTGACAGGGGGCAGCGGCGGGATGGTCATGCCGATGTGCAGATCGTCGTAGAAGGGGCCATCAATGGCGGTGGTCATGCCCCTGATCCTACGTGCGCGTACTTCTTGCAGCCATCTGACCACCGGCCGCGCTGGCGGTTTGGCTGGATCGACGGCCCGTCCAGGTCGCGGTACATCCGGTGCCATCGCGGTGCGTACGGTGCGTCCGATTGCACCGCGAGCGGGCCGGTTGTACCGCGTCGAGTGATTGTCGGTCGACCGGGCTGGGCACGCGATGTTTGCTCGGCCCACGCGCGCTGGCCTGTCCGCCGGTCAGCTCTTCGTGAGGAGCATTGCGCCGGAGAACGGGCCGACGGCATTGGCCCACACGGACACTTCCGCGTCCGCTACCTGGCGCTCGCCGCACTGGCCGCGCAGCTGGCGCACGGCTTCGATGCAGAAGTTCGCACCGTGGCGGCGTCCGACGTTGATCGCACCGCCATCGGTGTTGGTCGGTACGGCACCACCGGGCGCGGTCCCACCCGAGGCGATGAACGGGCCGGCCTGGCCGGGCGGGCAGAGTCCGAGCGCTTCGAGCCATTGGAAGGTGATGACGCTGAAGCCGTCGTAGATGTGCGCGGTGTCGACGTCGGCGGGCTTGAGGTCCGTGCGCGACCACAGCAGATCCGCACAGTGCTTCGGCGACGTGACCGACATGTCGGGCATGATCTCGAAGTTCATGTCGTGGATGGCCGAGATGGCCGACGCCTCCACGAACACCGCCGGTTGGCGAAGGTCTCGCGCCCGCTCCTCCGTGGTGAAGATCACCGCGGAACCCGAGTCGCACGGATAGTCGCAGTCGAGGATGCGCAACGGCTTGCTCACGTACGGTGCGTTGAGGAAGTCATCACGTGAGAGAGGTGACTTCTGCAGTGCCTCGGGATTCATGAGCGCGTAGTTGCGCTGCACCTCCGCGAAGATCGCGAACTGTTCCTCGGTCGCCCCGGTGTCGTGCATGTACCGCTGCATCATGAGACTTGCCCACTGCGTGGGACTGATGACGCCGTAGGGATGCAGGTAGGCGGCGTCGACGAGGCTGAGCACGCCGAGCGCCGCGCCACCGGCCGCGATCGCTGCGGCCGAGGGCTGCTGCATCATGAGCCGGAACGACATCACGGTCTCGGCGTGGCCCTGCGCGACCGCCATCGCAGCGTGCGCTGCGGGTTGGATGAACGCGGGGGACACGCCGACGTTGAGGTGCCAGCTGAGTGGTCCGAAGCCCATCATCCACGCGAAGTCGGTGGCGTCGCCGCCCCAGGTGGAGACGCCGTCGATGTCCGCCGACGTGAGCCCGGCGTCGTCGAGAGCGGCAACCGCGGCCTGGGCTGCGTGCATCCGCTCGCTCAGCCCGCTGTTGCGGGCGACCTGTGAGTAGCCGACGCCGACGATGGCCACGCGGCGTCCGTGGCGGGTGCTCATGACGCCACCGCGCCGGTCGTGACAGCGCCTGTACCGGCCGGCCGGAACACCGGAATCGTGAGGGTGTCCGACAGCGCCTCGAACGTGACCTCGAGATCCATGCCGATGCGAACGTCGGCCTCCTCGATGCCCACAAGATTCGTGACGAGGTGCAGCTTCGGCTGCTCGACCAACTCCACCGTGGCGAAGATGTAGGGCAGGCGGTTCACGAAGAAGGGATGGAACGCCTTGGTGCCGACCGACCAGGTGTACAGCGTCGCCCGACCCGAAACCTTCTCGCCACGGAGGTCGAAGGAGTGGCACTTCCTGCACACCGGGCGTGGTAAGTGCACATAGTATTTGCAGTTCTGGCAGCGCTGGATGTGCAGCTCGCCGGAGCGGGCGGCGTCGTAGAAGAAGTTCGTATGCGGATCGTCGATGACGATGGGCGGTGCGGGTTGGTTCATGCGTCCTTCAATTGGGGCCACGTGGCTGGTGCAAGCCAGCCCGCCGGTCGGGTGTTCCGTGGGTCGGGGGTTCCGTGTGGTCGGGGGTTCGCGATTTTCAGCGATCAGTGCTCGGGGTGTCAGTGCTCGGGGTGTCAGTGCTCGGACGATCCGCCGAGGTACTCGGCGAACACGTCGGTATCTCGGAGTTGTTCCGCGGAACCCTCGAACGACATCTCCCCGTGACGCAGCACGTATGCCTTCGACGCCATCGCAAGGGCCCGCTGGACGAACTGGTCGACGATGAGCAGCGACACGTTGCGTTCCTGGACGAGCCGGTGAAGGAAGTCGAAGATCGAACCCACGAGCAGCGGAGCGAGGCCGAGCGACGCCTCGTCGACGAGGATCACCTTCTGATCGCGAACGTAGGTGCGGGCGATCGCGAGCATCTGCTGCTCGCCGCCCGACAGCGTGCCTGCAAGCTGGTTGACCCGCTGTCCGAGGATCGGGAACGCCTCGGCGGCCAGTTCGATCGCCCGCGCTTCGCTGCCCTTGTCGGCTTGCAACATGAGGTTCTGTTTGACGGTGAGGCGACGGAAGATGCCGCGTCCCTCGGGAATGTGGCATAGGCCTTTCGCGGTTCGCTGGTTTGGGGCCAGCGCGGTCACGTCGTCGCCCTCGATATGGACGCTGCCCGCGCTGGGCTTGATAAGTCCACTTACCGTCTTCAACAGCGTGGTCTTGCCTGCGCCGTTTGGTCCGAGCAACGCGGTGACCGAACCTGCGGGGACGCTGATCGAGATGTCGCGCAGGATCGTGGTGTGTCCGTAGCCACTGGTGACGTTGCGCAGTTCGATGGCCGGGGCCGTGCCCACGGGAGCCATGTCGGCTGTGGTAGTCGTCGCGGTGCTCATGCCAGTGCCCCTTCGTTCAGATCGGTCGGTTCGGCCGAATCGATTTCCTCGCCCAGGTATGCCTGGCGGACGATAGGGCTCGTCCTGACCGCCGAGGGATCACCTTCGAAGATCACCTGACCGAAATCAAGCACGTAGATGTATTGGCATATCTCCATGACGAGCGACATGTCGTGCTCCACAAGGAGGATGCCGCATCCTCTTTCGGAAACGACCCTTTGGAGCAGCGCCCCGAATGCGACAGTCTCGCGGTGGTCCAGGCCCGACGACGGTTCGTCGAGCAGCAGCACGTCGAAAGGCCCGGCGAGACAGCGGGCAAGCTCCACGAGGCGACGCTGGCCTGTCGACAGTGAACCTGCCTGTAGTTCGGCAAGGTCGGTGATCCCGCACAATTCCATCGCTTCGTCGGTCGCGAGGCGTCGAGTGCGCTGGTCCGACGGGCTTGCGAAGAACTGCCCGAGCAGGTTGCTGCCTGCCTGCGACGCCTCACAGCCGAGCGCGACGTTCTCGCGAACCGTGAGCGATTCGGCAAGCTGCATGATCTGGAACGACCTCCCAATGCCATGTCGCGCGCGAGCGCCGGGTGCCAACTTGCCGAGGTCGGTGCCGTGCATGGTGACCGTGCCGGTGGACGGCTTATTGAGTCCGCTGCAGGAGTTGAAAGTCGTTGTTTTTCCCGCGCCGTTCGGGCCGATGAGACCGGTGATGCGGCCAGTGGGTGCTTCGAGCGACACATCGTCGACCGCTACGAGCCCGCCGAAGCGCACGGTGAGATTCTGCACGTTGAGACCGCCGCTCCGTACGGCTCGGCGATGACCGCCCGACGGATCGGCAAGTTTCTTCGGCCGCTCAGGCGGTCCGATCCGTGCAAAGAACGGCCGGAATTTCCGGGCCATTGAATGATGACCGCCTTCCATCGCGATGCGCAACGCAAAGAATCCGAACACGACGGTCAGCCAGTTTGTCGTGTTGGCGCTGTGTACGTACGCCGGAATGACCTGGGTGACACCGGCAAAAATCGCGAACCATGGGTCTCGGAACGGTGCGAGCGCAAGCACCGCTATGAGCGTGAGCGATGTGAAGGAGTTGAAGAAGAGTGCGTTTGTCTCTGCCGCGTGGACCTGCCCGCCGTAGAGGATGCCGGAGAGCGCAATGATGAACGCCGTGATGCAGAAGACAATGACTCTCGTCATGCTCGTATTGAGCCCCAGTGTGGAGACAGCAGTAGGAGCGTCGCCGAGGCCGCGAAGGATTCGTCCGAGACGTCCACGGTGGATGAAGCCCACTCCGATCACAACGATGACCACGATAACGAGCATGAATCGGTAGTAGGCCACATCCGACTGGGCGAAGGACGGTCGCGGCATTTCGCGCCCTGTGGCGAGGGTCGTGAAGAGAAATCCCCGCCCGTAGAAGGCGCGTTCCACGAAGACGCCGAACCCAAGCGTCCCGAGAGCGAGGAAGAGTCCGGAAAGACGGATCGTCGGAATGGCAACGATCGCACCGACGATCGCAGCGATCAGGCAGGACATGGCAATCGCGACGAAGTACGGCAGGTTCCACTCCATAACGAACTGCGAGAACGTCGCGGCGCCGATCCCTGCGAACATTGCCGAGCAGAGCGACACGAGGCCGGCGGTCCGCACCAGTAGGCCGAGCGCCAAGAGCTGGATCATCATGACCAGCGCGATCGACCAAAAAATGAGTTTCGAACTCGAGACAATATGCGGAATCAGGGCAAGCAAGCCGACGACCAATACCCCGAATCCAAGCCGGAGCTGCCAAGGGCCCTTCCACTCCAGTGGTGGGCGAACCTCGTTCGCGGTGGCCGTCAGGAGCCGACGCTTCGGAATGAGAAGAAGTGCGATGAAGAGCACCAGGAACGGGAGCCCATTGGAGTACTCGTGGAGCCACGGCGTGATGAACCCGCGCTTCTTCGTGACGTCGCTGATGATGCCAACGGCAAGCCCGCCGAGGAACGTCAAAGGAATCGAGGAGAACGAGCCGACAGCCGCCGCACCGAACGACAACACCACGAGGAACGTCAGCGTGATCGATTCCATGCCGACAAACGTGATGAGCATGACGCCCGAAAGGGCGGCCAATGTCGAGCCGATCATCCACGAGAGACGACGAATCCGGATCGGGTTGGTGCCCTGGAGGTCGAGCAGATCGGGGTCGTCGACAACGGCCTGCATCGCGACTCCAAGCCTCGTTGAACGGAAGAGGAAGTAGAGAGCCGCGACCGCCACGATCGAGATGGCTGTCGCCCACACCTGGTTCCATTGGAACACCACGCCGCCGAGTCGGAAGACGTCGTTCGCCTTCGGCAGGAATGGGTCGACCGGGCGCCCGTCGGTGCCGTATTGGATCGTGCCGAGACCCTGGACCATCAGGATGAGGCCAATTGTTCCGCTGATCTTGAGCGAGGCACTCTGCGGGGTAAGTCGACGAGCGATTCGCTCCATAAGCAGACCCAGGATCGGACCCACGATGAAAACCGAGACGAACAGAGCGATCGCCCAATGGAGCTTCGGCGAGTTCTCGGCAACCCAGTACCTCGGACGCTCCCCGCTGTGCAGGAAGAAGAATATGTAGGCCGCCGCTGTAGCCACCGCGCCGTGTCCGAAGTTGAAAATGCCGGAGGTCTTGTAGGTGAGCACAAGGCCGACTGCTGCCAGAGCAAAGATCGACCCGGTAGCTACGCCGTTGACGACAAAGGGCAGGACGCTGCCAGCAGCGAGGACGCTCATTGGGTGCCTTCAGCGAATCGTTCGGAACGGCTCGTGCACATCATTGGTCGGAAGTCCCCCTGGCCGTGCCGTCTGGCACGTGGCAAAATTAGTAGAGCATTTTTCGCAAGCTTGTTCGTTTGATCGGAACACCGCGGACAGCGCAACCGTAGAATCGGTGAACTCGGTGGACGAGGATGCCGGGAACTTGACCATTGTGTCAACTCGGCGTACGCTTCAGTCGTTGGCACCGCCTGCGCGCTCACGTCGCGCCGGTGTCACGGGGGAGAACGAATGCCTTTCGGAGCTTGCCGACGTTCACATGTCGCTATTTCTCGTCCGTGTCACGATGGCTGCGACCGGAGTCGTGGAGAACGTCACGCGCTGACCTGTTGGTCAGATCCCCGCCAGGCGTTCGCAGCTCGACCCTCCAACAAGTCAACCCAACCCACCCAGGAGATCCAATGAAAAAAGCAGTCATGCGGTTCGCCGCCCTCGCCGGTGCGACCGCGCTCGTCTTCGCCGGCCCAGCCGGTGCTGTAAAGAAGACCACCAAGAAGACGACCAAGAAGGTTGCCCCGACCACCGCGGCACCGACCACCGTTGCCCCGGCGACGACTGCGGCACCGGTCGCGGCACCTGCCGCTATTGCAAAGCCAGCTGGAGCGGCCGTCAAGGTCGGATACATTTCGGCCGAGACCGGTAACGCTTCGTCGGCGTACAAGAACGGCGTCGGCGTCGCAAACATTTGGGCCAAGTGGGTGAACGCCGAAATGGGCGGTATCGGAGGACGTCCGGTCGAAATTCTGTCGGCAGACAACAAGAACGCGGCGGCCGATTCGCAAGCAGCAGCAAAGGACCTCGTCGAGTCGAAGGGGATCGTCGCGGTCATCCTTCAGGACTCAACGGCCGAGTCGTCGCTCAGTGCCTACATGACTGCGCAGAAGTTCCCGGTGATTGGCGGGTCGGCTAACAATGCCGCCGCTGGCTTTGGCCACGGCACGTCGCCGTATTGGTTTCCGACCGCTACCGGCGGATCCGCGCCTGGTGAGTCGCCAGCGATTATTGCCAACAAGCTTGGACAGGCACCGCTCACAACCGCTGTTTGCGGCGAAGTCGCTGCATGTGCTGCGGGCTCGGCGCTTGCCGCAAACAAGGCGAAGGAATTCGGTCTTGCCTACGCCGGGAATATCCCCGTGCTGGGCTCCTCGCCGAACTACACCGCAGAGTGCCTCGAGGTCCAGAGCCGTCTTGCTGCGACTAGCCGCACCGGTGGCTACGTGTCGATTGCGCTCGCGCCGACTGCCATGGCGCGATTCATCAAGGACTGCGTGCGTCAGGGCTACCAGGGCTACTTCGGCGCAAGCGCCAACACCGCCGCTGCACCGATCCTTGAGACGATCGACGGCGTGCGAGTTGGTGGTTTCGTGAACGGATTCCCGTGGTGGTCCGACGCCGCTCCGGTGAAAAACTTCCGCGACGTCATCAAGAAGTACGACGCCAAGCAGGAGTACCGCGACCCGACCTCGACGTCGACGTGGTCAGCGCTCGAGCTGTTCCGCAAGACGATGAACAAGGCTGGTGCACCGGCAAACAAGGACGACGTGTTGAAGGCGTACTGGAACATCAAAGATGAGAACCTCGATGGCCTGCTCCCCAAGACGACAACTTTCTCGGAGGGCAAGAACCAGCCCCTCGTGAACTGCTACTGGCCTTTCACCTACAAGGACGGCAAGTTCACTCAGCTGTTGCTCGACGGTGCCAAGACCGGCAACGGTCAGACCGGCGATCTCCGCACGTTCTGCGGCTGAGTTCACCCGTTACTGCTGACCGCCAGGACGGTCGGTTGAGTTCTACGTGCGGGCCCTCGGGTCGGCACTGACGACGTTGTGTCGGCGGCGGTTCCTGGGCCGCCGCCTACACTTCGAACCGCGTGCCTAGTGCACGCAAGCTTGAGTTCCTTGCATGGTGCCGATCTTGATTGGCATTTGCGCCGCAAGTCTTTCCGTCGAGGTGCCATGCGAGGAACTGAAGCGGCGATGCACTACCGGGCCCGCGGGTTTGTTGTTTCGTGCGCATGTTGCGGTAGGACTGGACGTTCGATGACTTCACCCCTGGGCGCGTGGGAGCTTCCCGACGAACTCGTGATGGTGCGCGACACCGTCCGCCAGTTCATGAAGAACGTGGTCAACCCGATCGAGGACACGCTCCCGCACAACGCGACCGGTCCCGGCCCTGAGCACCTTGCGACGTTGCAGGCCCAGGCCCGCGAGATGGGCCTGTGGGCACTGCAGACGCCGGAGTCCCACGGCGGTGCTGGCCTCAGCGTCCTCGGGCAGTGCGTGGTCGCGGAAGAGGCGGCGAAGTGCCGCATGGGTGCGTTCTTCCCCGCCCTTGGTGCCTTCGGTGGCAACCCGCCTAGCGTGCTGTTCTCTGCCACGGAGGACCAGTGGGACCGCTACGCACGGCCGATCGTCGAGGGCCGTGCCGGGCGGCCGTTTACGGCGATCAGCGAGCCTTCCGGTGGGTCCGATCCGGCCCGCGCGATTCGCTGCCGCGCCGAACTGCGCGGTGACGTCTACGTGGTCAATGGTACGAAGCTCTGGACGACCCATGCGGGCTCTGCCGAGTGGGGCATCGTCTATGTGCGGACTGGCGAGCAGGGCGACCGCGGGGGCATCAGCTGCTTCATCATCGACCCGAACCAGCCGGGTCTCACGCGCCGCAAGGTCGGCGTGATGACGTCGTACTCGCCGTATGAAATGTTCTTCGAGAATTTCGAGATTCCGGTTGAGAACCGCATCGGTGCCGAGGGCCAGGGACTTCGACTTGCCACCGACTTCCTCGTGAAGAGCCGCATCCCGTACAGCGCGGGGCCGATCGGCATCGCGCAGCAGGCACTCGATCTCACCATCGAGTGGTGCAAGCAACGTGAGACGTTCGGCGCGACGCTCGCAAAGCGTCAAGGCGTGCAGTGGATGATCGCCGACAGCGCGATCGAACTTCGCTCTGCGCGCTTATTGATGTACCAGGCGGCGTGGAATGCGGACCTCGGACGCGATGTGCGAACCGACGCGTCGATCTGCAAGATCACCGCGACCGAGACGGCGTTTCGCGTCGTCGACCGGTGCGTGCAGCTGTTCGGTGCGCTCGGCATGTCGGAGGAGATGCCACTGGAGCGGTGGTTCCGAGACCTGCGTGTGAAGCGTCTCGGCGAAGGCGCCACGGAAGTACTACGTACACAGATTGGTCAGGCGCTGCTCGCGTGAGTAGCTCCCTGCGCCCGAGCACGCTCGCCTTCGGGGTTGGGGGTTGCGCGCAGCATTGGGGGTTGCGCGCAGCATGTCCTGAGCCCCCAACCGCTGCGCGCAACCCCCAACCTTGAAAACTCAGTAACCCAGGAGAGAAGACCATGAGCGATGAAGTGACACTGACCATGCTGTCCGAAGCCGAGATCGCTCGGCTGGTCACCTGGATGGACGCCGCCGGCCTACCGGACGCGGGCGCGCCCGTTGCGGTGCGGCCGATCGCCGGTGGCAGCCAGAACGAGATCTTCGAGATCCGACGCGGCGACTTCCACGCGGCACTTCGCAAGCCACCCGCAACCGCTGCGGCCGGGCGCAACGAGGGCATCCTGCGCGAGTGGCGCATCATCGAGGCGCTCGACGGGACCGACGTTCCCTGCACGAAGGCGTATGCGGTGTGTACCGACCCGACGGTGCTCGGTGGCACGTTCTACCTGATGGGCTTCGTCGACGGTTGGTCCCCGATGGCCATGCGTGGCCAGTGGCCTGAGCCGTTCAACACCGATCCGCAGGCGCGTCGGGGCCTTGCATTCCAACTCGTGGAGGGCATCGCTCGCATGTCTGCGGTCGACTGGAAGGCGAAGGGACTCACTGACCTTGGCCGACCCGATGGCTTCCACGACCGTCAGGTCGACCGCTGGATGGCGTTCTACGACCGCGTGAAGACCCGCGAACTTCCGGGCATGGACGTTGCCACGCAGTGGTTGCGTACCCATCGTCCGCTCGACTTCGTGCCGGGCATCATGCACGGCGATTACCAGTTCGCGAACGTCATGTACCGCCACGGCGCACCTGCGACGCTGGCTGCGATCATCGACTGGGAGATGGGCACGATCGGCGACCCCAAGCTCGACCTCGGCTGGGTGGTGCAGACGTGGCCCGACCATGCGGCCGAACACGTCGACATCACCTACGTGGACACCCGCGACATGCCGAGCCGCGCCGAGATGATCGACCACTTCGCCAAGGAGTCCGGTCGCCAGGTCGACGACATGGACTACTACGTGGTGCTTGCGCGATGGAAGCTGGGCGTCGTGCTGGAGCAGGGTTACAAGAGCTACCTCGACGGTCGGGGTGACGACAAGCTTGCGAGCTTCGGCCCGACCGTCGCCGAGCTGATGCGGCGCGCCGCGAATTTCGCCGAGTCGAGCGACTACCCGGCGGCCTGACGCTCGTGGACGCTGCCCTCGCGGATCTGGTGCTGCCGGACCGCGTCCACAGCAGCGTCTACACGGACCACGCGATCTTCGAGCAGGAGATCGAGCGGATCTATCACCGCGGCTGGACGTTCGTCGGACACGAGAGCGAGATCCCGCTACCAGGCGACTATCGCACCCGTGACGTCGGACGCCAGCCGGTGATCTTCGTTCGCAGCAGCGACGGAGAAGTACGCGTGCTTATGAATCGCTGCTCGCACCGGGGCGCGGTGGTGTGCCCCTACGAGCGAGGCAATGCGGGGTTCTTCACGTGCGCGTATCACGCGTGGAGCTACCGCAACACGGGCTCGCTCGCTGTCGTGCCCTACGACGAGCGGTACAGCGACGACTTCGACAAGACGCTGCTCGGGCTGCGTCCGGCCCCACTCGTGGGCCGCTACCGCGAGTTCGTGTTCGTGTGCCTCTCGGCGGATGGTGGGTCGTTCGATTCGTATCTCAATGCCGGTGCCCGGCGAGAGTTGGACCTTTTCACCGATATCGCGCCCGGTCGCCGTGTGTCGGTCACCGCGGGAACCCATAAGTATGCATACGATGGGAACTGGAAGCTCCAGGTCGAGAACAATCTGGACGCTTACCATTTCAATTTCGTGCACCGGAGCTTCTGGCAGATCCAGGCCAAGCGGTCGGGCGTGCGGATGGACGCGCTCGGCACGGGCACGTCGGTCGGTCGCATCCGTGATCTCGGCAACGGTCATGTGGCGTGGGACTACCGGCCGCTCAACGTCAAGGTTGGTCCCCGTGCGATCAGCGGCGACACTCGGACGCCACCGGTCCAGGCCGAGTACTACGCAGCTTTAATCGCGGCACACGGGACCGAGAAGACCGCCGAGCTGATGACCGCGGCACCGGCGCATGCATTCATCTTTCCGAACCTCGCGTTGATCGGTTCACAGATTCGTGTGCTGCGTCCTCAGCGCGTCGATCGCACCGAGGTGCACGTGTATCCGAGCCTGCTCGTGGGGGCGTCCGATGAGGTGAACGAGCGGCGGGTGCGGGCCCACGAGGCGTTCTACGGTCCCGCTGGCGGGGGAGCGACCGATGACTTCGAGATCTTCGCGAGGGTGCAGAAGGGTCTCCAGTCTCAGGTCGACCCGTGGGTTCTGCACAACCGGGGCGTCGGCCATGAGGAGATCGACGCGGACGGGTTCGTAAGCGCGCAGATTACTGATGAGCTGGGAAGTCGCGCAGTGTTTCGCCGGTGGCGCGACGTGATGTCGGGGGCGTCGTGATCTCCATCGCTCGACGCGAGGCAGCCGATTTCCTCTACCTCGAGGCCCGCCTCGCGGACACGCACGCATACGACGAGTGGTTCGCGTTGTGGACCGACGACGCCCTCTACTGGATACCCTGCAACGACGACGTGCACGACCAGCGACTGCACGTATCGCTCGTGCACGAGGACCACGAGGGTCTGGTCGACCGCATCGCCCGACTCAAATCGGGTGCCGCCTGGGCGCAGGACCCGAAGTCACGGTTGGCGCGCGTCGTGTCGAACATCGAACTCGCTGCCTCCGACGATGCGTCCGCGACCGAGTGTGTCGTGCATTCGACGTTCAACATCACGTCGTCGCGACGCGGCCGCATCGAGGTCGTCGCCGGCCGCGCCGTGCACCGACTCCGCCGCACCGACGACGGTCTGCGCATGGTGTCGAAGACGGTGCTGCTCGTCGACAACGACGAAGTGATGAGCAACCTCACGTTCCTGATCTGACGCGGTGCTGGGCGCGTCCCCGTGCCGAGGTTCGTGGACGACTGGCTACACAGCGCGACGTTGGCCGCACAACGACACGCTGTGGTTACTTCGTGGCGCTGTAGCCGCACTCGCCGTAGGGACATCGACGCCATACGATGCAACTCAGCTCAGGGGGTGCGGTAAATCGCGACGCCCAAAACGCCGCCAACGTAAGGTCGGCTCCGTGCCGAGTGCCGTCCATTCGGACGTCGCACGGATATCAGGTCCGGAGAAGCTGAAGGTCATGGACCAGACGCCAGATGCTCCGCCGATGTCGTGGACGCGCAACGCAGACGGCCATCGATGATGGTCGAACCCGTTCGTGGCGACATCGTCTGCTGCGGCGTTGAACCTGGGCAGCACGGCGAGAACGGTGCTGCGTTCGTGATCGGTGAGTGCTTTCCAATCGGACTTGAAGCGGTCCGCCCGCTCGTAGCGCATCAGTTCGTGAGGTCGGCGATGAAGTCTTCGAGGTTGAGGTGCTCCACAAAGGCGATCGTCTCATCGGCCATTGAGCGATAGTGGAAAGGCTCACCTGTGTCGCCGGTTCGGCCGTGTCCCCGCCGATCGAACGCAGCGAGCCGATAAGTGGCGCTCAATAGAACGCCGATCGATCCGAGGAGCGCATCGCTGTTCGACAGCCCACCGTGAAGCAGAACCACGGTGTCGGACTGATGTCCCGACACAGTCGCCCACGTCGGATGGCCCAGCAGTTCGATCATCTCGCCATCTGTTGAATCCGTCATCCTGAAAAACGCTAGCCAAACGACACCGGGCCTGCTCACACGAGCAGCGGCGGCGTCGATCAGGGCGCGGTGAGGCCCGCCTCGGTCAGAGCTTCCAGGCTGCGATGTGCTTGGCCGTGTCGACGTAGTGACGCAACGCGCACACCTTGCCGGCGTCGTCGAACGTCCACAGGTGAATCTCCTCATCACGGAGATGACCACCCACGGGCGTGACGTACTCGATCACGAACGTGACCGCCACCTGGTTGGCACCCTCCATCATGTTCAGCATCTCGAAACCCTGCATGGTCAACGTGGCGAGGCCGCCAAAGAACTCCGCGACACCGGCCTTGCCGGTGCGGGCCTGCAGTATCGGGATACCCGCCTTCTGCGCCCGGTTGTCCTCCCAGTGCTCCCAGGCGACGTCGTCGGAGCAGAGGTCCAGGATCGCTGGCACGTCCCCGCGTCCAAAGGCCTCGTAGATCGTCTGTGCGGTAGCGAGATAAGTCATACCTTCCATTCGACGTGCTGGACCGTCCGGATCACTCGGCCGTGTGGTCCAAGTTGAACTGCGCGCATGCGCATCCGCTCGCACGCTCTCAACCACAGTGGACGCCCTCAACGAGGCGGTTAGCGCTCGAGCTAGCGGCAGTCGACCGCCACCGCGAGCGCAGCACAGATTTCCTGCATTCGCTGATCGCTCAGTCGCCCGATTCGCTCGATGAGGACGCCGATCGAAACGCTCTCCACGGAGTCGAGGTTGACGGCGGTCCGACGAGCCACGGGATCGTCGCCGGGCTCAAGTGTGACTTCGCTGGCGAGCCCACGGATCGTTGTCGTGCAGGGGGCAATGAGCGCTCGGCGAAGGCGCGGTATCGCAGCGTCTCGCGACAGGACCACAACTGGTCGACGCCCGATCTCTGGAGGCTCGCACCACCACAATTCGCCGTGTTTGGGAAACTGGGTCACGTCGCCGCCGCAGCGGATCGGAACGACGCAAGGTCGCCCCATTCGTCGGGCTCATCGAGCGGGTGGGCGTCGTAGGCCGCGTACCCGGCATCGATCTCGGCGGCGCGACTCCGAGCGAGGAGCGCAAGAAGTGCTGCGTCGAAGAGCGATGCATCGTTGCGCCCAGGGTTCGACGCGCGCGCCTCGGAGAGGAGCGATTCATCGACCGTCGTACTGATTCGAGAGCGTGCTATGCCACGATTATGGCATAGTCATGCTGTCGCCGGAAGCTGGCGACCTTCGTGAACTCGTAGTGTCGTGGGTATGAGTGATCGCCTGTATTTCCGTCAGCTGCTGTCGGGCCGGGACTTCGCGCGCACCGACATGGTTGCGAAGCAGATGGTGAACTTCGCGTACCTGATCGGCGATCGCCAGACGGGTGAGGCGATGATCGTCGATCCCGCGTACGCGGTCAGCGAACTGGTCGACATCGCGGGTGCCGACGGCATGAAGGTGACCGGCGCGCTGGTGACCCATTACCACCCCGACCACGTCGGGGGGTCGTTCATGGGTCACTCGGTGGAGGGTGTGCGCGAGCTGCTCGCGCTGCCGGGTGGGGGCGTGCCGATTCACGTACAGGGCGATGAGGCGTGGGGCGTCCGACGGGTGACCGGCTGCGAGCCGAGCGACATGGTGCAGCACGAGGCGGGCGACGTCGTGATGATCGGCGAGATTCCCATCACGTGCCTGCACACGCCGGGCCACACGCCTGGGAGCCAGTGTTTCCTCGTTGAAGGTCGATTGGTCTCTGGCGACACGCTGTTCCTCGACGGCTGCGGCCGCGTCGACTTACCCGGCGCGAGTCCGGAGCGCATGTTCGAGTCGCTCACGAAGGTTCTTGGGACGCTGCCCGACGACACCGTGCTCTACCCCGGCCACCAGTACTCCGAGGACTCGTCCGCCCCGCTCGGTGAGGTCCGCGGCAGCAACTACGTCTACCGGTTCAAGTCGCTGGAACAGTTCATGACCATGTTCGGCCAGGGATAGCGCCTGCGGGGACCGCCCGCGACGTTGGTTCCACGGCGTACGGCCAACGAGCATGCGCTATTCCCACACGGCTGCGCGAACACACCACTCCGATGTGTTGGTTCTGCTCACTCGTGTGACTTGTTCGCACGGCCCGGCACGTAAAGGCACGGAAAGGCACGACACGGGAAGAAAGGAAAGGTGCGATGACTGCGCGCCGCAACCCGCTTCGCATGTGCGGTTGCCACACGGCCGCGCGAAGTCCCACGCCGCTGGGTGGAGTCCGATCAGCCGTGTGGATACTTCGATGCCGACAGCCAAGCTCGGCTCCGCCGTCGGGTTCGTGACTGCAACTCGACTCCGCCATGGAGTTCGTGGCTGCAACGCCGCTGCCCCATGTGCGATTGCGCCACGAGTGAGTGAAAGCGCCACTCGTGGGAGAGGGATTCAAACAGTCGTGTGCACATCGCGCACGGGGCGTGAACTGCAGCGGCTCAAGTTGGTTCTCGCGACCCACTGGTGCAAGAGTTGACGATAATGTCAACCGCCCTCCCGACCCGGCCCGACACACGGGTGCTCCCCGCGCTCACTCACGAGAACAGGGCGTTCTGGACCGGCGGTGAAAACTGCCAGTTGCTGGTCTACCGCTGCCGTTCGTGCACCCGGTTCTTCCATCCTCCGGCACCCGTGTGCTTCCGCTGCCGCAGCACCGACGTTGGCCCCGAGGCAGTGTCGGGCCGTGCATCCGTCGAGACGTACACGATCAATGTGCACCAGTGGTTTGCCGGGTTCCCGCCACCCTACGCGGTCGCGATCGTTTCGCTGCAGGAGGACCCGAGCGTTCGCCTCACCACCAACGTCGTGGGATGTCCGGTCGCCGACGTGAGTATCGGCATGGCGGTCGAGGTCGACTTCGAGCAGTGGGACGACGTGTGGATTCCGGTCTTCAGGCCAACGACGTCGAGCGATCGGGCGGGCTCGTGACCACCGCCGTTGGGTCCGACGTCCTCGGCGGTCGGGCCGTGGTCACCGGGATCGGCCAGTCGCAGGTCGGTCGCCGACTCGGACGCTCCGGCATCGATCTCACGGTCGAGGCGTGTCTGCGTGCGATCGCCGACGCGGGACTCACCCCCGACGACATCGACGGCGTCGCGACCTATCCGGGCGGAGGCTTTCCCCCTGGCTTCTCCGGTGCAAGCTGCAACGAACTGCACGACGCACTTGGCCTACGCACGCGCTGGCACCTCGGCACCGGCGAGACGGCGGGTCAGCTGGGTCCCGTGATGGATGCGTGTGTGGCGGTCGCGGCCGGTCGGGCGAATCATGTCGTGTGCTTCCGGTCCGTTTGGGAATCGACTGCACAGATGGGCTCGGACCGCGCCTCGATGTTCGCAGGTGCGGTGCGCGCCGACCGCGGGCGTGAGTGGACGTCACCCTACGGCGCACCTTCCGCGGCCGTATGGATCGCGATGTACGCGCAGAGGTACATGCACGACTTCGGCCTGACCCGTGAGCAGCTCGCACAGGTCGCTCTCACATGCCGGGCGAACGCGGTGCTGAACCCGGCAGCCGTGTATCGAACACCGTTGACCATGGACGATTACCTAAGCGCACGTATGATCTCGGAGCCCCTGTGTCTTCTCGACTGCGACGTTCCCAGCGACGGTGCAGTGGCAGTGATCATCTCGCGCCGAGATGCCTCGAACGGCTTGCCCCGTCGGCCGGTCACGGTGGAAGCGCTCGGCTCATCGCTGCTGCAGCGTCATACCTGGGACCAGCGCGAAGACCTCACGACGATGGCCGCGCACGATTGCGCCGCGTCGATGTGGGAGCAGACGAAGATCAAACCGTCCGACGTGGACATCATGGAGCTGTACGACGGCTTCAGCTATCTCACCTTGCAATGGATCGAAGCGTTCGGATTCTGTGCCCATGGTGAGGCCGGTCGCTTCGTAGAGGGCGGGCACCGCATCGCGCTCGATGGCGAGTTGCCGCTCAACACCCAGGGTGGACAGCTCTCGGCGGGGCGCCTGCACGGGCTCGGGTTCCTTCACGAAGCGTGCCTGCAGATTTGGCGCGAAGGCGGCGACCGTCAGGTCAAAAAAGATGTGCGCATTGCGGTAGCCGGAGCTGGCGGTGGCCCCGTCGGCGGGTGCATGCTCGTGAGTATGCGCGACTGATTTGGTCCATTTACAACACTTACAGGGGAGAACAGAATGAAAATCGAAGACATGATCATGGTCAGCATTGACGACCACGTCATCGAGCCGCCCGACGTGTTCGAGAACCATATGCCCGAAAAGTACAAGGACCGGGGCCCAAAGTTCACGCGGACTGACGACGGCACCGACCACTGGGTCTTCCAGGGCGAGGTCATGGGCACGACCGGACTCGGCGCGGTGGCGTCGTGGCCACGCGACGAATGGAGCTTCGAACCGGTTGGACATGCCGAGATGCGGCCCGGCTGCTACGACATGCACCAACGAGTCCGGGACATGAACGCGAATGGGGTGCTCGCATCCCTGAACTTCCCAACGGCTGCCGGGTTCGCCGGCGCGTGGCTCGCCGGCAAACCGGATCGTGAGCTCTCCGCAATGGCCGTATCTGCGTACAACGATTGGCAGATCGACGAGCTTGCCGGTTCGTATCCGGGCCGCTTCATTCCCATGGGCGTCCTCCCACTATGGGACGTTGATGCGTGCGTCCGTGAACTCGATCGCATCGCGGCAAAGGGCTGCACATCCGTCTCGTTTCCCGAGACGCCGTATGCGAACGACCTTCCCGGCTTTTTCGGCGACCATTGGGATTCGGTGCTCGCCGCAGCGGAGCGTCATCAGATCGTGTTGTCGATGCATATCGGTGGTGCCTTCAACCTTCTGAAGCGACCGGAAGGCGCGACGATGGATCAACTCATCGTCCTGGCGGCTCAGCTCTCCGGCATTGCATGTACGGACCTCATCGTGTCGGGCACGTTCAAGAAATTCCCGGACCTGAAGGTCGCGCTTTCCGAGGGTGGCATTGGATGGGTCTCGTTCCTGCTCGACCGCATGGACAAACACATGTGGAATCAGACGTGGACGCATATGGATATCGGTGCCGCAACGGCCACCGAAATCTGGCGGAAGAACTTCCTTGGCTGCTTCATAACGGAACCGACCGGGCTTCGCACGATCGACCGAATCGGCGTCGAGACCGTTGCCTGGGAGTGCGACTATCCGCACAGCGATTCCACGTGGCCAACGTCGCCCGAATACCTCCACAAGGAGATGTCGGTCGCGGCACTCACCGACGACGTGATCAACGCGATCACTTGGGAGAACGCCTGCCGGTTCTACCGCTTCGACCCGTTCAAGCACACGCCGCGCGCGCAGGCCACGGTGGGTGCGTTGCGTGCACTGGCAACCGATGTGGACACCTCGACAACCACGAAGGCGCAGTATCGCGAGCGCTACCTCGCTGGCTCGCGATAGTCGCGGATACGACCACCCAAATTGACCACCCATAGCCCGTTTTCGGCTTTCGGGTGGTTGGTTTGGGTGGTCGGTGTGGGTCCGCCCATCGGCCCTGAGAAATTGGGTGACTCTTTTGACACCCGCGTCAAACGGTCGTTAGGGTGCGTTCAACCCGGTTCAGCCGGTGCCGTTTTCAAACTTTGGCAGTGTGTTCAACGCAGTTGACCAATCCTGTGGCGGAGCCTCTCGGTCCGTCACGCCATCACGGAGGACTTTCATACATGAACCGTCGGATACTCGTTCCCCTTTCGGTCGCAGTGCTGCTCGCAGCCTCGGCCGACGCGTCGCTCGCTGCGGCGAAGAAGACCACGACCAAAAAGAAGACCCCGGTGACGAGCGCTCCAACGACGCAGGCCTCAGCGGCGACTCCGGCTCCGACGTCGGGTCCGTGCGACAAGTCCAAGCCGGAGATCAAGGTCGGCGTGTCCTATTCGCTGAGTGGACCACTCGCAACGTTGGGCCAAGACTTCCTAGCGGGAACGGAGATTGCCGCGGACGATGCGAACACGGTCAAGGGTGGCATCCTCGGACGCTGCGTCAAACTCATCGTGAAAGACGATGAGGCGAGTGCGACCAAGGGTGCCCAGGTCGTGCGGCAGCTCGTGAGCGAAGAGAAGGTCGCCTTCCTGGTCGGTCCGTTCTCCAGCAGCGTCCTCGGTGGCACGCTCGACTTCACCACCAAGGAAAAGGTGCTGAGCGCGAACGCCACGGCCTTTCCGAATGCTGGCGATGCCACGAAGTATCCGTACGCATATCGTTTGAGCTCCGCGTCCGACGTCACGGGCAAGGACTTCGCCAGCTACGCGGTCAAGAAGAAGTGGGGCAAGGTCGGGGTGCTCGCGGTGAACGCGACGCTCGGTACCTCCACACTCGATGCCTTCAAGAAAGCTCTACCTGCGAACATCGAGGTGACGACGCAGATGTTCGAGACGGGCACGGTCGACATCACGCCAGCACTGAGCAAGCTGCAGGACTCGCTGCCCGATGCGCTGTACTTCTTCTCGACGGCCGGGGATCTTGCGAACTCGCTGAAGGCCCGTGCGACGCTGAAGTATTTCGCACCGACTCTGTCGTACTCGACCGTTGCAGACGAAGCCTCTGTTGCCGCGGCAGGTGGTTCCGCGAACATGCGAGGCGTGATCGCGCAGGGCTTCATCTCCGGCTTCCTTCGCCCGGTGAATGGGTCGGGTCCGCGTTCTCAGGCCTACGCGAAGTTTCTGGCCAAGCTCCGTGTGAAGAAGGGCGAGACGAAGCTCAAGGGATCTGGGAACATTCCCGCGGCTGGCTACGCCGGTCTC
>JAYSSR010000100.1:0-17496 GCA_043720395.1 Acidimicrobiia bacterium
GCCACACCGACCGATTTGGGGCCACAACGACCGGCGGTTCCTAGCCCAGCTCGTGGCTCGCGACCCGTGCGTCGCCATCGCCCTCGGTCTGGTGGCGCCGGACGTGATCGTTCAGCTTGGCCCGTTGGGTGCGGATTTCCTCGGCGCCGATGGTGACGCGATGGTCACCCGAACGAGAAGCGAGACCGAAGCCGGTGTAGACCACGCGGCGCTCCGCCGACACCGGCGGACGGCTCATGTGCAGCGTGCACGAGCAGTGCACCGTAAGGTCGCCCGTAGCGGTCGGCAGCGCGAGACGTGGGAGATCGAGACCGTCAACCCCGAGCAGAGCGATGTTGGCGCGGTGAGACCCAGGGACAACACCGAGCTCACCGTTCTCTGGCCGTCCCCCGGTGACCGAAATTCCGACAATCAGTCCACAGCAACCTCGACTGTGTCCACCCATCGAGCAGTCCTTGTGCCAGCTCACGTCGGAGATGCCCTCGACGACGCCGATCTTCTTGAGCAGGCCCTCGGCCGAGTCGCCGACGTCGGGGTCGCGCTGCACAAACAAGTCGTCGGTGAACGTGCCCACCGAAGCGAACCGCTCACTGCGCAGGAGCTCTCGCAGCGTCGGTGATTTCTGGTTGAACCCGAGGATGCGCGAGGCGTACCACTCGTCGGTGTTCGTGCGCGCCCACCACGACGCCCCGTCATCGCGCGTTGCCGAGGCAACAGCGTCGTCGAGCTCTGCCGACACTGCGGCCATCTCTGCCTCCGAGAACACGCCGCGAAGATGGAGAAATCCTGCCTCGGCCAGGAAGTGGCCGATGTCGTCGCGTGAATCGTCGAGCGTGAACGAGCGTCGGAGGTCGAGCGATTCCCCGTGGCGGTCGTGGAAGTCGATTGCCCCGGCCTCGTGCACCGGGCGTCCGTCGAGAAGGCATCGCAGCGCCGGCTCCCATTCCACAAAGGACGCGAGCGTGCCGCTTCGAACCTGGGCTCGCTGCGTGAGATCCAGGCCGAACGTCGACGCGACGTCTTGCACGACGTCGGAGAACGCAGCGCAATCCATCCCGACGACCAGTGGTGCAGTCGCGTCGGCCTTCCCGGTGCGGACGGTCAGGCGTTGGTTGTCCGCGACTTCGAACGTCATCTGCTCGCCCTCGACGACGAGGGTCAACGGTGCGAGTCCGAGTCGGGTCGCCGCCCGACCGGCGAGGGCAGCGTTCGCATCGAGGAGCGCAGGGACATGGTCGGTCAGAAACGTGGCTGGATCGAGCGAGATTTGGTCGCCATCAAAGCGGCTGCGGAGATCGACAGTGGTCACGGCTGCTCCTTCAGTGTGGTTCTTCGGCAAATACAGAATGTCGCTCTGGATTTTCGCGAACGGCATTCGTTAGTCTCGCACCGTACTTGCGATGCGGTCGTCAACCGACGATCGCCTTCATCGCTTGGCGAAGGGAAGCCCGTGCGCACCGAAGACATGATCCTGATCAGCGTCGATGACCACATCATCGAGCCGCCGGACCTGTTCACCAAGCACATCTCGCCGAAGTATCTGTCGCGCGCTCCGCAGTTGGTCCGCACCGACGCAGGCACCGACGTCTGGAAGTTCGGCGACCGTGTGATCGAGAACTCGGCGCTGAACGCCGTTGCCGGGCGTCCGAGAAGTGAGTACGGACTTGAACCGCAGGGCCTGGACGAGATCCGCCCCGGCTGCTACATGGTCGATGAACGCGTGAAGGACATGAGCGCCGGAGGCATCCTCGCGTCGATGTGCTTCCCGTCGTTTCCGGGCTTTGCCGCCCGACTGTTCGCCACCGACGACGTGGATTTCTCGGTTGCGCTCGTACAGGCATACAACGACTGGCACATCGACGAGTGGTGTGGTTCGCATCCCGGACGTTTCATCCCAATGGCGCTTCCCGTCATCTTCGACGCGGAACTGTGCGCCGCCGAGGTCCGCCGTGTGTCAGCGAAGGGTTGCCACTCCCTCACGTTCACGGAAAACCCCGCCGCCCTCGGCTATCCGAGTTTCCACAGTGACTACTGGAACCCGTTGTGGAATGCGCTGTGTGACACCAACACGGTCATGTCGATCCACCTCGGATCGTCCGGGCGGCTCGCCATACCGGCACTCGACTCCCCTCCCGACGTGATGATCACGCTCCAACCGATGAACATCCAGTCGGCTGCTGCCGACCTGCTCTACTCGCCGGTGCTGAAGAAGTTCCCAGACATGCGAGTCGCCCTCTCGGAGGGTGGCACGGGTTGGATTCCGTACTTCCTTGAGCGCATCGACCACAACTACGACCTCCACGCGACCTGGACGCTGCAGGACTTCGGTGGACGCCTCCCGAGCGAGGTCTTCCGTGAGCACTTCCTCACCTGCTTCATCAGCGACGAACTTGGCTTGCAGCTGCGCGACAAGATCGGCGTCGACAACATGGCATGGGAGCTCGACTATCCCCACAGCGATTCGATGTGGCCGTCGGCACCGGAGCAGCTCGCCGGTCAGTTCGAACGAACCGGCGTGACCGATGACGAGGCCAACCGCATCACCCACCTCAACGCCATGCGCTGGTACTCGTTCGATCCGTTCAAACACGTCCCGAAGGAGCAGGCCACCGTCGGCGCGCTTCGGGCGTCGGTGGCCGGACACGATGTGTCGGTGCAACCCCGTAGCAAGCGGATCGTTGCACCGGACAGGAAGATCGAGCAGTTTCGCAAGCGTGCTGCGGCAGCGATCGCCGCGGGTATCGCTTCATAAGCGCGTGCAACGTCCATGTGGACTCGGACCGTGGCGGAGCGTACTGGTCAGCTGAAGGCCTCGACTGGTTCGGATGTTCTCTTGGAACGGGAATGGCATTTCCGTTTTTCGGGAGCTAGAGTGACGGAAGTCGCATCGGGACCTTCCGACGCAACAAAACTCCAACCAAGGGGGAGTGGATGTTCCGACCAAGACACCTCGTCAGCGCGCTCGCAGCGGTAGCGCTGGTCGCTTCCGTAGCGTCGAGCCCAGTGGGCGCCGCGACCAAGAAGACTACGAAGAAGACGACCAAGAAGCCTGCCGTCGCGACGACCACGGCCGCGCCGCCCAGCACGGCAGCGCCGGTAGCGGCACCGGCCGCTGGGGTTGCAGCCGTCGCCAGTCGGCCGCTTCCCGCCGACGGCGATAAGAACGGCACGCTGAAGCTTGGTTACGACTTCGTGAGCCAGGCTGGCTTCCAGCTTGACCCCACCAAGATTTCGCAGTCGACGGCGATCGCACCCATCGTCCAGATTTTCGACACGCTTCTCCGCTACGACACCGAGAAATCGTCCTTCAGCCCAGGTCTTGCCTCGGCCGCCAAGATCATCGATGAGAAGACCATCTCCGTCACCCTTCGACCGAACTTGAAGTTCCAGAACGGCGAGCCCCTCGATGCCGAGGCGGTGAAGTTCTCGATTGAACGCAACATCAAGTCACCGTCGGCCAACGTGCGGTTCAACGTCGCTGAGCTCTCCGGATATGACACGATCGAGGTGAAGAGCCCGACGCAGTTCAACATCAAGCTGAAGACGCCGACCTCGGGTTCGTTCTTCCCGATGCTCGCATTCCAGGACACGCTGCCGGTGCCACCGAAGGCCACGGCGGCAGGTGCTGACTTCCTGAAGCCGGGCTCCGACCTTGGGTCAGGGGCGTTCAAGCTCACGGACTACACCGCTGGCGAGAAGGCCGTGTTTACCAAGTGGGACGGCTTCTGGGATGCCGACAACGTTCGCGTGGCCAAGGTCGAGTGGCGCCACGTCCTCGGCACCGACGCCACGACGCTGGCGCTGCGCAGCGAAAACGTCGACGCCGCTGGACGTGTCACGCTTGAGCAGTACCGGCAGTTCCAGAAGAGCAACCTGATCGTGAAAGAGTTCACGAACCCCGATGCGACCTACACGGCGTCGATCCGGTGTGTCGGTACCTTTGCCGATGTAAAGGTACGCCAGTCGCTCATGTACGCAATCGATACCTTCTCGATCAGTCAGGCGATTTTCGGCCCGTCCGGTCAGCGCCAAATTGACTTCTTCCCATCGGGGCCGAACCACAATTCGACGCTGGACAGCTTGTATCGCAAGGACGTCGATAAAGCGAAGCAGTTGATCTCTGCGGCCGGTAAAGGTGGGCTCGTCGTCCGGATCGGCGTGGTTGCGGGTCAGGCTCGTGACGAGACGGTCGCCGCGCTGATCCACCAGCAGCTCAAGGTGGCCGGGTTCAACCCGGAAATCGTGACGTCGACCAGCATCTTGGACTTCGTGCTCCGGGGTGCCGCAGACATCTACTTCACGCCCGCTGCCCGAATCTGGACCGACAAAGCTCTGCTGTTCCTCAACACACCCGGCACCCTCGCGAGTTGCCTTCCGGTCAAGGACGGAGTCGCGGACTTCGAGCCGAAGATCGCCAAGCTCCGCACGATCGATCCCGACTCCCCCGAAGTGCCGGAACTGTGGAAGTCGATACAAAAGACGGTGATTGAGGGCGTCTACACCATGCCGCTTGCCATCGGCCCCGAGTTCCTCGTCTGGAACAAGCGCCTCGGCGATGTTGCGTGGCGAGCGGACAAGCTCGGTAGCCAGTGGTATCCGGACGTCTACAAGGTGTATATCAAGAAGTAGCTGACACGACGAAGGTACCGGCGTTTGCCGCCTACCTCGGGGCGGTGACGCTGCGGTCTCGGCTGCAACGTCATCGTCCCGATTCGTTTCTAAGAGGCCGAGCGGATAGGGCACGACTGCCATGACCACACTGATTCTCCGACGAATCCTGCTCGTGATTCCGACCTTGCTGGTTGTCTCATTCGCGGTGATGTTCTTTTCGCTGTTCATGAACCCCGATCCGGCCGAGGCCCAGCTTCAAAGCCCGACCACCACGCAGGAACAGATCGACAGCTTGCGCCACGAACTCGGCATTGATCGTCCGGTAGTAGTTCGCTGGGGCGAATGGGTGAGCCACGCCGCCCGCCTCGACTTCGGCACGTCGTTTCGTGGGACTCTCGACGTCCGTCAGCAGATCATGCGGCGATTTCCGGTCTCGCTCAGCATCGCTTTGATCGCACTCATTCTCGGCCTGCTTGTGGGTGTGCCGGTCGGGATCATCGGAGGGAGCAGACCCGGACGCCTCGGCGACCGTCTCGGAGTCGGCGGGACCGTTCTCGGGATCTCCGTGCCGAACTTCGTGATTGGCATGCTGCTCGCTATGTACTTCGGGCTGCGCCTCGATTGGCTCCCGGCGCAGTGGGACACGGTTCCCTTCGGCGACAGCCCGTGGGGTTGGCTGCGTCAGCGACTGCTCCCGGCCTCCGCTTTGGCGTTCGGTGTCGCCGCGGCGATCGCCCGCCAGCTCCGAGGCGCCTTGATCGACACCCTCGGTTCAAACTATGTACGTACTGCGTGGGCGATGGGCGCGCATCGCCGTGGCGTCATCGGGAAGCACGCACTCAAGAACGCATCAATTCCGGCGGTAACCGCAGTCGGACTCCAACTGAGCGTGCTGATTGCGGCGACGGTCCTTGTCGAGAACGTGTTTTCGGTGCCGGGCCTCGGCTCGTTCCTTGTCAACGCGGTGCGTGATCAGGATCTGCCGATCATCCTTGGCGTCACGTCGGTGTTCGTGCTGATGCAGTTGCTGATCAGCTTGTTCCTCGACATCGCCTACGGCCTGCTGAACCCGAAGGTGCGCGTGTCGTGACCGATGTCGAGTCGGTCGGCCCCGCACGGGCCCATGAGTCCATCGCCGCTCCGGATGTCGCGGCCCCCGCATCGGTCGGGCCGTGGAGGCGGAGCTGGCGTCGTCTCCGGCGAAACCGGCCTGCATTGGCTGCGCTCGGATACATCAGCGTGCTCGTGTTCGTGGCCGTGTTCGCGCCGTTGGTGGCGCGCTTCGACCCCAATTTCCAGAACCTCGACGAGATCGGCCTGCCGCTTCGGTTCGCAAAGCCAAGCGGTCGGTTCTGGCTGGGTACGGACGATCTCGGACGCGACATGGTCGCCCGGCTCCTGTTCGGCGCCCGCGTTTCGCTTGGTACGGCATTGCAGGTCGTGGTGGTTGCGCTAGTGCTCGCCCTTCCCCTGGGACTGCTCGGCGGTTACAAGGGCGGGCTGGTCGACAACGTGATCATGCGGGCGGTCGACACGTTGGGCTCCATCCCGAGTCTCATCCTCGCCTTGGTGACCGTGGCGATCCTTGGCCCCGGTCTGCGCAACGTCGGCTTCGCGCTGGGAATTGTCCTCGCACCCGGTTTCCTTCGGCTGATCCGTGCTCAGACGCTCGGGGTGCGCACCGAGACGTTTATCGAAGCGTCCGAATCGATTGGGACACGCACGTCGACGATCCTGCGAAAGCGAGTTCTGCCCAACGTGCTGTCGCCGCTGATCGTTGCGATCGCATCCGGCAGCGGCGGCATCCTCATTGCCGAGGCGTCGCTCAGCTTTCTCGGATTCGGTGTGAAGGCCCCGAATCCCAGCTGGGGCTCGATGCTCAGCAATGGATACCGAAACGTGTTCACCAATCCGGAGCAATTCATCATTCCGTCGGTTGCCCTGTCGATCACTGTGCTCGCGCTCAACGTCCTCGGCGACGGAATACGCGACGCGCTCGGGCTCGGCATTCCCACCGCAAAGGGCCTCAAGGGACGTCTGGGGCTGACGTCGGTGAGCGCCGAGACGGCACGTTCACTGGCACCATCGGTCGCCGCAGCACCGTCAGCAGCCGCCTTGAAATCTGAGAATCCGGCGACGGGCGACTCAGCGGTAGAACCCGTCGGCGCACTCCTGTCGGTCCGCGATCTCGCCATCGAATTCCACACGGAGAACGGCGTCGTTCGAGTGGTCGACGGTGTGAGCTTCGACGTTGCTCCCGGCGAAGTGCTGGGACTCGTTGGCGAGAGCGGTTCCGGCAAGAGCGTCACTTCGCTGGCGATCATGCGCCTACTTGCTTCGCCGCCCGCACAGATCGTCGGGGGATCGGTGCGCCTGAACGGTCGCGAGCTTCTGACGATGTCGCATCGCGAGATGCGGGGGATTCGCGGGAGCGAAATCGCAATGGTGTTCCAGGACCCGATGACGAGTCTGAATCCTGCGTTCACCGTGGGAAACCTCTTGAACGAGGTCCTGCGGCGCGACGGATTCATGAACAAACCCGCCACGGTGGCGCGGGCACTTGAGCTGTTGGATCTCGTCGGCATTCCGGACCCGAAGAGTCGCCTCCGTGACTATCCCCATCAGTTGTCCGGTGGCATGCGTCAGCGGGCGCTTCTGGCCGTTGCATTGGCCCGTGAGCCGAAACTGCTCATCGCGGATGAACCCACGACGGCACTCGACGTCACCGTGCAGGCGCAGATTTTGGACCTGCTGCGTCGGTTGCGCAGCGAGTTGAACATGGGCATCGTCTTCATCACACACGACCTCTCGGTCGTGGCCGACTTCTGCGATCGGGTCGCGGTGATGTATGCCGGGAGGATCGTGGAGCACAAGAGCGTCGATGCGCTCTTCGCCCGGCCCGGCCATCCGTACACCGAAGGGCTGCTCGGCGCGATTCCGCAGCTCGGTGTCGCCGGGGAGGAACTGCGCTCCATCCCTGGTGTCGTTCCGACCCCGTTCGCGATGCCGAAGGGATGCCGGTTCGGTCCGCGCTGTCCGTATGCCGAGCCGCGGTGCCATGTGCCGGGGGCGCTCGATGCTCACGCGGACCACCGCACGATGTGCCTGCGTTCCGCAGAACTGAAGCTGCAGGGTGCCGAGTGAGTGAATCGCCGACGTTGCCGGTCCTCGTCCAGGGCAACGCAATTGCCGTGCACTTCCCGATCCGGCGTGGCTTGCTGCGTCGAGTCGTCGGGCACGTTCGCGCCGTCGATGGTGTGACGATCGAACTTCGCCAAGGCGAGACGCTCGGTCTGGTCGGAGAGTCGGGTTCGGGAAAGTCGACGCTCGGGCGGGTGCTCCTGCGCCTGCTGCGGCCAACGACCGGTAGCGTCCACTTCGACGCTCGCGACATCACGTCATTGAAACCTCCGGCGATGCGTGCTGTTCGCAGCCAGGTGCAGGTCGTCTTTCAGGATCCCTATTCCTCGATGAGTCCGCTGTCGACGGTGGCCGACAGCATGGAGGAGCCGTTGCGCACGCACCGGCCCGACATGTCGTCGGCTGATCGGGCCAAACGGATCTCGGAACTGCTGACGCTCGTCGGCCTTGATCCGTCGATGCGCACCCGTTATCCGCGGGAGTTCTCGGGCGGCCAGCTGCAACGCATCGCGATCGCACGCGCACTCGCACTCGAACCACGCGTGATCGTGCTCGACGAACCTGTCAGCAGCCTCGACGTTTCGATCCAGGCCGACGTCATCAACCTGCTCAAGCGACTGCAGCGAGACCTTGGTTTGACGTACCTGTTCATTGCGCACGACCTCGCGCTGGTGCGTCATATCAGCGACCGCATTGCCGTGATGTATCTCGGTCGGATCGTGGAAATCGGACCTGCGGCGGAGGTCTACGAACGCCCGAAGCACCCGTACACGCAGGCACTGCTCTCGGCGATCCCGGTCCCGAATCCACAGCGGCAGCGCTCTCGCCAGCGGATCATGCTGCAAGGCGATATTCCTTCGCCTGCCAACCCACCACCCGGATGTCGCTTCCACACACGCTGCCAGCACGTGATGGAGACCTGCAAACTCGCTGATCCGCAGGTGTTCGATGCCCCGGACGGAACCGCTGTTTCGTGCCATTTACACACCGCTGGGCCGTGCCTCAGTGGCGACAGTGTGCTGCGCCTGGGTGTGGGATCCGGTGGGAATCGAGCGGAGAACCGTCCGTGATCGACTTCCGATTCGACGGACGAGTCGCGGTTGTCACCGGTGCCGGCCGCGGGATCGGGCGCGCACATGCCCTGCTGCTTGGAGCACGCGGGGCGAGTGTCGTGGTGAACGATCTCGGCGGATCGAAGAGCGGAGGTGGTTCCGACGCTGGGCCGGCGGAGTCGGTCGCCGCCGAGATTGTTGCGGGTGGTGGGATTGCCGTCAGCGACACCAACGACGTGTCGACCGAGGCGGGCGGAGTCGCCATCGTCGACGCTGCCGTTGATGCGTACGGGCGCGTCGATATCGTCGTGAACAACGCCGGGATCATGCGATGGGGTGACCTCCCGAAAGCCGATCTCGCGTCGCTGCAAAGCGTTCTCGACGTTCATCTACTCGGTTCGTTCAACGTCACACGTGCGGCATGGCCGCACATGGTGGAACAGGGGTACGGGCGCATCGTCATGACGACGTCGACCGGGATGCTCGGCCTGCAGGGCAACCTCGCGTACGCAGCGGCAAAAGCTGGTGTTGTAGGACTCACCCGCAACCTCCGACTCTCAGGTGAGCCGCACGGGATCAAAGTCAACCTGATCGCACCGGTGGCATACACGCGCATGGGGGGCGCGCCCAGTTCGGATGCGGAAGGCGTGGATGCACCTCCGAACATGGCACCGAGCCTCGTGTCGCCCATGGTTGCCTACCTCTGCCACGAGAGCTGTCCGGTGAGCGGGGAGATCTACGTCGCTGGAGGCGGACGCTTGTCGCGCCTGTTCATCGCGTCGACGAACGGGTATGTGGCGTCCGGTGGCGAGCCGACGCCGGAAGACGTGGCTGCGAACTGGCCGCAAATCAACGATGAGACCGACTACTTCGTTCCCAAGGATCTGCCTGCTTGGGCCGACGAGTATTTGAAGCATTTGAACGAAGGAGTATCGGATGATTGAGCCGACACACGACGCAACGAGTCGAACCATTGAGACCCCTGGCGGTGCCCTCCACTATCACGATATCGGTGACGGGCCACCGTTGCTACTCCTGCACGGCTCGGGCCCGGGCGTCAGCGGCTGGGCCAACTTTCGCGGCAATCTGCCCGCGTTCGCGGAGCACTTTCGCACGCTGGTACTCGACCTGCCCGGCTTCGGCAAGAGCTACTCGTGCGATCAGAGCCCGATGCTGGCCGCGCCGCAGGCGGTTCTTGACTTCCTCGACGCCATGTCGCTGGAGTCGGTTCCCATCGTCGGCAATTCGATGGGCGGCAACGTTGCGGCACGCATCGCGGCGCACAACCCCGAACGCGTGAGCCGACTCGTGACCATCGGCGGCGTCGGCCTTCCATTGTTCAATCCAACGCCGTCAGAGGGCATCAAGCTGCTCGTCCAGTTCGTGGAGGACCCGACGCGCGATCGACTGATGGCGTGGATGGAATCGATGGTGTTCGACCCTGCGATCCTCACCGAGGAGTTCGTCGAACTGCGCTGGGAAGCCGCGTCGAACCCGGCTGCGCTGGCCGACGTCCGACGGATGTTCAACGCGAAGACGCTGGCTGCGATGCGGCGCCGCGGCGGCAACGTGGGCGATCAGGTTGGGATGCTTGCGAAGATCCAGGCACCGACGCTCATCACGTTCGGACGCGACGATCGCGTCACCACACTCGACAGCATGCTCATACCGATGCGCATCATCTCGAAGTGCGAGATTCACGTGTTCTACAACTGCGGGCACTGGGCGATGATCGAACGCAAGGACGAGTTCGAGAGCGTCGTGCTGTCGTACCTACTGCGCGACCGCGTCGGAGTCTGAGTGTCAACTGCGGGCCTTCGGGGTTCGATGCTCCCGAGTGATCGTGAGCGGACGCTGGTACGACACGTCGGTGGCGTCGAGGCGCGGACCGACCTGATGCCTCGGATCGATCGCCCCGCCCTCCATCGAACCGTGCCACTCCAGGCTCACGACGCGATTCGCGATTCTCCATTCCCGTTCGCGTCGCTCAAGTCGATCGACGTAGCGTCCGGCCGTCAGCATCAGCCTTTCGGATCCTTCGATTCGGATGACACTCAGGAAATAGCTCTCCGCGTGGGCCTCGTCGCCGTCGATGTCAACGTTGGACGTCGTGACGTGGCGCTGGTACCCGGCGAAGGGCTCGTGCACCTTGAGGAGATACTGGACAAGTCCATCGACGCCGCCGACATAGGCGCCGTGGTCCTCGATCGCGTCGGGGTGATAGGCCGACCGCAGCATTGCCTCATCGCGACGGTCAAGCCCGCGTGCATAACGGTGGACACAGTCGACGATTGCCTGCCGGTCGAGGAGCCGACGGAGGCTGGCGATTTCGGCCCGGTCAAGTGCGTCGAGGTCGTGCGGGGCGGTCATGTCGGGAGCCTATGGCCGAATCTCGTTCGGGTTGTGGCCCCAAACCGGTCACTGTGGCCCCAAATCGGGCCGATCTGGGGCCACGCCGACCGATTCGGGGCCACGAAGTCCGCGGGATCGGATTGACGGTTCCATCAACAGCAAGCAGGAGATGCCCCAATGCGAACGTTTAGCGACCTCTTCCGAAACGTCATGCAGATCGCGTACGTCACGGAGGACCTCGACGCGGCCACCGAATATTTCGAAACGACGCTGGGGACCGGCCCGAGCCGAAAGACGTGGAAATCGTCGCTGGGAGGCATCGTCGTGGTCGACGGTGAGACGGCGCAGGAGTGGGTGATCGACGTTGCCCTCGTCAACGCTGGCCCGACCAACCTGGAGATCATCCGTCCCGTGAGCGGTTCCGTGGATCTCTATCGTTCAGCGCTTCGGCCCGGTGCGATCGCGTCGTTTCACCATTTGGGATTTCGCATCCCGGACTTTGACGAAGCAACGGAACTCGTTGCTTCCGTAGGCAAGACATGGAAGCAATATGGCCACATGCCGGGGGCGATCCGTTTCGGCTATGTGGACATGACGGCCGAGCTCGGGCATTTCGTCGAACTGATGGACCTCGAACCCGGAATGGTCAAACATTTCGCGTCCCTCGAAGCAGCGTCCGACAATCGATAGCAGCGTGAAGTCGTTGGTAAGGTCATTGGGTCCGACAAGCAGCCTGGAGAATGGAGACTGACATGGGAGTGCGTTCACTCGGTTATCTGAGGTTGATCTCGACCGATCTGGATGCTTGGAAGGTCTTCGCCGCCGATTTTGTCGGCATGATGCCGGTCGAGAGTGCTCAAAATAACATCGACGGCTCGCTGTCCTTTCGGATCGATCACTACCCGGCGCGTCTTGTCATAGAGCCAGGTGACGAGAACAAAATGACGGCAATGGGTTGGGAAGTACTCAACGGTAGCGATCTCGAAAAGGTGGTCGCCTCCGTGGCGAATACGGGCATCACTGTTGAGGCGGGCACCAAGGAGGAGTGCCTGGCCCGCCGTGTTACCGGCTTCGCTGGTTTCGCCGATCCGGCCGGTAACCTGGTCGAGTTGTTCTACGGTCCCGTCCTCGATCACGTACCGGCTCGCACTCCGAACGTCAGCGCGTTCGTGACCGGCGATATGGGAATGGGCCACGTCATCGTGTCAGCCGAAAATGCGAAAGAAACGCTCGACTTCTATGTCAACGTGGTGGGCTTCGTTGAGCGCAACACGATGGGGAGGACCTGGTTCCTGGGCTGCAATCCGCGCCATCACTCGTTCGGCATTGCGTCGCGCCGGGGACCGGGCAGCTTGCTCCATCTCATGGTTGAAATGGCCACACTGGACGATGTCGGCTTGGCGCTCGACCGCGCAGAAACGTATGGCGTGCCGATGATGAACACACTCGGCAAGCACACGAACGACCAGATGGTGTCGTTCTATGTTTACTCGCCCGAACGGTACGCCATTGAATGCGGTTGGAATGGTCTGCGCGTGGACAGCGAACAGCCAACGTATGAGATCACCAAGGGCGCGTTCTGGGGGCACAAGTTCACGCCACCGCCGCGCTGACCTCGGAAGGTCTGAAAGTCAATCGCTCCAAAGATAGTGGTCCGCAACTCGGTGGTGGTTGTAGATCGCCATCTCTTGTTGCGTGCTGAGACGGTGTCCGTCGAAGCTGGGGGAGTGCATCCCCACGGTCACGTTTTCGGAATTGTCGAGGTCTTGCGTGAGTACCTCTCCGAGATCGGCATTCTTGTAGCTATCAAAGTATTGCGGCTCGAAATCTGACTTCTTGTCATAATCTGAAATCGGAATCTGGTCCAACGAAAACATTTCGAACAGGCAACTGTCGGGATCATTGCCATTTGGTCGAGCGCGATAGCCAATCGCGCAACCTTGGTTCGGGAGCAGGATCGTGTTCGGGAACACGTGCCACGCTGTGCCGGCCGCGGACCACTGCTTGGGCGTGATCGCGGGCCAGTCGAGGCCATCGGCGAGCGCGTGCTTGCGCAACAATTCCATGTACCGCTGGCCCGCAGGTGTGCCCTCGGGAAGCGCTTCAGACCGCAACTCTGCGACCGCTACGAGGCTGCGCTCGTTCTCCAGCGCACGCATGTCACGCGCGATGTACTCGACGGCGGACGCCACCGCCTCGCGTTCGTCGGCCGCTCCCGCCGTGCCGCGCCTGGCAGGGTCCTTGCCACGGTCGTCGGCGGCCCCGTCGGAAGAACGCTTCCGGCCGATGCTCGCGTAGCCAGCGAACTTCCCGTGGACCGTCGAAGGCGCCCACGTCCGCTTCTCCAGCTCCTTCGGCGTGGCGATGTTGCGGTTGTCCTTGTCGACGCGTTGGAGCTGCGGATGTGTTCCGGGCACGTGATACGCCTCAAGAAAGCCGTCGAGAACCGTCTTCCAGTTGCACGGAAGTACGACGCCTTTGAGCCACCGGTACCGCATGTTCTCGAACTGAAATGGGGAAAATACGTCCTGAAGGGGCGCGAGGTAGTCGTGAAGTGACTCGGGGCTGGGGTCCATGTTGATGAACACGAATCCGCCCCAAACGTCGACCTGAACGGAAAGCAAGCCGAGGTCCTCGTCGGAGCGCGGCACGAACTCCTCGCGGTCGAGCACGAGTCGGATCGATCCGTCAAGGTTCCAACGCCATCCGTGGAACGGACAGATGATCGCCCCGACCCGGCCCCGGCCCGAAGCCAGGCGCGTTCCGCGATGGCGACAGGCGTTGAAGTATGCACGGATCGACTCGGCCGACTCCCGCACGACAAGGATCGAGTGCGACCCGATCCTGTATTCGACGTAGCTCCCGACTCCCGGCAACTCCTCGACCCGGCACGCCATCAACCACGTACGCGAGAAGAGCTTGTCAATCTCTAACTTCTGGAAGTCAGGGTCGAGATAGCGGCTCTTCGGCACGAACGCTTCGCCGAGCCGATAGCGCTCGGGAACGGACTCCATCGGAACGTCAACGTCCGACCATACGGGTGCCATCAGGTGGCCTCCTTTGCCATATCGGGATCGGCCATATCGGGAACGGCCGTATGGGAATCGGCCAAATCGTGCGCAGCCATATCCAGGGCGGCGAGATACGAGAACACCATGGCGGACCCAATCGGTCCACCAGCCCCCGGATAGATGCGCCCGGTCACGGGTGCCATGGTGTTGCCGGACGCGTAGAGACCTGCGATGACCGAGCCGTCGGGGCGAAGCACGCGGGCATCGGCGTCGGTCTTCAGTCCACCCTTGGTGCCAAGGTCGGTGAGCGCGACGTTCACGGCGTAGAACGGTGGCTTGTCGATCACGCCGAGGTTCTTATTCGGCCCATCCGTATGCGCGCCGAAGATTCGGGGGATGGTTCGATCCCATGGCGCTTCGCCTCGGTGGAACTGTTCGTCCACGCCATTGCGGGCGAACTCGTTGAACTCGGCGACCGTTGCCGACAAGGCAGCAGGCGGCACACCGATCTGCTGGGCGAGATCGTCGAGCGTGTCGGCCCGCTTCAGCACGCCCGCGTCCAGCCACGTGTCGACGTCGAACCAGTCGGGCACCTGCGGGTCAACGGGAAGGCGTGCGAAGGCGTTCTGATCGACCTGACGCTGATCGAAGACCCAGCGGACCGGAAGTTCGGCAACGTCCGACGCGAGGTGCGCCCGCAGCATCTCGTGGCCCGCTCGGTCGTACGGCAGGTTCTCGTTCATGAAGCGCTCGCCAGCCGCGTTCACCCAGATGCCGCTCCACACCCAGGTGTAGAACACGGCCCGTTTGTCGGCAGCGACGACACCGGGAGCGAACCAACTTTCGTCGAGCAGCGCGGTGTTCGCGCCAACGTCGATGCCGGCCATCAATGCATC
The DNA here is from genome assembly GCA_043720395.1 of Acidimicrobiia bacterium. Taxonomy (GTDB): domain Bacteria; phylum Actinomycetota; class Acidimicrobiia; order Acidimicrobiales; family JANYDT01; genus JANOYY01. The sequence goes on from JAYSSR010000100.1 coordinate 15,064, forward strand.
GCCGGTGTTGCCCGGACAGCCCATCGTCCACTCGGCCGTCGTTGGCGGTTGATACTTCTGGCGCAGCTCGCGATTCGCCTCGAACCCACCGGCCGCGAGCAACACACCACGTTCAGCGAAGAGCCGCACTGGTCCGGACGCCCCCCGAGCTTCGACGCCGACCACCCGACCGTCCTCGACGATGAGCCGTTCGAGTTCGGTGTTGGTCAGGATCGTTGCGTTCCCCGTTGCGACGAGCGCCAGCAGTGCCCGACCGATGAGCGCTTGGCCGCCGGTCATGGTTTCGCCCGGGTCCGCGCCCCAGCGTTCGGTCCACACGGGCCGACGGACCATCGCTTCGAGGTCGCCCATTTCCGACCGTGGAAGGTCGCGCGGAAAGATCGTACGTCCCTTGCGCATCGCTCCTGGAGCGTCGGCGAAGTAGTCAGGGACGCCGTTCCATACGAACTCGCCGAAGCGTGGATCCGCCTCGAGTTCGTCGATCAACGCAGGCCCCGCATGGAGGAACGCTTCGCGCAGCGTCGCGGGAGAGTCGTCGCCGACAATGGCGTTGAGATACGGACGCGCAGCGTCGGGACTGTCCTCGATGCCTGCCCGGAGGATTGCCGCGTTCCCCGGCAGCCACAGCCCGGCACCCGAGTATGCGGTGGTGCCGCCAATCCACTCTGTCTTCTCGATGACCAGCGTGCGCAACCCCCGCGAGGCTGCCGCGAGCGCACCGAACAGGCCGCCTCCCGAACCGACCACGATGACGTCGTAGGGCTCATCGTTGCTCATCACGCCACCCAGCCCTCGGCGTGCCAATACGTTGCAAGCCTTCCCGTCGGCTGCGAGGCTGTTTCGATGTACGTGACGCCCTCCGGTCCGGCTGTCATCGACAGCGGCATGCCGGGGCTGGTCACGAGGAACTGGCCCGGTCCTACCTCTCGACGAGCGATGCCCGGTGCACCGCCGACCTCGACGCTGAACGAGCCGCCGAACACGATGATCAGCTGGCGCAAGCTTCGGTGGTGACGCGGAATCGTGAAGTTCGGTCGACACCGCAGACCCTGCAACCCGAACGCAGGAGCGAACTTCGTTGACGCCCACATGGCCCCGTCGAAGGTCGCTGCGGCATCAATGGGTGCGTCGGAAAGCGGTCGGCCATCGATCCAGAAGTGCTGCGGGTCCGATGGATCGAAGGCCAGCGGAACCCAGCCCGCATCGTCAAGCAGGTTGAAGAAGTCGATCGACACGACCCAAGTGTTGCACTGCGGAGCCGGCCATGTGAAAATGGCACTCTCCTGAAACGAGCATGATGTTTACCGTGGGTATCGCGTTTGCAGATCTGCTGGATGGTGCCGACTGGGTCGCGCTGTCCTTGGACCAACAGGGCTTCCCGAGTTACTTCTGGACCGATGGAAGTTCCTTCGCCGATGCCCCGGTCGATTTCGCGGCGACCTTTGATGGTGCGATGTGGATGAGCCGCAAGCCGATCGACCTGCCGGCCTTCAACCGCAATCCCTTGAGGGTTCGCGCGAACTTCGTCGTGCCGCGTCATCACCACAACGTCGACGAGATGATCTTTGTGCTCCAGGGCGAGTACCGCATCGAGTACGGCGACGAGGCCGCGTTGGAGACCGTGCGTGTCGGGCCGGGCGACTGCTTCACGAGCCATGCCGGCACGCCGTACACGATGACTGCCGGGCCCGAAGGGGTCATCTACATCGAGACGTGGCCGACACCGGTGCGCAAACTCGAAACGACGTGGCACGACGTCGGCTGGGTGCCGCGCCGAGTGCGCGCCGCAAAGGGAGACCTGTGACAACGCGTTGGACCCATCGGCCCGAGGGTTCCACCTGGGGCGACTTCGGCGACGACGACCAGTTGGGCCGCATCAATCTGCTGACGCCGGAGAAGGTCCTCCAGGGCGTCCGCGAGGTCGAGGCGGGCATCAGCTTCTCTCTCAGCCTGCCGCTCGACTTCCCGGGCGGCAACGCGCTGAACCAGCGCCGTTACCCACCGCGACTCGTACCGACCGAGGACCTCGACGGCAACCCCGACACCTTCTTCAACATCCACATGAGCGAGACCGACGCTCGCTACGTGGACGTGTGGGCCGATGACGTGGTCACGCTGTCACTGCAGTACTCGACGCAGTGGGACGGTCTCGCTCACGTCGGCGCGGAGTTCGACGTGCACGGCGACGGGGTCGAGGTGCCGGTGTACTACAACGGCTTCCGGGCGGGGGTCGACGTGGTCGGGCCTCGTGTTGATGCAGCAGGTGATGGCGGTCGCAGTTTGAGTTCCGCTCGCAGCCTCGGCGTTGAGCACATGGCGTCCAAGGGTGTGCAGGGCCGCGGCGTCTTGGTGGACATCGCACACCACATGGGTCACGTGTTCAAACCCGTGAATCTGAAGACGTTGCAGGAGATCATGGCGGCCGACAACGTC
>JAYSSR010000101.1:0-58154 GCA_043720395.1 Acidimicrobiia bacterium
CAGACAACCAGCCCGGGATACCACCCCACACGCGCATTTCTCAATGAGTCAACGAACCCACCCAGGCGCGCACTTCACGTGAGTCAACTCGGGCCCTTGACGGGAGTGTGGCGGTCCGTCACGCTCCTCAACAGCCGGTCAGCAGCGACGGCGCATGCAGCGGAGAATCAAACGGGCTTCTGGCTCTGATGTGAATCCGTTCGGGCGTCGAAACGAGCAGTCAGGTCAGGTGCAGGTCCGCAACATGTTCAGCTGTCGAAAGGCCGTGAACGTGCGTCTCAAAATCAGTGCCCTCGGGTAGTGATGGAAGCGACGAGTTGGAACGGCGCGCGGGAGTAATCCCAGCGAGCCCGAACGACAAAGCAACGTGCCCGCCAGGTCGCAAGACCGGACGGGCACGAATGGAATCGGTGCGAAGGCTAACCCCAAAGCGATCGATCTCCGCGGACCCAACCCGAAACGAGGGCCCCGAGCCAGACGATTCGTCGTCTGATGCGGGGCCTTCACCTATTTCCGACCGAGATGCGACCACAATGGTGCTCGTGCCGATCGAAGAAAAAGAGCGATGGACCGAGCGCAGCGGCATCCGCATTCGCTATCTCGACAACACGCCGAACAACGCGGTCGGCCTCCCATTGATCTTCGTTCCCGGCCTCACCGATTTCGCCGACGACTATCTCCAGTTGCTCGAGTTCTTCGCACCCCGCCGCACCCTCGTGGTCGAGGTGCGCGGGCGCGGGAAGAGCGATGCACCTCCCACCGGATACAGCGTTGCCGACCACCTCGACGACCTCCGTGGCGTGATCGACGAGGAGGGTTTCGAGCGGGTCCATCTCATGACGTTCTCCCGAGGAACATCGTGGTCACTCGAGTTCGCAATGCAGGCACCCGAGCGGGTCGCGTCGTTCTCGATCGGCGACTACCAGGCCGTCGAAGTGGGCTTGGACGAAACCTTCCCCGAGTCGCAATGGCAGGCTCGATTCCGTGGCGTCCCGATCCCCCAACGTGTGCAGCGTCATGTGCTCGAGGAGCTACAGCAAGCCTCACGGTCACGACAGCTGTGGGATCAGCTTGGCGCACTGCCCATGCCGAAACTGCTCGCGTACGGCGATCAGCCGGGTTCCCTCGTCGATGATGTCGCGTTGACGCGCTACCGCGCGGCCGTGCCCGCCATCGAGATCGTCTGCTTCGAGGGCTCGGCCCACGACCTCTTCCGTGCAGACCGGCTCGCGTATCCGCAAGCGGTCGCCGACTTCATCGCCCGCCGAACGCCGGGGCTCTGAAACGACGAACAATCAGAACGTGACGACCGTACGCGCCACCTCACCGCGGGCGAGTGCGTCGAACCCTGCCGACGCCTCGTGCAGGCCAATCGTGCCCGACACCATCGAGTCGAGATCGAGCATTCCCTCCTCCCACAGACGTATGTAGCGAGGAATGTCGAGCTGAGGGCGGGTCGAGCCCATGAACACTCCGACAACGGACTTGCCCCGCCGCAGGGCCAATGCGGGAACGGCGACCGAGGCATCGTCCGGAAGAATGCCGACGACGTAGGCGGTCCGCCCGGCCGCAGCAAGGTCGACCGCCTGCGCGATGGTTGCGGGTCGCCCGACGACCTCGAACGCGTGGTCCACGCCATGACCCGTAAGCGCGCGTACTGCTGCAACCACGTCGGTCGCTGTCGGGTCGAGCGCGACCGTTGCGCCGAGTTTCAGGGCCAACTCACGCTTCGACGCGGACGGATCGATCGCGATGACGCGTCCGGCCCCTGCGATCCGAGCGCCTTGAACAACGTTGAGGCCGACACCTCCACACCCGATCACCGCAACGGTTTCGGTCGGGCCCACTCGTGCCACGTTGAACACCGCACCGAGGCCCGTCACGACCGCACAGCCGAGGATCGCTGCGAGATGCGATGGGATCGACGACGTGATCGACACCAGCCCACGCTCGTCGGTGATCAGTGCGTCGGCCAGTGCCCCGATGTTGCCCATCGGAGCAACGGTCGTGCCGTCGTTTAAGGCAACACGTGGCGTCGACCCGGGCGCACGACGCACCGAGGCAGGATCGTTGCACACGTTCGGCTCACCGGCGAGGCAGCGAGCACACACGCCGCAACCCATCACAAGACACGTCACCACTCGGTCTCCGACCGACAGGCTGGTGACCCCGGAACCGATGGCTTCGACGACACCGACCGCCTCATGACCGAGCAGCAGCGGGCGCTGGCGGGCGAGCGTCCCATCGATGCAGTGAAGGTCGCTGTGGCACAACCCGACCGCTTCCGTACGTACACGTACTTCTCGCGGAGCGAGGCTCGACAGCGTCACATCCACCATCTGCAGCTCGTTCGTGCCATCGACCAACATCGCTGCGCGCATCGCTGCATCACTCCTCGAACTGTTCCGTAAATCGGTCCGCCACCGGACCCACGCTCCACCGACCGATGAAGCGGGCTCATAGTATGCGCCGATGAGTACGGAACCCACCTCCAAGACCGACCTCGCGATCGACCACGCGCGCAACAAAGCGGGGCACCGATGGAAGTCGCCGGAGGACGCCTTTGCCGCTGGCCTGGCGCTGCGCAACTCGATGTTCGGTGACGGTGGTGCCGAGGACCAGATCCTCGCCGCTGACGATTTCATGTTCCCGATGCAGGACTACGTGACGCGTTACTGCTTCGGCGAGACGTGGACGCGGGAGACACTCGCACCCAGCGTCCGCAGCATGCTCACGCTCGGCATGCTTGTCGCCTATGGGCGTCCGAACGAGATCAAGGTGCACGTGCGGGGCGCGATAGCGAACGGCGTCAGTCGGGAGGAGATCCAGGAGGTGCTGCTGCACGCGATGATCTACTGCGGTGTCCCGAAGGCGGTCGAGGGCTTCCGATGCGCCGCCGAGGTCTTGGCAGAGATCGACGCGGCGACGGCGGTGAAGTGATGGCGACGACGATGACGGTCGGATTCATCGGGCTCGGCAACATGGGTCGACCCATGGCCGCGAACCTTGTGCGAGGCGGCATGAAGGTGCTCGTGCACGACGTGGTGCCCGGTGCCGCGCCAGCGTTCGCGACTCAGCACGGCGCGGTCGCGGTCGCCGCGCCCAATGACCTCGCCACAGCTGACATGATCGTCACCATGCTGCCCACCGGCAGCGACGTTGCATCCGCACTGCTCGACGGACCCGACCCAATCGCGCCACATCTCCGCAGTGGCACCGTCCTGATCGACATGAGCTCCGCAGACCCTGTCGGCACTCGCGCTCTCGGCAAACGCCTGGCTGAAGTCGGAATTGAACTCGTCGACGCGCCCGTCTCCGGCGGCGTCCCAAGGGCGGTCACCGGGACGCTGACACTCATGGTCGGTGGCGCGCCTGAGGTCATCGAGCGAGTCCGCCCTGTTCTCGCCCTCCTGGGCGATCGGATCTTCGAGGTCGGTTCGCTCGGCTGCGGTCACGCAATGAAGGCGCTGAACAACTTCGTCGCCGGAACTGCGTTTGTCGCGGCGTCGGAAGCGATGCTTGTCGGTCAGCGATTCGGTCTCGATCCAACCGTGATGATGGACGTGATGAACGTGTCCACGGCTCGCTGCTTCAACACCGAACTGGTGATGAAGCAACAGGTCATCTCCGGCGACTACGCAAGTGGCTTCACGATTGGTCTGCTCACGAAGGACGTTGGCATTGCAGCAGCATTGGCCACGACGATCGGCGTGGCCACCCCCCTCTCGCAAGAGGTAACGAACCGGCTCGCCGAGGCCCGGGACATGATCGGTTCGGGCCAGGACCACACGAGGGCTACCGAGTTTTGGGCGTCCCGCCTGCATGATGAACAGGTGACACCGTTCGATCGCCCTTACCCCGCTCGGACCGGTCGACTCCCCCGCCACCTCCACGAAGTGACGCCACTATGGCTCACATCGATACTCCAGAACCGGTACCCAGGCGTCGTGGTCAACGACTTCGAGACCCTCGAGGTCCAGAGCACCCACACCACGAAACTACGTGTCGCGCTCGACCTCAACGAGGTTGGAACGGCCGCTGGCATACCGACCAACGTCTGCCTGAAGTCGAACTGGACCGACGGCATCAAGACGGGCGACATCTGCGAGCGCGAGGCCCGCTTCTACCACCTGATGCTCGACGCTCGCGATGCGCCGATGCCCAAGGGGTACTACGCCGATTGGGACGGTGATGGTGGCGGACGCGGCGTCGTCGTGATGGCCGACCTGCTCACGTCTGACGGCGTGTTCGGCAACAGCGAAGATCACCTCGGCGTCGATGGAGTGGCTGCGGGTCTTGAGTCGCTCGCTCAGCTTCACGGTGCAATGTGGGGAAGCCCGCGACTGGTGGCTCGCGACCAAAATTGGCTCCCCCGTTCGATGGACACGCCCGTTGACACCGAACAGGTGATCCGGATCTACAACTACATGGCCCTCAACCTTGAGGACCCGAAATACCAAGCCGTGCTCCCGGCTTGGGCCTATGAAACGCCATCACAACTGAACCATCTGCTCGACGAACTCTCCGCGTACGAACTCGAACAGAAGGGGCCGCTGTGTCTCGTGCACGGTGACAGCCATCAGGGCAACAGCTACGTAGAGGCCACCGGACGGCGAATCTGGCTCGACTTCCAGCTCGTGCGCAAAGGCACGCCATGGCGTGATGTGACGTACTTTATGGTAGGCGCGCTTACTGTTGAGGAACGTCGAGCGAACGACCGTGAGCTCATCAAGCACTACTGCGAGGCGCTCGCCGCAACAGGCGCGGTAGGTGTCGCCGGACACGATGCTGCTTGGGAGCAGATCCGACGCTGGCCCGCGTACGGGATGCAGTGCTGGTTGGGCAACGTCGACCGTTGGGGACAGGCGGGTGTCGAGATGATCCGACGCTTCTACACGGCCGGCGAGGACTTCGACACGGTTCGGCTGCTGACCGACGGCAAGACACCCCGACGCAACGTCACGCTCGGCGAGGGTGCGTCAGCTCTTCCTCGCGACCTTCAGGAACTGCGCGACAGCAGAAAATGACGCACGCCGCCTCTCACGGTTTGCTGGCGCTTCGGTCATTCGGTGTTGGCAGTGCCTTGCGGTGTCCTTGCCAAGGATTCTGGGCTCGGAGACGTCGTTTCCGGAGCTGGTTCCGTCACGATCGACGGTTGGCTTGCCGTCATAGAAACGGGGACCGTGGCGACCGTGACCGTGGTCTGAGGGGCTGTCGAAACGGTCGCCTCGACGACGACCGTCGTGGTGGTGGTGGTGGCGGTGGCGCTTGTGGTTGTGGTCGAATTCGTGGTCGCAGTGGTTGTGGCGGGCAGTGTCGCAGCGGGCAGTGTCGCAGAGGTCGTGCTCGTAGAGGGCAGCGTCGCAGAGGTCGTGCTCGTAGAGGGCAGCGTCGACGGGGTGTCGAGCGCTGAAGCAAGAGCCCCGATTGTTTCGGCGGACGGGAGCCAACCAGTCGACGGGACGACAAGCCACGGAGCGGCAAATTCGGAACCCCTGATCGAGGCAAAGCTCCCATACACGATGACGTTGTCGACGTAATGGCCGGTCGACCGATCGAACTTCCCGCCGCACGTGATCAGACGCAACGTCGATGCCGACGTCGGCCCATAGACGCGCTCGGTCGGGAACTTGGTCTTCTTGAGTCGCTCGATCGAGTCGACCCGGTAGACGAACGTCGCCCCGTCCGCGCGTTCGACATCGACGAGATCGCCGGCAGCGAGATCCCCGAGCTTCGAAAACAATCCGACAGCGTCTTTGGAATCGCGATGCGCAACGATGACCGTCGGACCCTGTTCGCCAGGAACAGAACCGCCGGACCACCATCCGCCTACGTCGATCCGAGTCGGCACACGAATCGCTCGAGATTCATCGACCCCGATCGGGACCACCTCCGCGTCCACCTCCATCGCCTCGGCACGGAGCCGCACCGGGCGAGCCGAGGAGAGCACTCTCAATGACTCGATCGCAGTCGGCAGCGGGGGGCCAACAGCGGAATCTGCCTCCGCAAACCGTTCGGCGAGCGTTCCGACGTCGCCCAGCCCGACGTTTCGGGTGATGCCGGTCGCCGTGTCCACGATCGCAGCGGCTCCAGCGAGTCGGAACCGTCGGGGACCGTACTGATCCGTATCAGAACGTGCAGCCTCGTAACCTCCGGTCGTGCGAGTCGTCCCTTGCACGGTCGCGCTCCAACCAGCGCCGACCAGCAACAGCAGCGGAAAGACATACAGCCACCGGCCGGGTTGCCGACCGGTGGCCGTGTCGGGGTTCATTCGACCCGCTACCTCAGGTCGTACGCGCGCTTAGGCCTTGCGGCGACGCGCTACGAACACACCCGCGCCGGCCGCTGCCGCCGCTGCCGCAAGGGCAATCGGTAGTACGGGTGTCGAACCGTTCTCGTCGCCGAGGAAACCTCCACCAGCTGCGACGCCACCCTCGGGGGCGGCCGCGACCGGTTCTACTTCTGCGACTGGTTCAACTACGGCCGCGGTTTCGGCAACTACGGCCACCGTGGTCTCGGTGGTCGCGTCCTGTGCGTGAGCTGCAGGAGCAAACGCGAACGCTGCGCCGACGAGCACAAGCGAAGCTGCGGACGTACGGAGGGAACGGCGAAGCATGGTTGATCTCCTGATCTGTTGGCGGATCGGTCCGCGGCTAATCCAAGAAGCGTAAGTGATTCTCACGCACGGAGCGCGCTTTCGGTCAGAAACATCCCGCACGGAGTGGCGTTTCCATGGTCTGCACCGCCGGCAGTACCTCCTTGGCGAACAGGCGCAGGCTTGCCTCGGCCTTGTCGACAGGCATCCCACCGTAGAAGAAATGAATGACCAGCTTGTCCAGGCTGATGGTCTCCTGCACCCACTTGATTCGCTCGATCAACTCATCCGGCGTGCCGACCAGATTCGAATTCGGGCCCTTGTTCTTCTTCATTGAGCCAACGTCAGCCTTCTGCTCCTTGCCGTAGTGCTCGTAGCCAGGCACGGAGGTAAGACCGGCGTTGTTCCAGTCGAAGTAATGGTTCTGCGCGGCCTGCACTTGGTTACGAACCCACTGCCTGCCTTCACGCGCAAGCTCGGTGGTCCCTGCGCAGTACATGAAGAGGAGCGTCGTGGGCTGGTCGGGTGGGAGGCCGAGTTCCGCACGAATCTCGTTGAACCCCTTGACCCCCGCCTGCATCCGCTCGACATCATCGTCGGACACGAACATCTGACCGAGCCCGTGCTCGGCCGCGAGACGAGCCGACTTCGGCGTGTTGAACGCGACCTTGATGTTCTTCGTGAGCTCGCCCTTGTGACGCGCCTGCGGCCGGATCGTGGTTGGCGGGATCTTGTAGACGTCACCGTCGAAGCTGAACCGCTCAGCACCATCGGCGGCGCGGATCGCATTCACGACGTCGTAGAAGTACGTGTGCGACTCCGCAATCGGGATGCCGAGCGAGCCGTACTCGTGCTGGGTCGTGCCGCGTCCGATGCCGAGGTGCAGGCGGCGTCCCTTCAGCAGGATGTCGAGCATCGACAGTTCACTTGCGAGCCGCACGGGATTCCACCACGGTGCCACGACAACGGCAGTACCGAGATCGACACGCGACGTCCGACCCGCCCAGTAGGCCAGCCACTGCAGCGGGTTCGGCTGCATCGAGTACGCGGAGCCGTAATGCTCGGTGGCCCAGATCGAGTCGAAACCGAGTGGTTCGACCAGCTCGCCGAGTCGGAGCGTGTTGTCCATCTGGACGTGGTCAGGAATGTCCGGCGGACGGTCGTACTCCCCCGCCAGGAGACGCGGCCAGTCCTGCTGGTTGTACCCGGTGACCATGACTCCACAATGCATCCGAGTGCTCCTGTTCGATTGTGTGCCTCGTCGACCGATCGGACGGGCACCCGGCAAAGGCGACGTCGCCGGGGGGAGCATACGGGACGTGGCTGAATAATTCGACCTGGTACACGCCTGGGGCGGTGCGGCGATGCACTCACGCTGGACCTGCCTGACCGGTAGCGGTCAGGCCGTACGCTCTGGCGTCGTGGAATTGATCCTGGTCCGGCACGCACAACCGCAGTGGTACGACAACGACGTTCACCAGGGCCGCGATCCGGGGCTCAGCGACCTCGGCCGAGACCAGGCCGAGCGGTTGGCAGACTCGCTGGTCGGTGAGCACTTCGACGAGATCCTGGTCTCACCGATGACCCGTGCACGGGAAACGGCGGCACCGTTGCTCAGACGCCTCGGCCGCGAGGAGAACATCGCGCCCTGGCTGAAGGAGATCAGTGACCCGCCCCTGGAGGGACGGTCCAAGGAGGACGTGTTCGCGCTTTTCGAGGCCGAGCGTCTCGCCCCACTCTCGGATCGTTGGACTGGCCTCCCCGGCGGCGAGCGCATCGACGTTTTCCACGACCGAATCAACGATGGACTGACGGCCTTCCTCTCGCAGTTCGGTATCGGGCGAAACGATCACGACATCCCCTCATGGACGACTGACCGAACACGACCGACCGAGACCATTGATGGGCCGCGCATTCTGTGCGTCGCCCACGGAGGTACCAATGCCGTCATTACCGCCGCATTGCTCGGCGCGAACCGCGTGCCGTTCGAGTGGTTCCGATTCTGGTACGGACATACGACCGTAGGACGCCTCACGGCTCGCGCAACGAGTGGAGTCATCTACTTCGCGTTGCAGGGTCTGGAGACGCCGCACCTCTCGCTGGACCTTCGGACGAACTAGGCGTCCTACTTCGGAGCCCGAAACTCGGACAAGTTGTTGCCGTGGACACAACAGTCGTGCTGCTACTTGAGCGCGCGGAACGGCGAGCACGAGATCGCAGTGCGGAAGCATCGTCAACCCAATGCCGACGGCCACGCCGTTGACCGCCGCGATGCGTGGCTTCGTGATCGAGAGTGCCGTGAGGAACCGTTCGAACGAGCGGGTCGGGTGCGGCACCGATGGCGCACGGTCCGCTCCGGCGCTGAACGCACGTCCCGCTCCGGTGAGCACGACGACGTGGACCGAACCGTCGAGTTCAGCCAGCTCGAGCGCGTCCGAGACGCCGTCGTAGAGCGCGTTGTCGAACGCGTTCAACCGGTCCGGTCGATTCAACGTGATGAGACGGACGCGCCCTGCATTGCCGACAAAGACGTTCGGTTCGTTCACGAAGCTCACCCCACCTTGACGACGGCCTTGCCGCGAACAAGCCCCGCGGCCAGGCGGGTCAGAGCGGCTGGCGCGTCGATGAACGAGTGGACGCTGTCGATCGCCGGCGAGATCTTGCCCGTCGCGCACATCTCCGTGACGCTTGCGTAACAGGCCGCCATCTCGGTGACGTAGTGGAACGCATTCATTCCGACGACGGAGAAGTTGCCGAGCAACAACCGGTTCACCTTTACCTCCGGGATGACGCCGCTCGTGAAGCCAACGATGACGATCCGGCCGTCCGAAGCCATGGCGCGGCGGCATGACTCGAACACCTCGCCGCCGACCATGTCGATGACGACATCGACACCGCGGGAGTCGGTGAACGTCTTCATCGCTGCAACGAGATCAGCGGTCGAGGAATCGGCGGCAGCGTCCGCGCCGAGCGTGCGGCAGAACTCCGCCCGGTCCGCACCGACGTCAATCGCAAGCACCCTTGCCCCAGCGGCTTTGGCCAGCTGAATGGCCGCCGAACCCACACCGCCCGCACCTCCGGTGACGACGACCGCTTCGCCCGAGCGGAGCCGACCCCGTTCGTGCAGCGCGAGGTATGCGGTTCCATAGTTCCCCGGCACCGCCGCCCCGATCTCGGCCGACAGGCCCTCGGGCATGCGCGCCGTATCGATCTCGTTCACGACAACTTGTTCGGCGAGCGCACCATTGCCGATCTGGGAGATCGCCACAAGCCTCGTCCCGACCGATGTGGTCGTGGCGGGGCCGACCGAGCGAACGACGCCAACCAACTCCTGTCCGGGCGACGAGCCCGTCGGCAGCTCGATCTGGTAGTTCCCGCGGATGCGCAGCACGTCGGGGAAGCCGAGCCCGACCGCGTGCACGTCCAGCACGAGTTGCCCGGAAGCAGCTGTGGGTTCGGGCACGTCGGCGATATGCAGCACGTCGGCCGGTTCGCCATGTCGTTCGAGGACCCATGCCTTCATTGAGCGCTCCTGTCGACCATTCGACGGGCCTACCGTCGGGTGCTGTCTAGCACCAGACTGCCAATCGCCCAACAATGTTGAACAGCGGGACGGCGAGTACGTTGAAGCCATGACCACGACAACCGGTTTCAGAATGCTGCCGGCGCTGACGCCACAGAATCGGGCCTTCTGGACCGGCGGGTCGAGCGGTCAACTCCGCGTGCAGCGCTGTGTCACCTGTCGGCGCTGGACGCACCCACCGGCGGAGTTGTGTGGAGCCTGCGGCGGATCGCTCCACGCCGAGCCGGTGAGCGGACGCGGCACGGTGTTCACCTTCACCGTGAACGAGCATCGGTTCCACCCGGAGGTGCCGGCACCGAACGTGATCGCGATCGTGCAGCTCGACGAGCAACCGGACCTGCGAATCGTCACGAATCTGGTCGATTGTGAACCCACGCTCGTACGGTGCGGGCTTGCCGTAGAAGTGCTCTTCGAGCCTCACGGCGAGATCTCCTATCCACTGTTTCGCCCCATCCTGACGACGGCTGCCGAGGGGAGCAGCCAATGATGGAAATCGCGGAGCGAGGGGCAATCATTTCCGGCCTCGGAATTTCCCGAATCGGCCGCAAGACCGGCATCGCCGGTCTCGATCTCACGCTGGAGAGTGCGCGTCTGGCGATCGCCGACGCCGGTCTCACGCCGTCCGACATCGACGGCATCTCCACGATGGGCGAAACGCCGCTCGCCGAGACCGCGGCCGCGCTCGGCATCGACCCCGCCTACCGCGGCGGCGGATTCGAAACCGGCGGGCTGTTGTCGCCGGTCATGTCGGCGTTCCTCGCTGTCGCCTCGGGTCGGGCCCGGCATGTGCTCGTGTACCGGACGGTACAGATGATGGGCGGTGCGTACATTCCGCGCGAGCAACCAGAACCCGAGGAGGGCGGTGCCCCGGCTGGATTGCGACGTGCCATGGCCGACATGGAGCCGCTGCTCGCGGCGAATGCGTTCTCCGCCGTCAACTGGCTCGGCATGCACTGCCAACGTCATATGGAGCTCTACGGCACCACGAAGGAACAGCTCGGGTGGCTCGCGGTGAACAGCCGAAGCAATGCCGGGCTCAACCCGCTCGCCGTGTTCCGCAGCCCGATCACGATGGACGACTACCTCGCGGCCCGAACCATTTCAACGCCGTTCAGTTTGCTCGACTGCGACGTTCCGATCGACGGCTCCATCGCAATCATCGTGTCGGCGGCGTCGTATGCGTCGGACTGCCCGCGACCTCCGATCCGGGTCGAGGCGATGGGTGGCGCAACCGGCGAGGGCGGCTGGGTGCACCGCCGCGACTACCCGAAGATGGCATCGGTCGACGCCGCCGCAGAGATGTGGGGCCGGACCGATCTGAAGCCTGCGGACCTCGACATGGCCCAGCTGTACGACGGATTTACGTTCCTCACGTTCGCGTGGCTCGAAGCGCTCGGCATCTGCGGCGACGGCGAATCAGGTCCGTTCGTGGAGGGCGGCAACCGTATTGCCCTCAGCGGACAGCTGCCGCTCAACACCTACGGTGGACAGCTCTCGGCAGGACGAATGCATGGCTACTGGGTATTGCACGAAGCGTGTCTGCAACTCCGGGGCGAGGCGGGAGACCGCCAGGTTGCGGGCGGTCCTGAGGTGGCCGTCGTGTCGAACGGCGGCGGTCCAATTGCGGGTTGCATGCTGCTCACCCGCTGACGCTCGCCGTCGAAGCGCGCCACCAGCGATTGGCTTGCGGATCAGCCATTCAGAGGCTCAGCGGATAGGTCACGGCTTCGATGCGACGATGGCCGGCGGCCGGCTTCACCGACCGATTCATTGTGCTGTGTCCGATTGAGGACTCGCCTATCGGCTCGCCCTCTCAGCAGTGTTCGATGGCGGCCGCGGCGAACTGGGTGTTGTAGAGCATGAGAGCTGTTTTCTCAGCAGCCGACCTTTTCGACGGCAAGGACGGTCCACGGTCGCAGAGCTACGGTTCGCGGATGCGCACGGTCGAACGTCCACGTCTCGTCAGACGGCAGCGAGCGACAGGCCTTGCACTTGCTGTCGTTCTCGCGGTTGCCAGCACGACCCTGCCGACACTTGTGCGCGCCGCCGCCCAAGGCGCGACCGACGACTATTTCGTCACAGCGTTCGGCGATCCCATGGACTTCTCGAACCCCGAGGACCTCGTGATCGACACGGACGAGGCGATGTTCGTCGGCGGATCGAACAAATCGATCTCGGGTGGTCAACTGCACTTCGACGCCGATGGACCGTTCCAGTTCGACCCTGTCTGGCCCGGCTACGCGACCGGGATCCCACACGGGCGTGAAGGTGGACGCGTACCTATCGACACCACGCGATTCACCCGACTCGTGATTCGCATGAACGCGCCAGAAGGTGCACCGGTCGGTCTCCGGTGGTTCAGCTGCATCGAGGCGAACGCGTCATGTCAAGGCGGTCAGGCGTTCACGGCCCGCGGCGGCTGGAACACCTATGACATCAAGCTCGGCGACGACGGGACCGTCCCCGGCCAACCGGTGAACTGGACCGGCCGGATCGTCGGACTGCGCATCGTAGGAACCGTTCGCGGCCACTTCGACATCGACTACATGCGCCTTTCTTCGCCAACCGGTGACACAACAGAACCTCAGGGTGGCCCGAGCACCGACCTACGTCCGGTCGACCGACTCGACTTCGCAACGGCCGCCGGCAACTCCTGGGACATGGACAGCCTCGCCGACATCGCACAGCAGGTTGGGCTCAGACCGGGCGGGAACGTCCAGGGAAACCAGTTCCGCAGTTGCTCGCTCGGCACGTCGACCGGACAGTTCCCGGGAATCATGCTCAACATGCCGGGCGGACGATCCATCGACGCCGACCGCTTCACGACGCTCACGTTCGAGTACAGCTACGAGGGCTCGTTCTCGACCCGGCCGGTCCCCGGTGGTGGCGCATTCGCCCGTGTGTTCTGGTTCGATTCGGCAGGGAATCGACACCCGACCAAGGCGATCCATCTGTACCCCAACGAACACGTCGTGCAGATCCGCCTCGACGATCCAGCGTCGATCTATAAGGGCATCGAACCAGGCAAAGGGGTCGCGACCGGCAAACCGTGGGCAGGCAAGGTCACCCAGTTCCGGATCAGTCCCAACGACACGAAAGACTCACGCTGCTTCACGATCGGGAGGGTGTGGTTGACCAGCGATGACCCGGTAGGCACAGCCGTCGATCTGCCGCCCGGCTCACCCGCCGCCGCAGCGACAACGAGCACCGTCAAGGCGTCGGGGGCCGTCGCGACCCGGCGGACAACGGTTCGCCGCACCACAAGGCGCACGACCAGGAAGAAGCGCTGACAGGAAGAAGCGCTGAGTTCGCGGTCGAGCGGCCCGCTCGCTGATCAGGTCGGCAGCGACCCGTAGACCGCTCGCAGCAAGGTGTGCGCTCGGTCGTCGCCGACGGTGCCCTCACCCATCCGGTTCATCACGTAGGCCATCGTGAAGCCGGCGTCAACGTCGTTGACCACGAGCGACCCACCCCAGCCACCCCAGTAGCAGACTCGCGGATTCGGGCTGATGGGATTGCGTGGCGAGTTCAGGCCGTACCCGACTCCGAACGTCACACCGATGCCGAGCACGAGGTCACGACCCGCCGCCTGGACGTCGAAGATGCGTTCGACCGTCTCCGGCGAGAGCAGTTCGACCCCACGAGCCGAACCGCCGTGCGACACCGCACACTGCGCGAGGGCAACCGAGCGCGCATTGCCATGCCCGCCCGCAGCGGGGATCTCCGCACGACGCCAGGAGGTCTCCCACGACTGCTCGGCGAGGAGCCGCGGGTTGGACGCTCGCGCCGGGATCGAGTCACGGTCGGGCGGGGTCGATCCGTCGGCCGATCCGAACACGAGCGGAGGCGCGGGAATCACCTTGGCGACCCGGTGATCGTGCTCCGGTCCGGTGCCGATATGGAAGTCCGCGCCCATCGGCCCGGCGATCTCCTCGGCGAAGAACCGACCGACACTTCGCCCATCGACGCGGCGCA
Organism: Acidimicrobiia bacterium; assembly: GCA_043720395.1. GTDB lineage: Bacteria > Actinomycetota > Acidimicrobiia > Acidimicrobiales > JANYDT01 > JANOYY01. Next base: position 14,154 of record JAYSSR010000101.1, read on the forward strand.
CGACCTCACCCACGAGGTTGCCCTGCGAGACAGCGTGGTAGCCAGACTTCGTCCCCGGTTCCCACCAGGTCGGTTGTGCGGCGAGCATCGCGACGACCAGGTCCCAGTCGTAGAGAGTTTCGCGTTCGAGGTGTCCCTCCCAACCTGGCAATCCGGCCGTGTGGGACAACAGGTGTCGCACGAGGACGTTGCCCTTCCCAGCCTGGCCGAACTCCGGCCAGTACCGCTCGACCGGCGCGTCGACGTCCACGAGGCCGCGGCTCGCGAGCACAAGGAGCGAGAGACAGCTCATTGTCTTGGTGGTCGACCAGACGTTGATGATCGTGTCTCGCTCCCAGGGTGTTGTGCGTTCGACGTCGAGATGCCCGCCCCACAGGTCAACCGCGAGCTCACCGTGGTGGACAAGCGCGACCGACGCACCAACGTCCGCGTGAACGTCGAAGCATGCGGCGAACGCGTCCTTCACCTTCGCGAACCGACCTTCGCAGACACCTCTGATTTCAGCCATGTCGCTCATGCTCGCGTGAAGTGTGCGTGAAAGGCGAGTCGAGGCGCGCAAGTCCGAACGACGTGTCGTCGCGTGTCGTTGCTGTGCGAGCTGCCGTGCGCTGATCATCGGCACTCCCAACACAGCCTCCTCACAGCGAGAACACTCAAGGCACGGCACGGTCCGCCGATACTGAGGCATGCACCAGATCGCGCCGACGAGGACACCGTTCCCGCCGCGTCCGCGTGCGTGGACCCAACTGACCGACCGCATCATCGCGGCCGCCGCCAGCACGAAGCAGCCGGTCGACTGGCAGCCGATGCACATCGACGGTCTTGCGCAGTCGTGGGTAGGTGTCCGGGCACCGGGGCTCGATACCGAACGGCCCTGGCAATGGGACGTTGCGACACCCGACGACTGCGCTCGCGAACGTCTCTTGCGCACCGACCCGCTGACTCTCGCGGTCGCGCAGGACATGATGGTCGTTGACCTCCGACGCCACGGCGACCCCTGCACGTGCGTGCGGCTCCAGATTCCCGTCGAGCGTGTTCCGGATTCGATCGATGTGTCGGCGAGCGCTCTCCCCCCGCCGCCCTGGTACCTCGAGATGGCAACCGGTTGGAGCGCCGCTGCCATCGCCGGGGCGATTCGAGAATGGTCGAGGACCAACGTCGGACGCGAGATCGAGGTGCTCCCGAACGGCATCGCAGCGGAACGTCCACACGAGGCCGAGGACAGCTTCTCGCTCGGTGATGATCTTTGGGCTACAGCCGATGGCTTCGATGCGCTGCTCGGACTCGACCCTTCTCACGCGGCGATGGCGACAACGGCATTTCGGGCCGTCGTGGACGCGCTGGCTCGATACCGCTGACGTTCGTTCACGACCAACCAACGTCGGTCGCGCAAGTATCGTCGCGCTCATGACACTCGAGCTGACCAATGTCACCTTCGACTGCACCGACGTGGTGCGCATGGCTGCGTTCTGGTCGGCCTCGCTTGGCCTCCCGTGTGCGCCCGACGGCAACGAGTACTTCACCCGGATCGACGGCAAGCCGAACTGGTTCTTCATCCAGGTCCCCGAACCGAAGACTGCGAAAAACCGGAACCACCTCGATTTCCACGTCGCCGACCGGGAAGCCGAGGTGGTCCGGCTGACAGAGCTCGGTGCCACGCGGGTCGACGAGCACGACGAGTGGGGCATCCGGTGGACCGTGATGACCGACCCGGAGGGCAACGAGTTCTGCGTCGCGTGACCAACGACGAAAGCGCCGTGCCGGCCACCGTCGCCGATCTGCGGGCTTACCACCGCAACGAGGTCGCGTCCTTCCACATGCCGGGACACAAGCAGCGTGGCGGTCGCCACCCGCTGGCTGAGAGCGTCCTCGGCCACGCCGCCTTGCGCAACGACGTCAGCGAGATGGGCGGGCTCGACTACCTCCACGCCCCCGAGGGCGCACTAGTAAGCGCGCAGAAGGCAAGCGCGCAGATATTCGGCGCGCAGAGCACTTCGTTCCTTGTGAACGGCTCGACCGTCGGGAATCTTGCTGCGGTCCTCAGCCACTCCGGCGATGGGGACACGGTCGTGATGCTCCGCGGGTCGCACCGCAGCGTGTACGCCGCCGTCGCTCTCTGCGGGGCATCGCCGCACTACCTGGCGATGAAGCACGACGAGCAGCACGACGGTTGGTTCGTTGCCGATGTACCCACGAGCGTCCGCCCCGACACCTCGGTCGTCCACGTGACCCGTCCGAACTACTACGGCATGGCGGTCGACCTCGCGCCCTACCGTGCGCTTGCCGACGCCGCCGGGGCGGTCCTCGTCGTCGACGAGGCCCACGGCGCCCATTTCGGCAGCGACCCGGCACTGCCCGAGAGTGCGCTGCAGCAGGGCGCCGACATCGTGATCCAGTCGACCCACAAAACGCTGAGCGCGCTTACCCAAGCGAGCATGCTGCACATCGGCGACGATGCCCGCCGCCGCGTCGATGTGGACGCTCTCCGCCAAAGCCTGGCGATGCTGCAATCGTCGTCGCCAAGCGCTCTCCTCACGATGTCGCTCGACCTCGCTGCCGAGGAGCATGCCCGCAACGACTTCGCGGCCGCCAAGCGAGTCGTGGCACTCGCTGCCAGCACGCGCTCGACCTTGGCCGACACGCTCCGCTCCGTACGACTGCTTGCGCAGGACGACTTCACGACCTCGGCGGTCCGGCTCGATCCGACCAAACTCGTCTTCGATGTCACCGAACTCGGTATCACCGGGTTCGGCGCACGGGCATGGCTGAAGACGAACCAGCGCATCAACGTCGAGTTGGCCGACCACCGCCGGATCGTCTGCTCACTCACCGTTGGCGACGACGAGTCGACCGCCGCCCTTCTCGTCAGCGCTCTCGACGCGCTCGCGCGCGACCGAAACGTCTCCCGTTCTGCTGACCACACAGTGTCAACCGTGATCGACCTCCCTCCCCCGACGCTGGCCCTCACGCCCCGCCAGGCGGTCCAATCTCGTGCGCGGCCAGTCTCCACCACCGACGCGCTTGGACGAACCTGTGCCGAGTACGTCATCCCCTACCCGCCTGGTATCCCACTCGCGGCACCGGGCGAGGTACTGACCGGGGACGTACTTCGCGCGCTTACGAACTTCCAGACGTCGGGTGCACGCATCGTCGGCCCGGCCGACCCGACGCTGACGACCGTCCGCGTCGTCGACTGAAGCAGGAAGCAGACGCTGATCGACGAGTGGCCACACAGTGCCACGAAGCGGCTGCAGCGACACGCTGTGGCGTCAACGTGGCACCGTGTGGTCACTCGTCCGGCGGCTGGCGGGTCGCGGATCGCGGGCCGCGAAACGTCGAGCTGCACCGCAGCCTCCGAGGAGCCAGTCCACGCCCTGCACGCCGCGCCAGCCGAGGTACAGCACGATTGCGCCGAGGAGCAGTTTGAAATGCCACGGCACCTTGGGTGCTTCACCGTCCTCTTGGCCCGGACCCGGCAGCCCGAGCGAGCGAGCTTCCATCTGCAAGGCACCCTTTGTCGCCAGCACAATCCCGCACGCGGGGCACGCACCGGTGGGCGTCATCGCATTTGGTGCCCAGTACTTTGCGCACGCATCACACCACGGCACGGTGATCACCCCCACCCACACCGGATGTTTGGTCAATCCGCCCCGCCCGACCGGCACTATCGACCAAACATCGAACCGGGACCGAGACCGGGTCCCCCGCACCAAGCCGAGCAATCCTCATCCCGGCATGATCCCGTGGCGGCGGTCGCTGAATACCCTCGTCTTGGTGCGTGCTCGTGCAATCCGCGCAATCAATGCCGCGCGCAAGTCCTCCGGCTCGATCACCGCGTCAACGACCAGCTCACTCGCGAGACGCAGCAGGTCGACGTCTTGCTCGTACTCCGCCCGGCGAGCGGCGACAAACGCATCGCGTTCGGCCGAATCCTCGATCGACGCGATCTTGTTCGCATACACCGCGTTGACCGCCGGCTCGGGCCCCATCACGGCAATTTTCGCCATCGGCAACGCGATCGTGCCGTCGTTCTCGAAGGCCGGACCGCACATCGCATACAACCCGGCACCATACGATTTGCGGACAATTACGCAAATCTTTGGCACCGTGGCCTCCGCAATTGCGGTGATCATCTTCGCTCCATGACGGATGATGCCCATTCGTTCGACCGTGGTTCCGACCATGAAGCCGGGAACGTCGGAGAGAAACACGAGCGGGATATTGAACGCGTCGCACATCCACACAAACCTTGCCGCCTTGTCGGCCGAATCACCAAAGAGGACGCCGCCCTTCTGCATTGGATTGTTGGCCACAATGCCGACCGATTCACCGTCGAGCCGACCGAGTCCAACCACGAGTTCCTTGGCGAACAACGGCTTGACCTCATGCCACGAACCTGCATCGAGCAGCGTCAGAATTACCTTGCGCATGTCGTACGCCTTGCGGTCCTCCACAGGAATCATCGACCCAACAAATCCCGAGACAGGCTCGACCGCGGCAACCGCCGCAGGAACCGACCGCCAGTTCTGTGGAAAATACGACAGATGCCGACGAGCCAATGCAATCGCTGCCGCGTCGTCGGCAACCACGAAGTCACCGCAACCGCTCACCGACGCATGCAGACGCGCCCCGCCCATCTCCTCCAGCGTCGTGATCTCCCCCGTCACCATCTCGACCATGCGCGGCGAGCCGAGGTACATCGACGCGTTGCCTTCGACCATGATCACGATGTCGCAGAACGCCGGAATGTACGCACCGCCCGCTGCGGAAGGTCCGAACAGGCAGCAGATCTGCGGGACCTTTCCGCTGAGACGTACCTCGTTGTAGAAGATCCGGCCCGCCCCGCGGCGTCCGGGGAAGAGGTCGACCTGGTCAGTGATGCGGGCGCCGGCCGAGTCGACGAGGTAGAGCACCGGCACTTCGTGAGCGAGCGCATATTCGGTGACCCGGATGATCTTCTCGACGGTGCGCGCGCCCCACGACCCCGCCTTCACCGTGGGATCGTTCGCCATCACGCAGACAGGACGCCCGTCAATAAGGCCCGTGCCGGTCACCACCCCGTCGGCGGGAAGGTCTCCGTCCGGCGAAGATGCGTTCGCCAGGAGCCCGTCCTCGACAAATGATCCGAGGTCGAGCAACAATGCGAGGCGATCGCGCACGAACAGCTTGTTCTGACGGGCGAGCTTTGCTCCTTCCTTCGCCAAGTTGCCCTGCAGGGCGCGTTCGGTGGCCGCGTGGAGATCAGTCGTCACCGGTGCAGTCTTGCCGAGCGGGCGTCCGGAACCGCAAACTCCGACAAAGGGCTGCGAGGCCGCTCGTGCAGCGCACAAGTTGCTTGCGTGCGCTACCGAGCGTCGAATAGTCGTCAGCCGGTAGATCCCCGTGCCACGGGCGCGGCAGCACGCCCACCACCAGAACCGCCGGGCACCGCGACGGGCGGCGCTGGTATTCGCGACACCGGTACGACGGCAACCGGAACGGTCGTGCTCGTGCTGCCGGCACCCCACGTACCCAGGCGCTGATACACCCGCACGTAGTCGACCTCCATCACGCCAGCTTGGACCGGCGACTGCACCGACCACGTCGATGCATTCGGCGTCAAATAGTTCGGAGGCTTGCCGACAGACATCCGCAGAATCGGAAAGAACGGTTGGTCGAAGGGGTAGATATCGTTCGCCGATGACGTCCAGCGAGCCATGAATCGTACGAGTTGACCGTCGATATAGAACGAAATGCCGCTCGGACTTTTCTCGACACCGAAGGTGTGGAACGCCGTCCACGGTGTGAGGCCTGCGTTCCCATGCCGATTCGGGCACATCGTGAAATAGCCGTTGCCGCGGTACGTGCAGTCAGCCCCACGCCAATCGCCGTGCCACACGAGGTTCTGTACAAACTTCGAGTCACCCGCGGGGCCCTGTGTACCGGCGTCCGGCAGGTATTCCATGGCGTCGAGTTCCCCGGAATAGGGCCATGCGCCCAGCCGGGAATCGGCTGGCATCATCCAGAACTGCGGCCAAAGTCCGGTTCCATACGGGATCTTGATTCGTGCCTCCATGTACACGTTCCCCCACGCTGCCTCGTTCGCGATTGGCGACGTCTCCCACGTGGCGATGTTCGCGTTCGGCACGCTGAGCGCACGGCGGGCCTGAACCATTGCACCGCGGTATCCATAGGTCGCGCCGGTCACCGACGACACCTGGTTCTGCTTTTCCACCCACAGTCTGAGCAGTCCGCCGCCAACCTCGACCTTCGCACCCTCAGACGTTGCCAGCTCACGATTCTCGGGCACATACCCACCATCGACCGTGCAGTTGTCGGGCGTCCACCGATCGGCCGGGAAACAGGTACCCCACTTGGCGGCGTCCAAGGACGTACCGGTGAACTCGTCGCTCCACACGAGTGACCAATCCGTCACGGGTCCAGACGCCGCGCCGCCGGACTGGGCGTCCACTCCGCGGCTGACCAGCACCGCCGAGATTGCCAACGCTCCAACGGCGAGCGCCGCACCGGTGGCACGCCATCGCGTGCGCCGTGGTGAAGAGGCATTAATGCATCGCCGCATAAGTTCCTCGCGTGATGCCTCGCCCGGAGCGTCTTTTGTACCAAGGTCCATCGGCACCGACATCACACGAGGAACTTACGCTTGCGTGCACTAGCCATAGCGGAACTCACGATCCTCGGAGTTCATCTCCGACGAAGCAACTGAACGGACTTTCAGTATATCGGGCACGCACGGTGGTGAGAATCTCAACCTTGAGCCAAAAACACGCTGAACGTGACAATTACCCAACTCCGGACCCTAGCGGCCGGGCAATTCAAATCAGGCAAACAGCTCGACGTCGTCCACGAAGAGGCCAGGTGACCGAACGGCTGCACCGTCAATCCCAACAAGCATGCCAGCGGGTCCAACACTGAGCGGCAGGTCGAAGAGACGCCAGTCGGTCGCCGATACCGGGTACCAGGCCCCCGAAGTGGCGTTGCCCGACGAGCGGTCAACCGTCTTTATGAAGATCGCAGACGTGGACGAATCCGCCGCTCGGACCCAGAACCTGATCCGGTTCGGCGTCCGCCCACCGCATTCGCCCGGAAGAACCACCCGAGAAGCAGTCGCAGGGGACCCGGACAACGCAAGCGATCCGCCCCCGGTGCGAACGGTGTCCGTGCGGCGGGCGACAGAGCCGGTCCACCAGGCGGCCCATGCCCCGATACCGGACTCAAACGTTTCGCTGAGGCAAGCGGCCGATCCGGGCGGCGTCGTTGTCGGCGGTGCAGTAGTCGCGGGAGGCGCAGTCGTGACCGGTGGCGCAGTCGTGGCCGGAGGTGCGGTGGTCGGTGGGGCTACCCCACCGACCCAGCTGTTGAGCCGCTGGTACACCCGGACATAGTCGACGTCCATGAATGCACCGGGTACGGGCGACTGGACCGGCCACGTCGCCGTGTCTGCGGTCAGGTAGTCGGGCGGCGCACCGACATTGAGCCGCAGGATCGGGAAGAAGGGCTGGTCGAACGGGTACAGGTCATTCGCTGTCGACGTCCAACGGGGCAGCATGCGAACCGGCACGCCATCGACGTAGAAGGTCACACCGCCGCGGTTCTTCTCGTACCCGAAGGTGTGGAAGTCCGTCCATGGGGTCGGTCCCGCCTGACTCACGCGATTCGGGCACATCGTGAAGTAGCCGTTCCCGGGATACGTGCAGTCCGATCCGCGAATCTGGCCGTGCCACACGAGATTCTGGATGAACCGTGCATCGCCCGACGGTCCTTGCGTTGAGGCATCCGGGAGGAACTCCATCGCATCGATTTCCCCGGAGTACGGCCACGCGCCAAGTCGCGAGTCGGCCGGCATCGCCCAAAACGAAGGCCACAGACCGACCCCCCGGGGAATCTTGATCCGGGCTTCGACGTACACATCGCCCCACGCCGCCTCGTCAAGAACTGGGGAGGTTTCCCACAGCCGAACATCGCTGTTCGGCGCGCTCATCGCCCGACGCCCCTGCACCATGGCACCCCGGAACGCGTAGGTCGCTCCGGTCACCGACGAAACCTGCGATCTGCGCTCCGCCCACAGGCGCAGCACGCCCCCCGTGACCTCGACCTTGGCACCTTCGGACGTGGCGGGCTCGCGGGTCGCGGCGTTTGAACCGCCGTCGACCGTGCAGTTGTCTGGTGTCCAGCGGTCTGCCGGGAAGCAGGTGCCCCACTTGTTCGCGTCGAGCAACGACCCGGAGAAGTCATCTGACCAGGTGAGCCGCCAGTCCGAGACCGGCCCTGCCGCGGCAGCTGCACCCGACTGTGCGCCGACCCGATTCGTTGCAGCGAATCCGACACCGCCAGCCAATGCGACGCTTGCCGCTGCAAGTGTGGCCTGCCAACTACGGATGCGGTGTGCCATGGGTCCCCCTGAACGACTTGAAACTGAACGTCCGTTCATTGTATTTGGGCGGTTGCATGCTGGCCAGGGGGAGCGACTATCGCCCAAGAGACTGGCGTCGGGGCGTCGGGGCGACTGGAATGCACGGATGGCTCGAACTCCCCGCGACGGGTGCATCCACGTCGTCATCGAAATTCCACGCGGTTCCCGCAACAAATACGAGATCGACCACGACACCCACCGGGTGTTTCTTGATCGACGTCTCTTCTCGGCCACCGTGTATCCGGCGGACTATGGGTTCATCCCCGACACGCTCGGCGAGGACGGCGACGCGCTTGACGCGCTCGTCCTTCTTGAGGACGCCACGTTCCCAGGCGTGTGGGTCGAGGCACGTCCGGTCGGGGTGATGTGGATGCAGGACGAGGCGGGTCCCGACGCAAAGATCATCTGCGTCCCACCGACCGAGCCAAGGTGGAAGGGCGTCGAAGACCTTCGTGATCTCCCCGAGGAGTTGCTCGCAGAGATCAAGCATTTCTTCGACGTGTACAAGATGCTCGAGCCCGGAAAAGACTCGTCCACGCAGGGTTTCGAGGGAGCGAGTGCAGCCTGGCGGGAGATTGCGTCAAGCAAAAAGCGGGTCAACGATCCAACGGCGAAACGCAATCCCTGACCGTGCGCTCGCCTCGGCCGTCACGATGTTGCGCTGAGCGCCACATTTCGACCCAGAACTCACGACGACGAAGACCGTGCGCTCGCCTCGGCGTCACGATGTTGCGCTGAGCGCCGCATTGCGACGTGCCATGGACCCTCAGATTGTCGGCCGACACTCCCGGAGCCGGCGACTGCTGGCTCGGTCGCCTCCTATGCACCAGCGGACGAGATCATCGAGTCGGCTGGGTGCCCAGGCGTTCCAGAAGTCGGCGTGGAGTCCTTCGACGCTGCCCGAGGAAAGTGCCCGGATCGGTCCGGATGCGTCGAGGACAAGTCGGAGACGCGGGAGGACGGTTGGATGGTCGGCCGGGCACCCCGTCTGGCCGGCAGCCACGAGCCGCGCCGCGCCGCGTCCGTCGACCTGGCGGTTCCAGCACTGCGGGAAGGTAATACGCGCACGTAAGACTGCTCCCGGTGCACATCGGGGTTGCGTCGGCAGCCAGCCACTCGCACTCACAGACCGCCCGCACGACCAGGCGATGACTTGGAAGCCCTGCGGTTGTGTCGCGGACGCATCGCCCGCGACGACCTTCAGTCCAGCAGGCGGTGTCACGATCTCCCGCTGGCTCGCGACACCCACGTCATAGTATGCGCGCAGACGAGTCCATCGAGCACCGAGTGGAGTCGGAACCCAGTATGCAGCCCGGTCGAGCGGGTCGTCGCAGGTCGTGACGGCCGTGGCGAGGCTCGCATCCGTCGACGCAGCGGACGTGGATCGGTTGCCGAAGAACTGATGGCGGTGCGACGCTCCCGCACGACCGGGATGGACGATCGGGTCATCGTCGGCCTGATGCGACGGAGCACACGAAACAACGAACGCGACACTCGGGAAACGTCGCTGATAGGCAGCCGACGCCGTTCTTGCACTTGCGCCTCCGTCGGCCCTCGCCCCCGAGGACTCGGTCGAATTGTTGCGCTGGACACAACAATCCTGCGATGCCGCCGACCCTGGCCCGGACAAGGCCAGGGCAAGCAAGAGCGCTGCCGCTTTCAACACCGTTCAGGACCCTCCGCAGAACAGCTCGCGCTCTCATGCCGCGACAGCGCTATGCGCTGGACGGGTTCGGGAACTTGGGCGCGCGAGCAGTTCAGCGGAGCGCCCTCAGTCGCGCTTGCGCACGCGGAGTTTGATCGGCGTCGACCCGAAGTTGAACTTCTCACGGATGCGACGCTCCAGGTAGCGCAGGTACTGCGGCGACATCTCGCGGTTGGCGAACAGCGTGAACGTGGGCGGATCGGTCGCACCCTGGGTCGCGTAGAGCACTCGTGCTTCGCGTGACGGATGCGCCTGCTGCGCCTCGGCAACGAGTTCGTTCAGCTCGCGGGTCGGAACCCGCATGTGGTACTGCGATATCGACTCCGAAAGCGCCGGCAGCAGCTTGTGCACACCCGTGCCGCTCTGCGCGCTTACCTTCAGGATCGGTGCGTAGCTGAGGAACGCAAGGCGATCCTCAAGCCGATGGACCGAGTCGATGCGGGCATCGTTGTCGAGGAGATCCCATTTGTTCAGAACGATCACGATCGGGCAGCCCGCAGCGTCGATGCGCTCGGCCAGACGCTGATCCTGATGCGTGACCCCCTCCACGGCATCAATGACGAACAACGCCGCGTCGGCGGCGTCGATGGCCTGAAGCGCACGGACGAGCGAGAAGTATTCGGCCCCCTCGTCGATGCGGCTCTTGCGACGCATGCCGGCCGTGTCCACGAAGCGAATCTTGCCTTCGGCGGTCTCGACGACGGTGTCGATCGCATCGCGGGTCGTGCCGGCCATGTCGTGCACGATCGAGCGCTCGTCGCCGATCAGGCGATTGAACAGCGTTGACTTGCCGACGTTCGGCCGACCGACGATCACGACCGCGGGGATCTTGCCGCCGCCGACGCCGCTCACGTCGGAAAACGTCGCTTCGTCCACCGCCGCCTCGTGATCGAACTCGGCGTCGGCCGGGTCGGGCAGCTCGGAGTCGGGCAGCTTGGCAATGATCTCGTCGAGCAGGTCACCGGTGTTGCGCCCGTGGAGGGCGCTCACGGCGAACGGGTCGCCGAGGCCGAGCATCGAGAACGCCCAGATATCGGGGTCACGGGTTGAACCGTCGGTCTTGTTCGCGAGCACGAACACGGAGCCCTTCGTGCGACGGCGTCTAAGGATGTCAGCCAGACGCTCGTCTTCCTCGGTCACGCCAACGGTGACGTCGACCACGAACAGCACGACGTCGGCTTCTTCGATCGCGCGCTCGGCCTGCTTCGATACCTTCTCATCGAGCGTCGTTCCTTCGAGCATCCACCCGCCGGTGTCGACGAGCAGGAACGGGACGTTGCTCCACTCGCACTCGATCTCTTTGCGATCGCGCGTGACGCCCGGGCGGTCCTCCACGATTGCCTCGCGGCGTCCGATGAAGCGGTTCACGAGCGTGGACTTGCCGACGTTGGTCCGCCCGACGATAGCGACCACCGGCAGGCCCCTCGGGTTGGTCAACGTGATGCGCGACGTCGTGTTCGACTTCGCCCGTCTCTTCGCTTGCTCACTCATCGTGTCCTCTTGTTCTGCGCGCATACTACTTGCACGCGGGTACTTGCTCTTGCAGGTCTTGGGTGCGGCCCGTAGCGGTGCCGCTCGCTGGCTAGGCGGCGCGGCAGCCGCGTTCGAGCGCGGCGCGAAGTGCCACGCCGTTCGTCTCGATGATCTCCACCGGTCGGGGCAGATCCTCCGGGCGCGTGCCGTCGAGGAACACGCCCTTGCTCAGGCAGACGTCAGGCAGGAGGTAACGGTGGCCGAGCGGCTCGTCGCTGAGGACGCGTGCGACGTCTGCGCCCACCATGAGGCCCGCGACAGCGGTGTTGCCGCCGAAGAATTCGTTGCGCACAGGCAGGACTCGGACATCGGATCGGCCAAGCTCACCCAGGACCGGCGGCAGGAGCGATGACAGCACAGCCGCGCCGTACTCCCCCGTAAGGATTGCTATGGGCGCAGATGATCGGGGCATGAGGGTGACGCTGCCCGGTGCTCTCGGCGCGCGGTACCCCTCTGCCGGTGCACCTTCGACCCAGGCGAAGAATCCGGACGCGACCGGCGTGGGGACGGCGACGTCCGCGGTCAGCTCGCGCTCCAGCGTCCGAGCCATACCGATCCCGTTCTCGTGCTGGCAGTAGTCCTCGTACGCCTCGGAGGCCGGAAAGGACCGACCGGCCATGAGGTAGTACTCGTCGGCAGCAAATACGACCCGCCGACCGAGCGTCTCAAGGAAGATGCCCTGCCACTCCTCCACGATGTCGACGACCGCGGCCGCCTCGTCACGTGTGTGCAGGCGCAGTGAAGGTTCCTTGTTGAACTTGGAGATGCCGAGCGGTACCGCGTGGACGCTGGCCAACTCGGGGAACCGGTCAAGCACACCGGCGAGCGTGTCCTGAAGTACCGCACCGTCGTTGACGCCCGGGCAGATGACCAGCTGGCCATGCACCTCGACGTTGTTGTCGAGCAACGCTCGGAGCCACCGCAGGCTCGTGGCACCGCGTCGATTGCGGAGGAGGTCCGCCCGAACGTCGGGGTCGGTCGCATGGATCGACACGTTGAGCGGCGAGAGCCCCTCGGTGACAACACGTTCGAGATCGGACTCGGTGAAGCGGGTCAGGGTGGTGAAATTTCCGTAGAGGAAGGACAGGCGGTAGTCGTCGTCCTTCAGGTAGAGGCTCGGCCGCATGCCGGTTGGCAGCTGGTAGATGAAGCAGAACGAGCAATGGTTGTCGCACGTGCGGAGCTGGTCGAAGAGGGCGGACTGGACCTCGATGCCGAGGGTCTCCCCTGCCTGCTTCGCCACCGTGATGTCTCGTTCGAGACCGCCGCTGCGGATGACCAGTTCGGGGTCCTCGTCGTCGGCCAACAGGCGGTACTGGATGACGTCACGCACGACCTGGCCGGACATCGTGACGATCTCGTCACCCGGCCGAACGCCTGCCCGCGCGGCCGGAGAACCGGGCGCGACAGCAATGACGACGGGCAGGGACATGCGTACAAGGTTAGATGGGGCCGGTACCCTCGGGGACCGTGGACGTTGAGAAGGTACTGCTGGCCGAGCCGCGCGGGTTCTGCGCGGGCGTCGAAATGGCGATCAAGGCGCTCACGTGGATGGTCCGCATGTTCGAGCCGCCGGTGTACTGCTACCACGAGATCGTCCACAACCGGCTCGTAGTGGACCGCTTCCGTGACCTCGGCGTGGTGTTCGTGGACGACGTTGCCGACGTGCCGGAGGGCGCTCCGCTGATGCTCAGCGCGCACGGCACGGCCCCGGAAGTGGTCGCAGCGGCGAGGGCCAACGGGGGTTTCGTGGTGAACGCGGTCTGTCCGCTGGTCACGAAGGTTCACCATGAGGCGAAGGTGCGGGCCGGGAAGGGGTTCGAGATCATCTACATCGGCCATGAAGGCCACGATGAGGCGGTCGGCACGATGGCTGTCGCTCCGGGTTCGATGCACCTTGTTGAGCACGTCGAAGACGTTGCTGGACTGGACCTTCACGACGGTCCCGTCGCCCTGCTCGCTCAGACGACGCTGTCTCACCACGACTGGGCGGACGTCCTCGCCGCGGCGAAGGAACGCTTCCCGGAGATGTGGATTCCCGGCCACTCCGACCTCTGTTACGCCACGACCAACCGTCAGAACGCGCTCAAGGTGATCGCACCACGGGTTGACGCAATGATCGTGCTCGGATCGGCAAACTCGTCCAACACGGTCGCGCTCGCCAAAGTCGCCGTTGCCGCAGGGTGCAGGCGGGTTCACCGAATCAATACAGCAGACGAGCTACCGGATGACCTCACCGGAGTGGTCGGCGTCACCGCGGGAGCGTCGGCACCCGACGAACTCGTCCGACAGGTGATCGCCCGGCTCGCGCCTAGGCACGGCGTCGAAACGGTCAATGTGACGGACGAGAACGAATACTTTCCGCCGCCGCGGGAACTTCGCGACATGATCCCGGCAATCGCCGCGGTCGCGGCCTACGCACTCGGAGCACCGCCGCCGAGCTGGAACCCAATCGGCGACGACCGCTCCACCTTGGCGAGCGACGTGTTGGAGTCGCTACGGCCGTAGGCCCGCGGCCCTAGGCCCGGCCGGCTTAACGCTGCGCGAGCGCCGGTGCGATGACGGCGGACATTTCGGCGTCTTCGGTGAGGAACGCGTCATGGCCGACGATGGAACGCACGATCGCCAGTTCGACGGGATGACCGTTCTGCCACGGTGCTTCGACCGCGAGTGCCTTCTGCAGACGCAGCGGATACAGCCGGTCCTCTTCCATGCCAACGACCGTGAGACGGGCGCGGATTCGCTTCATGGCGTCGCGCCATCCGCCGCGATCGCGGCCGACGTCGTGGTGATTCATGGCCTCGTTGATCGCAAGGTACGTGTTGGCGTCGAAACGACGGGCGAGGCGCACGGCGGCATGGTCGAGGTAGGAGACGACTCCGTACCGACCGGCCGTTCGAGACAGCGAAAGCGGCAACTCCCCCTCCTGGGGACGGTTGCCGAAGCGCTGGTGAAGTTCCATCTCGGTGCGGTACGTGAGATGACCGAGACGCCGCGCCTGGGCCATGCCGCGGACCGGGCCGAGCCCGTCAAGGCGCAGACCGTAGTAATCCCCGCCGCAGAACGTCGGATCTTCCGTGATAGCGCTCATCTGGATCGTCTGATAGGCGATCTGTTCCGCCGTTGCAACGGCGCCGACCCCGATGACGATCGCTCGCGCGACCCGGTCGGGATGACCGACGCACCACTCAAGCGTCCTCATCGCGCCGAGGGATACGCCGATCATCGAGAACCACTGTTCAATCCCAAGGTGATCGGCAAGGCCCGCCTCCGCGGAAACCATATCGCGGATCGTCGTGACCGGCCAACGCGAACCCCACGGGCGTCCGTCTGGCGCGAGCTGTCCGGGACCAGTCGTGCCCTGGCATCCGCCGAGGGCATTCGGGACCACCACAAAGAGGCGATCGGTATCGATGGCCTTGCCTGGAACGATGATCCCGTCCCACCATCCGGCCTCCGGGTGCCCGGGGCCTTCCGGCCCGGCAGCATGGCTGTCGGCCGTGAAACCGTGCAATACCAACACGGCGTTGTCGCGCAGCGGTGACAGCTCCCCCCACGTCTCGTAGGCCACCGTCACGTCGGGCAGGGTCGAACCCATCTCCAACGCGAGGTCGCCGATGTGCGCGAGTTGGCGGCGGCCCGGCTCGTCGCCGGGTCGCCACACGGTCCTCCAGGGACCGACGGACGTGGGGGAAGTCGGCACGGTTCCCCCGGTTAGGCCTTAGCCGCCGCGAACCCGCGATCAAGATCCGCGATGAGATCCTCCGGCGTCTCGAGTCCGATCGACAGCCGCACGAGACCGGGCGTGACGCCGGTCGCGATCTGCTCGGTGGGCGACAATTGGCTGTGCGTCGTGGTCGCCGGCTGGATGATGAGGCTGCGCAGGTCACCCACGTTCGCGAGGTGGCTGAACAGTTCGACGCCCTCCACGAACTTCTTGCCCGCGGCGATACCACCGTTCAGCTCAAAGTTGACGATCGCGCCGCTGCCCTTGGGAAGGTATGTCGCGGCCTTGTCGGCCCACGGTGAGCTGGCAAGGCCCGGATAGCGGACCAGCTCAACATCCGGATGGCCTTCCAGGTAGGTCGCAATCCGCAGCGCGTTCGCGCAGTGCCGTTCCATACGGACGCTGAGCGTCTCGATCCCTTGCAGCAGCAGGAACGCGTTGAACGGCGAGGTCGCGGCACCGTGGTCGCGCAGGAGCTGCACGCGGGCCTTGATGATGTAGGCAATGTTGCCGACCGCCTCCCAGTACTTGAGGCCGTGGTAGCTCGCGTCGGGCTCGGTGAGCATCGGGAACTTTCCGCTCGCGCCCCAGTCGAACGTGCCACCGTCCACGATGCAGCCACCGATCGATGTGCCGTGGCCACCCATGAACTTCGTGAGCGAATGCACGATGATGTCGGCCCCATGCTCGAACGGACGGCACAGGTACGGCGTGGCGAGAGTGCTGTCCACGATCAGCGGAATGCCGTTCGCATGGGCGAGATCGGACACGGCTCGCACGTCAAGGACGTCACCCTTCGGGTTGCCGATCATCTCCCCGAACAGCGCCTTTGTGTTCGGCTTGATCAGCTTCGCCCAAGCGCCCATATCGTCGGGATCCTCAACGAAATCAACGGTGATGCCGAGCTTCGGAAGGTTGTGCTGGAACAGGTTGTAGGTGCCGCCATAGAGGCTCGCGCTGGCCACGATGTGGTCGCCGGTCTCGGCAATGTTGAGAATCGACATCGACACCGCGGCCTGGCCACTCGCGACAGCGAGCGCAGCGACGCCACCCTCGAGGTTGGCGATCCGCTGTTCCAGGACGTCCTGCGTCGGGTTCATGATGCGGGTGTAGATGTTCCCCATCTCAGCGAGACCGAACAGCGCCGCGGCATGGTCGGTGTCACGAAACGTAAAGCTCGTGGTCTGGTAGATGGGGGTGGCCCGGGCGCCGGTGGTCGGGTCGGGTGCGGAACCGGCGTGAATCTGGCGGGTTTCGAAGCCCCAGTCGGGATTGGTCATTGCGAGTCCTCTCGGGTGGTGTGGTCGGTCATGTGCGGTAAGGGTTTCAGTGAGCGGACGCTCGCGCGCACCTCACCACGGACGATTCAGACGTTGGCCTTCGCAAGCTCGGACGTCAGAACAGCGTCGACAGTGTCGCTCGGTCTTGCGACGTCGAGCAACGGGAGCAACCGAGACCCGTGGACGCGCCAATGCGGCAACATCGGTCTCGCCATGGGTCAGGGCATTTGCACCGGGGACTCCTCGCATCGCACGGGCATTGGCACCACGGTGGAAGATCCACTGGTTGCCGCGGCGTCGACGGGCCCGTCCCTCAGCCGCTCTTGATGAACGGGCAACATGCTGCCCGACGAACCTGGTCGTGTCAACCGGTTTTCCTCGATGTGGCTATCGCCAGGCGAACGTCGGCTGCTCGAAGTGGTCGACGCGCTCCCCCGGCCGACCTTCCAGGGCCACCCACCGAAATTGCACGAGCACCGCCCCGGTCGGCGCGTGGATCAGGTCACCCGAGATTGGAACCTGCACGACGGGGCGGACACTCTCCGGGATCGACACGAAGCGGGGTGAGTCAGGCCGCAGCAATACGTCCAAGCCAATCCGGTACGCATGGGCGACCTCGTCGGCGGCCGGACACAACTCGACGGGACCGCCGGCCCACACGACGACCGGCGTGATCACGTAGCCCGAACGTGTGGGGTAGTCGTCCAACAATCCGAGCACGGCAGCCGGCGGCAGGCGCAGGCCGAGTTCCTCGTGGAGTTCGCGCAGGGCAGCGTCCACGACTGTTTCGCCAGCGTCCACACGTCCGCCGGGCAGCGCCCACTGGCGGGAGTGGCTGTTCAGGCGAGACGACCGGCGACAGAGCAGAAATGCCGCGCCAGACGTTGCCGCCGCGACCCTCCCGTCCAGCCCGGTGATGTCGCCGGGCAGGTCTCGCAGGGGGTCGACGCCGACGTCGAAGGAATCGGCACCCGAGGCGTCACCGTTCGACGCTGCATCCACCACGACGACGGCGACGGCCGCATGGCGGCGTCCTTCGAGTGCAACCACAAGGCGGCGCGCAGCATGGTCCGCAAGGTGATCGGTCATGCGTTGGCGAAGCGGGTCGTCGAAGGCAATCATGCGGGCGGCTTCATAGCACCTTAGTCGGCTCAGCGGAATGGTCACGGCTGCGGAGCGACGATGGTCGGCGGCCGGCTTCGCCGACCGATTCAGTTTGCAGTGTCCGATTGAGGCCTCGCCTATCGGCTCGCCCTCTGAGCGACCATGCGCAAGAGTCAGGAGGCTCTGCACCTATCGTCGTGAACACCGATTCTTGGCCTTGAGGAGTTTCGTGACCAACCCGTGGCTTCAACGACGTGTGCTTGCGTACGCCCACCAAGGCGGGGCGCTAGAGGCGCCATCGAGCACACTGCACGCGTTTCGACGTGCGGTCGCCCTCGGCTGTCCGGCGCTTGAAATGGACGTTCACCAGACCGCCGACGGGTATCTCGTGGTGTCGCACGACGAGACGGTCGACCGCACCTCGAACGCGATAGGCCGGATTTGCACGTTCACCCTTGCGGAGCTGTTGGCGCTCGACAACGCACACTGGTTCGTGCCCGGACGGGACGTCGAGACCGGACTCGCGGTCGACACCTACGTGCTGAGGGCTCGCTACCCGCATCACGATCCGGGCCTCGGGTTCGCCCGCCTGGAGGACGTCCTGGAAGAGTTCCCGCGGACGTTTCTCAACTTCGATATCAAGGAGACGGCCCCCGATGTCGCGCCCTATGAACGCAAACTCGCAGATACTCTGCGCGCATACAATCGTGTGGATGACGTGATCATCGCTTCGTTCCACGAGGAAGCGCTCCGCTCGTTTCGGTCGTATGCGCCTGAGATTCACACGTCCCTTGGGCCCGACGACACGCTTGCGGTCGGTGTTGCAATCGACGGCGGTCCGATCCCGCAGCTGAGCGCCACCATGGTCGCTCTCCAGGTGCCCGAGTACTACGGGTCACACCGCATCGTTACGAAATCCTTCGTGGACGGCGCGCACGAACTCGGGCTCGCCGTGCATGTGTGGACTGTCGACGACGCCGACGACATGTCTCGGCTGCTCGACGCGGGCGTCGATGGCCTGATCAGCGACGTGCCATCGGTGCTCCTGGACGTGCTTCGCGAAAACGACGCGTCATTTGAACGTCCTGACATTCTCATCTGAGCCTGAGGGGTCTGCGGCGAACTCGGACCGGAGGATTTGTTCACCGGTTCGGTCGTCGAACACGACCACGATGTCCGTTCGCAGGGGTTCGACCGTTGTCGAAGTTGTGGGTGCCGTGGCTCTTGGTGTCGACGTTGTCGAGACCACACGAGGCCGGATCGTGATGGGTGCAGCTCGCGTACTGGGCACGTCGCGGAAATGGACGACCCAGACCGGTCTGGAGTCAAAGACGGGGAAAAATTGACCGCTGACTGGGTCTCGTTCTTGCGGAGCGCTTGAGCTGAAAAGGCAGAAGAACACCTCAGCTCGTGCGCTGCGTTCCGTCGTGCGCAGCGTCGCTCGGCCCTTCGCCAACGAATCGCGGCCTCGTGTTTTCGGACGCTCGACGCCTGGAGGCGCAAAGGCGAATGCACCGTTCGCCAGCACGACCGGGCGGGTGAGCCGACCATCGGGCAGCGTCAGCGCGGCGATTGTGGTCGTCGTCGTCGTTGTTGTCGTCGTTGTTGTGGTCGTGGTGGTCGTGGTGGTGGTCGCCGCCGTAGTCGTGGTGGTCGGGGGTGCGATTCGTGTGGTGGACGTCGTCGAGGCCGGCAACGTTGTTGACGATATGGACGTGGTCGATGCCGTGAACGGAGAGGCCGCCGTGGCCGTCTGCGTCCGCAAAATTCTTCGTTCGCGGGCGGTAAGCGGTTTGGTAAGCGACGAGGGCAGCGGCACCCCACCGCCTGCAACACCGGGACGCGCGGGCTCGACGATTGGAAGCGCCACTGCCGGAGCGGTCGGCGTTGTGGTCGCTGCCGAGGCCGAATCTTGAACAAGCGCGCTGGGCCATGCGGCACCGAGAGCGAGGAACACAGCCATCCGAACTCCCCACCACGGACGCTGTGCAGCGCTCCCATGGTCCCGGCCGCGCACGCCACCAGATTAGGAGCGTCTCGAACTGCGCGTAGGACAACGCCGAGCCATCCAAACGACCTTCGCGGTACGTTGACGCGCTCGCGGTACGTTCCACGTACGCCGAACGTACCGCGAGCCACCGAACGTACCGCGAAGCAGAATCGTCAGCGGGCACGGCGGCTCGGTTCGACGATGCGGACGCACGCCGACAAGACTCGGGCAATGGCCCTAGTACCGCTCACGACCGAGACCGAGATCACGACCGAACTGCGTGATCGTGTCCTCACCATCACCCTGCAGCGCCCGGAGCGGCTCAACGCGTTCACGGGGACGATGGCACGAGAGCTTGCCGGTGCGTTCGATCGTGCCGACGCCGACGACGCCGTCCGAGCGGTGATCATGACGGGCGCAGGCCGCGGGTTCTGTGCCGGTGCCGACCTCGGCAGGGGTGCGGCGACGTTCGACGCTGGCACAGATGTCGAACAGGTCGAGGCCGAAGACCCTGAGAAGATTCGCGACACCGGCGGACTGGTATCGCTGCGCATCTTCGAGCTGACCAAGCCGATCATCGCCGCATTCAACGGTCCTGCTGTCGGCGTCGGAGTCACGATGACGCTGCCCATGGACATTCGGCTCGCCTCGACCTCCGCGAAATTCGGGTTCGTGTTCGCCCGACGCGGCATCGTGCCCGAAGCCGCGTCGTCGTGGTTCCTGCCGCGGATCGTCGGCATCTCGCGAGCGGCCGAGTGGGCGTTCACCGGGCGAGTGTTTGACGCTGAGGAAGCGAAGGCGGCGGGGTTGGTTCGCAGCATCCACGCACCGGAAGCGCTCCTGCCGGCAGCACGGGAGATCGCCGCCGAGATCGTCGCAAACACGTCTGCCGTGTCGGTGGCCGTGACCCGTCAGATGTTGTGGCGCATGCTCGGCGCGGATCATCCAATGGCCGCGCACGAGGTCGACTCACGTGCGATTGCGGCGCTTGGTCGGAGCAACGACGCGCACGAGGGCGTCGTCGCGTTCCTTGAGAAGCGGCCGGCCGTGTTCACCGATTCACCGGTTACGAATCGCCCGGCCTTCCTGCCGTGGTGGCCGGAGCGCACGTTCCACTGACCCTCCAGCGGCACGCGGCGTCTACGCAACACGACCGAGCAAGCGACCCATCTGCGTGAAGAGGTCGAGGACCGGCGCGCCTGCGTAAGTGGCGTCGAAGCTGCGGTAGGCGGTGTCTACGTTGACCGCCACGCGCTCCCAGTCGAGCCAGTTCCGGTACTCGCCGAGGTCCTTCACGATCGCCGCTGTGGTCTCGGCCGTGGACGCTCCCGCGTCGAATCCGGCGCGAGCCCGGATCTCGACAAAGGTGAGGTAGTCGCGCATTGCTTCGACGTCGGAGCGGGTCGCGAGCGGCCCATGGCCGGGGACAATCACGTTCGCGTTCAGGCCGAGGATCGTGTCGCAAGCCGTCACCCATGCGCTGAGCGGACCCGCCCACGCGACCGGGGTACCGCCGATGAAGCAGAGATCACCGGTGAACACGACGCCCTTCGAGGGCAGATGCACGATGCAATCACCACCGGTATGAGCAGGGCCGAGCTGGGTCAGCTCGGCCGTGGTGTCGCCGACCTGGACCGTATGGCGTCCGGTGAAGGTGACGTCGGGGGTCGGGACCGTGACGTCGGAAAAGTCGAACTGGCCGAAGAAGGATCGGAAGAGTTCGCCGGTCGCGCCCGGTGCGATGTTGAACGCATGGAGAGCCGACGCGGGTAGGTCAGCGAGCTCGTGTGCCGTCGCCTCGGTCGTGATGATGCGGGCAGTCGGAACGTCCTGGTTGCCGAAGCAGTGGTCGCCGTTGGCGTGCGTGTTCACGATCGTGCCGATCACGGCGTCACCGAGCGCCGGACGCATCGTGTCGAGCATCGTCCGGGTCAGCTTGCGGGTGAAGAGCGTGTCCACGAGCAGCGCCTGCTCACCCTCGACGAGCAATCCAGCGTTCGAGTAGCCCCAGCTGCCATCGGGCTGCAGGTACGCGTGCACGCCGTCGGCGACTTCAACAAGGCCAAGGTCATAGGTTCGAGCCATGCGTGCATGTTCGCACGCCCCGTGGACTCGGCCGAATTGTTGCGCTGGAAGCCACATCGGTGCAGCAGCGGCCGACCGGGTAGCGTCTGCGATATGGCGATTTACGAGTACCGCTGCCGGACCTGTGACGATCGATTCGAGGTGTCGCGCCCGATGACCGCCCCCTCCACCGCCGCTCCGTGCCCGAACGGGCACAACGACACGGTCAAATTGCTCTCCGCTTTTGCCAAAGTGGGCGCGTCGGTCGGCGGCGGAGCGTCTTCGATGCCATCAGTGCCGAGCGCTCCGATGGGTGGCGGCGGCTGTGGTGGCGGGTGCGCCTGCGCGCACTGACGAAGCACGCTGATCGTTCGACCGATTCACCCGTCAAGCGACGCGACAGCACGTTCGCGGTACATCAGGCCCGTTCGCGGTGCGTAGAGCGCGCCCGAATGCACCGCGAACGTACCGTTTGTACCGCGACCAGGCCTGGGTCGACGCCGGTGGAGCGGGAAGCGACGGGAAAGTGCAGTCGGACAGGTAGCGTCGGCGGGCGTGGATCGCATTGAGATACAGGGGCTGCGGGTTGTCGGCGCGGTGGGCGTGCTGCCCGAGGAGCGGGAGCGTGCGCAGCCGTTCGAGGTCGACGTGGTCATCCACACCGACGTGAGCGAGGCCGGCTCGACCGACAAGCTCGACGCCACGATCTCCTACGCAGACCCGATACCGGTGATCGAGCGGATCATCCGCGACGAGCGTCATCAGCTCCTGGAACGCGTCGCCACCCGCATCGCCGAGGAGGTTCTCGCCTACCCGACGGTCGCCGCAGTCGATGTGTGCGTGCGCAAGCTGCGACCGCCGATCCCCTCCGACGTCGCCTCTACCGCCGTGCGAATCACCCGCAATCGCGCGCAGCTCAGCCTTGAGCGACGTCCTCGTACGCGCGCCTACATTGCCCTCGGCACGAACCTCGGCGACCGGCGTCAGAACCTTCGCCTCGCCATCGCCGGTCTGCCCGATGTGGTCGCCGTGTCGCACGTCTACGAGACCGAGCCCATCGACACGCCGGAAGGGTCCGGTGCGTACCTCAACATGGTGGTTGCACTCGATACCGACCTCGACCCGTTCGCATTGCTTGCCCGCTGCCGCGCCGTCGAGGCGGAGGCCGGTCGCGTCCGCACGGTTCGCAACGCTCCGAGGACGCTCGATGCCGACGTCCTCCTGTGCGGTGACATCCGCGTCGACTCGGTCGAGCTGACGGTGCCGCACCCGCGCATGTGGGAGCGTCGATTCGTGATGGCACCGCTCGCCGACGTTGCACCGGAACGGGTCGCGCCCGACTGGGAGCAGCGTCTGCCGGATCAGGGTGTGCGACGGGTCGACGATCTTGACCTGCTCTGAGCCGAGCGACCTGCGCTGTGCCCGCTGGCGCGGCCGCACGGCGCCGTCGGGTGCCGCGACCGCACTTCACGTCGCCACCAGCCTCCCGGCCCGCGGTCAGGCCCGGACCCGCGCTTCGAGTCAGGCTCGTACCCGCGCCTCGACCTCACGGACGTGGGCCGGATAGTGGGCACGTCCGAAGTCGACGTTCTGGCGCATCACGATCTCCAGCAGCTCCTCGTGTTGCAACGTGACCTTCCACGGCAGCGCGATGTAGATCGGCAGGCCGTAGGCGCGCAGACGATCCAGGTTCGAGTAGATGTGCTTCTGGTAGTGGTACCGGCTCTCCCACTCCCAGCCCAGCGGCGCGAATCCGGTGCCGGGGTCGAGGATCATGTTGTCGCGCACGCCGAACGTCTCCGCAACGGCGAGCTTGGCGTCGAACCATTCGAGCATCACCTCGACGGCGTCGCCGTGCACGTGTTCGAGGTGCAGCGGGTCGGGGCCGAGCATGAAGGGCAACACCACGGGTACCTCGCGGTCGGCGGCCAGCTCCCACATACCGGGCTTCTGCATGGCGTCGGCGGCGTTCATCACGGTCGCTCCGGCGTCGAGCGAGCGTCGCATGATCTCGGGGCTCCAGGTGTCGACGCTGAGCGGTACACCGAGCGCCGCGATGGCGGGGATGAGCTGCTCCAGTCTCGCCCACTCGCCTTCGAGCGCAACCTGCGTAGCGATGTGCGTGGAGCCCTGGCCGCCGAGGTCGATGGCGTTCGCGCCTTGCTCCAGAAGCATCGTGGCACGCGCGACTGCCGACGCTGCATCGGCCACGATCGAGTCGGTGTTGAGCGAATCCGGGGAGGCGTTGCATACGCCGTAGATTTCCACGGGTCGAGGGTAGCGGGAGCGGCAGTGTGAGCGGCGTGAGCGGCGTGGGCAGCGTGGGCAGCGTGGGCAGCGTCCGCACGTTCGACTTGGACTCGGGCTTTGTCGAGGCCGCACTTGCTGCGAAGGCGACCTCCGGTGCCCGTGTCTCCGTGTGCATCCCCTGCCGAAACGAGGCCGCG
This sequence comes from Acidimicrobiia bacterium, assembly GCA_043720395.1. Classification (GTDB taxonomy): domain Bacteria; phylum Actinomycetota; class Acidimicrobiia; order Acidimicrobiales; family JANYDT01; genus JANOYY01. The sequence continues at coordinate 38,417 of JAYSSR010000101.1, forward strand.
ACGGTCGGGTCGATCGTGAACCAGATCGTCTGCACGCTTACTGAACCGGGCTCGGCGTTCGTGGACGAGCTGATCGTGTTGGACGACGGTTCAACCGACGCAACTGCGGCAGTTGCGGCCGGTGCCGGAGCACGCGTAGTCCGCGTGTCTGACGTGTTGCCGGCGGCGGGTCTCGGCAGCGGCAAGGGCAACGTGCTTTGGGCTTCGGTCGCTGCATCGACAGGAGACGTGATCGTATGGTGCGACGGCGATCTGCTCTCGTTCACTCCGGACTACATCAGGCGACTTGTTGCGCCGTTCCTGCTCGATCCGACGATCATGTTCGTGAAGGCGTTCTACGAGCGACTCCTCGATGCGAACGGCGAAGGTGGCGGCCGTAACACCGAACTGGTCGCACGTCCATTGCTGGCGTTGCTCTTTCCGTCGTTGTCGGGGATTCTGCAGCCCCTCGCAGGCGAGTACGGGGCACGCCGTTCGGTGCTGGAGCGCGTCCCGTTCACGCAGGGCTACGGCGTGGAAGTTGGATTGCTCATCGACGTTGCCCGACTTGCGGGAGCGGAGTCAGTGGTACAGGTCGACCTCGGCGTGCGGCGTCACCGCCACCGGCCGTTGCGCGAGCTGAGCCCACAGGCCGCTGAGGTCATGCACGCGATCCTGCAGCGCACCGCCTTGACACTCCCCGACACTGTCCAGCTCCAGGTAAGCGGACGTGGCCTGGTCCCGTTGCGCGTCAACCAACGTCCGCCGCTCATCGACGTCCCGGATTACCAGTTGCGCCGCTGACCCTGCACCGCTATACGTCGTAGCCCATCGGCAATCGCAAGTCACCGCGGGCAATACTTCCAGTCCATGAGCGACGAGTTGCGTGAGCTGGACGAGTACGACGCGACGGGGATGGCCGACCTGGTCCGAACCGGCCAGGTGCACCCTCGCGAACTCGTTGCACATGCGATCGCGCGGGCCGAGCGGCTCGACCCGACGCTGAACTCGATCGTCCACCGCCAGTTCGACCGGGCCCGCCGGGAAGCCGACGCGGCAACCACCCTCGACGGTCCCTTTCCCGGCGTGCCCTTCCTGTTCAAGGACTACAAGTGCCGCGAGGCCGGCGAGCCGTATCACATGGGCGTCCGAGTGTTGCGGGACTTCGACTATCGCCCGCGCACCGACAGCGAACTGGCGTTGCGTTTCCGCGCTGCCGGGCTGATCCCGATCGGGCGCACGAACACCGCGCAGATGGCCATGATCGGAACGACCGAACCCGAGCTGTACGGCCCGACTCACAACCCGTGGGACGTCGCTCGCATGCCCGGCGGATCATCGGGCGGGTCAGCGGCGGCGGTTGCCGCGCGGATCGTGCCCGCCGCACACGGCAACGACATCTCCGGCTCGATCCGCATCCCCGCCGCACTGTGCGGACTCGTCGGCATGAAACCGACCCGAGGACGCACCCTCACGAGCGCGCGATCCGACCGACCGGTCGGCATGAACGTCGAGGGCGTCATCACCCGTTCCGTCCGCGACACGGCTGCACTGGTGGACGCCATCTCGACCGTCTCGCCCTGGTGGCCCGCTCCGCGCCTGCCAGGTCCCCTCGCCGACGAGGTCGGCCGTGACCCCGACCGGCTCCGGATTGGCGTATGGACAACGGCGTTCAACGGCGTTCAAGTCGACGCGGCCAGTGCTCAGGCGGCCGCCGACACGGCGACGCTTCTCGAATCGATGGGCCACATCGTCGAGCACGCCGCGCCCGCCACGTTCGCCAGTTCCGAGCTCTGGGCGCTCGCGAGCACCGCTCTCGCTGTCACCGCGGCATCCGAAGCCGACGCATGGCCCGCTCGTATCGGCCGCCCATTCGAGGAGGCTGATCTGGAGCCACGGACGTGGGCCGTCATCAGCGCGGGACGTGCGGTAAGCGGTCCCGAGATCCTCACCACCATCGAACGCATGCAGGAACTAGCGGCCGACGCTCTCGCATGGTGGGACTCCATGGACCTGCTCGTCACGCCGACCACGGCCGGGCCAGCCTCGATCATCGGTGATTACATGCGCGCGTACGAGTCAGGACGCGGGAGCGCATTCACCCGTCCGATGAACGTGACCGGTCAACCCTGCATCTCCCTCCCGCTCGGCTGGCCCCACGACGGGCTCCCGCGCGGCGTCCAGCTCACGGCCGCTTACGACCTCGAGTACGTCCTCATCAGGGTTGCGAGCGCGCTTGAAGAAGCAGCACCGTGGGCGCATCGGCGTCCGCCGGTGTCGTAGTCGGGACGTCCGCACAGCACTCGGGCGAATTGTTGCGCCCAGGACAACAACGTGCGGCGGCCTGAACGCAACGTGTCCGGGCGATATTCAGCTCGGCCAAGCCGTGTTCGCGGCGAAAGAGCGAACCCGGTCGACCATCACGGTCCGGTCGTAGATCCCATACAGCGCTTGGCGCATACGAACCGGGTCGCCGAAGAAGAACCGTTCGTACAGCGCCTGGCGGCCACCGAAGCCGCTGATGCTCATGTCCCAGGCAAGGCGGAACAGCCGCACACGTTCCTCGGCGGACCCGTTCGCCCCCTGGAGGTACTTCACGATCGACGCTCCCTGAGGGCCCAGCAGATCGGCGTCGGTCGGAATCATGATCAGTCCACTCGATGCGACAAGCTGCATGATCTCGATGAGGCGCTTGTAGACGTCGGGATACCAGTTGCGAGCAGCGTCGAGTGGGCCACGCGCTGGCGTCATCACGCCGAACTCGTTCAGCGATGCTCCGTGCTCCGAAGCCACCTTCAGACCCTTCAAGATCTCGACCATCACGATGACCTCGGCGATCATCTCCTGCACGTGCTGCGCTCCCCCGCTGCCAATCATGTCCACGATCGCCTGCAACACTCCGAGAAACGCTTCGGTCTTCGCGATCTTCAGGTTCACGACCTGATGGGCCATGTGCAGCACCGCAGTCGTGCCCGCATACGCGTTGTTCGCGAGCGGCACGTCGTTGATGAGGAACACTCGCTCCCAGGGCACCAAGACGTCGTCGAAGTAGACCATCGCGTCAAGCTCGTCGAATCGTGAACCGAGGGGATGATCGAAGTGGCTGCGTCCGAGGTCGAGGGGCTCCCGACACTGGAACGTGAGGCCCGGCGTGTTGTTGGGCAACGCGAAAGCGAGCGCGTACGGCTTCATCTCGTCGGAAGCTTTCAACACCGTTGAAGGAAAGATGAGTATCTCGTCGGAGATCGGAAGGGTGGCAAGCATGCGAGCACCCCGCACCACGATGCCGTCGGACGTTTCCCGCACGAGCCCGAGCGCGATGAATGGGTCGGGCAGCTCGTTGATGGCTTTCGATCGATCAACCTGTGGGCTCGTGAGCGCGTGAGTGAGCGCAAGGTCGTTCTCCCGCACGTATTCGAAGTACGACGCCATATTGCGGCCGAATCGCGGGTCGCACCCATCGAAGTAGGCCGGTGCCATGCCCGCTGCCATGACGTTGACGTTCATGTAGTCGGGCGACCGACCCATGAAGCCCAGGGTCGAGTCCGCCCACACCCTGTGCATCGCAGAGCGGCGGACGAGGTCCTCCTTGGTCTCCGGCACGAGAAAACTCATCCCGACGCGCTCACCCGAGGTCGGCGACTCGAATGTCATCGTGTCCACCACGTCAGGGCGATGCTGGAGGTCGTAGAGCGCGGCAAGGGAGTGTGCAGCATTGGCGACTCGGGGGTGGGTCGTCGGGTCTTCGACTTTGGCTCCCTCGATCCACAGCGTGGGGGGTTCGGACCGCAGCCGACTCAGAACTTGTTCGCCCGTACGTGCACCCATGGTGTTGCCTTTCTCGAACGTTGCTCTATTATCGAACTCATGATTCGATCTGCGAATGATATCGCGCCGCCTTCCCAAACGCTTGATCGCGGACTTGCATCGCTTGAATACATCGCGTTGGCGGAGCAGCCTGTGTCGATCACCGACATCGCAGAGGCCGTTGGCGTGCATCGGTCAATCGCGTATCGGCTGATCCGCACGCTGGAGGCGCGCAACCTCATCGAACGCGATGATCACGGCAGCTACCGACCAGCGGCACGGCTCGCCGTCCTCGCCCGTTCGGTACGCCTCGATCTGCGGACGGCCGCCGGACCCGAGCTGCGGCGTCTCGCCGACGCGCTCGTCATGACCGCCTTCCTCGTAGTTCGCAGCGGCGACGAGGCAGTCACCGTGGAGAGTGCGGAGCCGACGACGGGCAACGTCCACGTGGTCTACCGCCCCGGAGCGCGTCACCCGGTCGACCGCGGCGCGCCGGGCCTTGCGTTGCTGATGAGCGAGCCCGCGCGTCCGCGCGAACGAGCGGAGCTTCGACGCGCCCGAACGCAAGGTTGGGTGCGGACCACGAGCGAGGTGCTGCCGGGCATGGCCGCGATCGCCGCGCCGGTCGCCGACGTCGGCGCAATTGCCGTGTTGTGGCTCGCCGGTCAGCGGGTCGACGAGAAGGCTGTCGCCCGTTCGGTCGTCGACGCTGCCGGTCGGATCACGGCCGCACTCGTGTAGCCCTCCACGACGTTGGGAAGATCGGCGACCTCCGAGGTGGCTGACCTTCCCAACGTCCGGAAGCCGGGATCGACCAGCCGACCGCCGCGGCTACTCCGCCCGCGTTACGCCGTGTCCATCGGCACCAACGGTGATGGCCTGCTCGTCGGACCTGCGCTCGCGCAACGGCTGGACGTTGCCGTCGAGGTCGAGCACACGACTCGCCTCCTCGTACCACCGCGGCACGATCGGATTCGCCCAGAAGTCGCGCCGACGAGGGTCATTCACGTCCCACCGAAACGCCTGGTGACCCGGATCGCCGGTGAAGTAGTCGGTCGTGTAGATCTCGACGCGGTGCCCGTCAGGGTCACGCAGGTACAGGTAGAACGCGTTGGACACCCCGTGGCGGCCAGGCCCGCGCTCCATGTGGTGCTCTTCGCGGACCGACCCGAGGACGTCGGCCAGGTGCAGAATGTTGTGCGCCTCCGGCACGGCGAACGCGAGGTGATGCAGCCGCGGCGAGGAACCCTGCGTGGTCGCTACGTCGTGGACCGTCTGCTTTCGGTACATCCACGTGGCGAACAGCTTCCCGGTTGACGTGTCCTCGATAGTCTCTGAGAGCCCGAAGCCGAGACCTGTGTACCAGCGGTACGAACCCTCGACATCGTCGGTCACCAGGTTGATGTGGTCGAGCCGGTTGATGGCCGCACCGTGACGGAGGTCGTAACGCTGATGATTGTGGCCCGTCCATTCGATCTCGTGGAAGTACTCGACGACGAACCCGAACGGGTCCTCGACGCGCACCGTCGGCCCGACACCGAGCGTCGCACCCGCCGGATAGCGACGCACGCGACAGCCTCGCTCGACATGGAACTGTTCCGCTCGATCGACATCCTCGGGCGTGCGGACTCTTAACGCGAAACGCGAACACGCCGGCTCCGCCCCGACGCGCAGGATGAGGCTGTGATGGACGAACTCTTCGTGGCCGCGCAGATACAGGGCATCGTCGGTCGAGGCGCTGATCACGAACCCGAGCCGGTCGACCCAGAAGCGCCGACTCGCGTCAAGGTCGGTCACGATCAGCTCCGCATAGGCGGAGCGAACAATGTCGGGCACATGCGAGATCGCTCGTCCGGGGCTTGCTTCGTCCATGGTCTCTCCGTGTCGGGCGAGCGCGCCGGATACGGGCTCCGGGCATCAAACGCGGCGTCATGCTACCGATGCCGAAGAGCGGAACGGCCGACAAGCACCGGTCGTGCCGCGTCGAATACCGTACGTGCCGAACTTCACACTGCTGCGCTCGCGGCGCACCGTCCCCCGAAAGGCACATTCCATGGCCGAGATCGTCCCGGTAGATCAGTTTCTCGATGGCTGGTACCCCGGCTGGAAGCCCGAGCATCTTGAGGATTACTCGGTGCGCATGAAGTCCGGCCCGTTCACGAAGGCCGACGAGTCCCGGTTCTGGTTCGTGGACTTCCACTGGCCGCGTGGCTTCACACCACTCGGAATGACGCTCGTGACGGGCGCAGCGTGGGCCACCCAACTCGCGGCGCACCAGCTTCCGCTGCCACCGGCCGGTGGCCTGGTCCAACGTATGGGTGGTCCTTTCCTGTACGAGGGTGAGGTACCTGTCACGTCGGCGTGGGACATCGGTCAACGCGCAGCTCGGATCGAGAAGAACATGCCGAAGTTCCTGGGCAACTTCGATGCGATCTGGGAAGAGCGCAAATGGGAACTCGACCTAGCACTCAACTACTTCGAGTCGTATGAGTTTGCGGGGAAGTCCATTCCGGAAATCTGCCAGTACGTGGAAGATGCGACCACGTTCCAGAAGCGCGCGTGGGAGATCCACTTCGAGATCATGTACCCGCTCCTCGCCATCTACCTCCAGCTGTATGGGGTGTGCGCTGGCAACGGAATTGACCCGGGCAATATCGCCAAGATGTTGCAGGGCCGCGATTCCAAGATCATGGAAACGGACCGTGCATTGTGGGGTCTTGTCGACGACGCCAAGGGTCTCGGTATCGCGGACCACTTCAAGCACGAACCCGATCAGATTCGTAGTGCACTGAACGCCGCTGGCGGTAACGCCTCGGTGTGGCTCACAAAATTCGATGACTTTCTGAAGATTTACGGCTGGCGTACCGAGGGTATCGCCGACGTTGCCATCCCGGCCTGGATCGAGAATCAGGCGTCGCCGCTCGGACAGATTCGCAACTTCATTGGCATGAGCGAGCGCCACGATTTCGACAAATCGCTCGCAGCGTCACACAAAGAGAAGGACGAGGCCGTCGAGTCGGCCCGCACGTCGTTGTCAGGCGAGACGCTCGGCGCGTTCAACGAACTGCTCGGCATCTGCCAGGTCGCGAACTTCGCCTGGTGGAACGAGGACCACAATTACTACATCGACCTCCGTGCCTCGATCCCCCTTCGCCGTGGCGCGCTCGCGTTGAGCACAGCGTCGGGTGCGACCGCTTATGACGACGGTCTCTTCCTCTTCGCTCCCGAGATCCGCGACATCGGCCAGGGACGTTCCACCTGGAAGGACCTCCAGTCGATCGCCACCGCGCGCCGTGAGTACTACGAGGGCTATCAGGAGCAGCGTCCGACGGTGCCGAAGGTCGTGGGGACGCTGCCCGACAAGATCGAGGACCCCGTCCTCATCGAGATCTTCGGTATGCACCACCACTACTTCGAGGGCCTCAAGTCCGACGTCAACTCCACGATGCTCACGGGTTTCCCCGCCTCGGCCGGCAAGTACACGGGCCGAGCACGCGTGATGCTTTCGGCGATGGAACTGTTCGACCTCGAGGAGGGCGAGATCCTCGTGACGGAAGCAACGTCGCCGAACTGGACGCCCGCGTTCGCGATCATCTCGGCGTGCGTGTGCGACGGCGGCGGATCGCTCACCCATGCCGCCACGGTGTCACGCGAGTACGGCATTCCGTGCGTCGTCGGCACGTCCGTGGCGACGCAACGCATCAAGACCGGCGACCTCATCGAGGTCGACGGCACGAAGGGTGTCGTCACCATCATCGAGCGCGCTGCGGGCTGAAATACTCCTGGTGAACATCACGAATGGCCAGCGGGCATCGCACCACCTGCGTGGCTCGCTGGCCGTTTCGCGTCCGATAGGTCTCGCAATGCAGACCTTCCGTGCAAACCTTCCGTGAACGCGCTCCCTGAGGCGTGTCGTGTGCCAAGTTGGTGACGTGAAGACCTACACGAAGATGCGGACGGACCCGCGACAGTTCGTCCGTGATGCTCGGCGGCTGTACAGGGTCCGCACCAACAACCTCGCGAGTGACGTGCGCTCCACTCTCGAGCAGAAAGCGACGTTGGAAGCCGAGTTCGAGACCTCGACCGGGTCGCCGCTGCGCGGCAATCGGGTGCTTGTGCTCGGGGCCGGCCAGACATCGCGCGAGGTCTTCGCGTTCGGGGTCCATAACCACGTGACGGCCATCGATCTCGACGTGATCCCGATGGGGTGGAAGCCGGGGCCGTACGTGCAGTTGCTCCGTCAGAACGGGCCGGTGCGCGCAGCGAAGACGGTGGGCCGCAAGGTGCTCGGCATCGACCGCGCGTTCCGCAAGGCGCTCTGCTCGCAGCTCGGCGTCGCGAAGCCCAATCCGGCGACCTATCTGCAGATGGACGCGTCAGCCATGACGTTCGCCGATGCCACTTTCGACCTCGTGTACTCGTTCTCGGTCTTTGAGCACCTGCCCGATCCGGATGCTGTGCTTGCCGAGGCAATCCGCGTGCTGCGTCCGGGAGGCATGGCTTCGATCAGCATCCACGTGTATTCCTCGGAGGGCGGTTGCCACGACCTACGGATATTCGCCGGCCAGCGCGAGGCCATTCCGTATTGGGCGCAGCTGCGTCCGGCACACAAGTCCGCGGTGATCGAGAGCTGTTACATGAACGAGTGGCGAATCATGCATTGGCGCGAGCTGTTCGCCCGACGCTGCCCGGGAGCGTCCGAGCACCTCGATCATCACCACGAGCCGTACGGTTCGCAGCTCACCGCCGAACTAGCCAAGATTCGGGCCGGGCGCGAACTCGCCGATTTCACCGACGAGGAGCTGCTTTCGGTGAACTACCGGGCGCTCTGGCACAAGCCAGTCTGACTGGTGTTGAGTAGTTGGTGGTTGCCCGGCCGGTGCCGAGGTCAGACGATGGATTGGCGGATGACACCGATTCCCTCGATCGTGGTCGTGACCACGTCGCCCGCGGCGAGCAGCCGCGGTGGCGTGCGGGCATAGCCGACTCCCTCGGGCGTGCCGGTGAAGATGATGTCGCCCGGCAGGAGCGGTGTGATGCCCGAGAGGTACTCGACTAGCACCGGTACCGAGAACACCATGTTCGACGTGCGGCTCGACTGCATCGTCTGACCGCTCACGTCACACGAAATCGCAAGGTCGTCACGATCGGCCAACTCATCGGGGGTCACCAACCACGGGCCGGTCGGACCGAAGCCCGGGTACGACTTGCCGAGCGAGAAATGCGACCCGGCGGCACGCTGGGTAATCCGCTCCGAGTAATCCTGCCCACAGGTCACTCCGGCGACGTAGGACCATGCATCCGCGGCCGCGACTTTGTGTGCGCGACGTCCGATGACGACCACCAACTCCGCCTCCCAGTCGTGCGCGCCCGGTACTGCCGACACGGGGTCGAACGGACGGCCAAGGCACGACTGAAACTTCGTGAACGTAGCCGGTGCCTTCGGCACCTCGGAGCCGCCCTCTGCCGCGTGAGCGCGGTAGTTCAGTCCAATCGCGAACACCTGTGTCGGAGCTGGCGATGGCGCCCCGAGGTCGGTCTCAGCAAACGCGGTTCCGGCTCCGAGCGTCGCCGAAGCTGCCCACGATGTGAACGCGTCCCAGTTCGCGTAAATCGCCGAGATGGCCGGACCCAAGGTGCCGCTCGAGGCGGTCGCGATGTCAACCGCGGCACCATCCACTACCAGCACGGCGCGGTCATTCAGGTTGGCAAGTTTCATTTCGTCCTTCGGATCAGGTCGCGCGCGATTTCAGCCCGTTAGGCTACGCCGCGCCCGTTGGCTGTCAGGGAAGACTGAACTTGCTGGAATCGGCGCTCCGCCCCACAACGATGAGTTGTGGAGTTGGTGCGTATGCCCACATGATGAACCAGGGAGTCGGCGGAACTTGCACAATGAAGCTCCCGCTCTCCGTCTGTTCGACTTCGAATCGTGCAGGCTCGGCTGCGATCGCTTCGATCGTGTCGTCGATGAGTTCTGCGGCCAATTCGTCGACGTCCCATAGAGCGTCCAGGACCGCGGAAGCGTTCGCCAAATTCCACGCGACCTCGAACACGACCTATTGACCTTGATCACCAACGAGGAAATCGGCCACCGACGCGTTGGACCTGTTCCTCCCCGACAAGCGATTCTTCATCCCGAGTTGTGCCAACTCCCGAGCTGCCGCAGCGAAGCGGGGCTCGTCGAGTAGGTCCGACATTTCGGGAAGTGGCAGGGCCAACGTCGCTTGGTCATGAGTGATGTCCAACTGTCTCGCTCTCGGTTTGTCCCACATCCGCGTCGCTTGCGGCCGTTGGGCCTGACGAGCCGAGACCGTGGCCAGCAGTTCCGGGTCGGTTGTAAGGCAGACCGAGGCGAACCACTCACCGCGTACCCTTTTGGCCCAGAACACGAACTGGAACTTGACGTTCACTTTCAGCTCGTCGTCGTTCGCGTTGACACCCCAGAGACGACCGACGTCTTCAGATTCAAGGGATACCACTCGCCGGTATTTCGCAAAGAGCGCGACGACGTCGGCGATCTTCAGCGCCCCGGGCACCTGAGGAGTCACGGCGGGCTGAGACTTTCTCGACTTCGGAGATGGCGTCTTGGCCGCGTTCGTGGACGCCGGACGCTCCCGCCGTTTCCAGGGCACGAACGTTTGATCCGGCCCGAAGGAACGCTCAAGCTCTTCGAGCAATCCGGGGACCTGTCGCAGCCGCGGCAGCAACGCCGGCGTTGACACTGCCGCGCGAAGCAAGACGCCACCGTCGGGTTGTGGGGTCGCGATCACCAGATCTATCGGCGAAGGAAACAGGCTGCGGATCGGGAGACTGCCGTGGTCGTCGATGACGATGGTCTGCGAAGGCATGTAACTAACTAACTAACTGGAGTCAAGGGGTCGAGGTCATGCGGCGCACTTGCGAGAGTGCTCCAGCAAGACCGCATGGTCGCAGGTTGGACCGGCACGAGTGGCGGGCGTCGAACGACCACGCGTCGATTTACGCCGTTCCTCGAGTCCAGACTCAGGGCAGAATCTCCCCTATGCCAGACACCGACCATCAGATTCTCGATTTCGACCGCGCCCGACGCGAGGCATGCGTTGCGTGCGACATACCCACGATCGAGCGGCTTACTTCGGCCGACTGCGTGTACGTCCACTCATCCGGTCAGGTCGAAACCCGCGACGAGATGGTCGGCCGGTTCGTCGCCGGCACGCTCGTGTACCGCTCACTGGACGTCGTGCAGGCATCAGTTCGCGACTACGGCGATGCAGTCCTCGTGAATGGTGACATGCACATCGACGTGACCACGAACGGCGCGGTCAAGGACTTCGTAGCGCGTTACCTGCAGGTCTGGCGTCGTGACGACGAAGGCTGGCAGATGATCTCCTGGCAGTCGATCGCACTGCCGGGCTGAGCGTCAGGAGAGCGCTGCCGCGCCCGCCTCGGCCGCCGCCTGGTCCTGGTCCGCGGTACCGCCAGACACGCCGACCGCGCCCACTAGCGCTCCATCGACGAACACACCGACGCCGCCACCGAAGACGATGAATCGTGGCGTCAGCGTGAGTCCGTGGACGAGCATCGGATCGTCCTTGATGACGGGCCACCACACGTGGGTCGGCATTCCGTTGAACTGTGTGACCGTCCACGCCTTGTTCTCGGAAATACCAGCAGACAGACGTGGCGCACCATCCATACGTACACGTACGATCGGCTCGCCACCCACGTCGCTCACGCAAACGCATACGGCGAAACCCATCTCTACGGCCTTCGCCTCGGCGGCCGCAACGACTCGACGCGCAGCGTCCAGGGAAAGTGACGAAGCAGGAACAAGGTCGCTCACGGGCCCTATTCCTTTGCGACCGCGAGGTTGACCTCGCCGAGGGTGTCGAAGATGGCCGACAGCGTGTCTCCCGGTCCGAACGGGAGCGCCTTCACGAATGATCCTGACAACAGGACATGGCCTGCCTTCAACGGCACGCCGTATTCATGAAGCTTGTTCGCGAGCCACGCAATGGAGTTGACCGGATTGCCCATCACCGCCGCCCCGACGCCGCTCTCCTCGATCTCGCCGTTCTTCAGCATCACCGCGCCAATGCGTCGTACGTCAATCTGGTCGAGCCGGCGGGGGTTCGCGCCGAGAACGACGAAACCACAGGACGCAGCATCTGCGATCGTGTCGATGAGCGGCGTTGGCCCGCGCGACTCCTGGCGACTGTCGACGATCTCAAGGCAGGGCAGTACGAAGTCCGTGGCTTGGATGACGTCGACAACGTTGATCGCCGGACCGACAAGATCGTGCTTGAGCACGAACGCGATCTCGACCTCGACCAGCGGCCGATGCAGTCTCGACGGCGACACGGTTGCGCCCTCGTAGACGAAGAAGTCGTCGGTCAGCGTCCCATAGTCGGGCTCTTTTGCTCCCGAGTTCGCACGCATCGCTTTCGAAGTGAGCCCGATCTTGTGGCCCTTGATGGTGCGCCCTGCCGCGACCTTTCTCGCCGTGACGCCCATGGCGATCGCGTACGCGTCCCCGACATCGGCGTCGGGGTACGTCGCCGAAATCGACGGGATCTGTGTGAAGGTCGTTTCGGCGTTGAACAACGCATCCGAAGCGGCATCGATCTGTTCTCGGGAAAGTCGCATGCCGCTCATCATCGCCGACCGCCCGACTGCGGCGCACACCGACCGACGCCGGACCGGTCTCCGGAACGTCGCGTTCGACCGACCACTCCAAACGTTGCAAACTGTGTCGGATGGCACTTCCTTCTGAACCCCGTTTTCGCGTCCACCACGCTCTCCGGATCAAGGGCTTTGCGAAGCTCGATCACCTTGCACCGCTGGCTGGTGTCGCCGAACCGGATGTGGAGTCGCACCTCACGAGCATGCTCGGCGAGGGTATGACGCTGTTTCGCGAGGCTCGCGGACTTTGGCAGCTCACGCCCGCAGGCAAGGACGCCCACCCGGCGCTACTCGAAGCTGACGCCGGACGCCCAGGCTTCCGCGACGGTCTCGCCACGAGCTACCCGGAGTTCTTGGCCCTCAACGAGGAGTTCAAGGCGCTCTGTGGCGATTGGCAACTCCGTGAGGGCGCACCGAACGACCACTCCGACGCGGCCTACGACAACGCGGTCCGGGCACGGCTGGCCAAACTCGACGCGACGGCACAGTCGATCACGAACGCGTTCGGCAGCGTCGCCGAACGTTTCGGCGGGTACACCCCTCGGCTAGCCGGTTCTCGCAGTGCGCTCGAAGGTGGCGCGCAGAACATGTTCACCGGCGTGATGTGCGGCTCCTACCACGACGTGTGGATGGAGCTCCACGAGGACCTCATCCTCACGCAGAACATCGATCGTGCAGCCGAGGGAAGCTTCTAGATGTCGGTCCTCGACGGGCCACGACGCGAGATCCGACGTATCTTCCACGGCGGAACCCCGCACTGGGTGTCGGTCTCCGACGACGGAAGCGAACTGATCTTCAACGACGGACGCCGCACCCCGGAGGCCACGGCCGCATACATGGCCCCGTGTGAGCCCACGAAGATCCTCTGCATCCACCTGAACTACGACAGCCGCCGCATCGAGTTCCGGGCCAAGGCACTCACGACGCCGACGTATTTCCAGAAGCCGACCACAGCGTTGAACGCTCATCGAGGGATGCTCTACCGTCCGGCCGACGCGCAGTTCATCAACTATGAGGGCGAGATCGCGGCCGTTGTGGGGCGTCCAATGAAGAACGTGAAACCCGATGACGCGTGGGACTTCATTGCCGGATTTGCGCCTGCGAACGACGTCGGTCTCCAAGATTTTCGTGACACCGATGGTGGCTCGATGTTGCGGGTGAAGGGTCAGGATGGCTACTGCCCCTTGGGTCCCGGGCTGGTGAGCGGCGTGGATATTCGGAAGCAGACGCTGCGCACGTACATCAACGGCCGCGTCGTGCAGGAGGGACCGGTCTCCGATATGACATTCCCGATCAACTATCAGCTCGCCGATTTGAGCCGTCACATCACGCTCCTGCCTGGCGACATCATCCTTACCGGCACGCCTGCAAACTCGCGCCCGATGAACATCGGCGACGTGGTGGAGGTCGAGGTCAGCGAAGTCGGACGCCTCACGAACGCTGTCGCCGAGAGCCCCACGCCGCACAACCTCGCCGGGCACCTCCCGACCGCGAGCGATGAAGTCGTCCGTGTGGCCCGGGGTGGCGACTGGTGGGCCGAGCGCGATGCCGAGAAGGCCGCTGCCGCTGCTGCGGATGCGGTCCAAAGTCGCTGAGCCGGACCCTCGAACAAGTGTCAAGCATTCTTGGAAACCGGGTTCAGCGCGTCGAAGACCCGCCCATGCTCACGGCGGCGAGATGTACGTGGAGGATGTTCCGGTCAAGGCCGCGTGGGTCCATTTCGTGCGCGCGCAGATCGCTCGCGGACGCATCCTGTCGATAGTTGCGGGCGGTCCGGTATGAACCTACAGAACGTAGAACGCGATGCCGTCGTGCTCCGCTGCGGCCCGAAGGTTCGGTCCGACGTCATGTCGCGAAACGGCAATCGCCCCGCCCAGGAATTCAGCAGCGGCAAGCGCCTCGACCATCGCCGCAGAAAGCTGACGACCCTCGACGCGATGCCGATGCTGTAGCTGTCCCATTGACCAGGCGAGCTGGCGCAGGTGGAGCACCTCGATATCGGCGGGCAAAGCAGTCAATTGCTCGCGGAATCGAGTCTGCTGCTCGGCCGGTAAGGCCGCGATCGGAGCGGAGAGCTTTCCCGACACGCTCGGAACGGCCCACGAACTGCTCAGCCGAAACAGCCAGAGGCCAGTCGTGGCAAGCGAACTGGCGATGCCGCCGAGATCGGTAGGCCGAGCGCCCGTCAGAACGTCGCGCAACAGGTGGTCATCGACCACAACCGTCGTCAACTACGTGGTGGCAAGGTCTGGGTCGTCGAGGCTCTCGACAAAAGCTCGATGGTCCTCTGCCGACAGCGCGAGCCCGAGAATTCGCTGACGCGCACCCTGCGGCAACAGGACGACGGCGTCCCCGAGATCGATCACCGTGACTCGTCCACCGTCGTCGAGACCCCAACGATGGCGGACAGGTGCTGGGACGGACATCTGTCCGCTCTTCGACACGAGAAACTCTGCGACGACCGACATTGAGACCTCTTCACTTGGTGGGAACGCATCCTACCAAGTGAGTTCGAAAGGAGGGCGAGCCTCTATCGGTAGAGGGTCGCGAGGTCGGCGAGAATCACGTCGGAGCGCCGGTCGACCAAACGACGAAGCGGTGCCGTAAAGCCCGAGCGAGCCACAATGACCCGCATGGCGGTCGGCTCGATTGTGGCGGCCACCGTGTCGAGGCGATCAAGCTCTGCCGGTCCGACGGGTTGAGAAGTTGCTTTGACCTCACCAATGGCAAGTGTGCGCGGACGACCGGCCCCGGTCCTGCGGACAGCGACCAAGTCGAGTTGATAACGACCGCCGGAGATCACGACCTCGGACGAACCGACCTCGGTCGGGTTCTCCCGGAGGCCACATTGCACTCCTCCGGCAAGCAGCCATTCCGACGCCACCGTTTCCAGGTGCGGTCCATAGATGCGCGACGCAACAAGTGCGTCGCTCTCGCGCCAAACCTGGGCCGGGGCGCTTGATGCGATCGTGAGCCGTGGGGTGTTCGGTTCAACCACGAGTCGCCAGAAGCGAACAATCGGATCGGCAAGACGATACGTGGAACGCCTGCCATGAAGCGGGTCGGTTCGATGATCGATCCAACCCGCATCGATGAGCACCCTCAAGGAGTGAGAGAGCGACGTCGAAGGTCGATCAACTACGCGGGCGATGTCGGCGCGGCGTTCGTTTCCCTCGGCGATTGCGCCGATCACACTCCAGTACATCTGTTGGTCAGTCAATACAGAGTCTTCGGAAATCACAATCCGCCCCTCACGAAAGAGCGCAGAGCGGTGATCGAGCAGACGCCGTGACACCCATTGATCGATGTCCCCGCGTCGAGGTGTGTCACCGGCAAGGTCACGATACGCGGGGGTTCCCCCGACGAGGGAATGCAGACGGAATGCGGCGTCGGGATTCGACTCGAGTCCCCAGAACTCGGCGGCGTCGCGATACGCGAACGGTTGCACCACGAGTTCCATGCTCATTCGGCCGCGCAGCGGTGCCCGTCCACCGATAAGCCGGCGCATCTGACCCAGCGCCGACCCGCAAAGGATGATCCGAGCGTTGCTCTTCGCCGCCTTTGCGGGAGACAGCGCAGCCTGCAGAAGAGAGGGCAGTCCAGGAACGGCAGCTACGAGGTAGCCGACTTCGTCGAGCACGACAACCGATTGGCTCGTGCCTCGGAACGAAACGACTGCATTGAGCGCCTCAGCCCATCCAGCGAAGCGGATACCAGAGGGAAGTCCAGCGTGCAGTGCCCAGGCTTGCGAGAACGACTCAAGGTTCTGCAGCCCGGATTGCTGAATGGCCTGCCAATAGAAGCCACCGGTCGCCTGCTGGAGCGCCTGGAGAAGGTGGGTCTTGCCCTGACGACGTCGGCCGTAGACCATGCCAAGACGAGCGCCGCCCGACGTGGAGACGAAATCGACGAGCGCTTCCCACTCTGATGCCCGACCGAAGAGGCTGTCTGGCTTGTGCAATTCGCGCATTGACGGATCGATTACCACTCCACCTATTATAGCTGGAGTTGCTATTGGCGGACCGGCACCCCTGTTGCGTGACGGCTGGTAGTGCCCGGGTCGCCCTCACGGAAAGGCCGACTCGATGCCTCGCAACGCGGAGGCGATGTCAGCGAGCGGTTTGTCACCGACTCGGGCGTCGGCCTATCGCTGACGCAACACGGCGAGCGCTTCCGAGGAGGCGTCGTCACTGCGCCCCAACACCTCCCGCAGCTTTGCGAGGTTCCACCCTGCCGCCGACGCTAGCGTCTGCGACTCGGCTCCCGCCGACGAGCACGGATAGGTGAGCTGATCCGATCGCAAGGCCGCGCCGACCGCCGCTCCGAGGAGCACCTGGAGGTCGCCGCGACCGCGGGCCAGCACCGGCCGCAGCTTCGCTTCGATGGCCGCGCCCTCCGACTCGCCCGTCAGTCGAGCGACCTCGGACAACGCAACTCCACGCGGAGAAGTTGTGCAGGTGTCGTCAGCGCTGGCGAAAGTCGTGCGCGCAGCGTGCGCGGACGACTCTCCCCGGCGCGAACGACACCGCCGCGCCGTCACCCGGCCCTAGCCTCGACGGGTGCCTTCGCTCGATGTCCTGCTGCCTGAGCTCCGCGACCTCGCCATCCGCTTGGCCAAGGAGGCTGGCGCGTTCTTGCGCGACGGGCTCGACCGGCCCCGTGAGCGTGTCGACACGAAGTCGAGCGGCACCGACATGGTGAGCGAGATGGACCGGGGTGCGGAGCGTCGTATCGTCGAGGGAATTCGAGCCCACCGACCCAACGATGGTTTGCTCGGCGAGGAGGGCGCGACATCGGACGGCACCACCGGGCTGCGCTGGGTGATCGATCCGCTCGACGGGACTACCAACTACCTGTACGGGCATCCGCTCTGGTGCGTCTCCATCGGTATCGAGTTCCACGGACGCCCCGTCGTGGGCGTCGTGGAGGCACCGATGACCGTCGAGACGTTTGTCGGCGTCGATGGCCAAGGTGCCACGGTCAACGGTCGGCCTCTCGCCGTCGGAACCTGCGGGGACCTCGGGTTCGCTTTGGTCGGCACCGGGTTCGGGTACGCGCCCGAGCGGCGAGCCGAGCAGGGCGCGGTGGTCGCCCGGTTCCTGCCGATGATACGAGACCTTCGACGCGGAGGGTCCGCTGCGCTTGACCTCTGCTATGTGGCGGCCGGGCGTTTGGACGGCTACTACGAGCGAGGACTGAACCCGTGGGACGCCTGCGCCGGCAGCGTCATCGTGCGCGAAGCCGGTGGAGCCGCGAGCGGACTCAACAGCGTTGAACCGAACGTCGAGATGACGATTGCGGGCAACGCGTTCGTGCACGCCGCGCTACGCGAGCTGCTGCGCTGAAAATTCAGCCGCTCAGGATTCGTTCGCGAAACGCGCCGCGAGTTTGTCGAGCGTCTTCTCGATCGCCACGGTGTTCTTCTTCGGTGCCCGCATCAGTTCCAAAACAAGTGGTGCCTTCGACGTTGACCAGTCGAATGTTTCGGTGACCTCCGTCGTCCCCGCTGCGGTGCCGGCTGCGAGCTCGTAGCGCCACACGTGTCCGCCGAAGTGCTTCCACGCGATGCGCACGTTCTCGTCGAAGTCGACGACCGTGTTCTGGATCTTGTACGGAACGCCGAACTTCATCGACATGCCAAACGTCGCCCCTTTCGACAGCCGCTTCGGGGCAGCGTCGTTCGACTTCACGATCGTGCCCGACCCGTCGATCTCCGCGTGACGAGAGGGATTGGCCAGGAGATCGAAGATGGCCTTGGCGGGAGCGTTGACGGTGCGGGTACGAGAGACGGAGCGGGACATGGACGTCGAACCTACCGCCATCCCCGCTCAACCGCGCAACAGCGTGCGATCGCGCTGACGCGAGAGCCGACGTTGTGGCCCCAGATCGGTCGGCGTGGCCCCAAAACGGGCCGATCTGAGGCCGCAGTGACGCATTTGGGGCCACAACGTCGGCGGACCCGACCGTTACACCTGCCCGATGGTCCCGAGCATCTCGGTGAACCATGGCGTCGACGGGTCGAAGAGCTTGCCGCCGCGGATGCGGGGGAACTCGATGGCCCGCAACTCGCCGCCGCGGTCCTCGTCGTGACCGATGACGCCACTCACACCGTCAAGCGCGGCACGGGCACCGAACGCGACCATCTCGCTGATGAGCGCAACGTCTTCAGCGTTCGATGGCGCGGAACGTGCGAAATAGCCGGACTTCTGCACCTGTGCCTTCTCGGCACCGACCAGCGAGGCGAACTGCTTCGAGAACCATCCGCCGACGTTGACCGTGTCCAGCCGTACGTGACCGAACGCGTCCCGTGCCACGGTTGCACCGGACGACTCCATTTCCGTCACGATCTCCTGCACGCAAGCACCCTCCGAAACGAACACGTTCGCCGTGCCCTTACGGTCGATGACGCAGCGCAGCCGTGCCGCCTCCCCTTCGATGTCGACGGCGGACTCCGGCACATAGACAGCGTCGATGTCGAGCCACGACGGGTCGATGCCGAACATCGGCCCGAGGTTGCGCGCCTGGAGACGCTCGCGGTACTTGCGCGCGGTAGCCGCCGTAAGCCAGCCGCAGTTGCGTCCCATGACCTCGTGGATGATCAGCGAGCGCGGATTGGCCGAACCCTCGTACACGATGTGCTCAAAAAACCGTGCGCCCTCCTCGGCCGCAGTTGCCGCGCCGAGCGACGTCGCGATCGGGAAGACGTCGTTGTCGATCGTCTTCGGCAAGCCCACCACCGTGAGGTCGTAGCCGTTCGACTTGAGGTACGCCGCGAGGTCGGCGGCGGTCGTGTTCGTGTCGTCGCCGCCGATCGTGTGGAGGATCTGGACGTTGTCACGCGTGAGCTGTTCCGCCGCCACGTGCAACGGGTCCTGGCCCTCCTTCACGAGACCACGCTTCACGCAATCGGCCACGTTCGTGAGCTTCACCCGGGAGTTGCCGAGCGGGCTGCCACCGCGCTCGAACAGGTCGAGTGCATGCATGCGGGTCGCGGCGTCGGCGACGACAGACCTTCCGGTCAGCAGTCCTGCATACCCATCGCGGTACCCGATGATTTCGGCGTCCGGTGCCAGCACGTTGTACTGCTCCAGCAGGCCGCCGACGGCGGTCGAAAGGCAGGGGGCGAGACCGCCGGCAGTGAGCAGGGCGATGCGCATAGTGAGACACCTCAAGTAGTCACAGGGAAGAAGTTAAGTAGTAGGAGCGTCGCGTAACTACTTAGAGTGCGTGTTTCCCCGGATTCTGTCAATACACCCACCCTTTATGCGCGGAGAGTGGCGAGTGTTGCGGT
>JAYSSR010000102.1:0-153765 GCA_043720395.1 Acidimicrobiia bacterium
GCATGTCCTGAGCCCCCAACCGCTGCGCGCAACCCCCAAGCCTCGGTGCACCCCGGCGGTGGCCGATGTTCCAAACGTCGCGCTGGATGCGCGGCGACCCCCGACGAGGTCAGAAGTTGGAGAGGACGTTGATGAACACCTTCTCGATGGTCTTCGGGTCGCTCGCGTCGTAGGCGGTGGCCGTCGTCGCTTCCGCGATGCGTTTGAGTGTGGCGAGGTCGGCGTCCTTGCCGTACGCGATCGGGAAGATCCGCACGATGGCCGTGGACGTCCGCTCGGCGGAGGTGCGGCCCGACTTGACTAGCGCAGCGAGTTGGGCAGCGTCGTCCGAGTCGTTGCCGTCGTCGTTCACCCCATCGGTCAGTAGGACGACGGCGTTGATCCGGGCGGGATCGAGCGACGCCCGGAGGTCGTCGAGACTGGCCTGAGCAACCAAGTACAACGGCGTGCCTTGCAAGGGAACGAGCTCATCGATCTTGCGGGCGATGAGCTCCCGGTTGGCACCCATCTCGGCGATCGGGACGATGTCCAAGAAGTTCGCTCCCTGCCCGTCGATGTCGTTCGTGAAGATTCGCAGGCCGACCTGATCCTGCGGACCGAACTCGTCGAGCGCGTTCACGGCCGCTCGTTTCGCGAGGTCGAGCTTGGTCTCCGCACCGGAGGAGTTGCTGCCGTCCGCGGCCTCGCCCATCGAACCGGAGACGTCGACCACAACGAGTACGCGCGCTTTCTTTCGCTGATCACTCCAAAGGTCGAGGACCTTCGTGAGCACTGGCGGTTCGGGCACTTCGAGTGCGGTCTTCGGCTCGTTCGGGTCGACGCCGTTGGCCAGCGTGATCGGGTCGGCCACCGCAACGGACGGGTTGCCCGGACGGAACCCGAACTGCAGCACCTTGCGCTGATTGTCAGACGTCAGCACGAACTTCTCGAACGCTTTCGCAGCGAGCTTTTCGTTTTCGTCGACCCACGGCGCGTCGAGCACGAACAGCGGATTGTCCGACAGCAGCGTCCCATCCTTCGGGTACACCGAGACCAGCGGGACGCGTGGCGTCCTAGGAACTTCACCGGTGTCGAGGATGCCGTCGGGATTGCCGCTGTTGTAGTCCACGACCGACTTCTCCTCGATCGCGACCGCCGACACGTAGGTCAGCGACGTGCCGCGGGCGTCGGCGCGGAACCAGTTGTTGAGAAACGTCATAGTGATGTCGCCGTAATGGACGACGGAGCTCTCCACGTCGATCGCGTACTGTCGAACCTCGGCTTTGTTGAGATCCTCGACGGTGAGTCCGGCCGTCTTCCCGGTGGCTGCGTAGTACATCGCGACGGTCGCCGAGAGACCGCTGGTAGAGAAGTTCGGGTTGGTCTTGCCGAGCTTGAACGGTCCCCACTCGGGATGGCCCTTCGCGCCCCAACCGGCCGGGTCCTTCGACAGCGTGATGAGGTCACCGAAGCCAATCGGGGTCTTCGGATAGCCGAGCGCATCGGCCATTGGCTTGGGCATCGCGATCACGAGCGGGGTGAGCATGAACGACGTGGCGTCGGCAGGAGCCATCGCCGCGCCGCCCTTCTCCGCCAGACGCTGGTTGACAATCGCGCCCCACGACCGCGCCGACGGCGACCAGATCACCGGCTGCGGGCCCTCCTCGGCTTCCGGCCACCCGCCAACGAGGGCGGTTGCGGCCGCACCGGATGCCTTTCTCTGGATTCGGACGCTGACCCTGCGTTTCGCCCCACCAGCATCGGTGATGCTCGATGCGTCCCGATCGGCATTGAACGCCGCCGCAAGTTCCGTGAGCAGCGTCACCTTCTCGGAGGACACGGCGGCATCGACGATCACGTCCCCGGAGCGGAAGCCGAGCGTCGTTTCGGTCGGGTCGCCTGTTGCCTCGGTGGTCGACGACGACGTGGCCGTCTTCACCGAACACGCGGCAAGCAGGAGGGCGGGTGCGAGCAGCAGGGAGACCGTTGCCCGGGGTCGGCTGGGAACGTGGATGGTCATGGGGCGACCTCTCGGAGGGTGGTCATCAGCTGAGGACACTGACGAGTTCGTTGGCGATGCCGGCATTCGGGAACGAGCGTGGTGACACAGGGGCGTCCCATCCGTTGGCACGCAGGGATCTGCGCACGGACGCAGTGATGGCTTTGGCGCGAGCTGCGCTTACCGATTTGGGAAGGATCAGCACGAGCGAGATCGGCGGAGCGGCCTTGGCGGGAGTGACCTCGACGCCCAGCGGTGCAGAGTTGCGGACTTCCACCTCGGGCAGCACGACCGCGTCGAGGAGCCGCACCGACGTGAGGCGCGTGAGCGGTTCGTTCCCGGTGGGCTTCGTGGCCCGCCTGAGCGCGCTCACGATCGCGTCGCTGTCGGGAATCTCTTCGAGGCTGAGCGGTGCGACATCCCCCGCAGGTACACCGGCGAGCGTGGCTATCGTCGCGATTGACAGCCCGCTTCCAAGCGACGTGATGCTCGGGAAACTGACCCGCTCCGCCTGGGCAAGGCAGGCGAGGTCCGCGTGGCAGGTGGCTGCCGGAGTGGTATCCCCGGGCCGCGTCACGACCACGATTTGAGTGCTGGCAACGTCGATCGGGTCACGAAAGGAGTCGTTCACCAATCGCACGCGCTCGTAGCCGAGTGCCGTGGTGACCCACCCATCGGCTGCTGCCTTGCTCTTCGTGCCGATCTGCTTCTCGGTGATCGACGGCGGTTCGACGCTGAATCCGACGTCGGTGATGTCGCCGATCGCGGGGCACGCGGGGTCGGCCTCGGGGATGCAGGCGATCAGGAGGCGGGGTTCGTCGAGTCTGGCTGTGCTGTCACCGCTCACGACGACGGTCGTACTCGTCTTCGGGGAATCGTTGGAGAACCGCCCCGTCCGGGCGGTCCACACAGCGAATCCGCCGGAGATCATGAGGAGCGCCGCGAGGGCGGCAAGCACTCGTCGCACGAGTCGAGCCTACCGACAACACAACTGCGCACGGGGAGCTAAGGCGCGCGGTTGGGGGTTGCGCGCAGCGGTTGGGGGCTCAGGACATGCTGCGCGCAACCCCCAATGTTGCGCGCAACCCCCAACCGTCCTTGGCCGGTTGCCGCAGATGTGGAATTGGCGACCGAGGAGTGGGGTGCGGCCCTCGCGCTTACGGTGCAGGGTCGGGGCGGAGAGGAGCCTTGGGTGCCTTGCGGGGCTTGGACGTTTCGCCGGTGATGTCGGCGGCCTCGATGGTCAGCAGTTGGTGGTCGGTGGGTGCCGCAGAACCGGGTGGACGCCGCATGAGACGTGTGGCCTGGCGGCTCATGGCCGTCTCGAACAGGTTCCGGGCGACGCGTCCGTTGCCGAAACCCTTGCCGCGGTCGTGCGCGGCGAAGAACTTCTTGACCGCCTTCAAGGCGGCTGGTGTTGGTTCGTAGCGGTTCTTGTCGCAGAGCGTCTTGAAGATTCGCACGAGTTCGTCGTCGGAATAGTCGGCGAACACGATCGTTTTTGGGAATCGTGAGCGGAGGCCAGGGTTCGAGTCGATGAACGTGGCCATCTCGTCGGGATAGCCCGCGGCGACCACCACGAGACGCTCCCGGCGGTCCTCGATGAGCTTCACGATCGTGTCGATCGCTTCCTGCCCGAAGTCCCGTTCCCCGCCACGAGCGAGCGAATACGCCTCGTCGATCAGCAGGACGCCCTGGTCTGCCTGGTCGAACACTGCGGTCACCTTCATTGCCGTCTGGCCGACGAACCCGGCGACGAGCCCGGCCCGGTCGGTCTCGACGAGTTGCCCGCGATCCACGACGCCCAGCGTCCGATAGATCTTCGCAAGCAACCGCGCCACGGTGGTCTTGCCCGTGCCCGGATTGCCTGCGAAGACGAGGTGCAGGCTGGACTCTGGGGTGGGTAGGTTGCGTTCGCGGCGAAGTTTGTGGACCTGGAGAAGGTCCGTCACGAGTCGTACCTCGGTCTTCACCGCGTCGAGTCCGACGAGCCCGTCGAGTTCCGCCATCAGCTTGTCGAGCGGTTCAGGTGGCTCCTGAACCGGTGCCGGGGGTGCGCCTGCCGCGGGCATCGCTCCAGTCGTAACGTCCTCAACGGGTGTGTGCCCGTCCGAGGCCGGTCCCGCCCGAACGTTCGAAGGCGCATTTGCCGGTCGTGAACCAACGGTCGGTGGTGCCTCAATCGCAGACGGTGGGCGAGGGCTGACCACTCGCGGAATCTGGCGGGCGTCGAGCGTGCCGACGAGCGTCGAACGGAACCGGTCCACTGCTCGAAGCTCTGTTTCCGAGGGCGCCATATCGACCGCGACGACATGCTGGGCAAGGTTCATCGCCTGGTGGTAGTAGCCCCAGGAGTGGTTCGTGCCACCACGGACGTCGGCCGCGACGAGCAAATCGAACAGCGTTGAAGGAGCTTCCATCCACGAACGCTTGCCGACCAGCAGGCCGGACTTGCGGACATCGTCGGGCGTTGCCGTCGCAAGTTGTGTGGCGAACTTCGGACCGAACGTCGTGAGCAGCGCCCAGATCTCGTCGTCGGTGTGAACCTCGTCGGCGTCGACAACCGCGCAGGCGAGATTGAACGCTTCGAGCGTGACATCGTCGATCGCGGTGCTTGCCGGGGAGCGTCCGGTCCGGGCGGTGAGACTGGCGAGGGCCGCGGCCACCGGCTGTACAAATGCTTCGACCGGTGCCCCGAGGGAACGGTCGCCCTTCGTCAGGCCGAATGCGGGTCGCGTCCGGTCGAAGAATCCCACCGCGCCATCGTCGCACGCCACGCAAGCGCTCGGTGGCGCGCCTCCAAGATAAGGGTTGGCTGCCACTGCGAGCCGAGGATTCGACAACCACGTGTCGCCGTGTGCAACACTGACCACTGTGAACAGCGTCACAACCGAGCCGAGCTGCGGAACCCGCACAACTTCGCCGATGCTCAACCCGATGGTGTCGTCCTCAGGGCATCGTCGGGCAGGAAGCGACAGCCCAATGAGTCGCGTTCAGCGCGGAGAAGGCTGAGGACAACGGTATGCAAACGACCGATGAAGGGGCGCGCCCAGGCTCGCCGATCCTTACCGTGTCCGATGTCGAGGTCGCCTACGGCGCGATTCAGGCGATCCGGGGAGTGTCCATCGACGTTCAGGCTGGATCGATCGTCGCCATTCTCGGGGCGAACGGGGCAGGGAAGACGTCGCTTCTCCGAGCGGTATCCGGCCTCCTGCTGTACCACAATGGACGGGTTCCGAACGGGAGCATCACCTTTCAAGGCGCGGACATAACGACGGCAGATGCGTCTGACCGGGTGAAGTCCGGAATGGCGCAGGTGATGGAAGGTCGGAGGATCTTCGCGCAGCTGACCGTCGATGAGAATCTTCAGACGGGGGCCTACAGCCGTCGTGACAAGGCCGGTGTCCGAACCTCCTACGACGAGGTGATGGCAATGTTCCCGCGCCTCGCCGAACGCCGGAAGCAGGTCGCGGGCTACATGTCCGGCGGTGAGCAGCAGATGCTCGCGATCGGCCGAGCGCTCATGGCGAAACCGAAGCTGCTCCTGCTCGATGAGCCGTCGCTGGGTCTCGCTCCGCTGATCGTGCAACAGATTTTTGAGATCATCTCGGACATCAACAAGCGCGGCACGAGCGTCCTGATCGTTGAGCAGAACGCAGCGATGGCACTGCGCATCGCAGATTATGCGTACGTGTTCGAGTCCGGCCGTGTCGCGCTTTCGGGTAACGGCAAAACGATGCTCGACGATCCGAACATCCAGTCCCTGTATCTCGGCGGCGAGGCTCACGAAGTTTCGTTCCAGGACCTGAAGAGTTACCGCAGAAAGGGCCAGAACGCATGAGTGATCCGTCCGGGGATCCGATCTTAAAAGTTGATGGGATCACGCTTCGATTCGGTGGGGTGACAGCCATCAACGACGTGAGCTTCGAGGTTCGTCAGCGGGAGCTGTTCGCCATCATCGGCCCGAACGGTGCCGGTAAGACATCGATTTTCAACTGTTTGAATGCCGTCTATTTCCCCCAGGAGGGTTCAATCAAGTTGGACGGGGTTGAGCTTGCCGGTACGAACCCCCCGTTCACCGTGCGGCAGGGCCTGGCGCGAACGTTTCAGAATATCGGTCTGTTCGCGAACCTCGACGTCGTAGCAAATCTCATGCTCGGACGCCATCACCTGATGCGTGGCGGATTCATGGCTGGGATGATGTTCAAAGGACTGACGAAACGCCAGGAGATACTTCACCGTCGCCGGGTCGAAGAAGTAATGGAACTGCTGAACTTGGATCAGTTCCGTGGTCAGCCGGTCTCGCTTCTTCCTTACGGGGTCCAGAAGCGTATGGAACTCGCTCGGGCGCTCTGCATGGACCCGAAGTTGCTCCTTCTCGATGAACCGGTCGCCGGAATGAATGCCACGGAGACCGCTGAAATGGCCCGCTATATCCTCGAAATAAAGCGCGAACTTCCGGTGGCGATGATCCTCGTCGAGCACGATATGCCGATAGTCATGGGCGTGGCGGAACGAATCATGGTCCTCGATTTCGGTCAGCAGATCGCTGAAGGTTTGCCGGAAGAGATTCGGAACAATCCTCGTGTCATCGAGGCGTACCTTGGAGTTGCAAGTTGAGTCTCGCCGCAACACTTGTGGAGCGCGCATCCGCCGCGCCGAGCGCGCCTGCCGCGCGCACGCATCGTCACGGCATCTGGAACGTCACGACCTGGGCAGCTCTCCGTCAGGAGGCGTCGGAAGTCGGGATGGCGCTGCGCTCACGCGGTGTCGAGGCCGGTTCGGTGGTCGCGATCATTGCCAAGAACCAAGTCCCGTTCGTGGCCGCCGAAGTCGGTGCCCAGGGGATCGGCGCTCGGACGCTGCTGATCGATCCTGGGCTCGGCGACGAGGAAGTCGCGGCGCTGTTGTTACAGCATGGGGCGATCGCCGTGGTGGTCGGCGACGAGGAACAACACGACAAGGTCATCGAGCACATCGCATCGCTCCCACTCGTCAAGACGGTGGCGGTGGTTGAGACGCGTGGGCTGCGCCACCTCGACGACGCCGAAGCGCGCTCCGACGCATTGGTGGTCTCGTACCAACAGCTACTTGGCCTCGGGCGTCCGACCTCGACGGAGTGGGTAGGGCTGGTCTCAGCTCAAGAATCGACAGGCGCGGCAGCAATCTTCGGGTCGTCGGTGGTCGGCCACGCGGCACTGGTCGCGTCGGGCGAGACCATCCGGGCAACGTGTTCGCTTTCGGCCTCCGATTCGACGCTTCCCCTCGTCAGTTTCGCCAATCCGTCGTCGCACAGCGTTCTGTGTGCGGCAATTGTTTCCGGATTTCCGATGCAATTCGGCTGGTCCGAGCAACGAGTGCTCGGTGACCTTCGCTCCGTCCGACCGACGATTCTCCACGCGTCTGGATCTGTGCTCAATGCGATGAAGGCAGACGCGGATCGTCGTGCTCAACTCACCAAAGGGTTGAAACGGGCCTCGTACGAGGCCGGTATCCGACGTGGTGCCAACACGACGCGTGCTCGCACGTCGGACCGACCGGTGATGCTGATGTTCGGTGCTCTCCTTGCGGCGGGGCTCCTCATCTACAGCGCGTTGGTCGCCGATCAGAACCCATTCCTTCGGGTCATCGTGCCGATCTTGGTGGCGCTGGGCCTGATCGTCGGTGCGGCGCGATTGGGTTTTCTCACGGCTCGGCCCGTTCGCAACCGTTACGGCGTCGGACGGGTTCGCCAACTGCTCCACACCGATGCGGCCGCGTCGAGCGAGACCTTGACATGGCTGAAGGCACTCGGTGTGCCGGTGGTCGCAGCCGAAACGGATTCGTATGGGTTCTTGACCGGGAGTGGCCAGTGACTGATTTCTTCAACTTCCTTGTTCAGGGCATTTCTCGGGGCTCGGTGTACGCGCTTGTTGCACTCGGCTACGTAATCATCTTCAAGGCAACGCACATCCTGAACTTCGGCCAGGGCGCGCTCATGGTCTGGGGTGCATACTTCGCCTACACCTTCAATGGCGGGGTTCCTGGACAGTTCATCACCTTCAAGCCGTGGACACTTACCCACTTTCCCTGGGTGGTGTCACTGCTGATTGCCATGTTGGTTTCGGCAGCGATTGGCGTTGGTATCGAACGTTTCATTCTCCGGCGTTTCCGCGGTAGGCCGGCGTTCACGATCATCATGGCCACGTTTGGCATCGCGATTATCACGCAATACCTGGTCGACGCGATCTGGGGCGGGGATTCGATGTCGTACACCGAACCGATTGGCCTGAAGAGCTTCACTATTGCTGGCGTCCCGATAACCCTTGCCGACCTCGTGACACTTGCCGTATCCGGTTCGGTGACATTCGGCTTCATTATGTTCTTCAATCATTCGAGGCTCGGGACGGGAATGCGGGCAACCGCCCTCGACCAGGAAGCTGCCCTTGCCCAGGGCATTTCCACCAAGCAGATCTTCGCGTTGGCCTGGGGAATCTCAGCAGCGCTTGCGTGTCTCGCTGCAGTGCTCATCAGTTCGGGCAACGGGCGCTCCATAAGCCAGCCCGAACTCGCGCTCGCCGCCTTCGCCGCCTTCCCAGCGATCATTCTGGGCGGCGTTGATTCGATCAGCGGCGCGATTGCAGGCGGACTCATCATCGGCGTAGCTGAGTTGCTGATGCTCGGCTATCAGGCGAAGTTCTCGGGTTGGCTCGGTGTTGATCTCGGTACGTTCCACCAAGTGCTGCCGTACGTAATCATGCTGGTGATCCTGCTGGTGAGACCGTACGGGTTGTTCGGCGACAAAGACGTCCGAAGGGTTTAGGGAAAACAATGCCTGGTTCAATCCTCACCATGATGGCCCTCGGGGCCGTTATCGCGTTTGTCGTGGTCGCCTGCCTTCGGGACCATCGCGTTCGCATGTCCACCAGTTACTCCACGGATATGCGCCTCTTCCGGTCCAACTGGTCCAAGGGCGCGATCCTGGTCGGTCTGCTGCTCTTCGTTTCGGTTCCGGCCGGGTTCTCCTGGATCGGTTACGGGGGGGCACACCTTCCGGCGAAGCTAATCCCGGGCCTTCCCATGAGCGATTTCTGGCTCAGCGTGATGTGCTTTGCCGGGATCTATGCGCTCGGGGCGCTTGGGTTGTCCTTGCTTATCGGATTCACCGGACAGATTTCGATCGGACAATCCTTCTTTGTTGGGCTCGGGGCCTACTCGGTCGGGTACTTCGGCAAGGACTGGACACCGTTCGGTGACAAGCCACTGCCTTTTCTTGCATGGTTCCTCATTGCAGGTTTTCTCGGTGCGGCAATATCGGCCCTAGTGGGTCCGTTCGCGCTTCGCCTTCGGGGTCATTATCTCGCCGTAATTTCCATCGGCCTCGTGATCACGTTTGAATGGCTGGCGAACTTTCCGTTCAAAAGCATCACCAAAGGGTCGGGCGGACGCAATGACCTGCCCCCTGCCGCGCTCACGATCTGGCCCGGCAAGACGATCTATTTCTCGGTGCCAGACGCCGATCGCGGTGCCGGTGACCTCTTCGGCTTCACCTGGTCGAAGGAGGCTATGCATTTTTGGCTGATCTGGGCAACGGTGATCATCGGATTGATCGTGGCAAAGAACGTCGTACGGTCGCGCCAGGGTCGGGCAATGATGGCGGTGCGCGACCGTGATCTCTCCGCCGAAGCGATTGGTGTGAGTCAGGCGTACACGAAGGTATGGGCCTTTGCACTCTCGGGCGCGTATGCAGCATTCGCTGGTGCCCTTTACGCCTCGTTCTACAGCTACGCCAAGCCGGACACCTTCGGCGGACCGAGCGGGCTTGCGTTTTCGATCCAGTTCGTTGTGATGATCATCATCGGCGGCTCCGGCAGTCTCCTCGGACCGGTGTTGGGCGGAGTCGCCGTGGCCGCGCTCGACTTCCTGATCGAGCGCTTTCATTGGGTCGTCGATTGGATGCCCTTTGTCCAGGAGAACCCGGCAGCTCGTGGCATGACCGTTCCGCGGTTCGTGAAGGTCCTGCAGGGTCTCATCATCATCGTGTTTCTGATGTTCGCTCCACAGGGGATCAACGGTCTGTGGCAAAAGACGAAGCGCTACCTATCGACCTGGCCATTCTCCAGCTAGAGCCCCGACTTGCCGGCCAGCGGACAGAACTTGCCGTCGTTCACGCATGGTGTGACATATTTCATGAAATGATCAGCTGTACCGGCCGCTCGACCCCGAGCGGCCGCCGACCAACCAGGGAGAGTACCGGCATGAAACATAAATTGGGGCACGTCATCGTGCTGGGATTGATCGTCGGGGTGGCCGTCCCTTCGGGGGTCGCGTTCGCCGCCACCGTAAAATCCGGAGGCACTTGTAAGACCGTTGGTCAATCAAGCGGTGCATTGACCTGCACGCTGAAGGGCCGCAAGAAAGTGTGGGCTGCAACCCCAGTCACCGCCGCGCCGACAACGGTCGCTGCCGGAGCATCGACCCCCGCTGCCCCGGCTGGAATTCCAATCGTTCCGGGCTTCGACGGAAAGACGATCTCGCTGGGTTATCTCAGCAACGTTGCCGGTGGTCCATTTGCGGTACCTGGCAAGGCACTTACGGCCGGTTTCAACGCGATCATCAGCACGGTGAACGACCAAGGAGGGATCGCCGGGAAATACAAGATCAACAATATCTTCGCCGAGACCGAGTACAACGCCGAGAAGTCGGTGGCTAAGTACACGGAGTTGCGCGACAAGGTCGTCATGATCAGCCAGATCTTCGGGACACCGAACGTACAGGCGGTCCTTCCGAAGCTCCGCCAGGACGGGCTCGTCGGCTCGCCGATTTCGTGGGATGCGGAGTGGTCGAAAGATCCGAATCTCCTCCCCAACGGCGGCGTTTATCAATTCCGGGCGATGAACGTGGTCGACTACTGGGTGACATACCTGAAGAACGCCGGCAAGAAGGTCTGCGCGGTCTCGCACAACTCAGCGTACGGTGATGCGGCGCTTGAGGGATACGAGTTCGCCCAAAAGAGCCTGGGCTTCGCCGGCCCGGTGAAGCTCAAGATCGGGCCCGCAGACCCTGGGTCCGCAATGGGTGCCGTCGTCACACAGCTCAAGGCCGCGGGTTGCGACGCAGTTTGGACGGCGATCGCATCCGGACAAACAACGGGCATCCTCGTCGCCGGGTCACAGCAGTCGTACAACCCGATTTTGTTGACCGTAGCACCTGGATTCAACATTGGTCAGCTCAGCTCACCAGAGCTTGAGAGCCTTTACGACAAGCAGGTGTACGTGGAGAGCGATGTCGCCCAATGGGGCGACCCGAAGGTTCCCGGCATGAAGCAACTTCTCGCCGATGTTTTGAAGTACGCACCCGAGTACTCGGGCAACGTCGACACGGCGTTGGGTGCGGGTTGGGCCGAGGCCAAAACCGTGGTTGCGCTGCTCGAAAAGGCCGTCGCTCTCGGTGATTTGAGCCGTGACGGCATCAAGAAGGCCTTGGCCCAAACGGGAAAGGTCGATACCGGCGGGGTGTACCCGAATCCGGAATTCGTTGAGCCTTCAAAGCGCCTGCCATATCCAGCAAGCCACATCATGAAGGTCGACACGATCCTCAAGGTGAGGAGCGGTGGACTGCTCTATGCGCCGGGAGGTGCCAACTACCGAGCGGCCTTCAGCGGTGGCTACAAGCACCGCGTTTGGCCGTAACGACTGAAGCAATTTGAAGCAGAACGGGCTTGCCTCCAGCGAGGCGGGCCCGTTCTTCGCGTCTGGCCACCGCGGGAGCCGGTCGACATCCTGTTCGTCGTACCGGTCCGCCGGCGTTCGTGGGCGTTGGGAAGGTCGGCTAGGTGGGAGGTCACCGATGTTCCCAACGTCGCAGTTGACGCTCGAATCGACCTCTTCCGTAGCGGGCTCCGACCGGCTTGCCCATTCGACGTTGGGAAGTTCGGCTACCTCGGGGGTCACCGATGTTCCCAACGTCGGCGGCCAAGCAGCGAACCGCGGTCAAGTGCCGGATCCGGCGAACCGATGCGTACGCCTGGTAACGAGCGGTGTCGGATGGCGGTGCATTCGGCCGCCGGGTCAGCGGCGGCAGTAGAGGCAGTCCATGCAATACAAGAGGGCGCGTGCGTTTGTCCTCTTCCCACACGTCGTTCCGCGTGCAATACTGGAGGCCAATCCTCCCCGCCCTCCACGCTTCGGCGTGCAGTGGCGGGGCTTTTTCGTTGCAAGGAGCCCTGTGTTGGAGCGTGTCGCAATCTTCATGGACGACCAAAATGTCTACATGGGAGCACGAGCCGCCTTCGCTCCGATGTACGCGCCGTCGCGATTCGGCCAGATCGACCCGACTCGTCTCGGGGAGTTGCTCGTCCATCGTCGGCAGCGGCCCAGTGAAGTTTCCGAAGTTCGTCTCTACCGTGGGCTACCCGAATCGAACCGCGACCCGCGTGGCTATGGGGCGGCCCGCCGACAGATCGCTGCGTGGGACGCGCAGGAGAACGTCTCTGCGATCACGCGGCCGCTTCGATACCCTCGAAATTGGCCGACCGAACCGGGTCGCGAAAAGGGCATCGACGTCCAACTCGCCGTCGATCTTGTGCTCGGTGTCGCCCGCTGCCTTGAG
Source organism: Acidimicrobiia bacterium (assembly GCA_043720395.1). Taxonomy (GTDB): domain Bacteria; phylum Actinomycetota; class Acidimicrobiia; order Acidimicrobiales; family JANYDT01; genus JANOYY01. Next base: position 12,569 of record JAYSSR010000102.1, read on the forward strand.
CACCGCACCAATGACGGCACCACTATCGACCGGACAGATGGTCAGCGCGGCGTATTGCAATTTGGGTGGGCCCCGGTCGTGCTCAAGCGGTTTTGAGCGGCTCTTCATGATTTGTCCTCAGTGGTAGTCAACGATTTCAACCTCTTCGGGACCCGTCGGAGTCCAACGAAAACAGATCCGCCATTGCTCATTGATTCTGATGCTGTGGAGGGCTGAACGATCACCTTTCAGCTACTCAAGCCTGTTTCCTAGAGGGACACGCAAGTCGCCGATTGACTCAGCGGCATCGAGAATCAGTAGCTTCCTCAATGCCATCCGATACGTCCCGTCGTCCAGATACCGAACTCGTCGGCGCTGCCACACGCGCTCCGTGTTTTTGTCTTGAAACGACTGCAGCACTGACCGATAGTAACGACTGGCGTTATTACGTCAAGCGGCATGTTTCGTTGGGTTCCAGGGGGAGACGGCGCGTGGGGTGAGCTGGCGGACCCGACCGACTACAACATTGAGCGGCCGCCGACTCGGTCGACTGGCGAATCCATCTCGACCGCGCGGTCAAGTGCCGCCTAGATTGCACGCTCGTGAGTTGGACGCCCCCATCGCTGCGTGTCGTGCCCAAGGTGGGTGGTGCCGAGGCACCCGTCGATAGCTCCGTGGCCGTGCTCGGACGGCGTGCCAAGTCCGCGTCCTACGCACTTTCGCAGGCATCGACCGACCAGAAGAACTCCGCGCTCCTCGCGGCTGCTGACCTGCTTGGGGTCCACGCGTCGAGCATCTTCGACGCGAACAGCGCCGACATCGAGCGAGCTGCTTCGAGCGGCGTCGCAGAAGCGGTGATCGACCGACTCCGGCTCTCGGACGGGCGCATTGCTGCGATGGCGAACGGGCTACGACTCGTCGCGGGACTTGCCGATCCGTGCGGCGAGGTCATCGCCGGTTGGACGCAGCCCAACGGCATCCGCATCGCCAAGACCCGGGTTCCACTCGGCGTCGTAGCGATCATCTACGAGAACCGACCGAACGTCACGAGCGATGCCTTTGGGCTGTGCATCAAGAGCGGCAACGTTGCCTTCCTTCGTGGTTCCAGCGGTGCCATCGAATCGAACAAGGCAATTGCGGTTGCCTTACGGGAGGGCCTGCTGAAGGCGGGACTGCCAGCGGATGCGCTCGTGCTCGTTGAGGACACCTCCTACGACGCCGCCACACAGTTCATGCGACTCCGCGAGTCGATCGACGTGCTCATCCCACGCGGTGGGCCGTCGCTCATCAAGAGCATCCTTGAGAACGCCACCGTGCCCTACGTGATCGACGGCGACGGCAACTGCCACCTCTACGTCGACGCTGCTGCTGACCATGAGATGGCGCTCGCGATCCTGATCAACGGCAAGACGCAGCGTCCGAGCGTGTGCAATGCCCTGGAATCGCTCGTAGTCCACGCCGACGCTGCTGCGGAGTTCCTGCCGAGAGTCGCCTTGGCGCTGGACGACGTGGAACTGGTCGGCGATCTGCGTGCTCGCGAGATCGTCGGGTCCGACCGCATGGCCCCGGCCACTCCGGAGGACTTCGCTCGGGAGTTCCTCGACATGAAGCTGAGCGTCGCCGTGGTCGACAACATCGGCGACGCCATCGACCACATTCGGCGCAACGGCACCGGGCACACCGAGGTCATCGTGACCAACGACATGCGAGCGGCCGACCGTTTTGTTCGTGAAGTCGACGCGGCTGCCGTCATGGTCAACGCGTCGAGCCGCTTCACCGACGGGGAACAGTTCGGCTTCGGAGCCGAGATTGGCATCTCCACCCAGAAGCTCCACGCCCGCGGACCCATGGGCCTGCGGGAGCTCACCACCACCAAGTACGTCGTCCGTGGGGACGGCCAGACCCGCACGTAGGCCACCCGGCCGCGTGACACCTGTGCTTCAACGCACTCCAAGAAAGGCAGGCTCCTCGTGAGCGACCGCTTCCAATCCGTCGCCGAAGTCCGTGATGGGCTTCGTGACGTCCACTACCTCGCCGACGATGGCATTGCCGGCGTCGTGTTCCTCGCGGACCGCCTCGGCAAGCCGATCCTCTGCGAGGGCCCCGCGGGTACCGGCAAGACGGAACTTGCGAAGGCGATTGCCTCGATGACCGGCTCACGGCTCATTCGCCTTCAGTGCTACGAGGGCCTCGACGAGTCGAAGGCCCTCTACGAATGGAACTACAAGAAGCAGCTCCTGCGCATCCAGACGCAGCGCAATGCCGAAGATCAGGGCGCGACATGGTCCGACGTCGAGGACGACATCTTCTCCGACGAGTTCCTGCTCACCCGTCCGCTGTTGGAGGCTATCCGTGCCGATGACCCGGTGGTGCTGCTGATCGACGAGGTTGACCGCGTCGAGGTCGAAACCGAAGCGCTGTTGCTGGAGATCCTGTCCGACTATCAGGTGTCCATCCCTGAGCTCGGCACGGTTGTGGCGAAGCAGATCCCGCTCGTGGTCCTCACGTCGAACAACACCCGTGAGCTGTCGGAAGCGTTGAAGCGCCGCTGCCTGTTCCTGCACATCGACTATCCGACGATGGAGCGCGAGAAGGAGATCGTTCTGACGCGCGTGCCCGATATCAAGGACAATCTGGCCGATCAGATTGTGCGGATTGTTCGGTCGATTCGGCAGTTGGAGCTGAAGAAGTCGCCTTCCGTTTCGGAGACGTTGGACTGGGCTCGGACGCTGATTCTGCTTGGCAAGGATACTATTGACGAGCAGACGTATCGGGAGACGTTGCATATTCTGTTGAAGTATCAGTCGGATATTACTAAGGCGGCGAAAGAATTCAGCGAGAAGTGACTGGTTTCGCGCCTTCCCGGCCGGGCGCAGGGCCTGTCGCTCGGGGGCCCTCCCTTCGGGGCCTCCCGCAAGCGGGTCCCCCCAAAGGGCACCACCCCGAGCGCCACCCACGCCCGTCCTCATTCACAACACCCACCCATCTTGGTTTGGGTGTTGGGGGAGTTGGGCCGCGGTTGGGTTTCTTGCCCGTCACTTCGCTCCGGGGTCCTGAGGGCTGCTTGCGGCGGGTCTTCTCGGCCCTTTCCTCTTTTCGGGGCCTTCTTACTGTTCGTGGAGGATGTTCCTATGCTTGATCTTTTGAATGGGTTTATTGTTGAGTTGAGGAATGCTGGGTTGCCGGTTTCTCTTACGGAAAACCTTGATGCTATGGAGGCGGTGAAGGTTATTCCGATGGAAGATCGGGATGCTTTTAAGTATGCATTGGCTTGTACCTTGGTGAAGAATAATACTCATTGGCGCGCGTTTGAGACGGTTTTTGAGGTGTATTTTTCGTTGCGGGGCGCGCAATATACGATGAATCCGGATGAATTGGATGAGTTGCTGACAGCGCAGGAACAGCAGCAACAACAGGGGGAGGCGCAGAGTGGTGGGCTTGAGGGGATGACGCCTGAGGAGCTAGCGCAGATGCTCTATAACGCGCTGCTCAATGCGGATCAGATGATGATGCGCGCGATTGCCAAGGCTGCGGTTACGCGGTTCAGCGGGATGGAGCCGGGGCGTCCGGTCGGCGGCACGTATTACCTGTATCGGACGCTGCGGAATCTCGATCTCGACGGCATGCTTGAGCGTTTGATGGAGGCGTCGAAGGAGGCGGCTGGCGGGGAGCTGACCGCGCTTGAGGAGCGTCTTGAGAAGGACGAATACGAGTCCCGGATCAACCAGATGCGCCAGGAGATAGAGGCGGAGATCCGTCGTCGGTTGGTGGCTGATCGTGGGGCGGAGGCGATGGCGAAGACGCTGCGCAAGCCGCTTCCCGAGGACGTCGACTTCATGCATGCGACGCGCGAGGAGATGGTGAATCTCCGCAAGGCGATCTACCCGCTCACCCGCAAGCTTGCGGTGCGGCTGGCTCGTAAGCGTCGACACGGACGAAAAGGCCCGCTCGACTTCCGTCGAACGGTACGAACCTCACTGTCGTACGGGGGCGTGCCGGCCGATCCGAAGTTCAAGTACCCGCGTCCGGCGAAGCCCGAGATCATGGTCGTGGCGGATATCTCGGGGTCCGTTGCGGCGTTCGCGCGGTTCACGTTGCAGCTCGTCTACGCGATTTCTTCCCAGTTCTCTAAGGTGCGGTCGTTCGTGTTCATCGACGGGCTCGACGAGGTCACCCGCTTCTTCGAAAACGTCGAGGACATCACCGAGGCCGTGCACCGCGTCAACACGGAGGCCGACGTCATATGGGTCGACGGGCACTCCGACTACGGCCACGCATTCGAGGTGTTCTGGGAGAAGTACGGCCGCGAGATCACGCCAAAGACGACGGTGCTGCTCCTCGGCGACGCCCGCAACAACTACCACGCGAGCCAGGCGTGGGTGGTGAAGGAGATCCAGAAGAGGGCACGTCACGTGTACTGGCTCAACCCGGAACCGAAGAGCTACTGGAACACCGGCGACTCCATCCTCGGTGAATATGGTGCGCACACCGACGGTGTGTATGAATGCCGCAACCTCCGCCAGCTCGAACGCTTCGTGGAGCAACTCGCATAGAGGGTAGGGCCAGCTGCTTCGCGGTACGTTCGGTGGCTCGCGGTACGTTCAGGGCACGCTAAACGTACCGCGAGCGCGTGAACGTACCGCGAAGTGTTCTGCGCTGGCTTCTTGGCGAGGCGGTACTCTCGGCGAGATGAGCGAATCTTCGGCGGTCGATCCTTCGGCACCTCAAGCGGGCGTGGTTTCAGCGGTCAGCGTTCCGAGTGGCGACGTGCAGCCGCAACGCGAGAACCTCGTGTTGACGATCGGCGACATCGGCGTGTCCCGCAGTTGGGTGGTGACGCCGAACGGCCCCGCACCGCTTCAGGGTTCGCAATGGATCGTGCGAGACATGTCGCGCACGGAGAGCAAGATCCCGACGTGGGCGATCGTCATGGCGATTCTGCTGTTCGTGGTCTGCTTCATCGGGCTCCTCTTCCTGCTGGTGAAAGAGCGAACGACCGTTGGCTACGTCGAGGTGACGGTGCACAGCGGATCGGTCATGCACACGACGCAGATCCCGGTGAGCGACCCCGTCCAAATTGCACAGGTGCGTCAACTGGTCGCGCAAGCACAGACAATGACCGCCGCACTCAGGTAGGCGGCCGCCTGGCATCGAACACCGATGTTTGGTCGCTGTTCCTCGCACGGCGGGTCGGATCGACCAAGGTCGCGACGGGAGTGTTAGCGGGCGGCGTCGATCGCGGCCTGGGCGTCCTTGAGGAGGGTGACGCACGTTTGCACGACCTGCTCGACGAAGGAGCGGGCTTCGACCTCGTGGCCATCGACGTTGCATTTCCGGTCGAACTCGTCGTGGGAGCGTCCTGCAATGGCATCCGCTGCTCGGCCGGCGGCGGCCTTGAGCGCATCGAGCGCTTTCGACGTTGCGAGGTTCGGCGTTGGCTCGGAGAACCTGGTGTTCAGCGACTCGACGCTTACCGATGGGCGCGACTGGATCGGGAGCGCGGCAACTGCAGTGCCGAGTGCTGTCAGGAGCTCCGTCACGTGGACGACGAAGCCGAGCGCGGACCGTCCCTCGTTGCCGACCGAGCGCACGAGACGCTCCCACGCCGGGTCACTGGTAGGTCCGCTGACGATTTCGCCGTAACGGCGGGGGAGCGAGCGGATCGCGACGGCGGCGTCGCTCATGTTCATCGAAGTCATGGCCCGATTCTTGCCCGGCCTGGGAACTCGGGGGAAATGATGGGCTGGACACAACATCCGTGCGCCGGTCGGACCCGCCGGACGGGGCCGACGGGTCAGCGGGTGACGCCGATGCCTTGTGGGAGTTCGTGACGTGGCCAGCCGAGGCGCGCAAGGGCGTTCTCGCACGCGAACCGGTCGGTCATGCCACCGACGTAGGCGACCGCCGCACGGAATGCCTCCGGCGTCGACGCGCTCACGTCGAGCCCGCCCGGCAAGCCCCGCGGGGCAGCTGCGTAGTGCTCCACCAATGCCTGCAGCAGGCGCGTCACCGCGAGCGCCTGCTCCTGCGACGCTGCGCGCATATAGATGTTTTCGTAGTTCCATCGGCGGAACACAGCGAGCGCCTCCGCGGCGTCGGTGCGCATGGAGATGACGCCGGTGGTCGCGACGGCCTTGACCATGGCGACAATGAAGGCATTGAGCTGGTTGGAGCGCGACATGCCGCAGCGCTCACGCACCAGCGACGGGAGATCGTGCGGATTGACGATGCCTGTCTGTGCGGCGTCCTCGAAGTCGTGGCAGACGTAGGCGATCCGGTCCGCCCAGCTGACCACTTCGCCCTCTGGCGTCGAAGGAGCGGGACGCGACCAGGAATGGTTGCGGATGCCGTCGATCGTCTGCGCGCAGAGGTTCAGCGGCGTCACCACGACGTCGGCACCCCAGACCGCGTGGTCGTACCCGCCTTCCACGTACGGCGAGAGAGCATCCTCGCTGGCGTGACCGCCGGGACCGTGTCCGCAGTCGTGGCCGAGTGCAATGGCCTCGGCGAGCGCGACGTTCAGCCGACAGGCCTGCGCGATCGACCGGGCGACCTGAGCGACTTCGAGCGCATGGGTGAGGCGGGTGCGCTGATGGTCCGTCGGGAAGATGAACACCTGCGTCTTTCCGGACAGACGGCGGAAGGCCGTGCTGTGGAGGATGCGGTCACGGTCGCGCTCGAAGCAGGTCCGCACGGGGTCCGGCTCCTCTGCCCGTTGCCGGTCGCCGGCACCGATGGCACGGGTCGCTCCTGCTGCGAGCGTCCCGTCGAGGTCGTGTTCGCGTTCCTCACGGAGCAACGGCTTCTGTGATGCTACGCGTGCTGATGAATCCTCGTGCGCGGTCCTGACGTCGTTCGAACCGTGGCCCTGCATCGTCGCCGCCCATGCCTGTGCACGGACGCTGACCGTTGCAGCGTCGAACCAGTCGGGCTCGGTGGAAGAGTCACTCACCGAAGCGAGGCTACGTGAGGGTTCGCCAAGCAACGATCGTGCGCCTCGGTCTCGCGCATCCGAACGCGCCGTTGGTCACGCTTCCCGATGTTGGGAACATCAGTGACCTCCGGGGTAGCGGATCTTCCCAACGTCGGTTGGGTCTTCATGATGCGCCCGGAGCCGTGCGCGATCGGGTGTTCGTTGCGGCCGATGCCGAGCGCGCCGATGGCCGCGCACAGACACAATGCCCCGCCGACGATGTAGGACAGGTGGAAGCTGCCGGTCCAGTCGCGGCTCAAGGCCGCGAGCCACGCGGCGAGCGCACCGCCCAACTGGTGCGCAGCGAAGAGCCAGCCGTAGACGATGCTGCCGCGTTCGCGTCCGAAGAGTTGGTTCGCGAGCACGATTGTGGGCGGGATGGTGGCGACCCAGTCGAGTCCGTAGAACGCGATGATGACGAGTAGGCCGAGGTGGTGCGGGCCAAGCTCCAGCGCCCGTTCCAGAGCGAACAGCGACAGGCCGCGCAGCGCGTAGTACACGAACAGGAGCTTGCGCGGATCGACTCGGTCGGTGAGCCATCCCGAGCCGATGACACCGAGAAGATCACACACGCCGATCACAATCAGCAGGTTCGCAGCCGTGAGACGACTGATGCCGTGGTCGCTCGCGGCCTCGTACCAGTGCGTCATCACCATGCCGCTCGTGGTCACTCCGCACACGCCGAAGCTGCCGAAGAGAATCCAGAACATGCCGGACCCACGGACGTCGCGCAGCGTCCGAAACGCCAGTCCGACGGGGTTTGCGACACGTGGCGGCGTGACATGGCCAGGGGCAGAACCGTAGGCGCGCAGACCTTTGTCCTCAGGCTTGTCGCGGATGAACTTCACGGTCAGCGGAATGCCAGCGAGGGTCGCTGCAGCAATCACCACGGACGCGAATCTCCACGACGACGAATCGATAAGTGCGCGGTGTATCTGCATGAAAACCAGCTGACCGGCGGTCGTTGCGGCCATGAGCGCACCGGTCACCAGACCACGCTTCTCCACGAACCAGGTGTTGGCAACCGTGGATGCCAAGATGCCTGCCATGCAGCCCATCCCGATTCCGCAGAGCAATCCCCACGCCACCACGAGCTGCCACGGCTGACGAACCTGCGTCGCAAGGAGCGCTCCAAACGCCACGAGGGCAAGCCCGCCGCTCACCACCACTCGCAACCCGAAACGTCCCATGAGTGCGGCCGCGAACGGTCCGGTGAGGCCGAGCACGATGAGGTTGACCGACGCGGGAATCGAGGTGACGCTGCGCGACCACCCGTACTCCCTCATCAACGGTTCGATGAGGATCGAGAACACGCTGCGCGTGCTCGACGAGAACAGCAGGATCACGAACGTGGTGAGCGCGACCGTCCACGCGTAGTGGCTAGCGCACGCAAGCGGAAGTTCCGTGGTTGTCCCCGATTTCCGTTTCACGTGGTCGAGTTCACTTTCCTGTCGAGGGGGCAGCCACGGAACTTTCGCGACGCGCTACCGTGGCGACTCCGTCACGGGTTCGGTGCGACCGGCCCGCGTTGGGCCCGCAGCAGCTCGCTCACCTGGAAGGCGAGGTCGAGCGACTGGCGTCCGTTGAGGCGCGGGTCGCAGATCGTCTGGTAGTTCTGCGAGAGGGCGTCGTCGGCAACGTCATCGGACCCGCCCATGCACTCCGTCACGTTGTCGCCGGTGAGCTCGATGTGGAGCCCCCCGGGCCAGGTCCCTTCGGTGTGGTGGGCGTCGAAGAACCCGATGACCTCGGCGACCACGTCGTCGAAGTGACGGGTTTTCAGGCCGCTGTTCGACGTGAACGTGTTGCCGTGGCATGGGTCGCAAGACCACACGACAGGGTGTCCGGCGGCTTGGACCGCTGCGAGGAGCGGCGGCAGCGCGTCCTTTACCTTGGACGCTCCCATGCGGGTGATCAGCGTGAGCCGACCGGGTATCCGCGAAGGGTTGAGGGCTTCGCACAGGGCAAGCACGTCGTCGGCCGTTGCGGTCGGTCCGACCTTGCAGCCGAGCGGGTTGTGGACACCACGGAGGAACTCGATGTGCGCGTGGTCGAGCTGGCGGGTCCGCTCGCCGAGCCACAACATGTGAGCGGAACAGTCGTAGTGGTCACCGGTCAGCGAGTCGACGCGGGTGAGGGCTTCCTCGTAACCGAGCAAGAGAGCTTCGTGCGACGTGTAGAAGTCGACCTGGTGGATGGGTGCCGACTCGGACAGGTCGATGCCGCAGGCCCGCATGAACCTGAGTGCGGCGTCGATGCCTTCGGCGAGGGCCTCGTAGCGCTGACCCTGCGGCGACGACGCCACGAACTGCTGGTTCCAGAAGTGCACCTGGGTGAGGTCGGCAAACCCGCCCTTCGTGAATGCGCGCACGAGATTCAGCGTCGAGGCCGACTGGTGGTACGCGGCGATCATCCGCTCCGGATCGGGGATGCGGGAGGTCGGGTCGGGCAGGTCGTCGTTGACGATGTGACCCCGGAACGACGGGAGCATGACGCCGCCGACGAGCTCGGTGTTGGAGCTTCGGGGCTTCGCGAACTGTCCGGCGATGCGTCCGACTTTCACGACGGGCAGACCCGCCGAGTAGGTGAGCACGGCAGCCATCTGGAGGATGACCTTCAGCTTTTCGCGGATCGCCGGCGCGGACGCGTCGTTGAAGCTTTCGGCGCAGTCACCGGCTTGGAGCAGGAACGCCTCGCCCCTCGACGCTCGTGCGAGGGCTTTCGTGAGATTGCGGGCCTCGCCGGCGAACACGAGCGGCGGGAGTCCGGCGAGACGCTTGAGGGAAGCGTCGAGTGCCCCAAGGTCGGGCCAGTCCGGTTGCTGCACGGCGGGGAAGTCCCGCCAGCTCGACGGCGACCATGGCCGAGACGCTGACGACTGACTGTCCGGTGAATTCATGGCACCAAGCGTACGCGAGCGGCCGTGCCAGCTTCCTTCGATTGTCCCGTGTTCCCGTTCATGCCGCCCGCTCACCTTGGCCCCGATGCGGTTTCCCCATCCGGGGTTGGGGGTTGGGCACGTCGGTTGGGGGCTCAGGACATGCTGCGCCCAACCCCCAATGCTGCGCGCAACCCCCAAGGCCCTCCCGAACGGTCACCTGGTCGGCAAGCTTGGTGTTGACGCCGTTGACGCCGTGGCCTGAGGCTTGTCGGCCGGAAGCGACGCCTTCCGGTTCGGCGTCCGCCTAACGTCGTGGGTATGACTGCGATCCCGTCGCCGACCCGTCGTTCAGCGTCCGGTCGGACACTGTCCGACGCCGAATTCTCCACTTGGGCAGCGGAGGTGAAGGCCGCGGCCAAGGCGCGCGGAGCGGTCATCCTCGCCCACAACTACCAGGTGCCGGAGATCCAGGACATTGCCGACTACGTGGGTGATTCGCTGTACCTCTCACGAGTCGCGGCGGAGACCGATGCCGAGGAGATCGTGTTCTGCGGCGTCCACTTCATGGCGGAGACAGCAAAGATCCTCTCGCCCGAAAAGCGAGTGCTGCTTCCCGACCTCGGCGCCGGTTGCTCGCTCGCCGACACGATCACCGCCGACCAACTCCGCGACTGGAAGGCGGAGTATCCCGGCGCGGTCGTCGTGGCCTACGTGAACACCACCGCGGCGGTGAAGGCGGAGAGCGACATTTGCTGCACATCGTCGAACGCAGCCGACGTGATTCGATCGATTCCCGAGGACCAGGAGATTTTGTTCCTTCCAGACCAGTTCCTCGGCGCTCATGTGAAGCGTCAAACGGGGCGTGACAACATCCATATCTGGATGGGGGAGTGTCATGTGCACGCGGGGATCTCGCCGGGCGACGTCCGCGACAAGGTTGCCGCACACCCCGACGCCGACCTGATGGTCCATCCGGAATGCGGTTGCACCACGTCGATCCTTTGGATGGCTGGTGAAGGCGACCTCCCGAAGGGACGGACGCACGTGCTTTCCACTGGCGGAATGGTCAAAATGGCCGAGAACACGAAGGCCAAAGAGGTGCTCGTGGCCACCGAGATCGGCATCATCCATCAACTGGAGAAACTCAATTCGACCACCAAGTTCATCGCAATGAATGACCAGGCGAGCTGTCATTTCATGAAGATGATCACTCCGGCCAAGCTGCTCTATTGCGTGCGGAACGGACTGTTCGAGATCAATGTTTCGACAGATATTGCTGACAAGGCGCGAAGTTCCGTCGAGCGGATGATCGCTATTGGATCGCCCAGCAAGGGCGGCGAGTGAGCGCCGCTGGCCTGTTGCTGCCGAGTCGCCTCTGCGCACCCGCTCCTACGTGGGAACGGATCGTCGACGTTGTGGTGGTCGGCTCGGGAGTCGCCGGGATCATGACCGCGCTGTCGGCGGCGCGCGGTGGCACGGTGCTGATGCTCACGAAGTCCTCCCTCGACGCCGGCTCGACCAGCTGGGCGCAGGGTGGCATCGCCGCCGTCATTGACCTTGCAGACACGACCGAGGCGCACTTTCAGGACACGATGGTGGCCGGGGCAGGTCTTTGCAACGAACACGCGGTTCGCGTCCTGGTGGAGGAAGGTCCACAGCAGCTCGCCCGCCTCATCGGCTACGGCGCAAAGCTCGATCACGACGAGAGCGGCGGACTGTCCCTCACTCGTGAGGGTGGGCACGGCGTGCCGCGAATCGTCCATGCGGGCGGTGACGCCACGGGGGCCGAGGTGCAACGCGCACTGATAAGCGCGCTGAACGATTCACGGGTCGACACGATCGAGAACGCGTTCGTCCTTGATCTTCTGCGCGCATATGAAGGCGGCGAGGCTCGGTGCGTCGGCCTCCTGGCAAGCGTCCCCGGACCGGATGGCGGCGAAAGAGTGGGCGTGATCCGTGCTCGGTGCGTCGTGCTCGCGTCCGGTGGCGTCGGACAGGTATATGCGGCCACGACCAACCCGCCGGTGGCAACCGGCGACGGGATGGCGGCTGCGCTCCGGGCAGGGGCCGCTCTTGCCGACGTTGAGTTCGTGCAATTCCACCCCACCGTGTTCTATGCGGGCGCTGGGGCACGCGGCCAGCAGCTGTTAGTGAGCGAAGCCGTACGAGGCGAAGGCGCAGTGTTGCTCGACGCGGTCGGACGTCGCGTCATGGAAGGCGTGCATCCGCTGGAGGACCTTGCACCGCGCGACGTCGTGGCGAAGGCCATCGCGTTGCGCATGGCCGAAGGAGCGGGCGGCATCTTCGACCACGTCTACCTCGACGCCACGCGTATCGGAGAGCAGAAGCTTCTCGCTCGCTTCCCGAACATCGTGGCGCGTTGCCGTGACTATGGCGTCGACCCGGTCCGTGACCCGATACCGGTGGCACCGGGCGAGCATTTCTCCTGCGGCGGAATATGGACGGATTGCAATGGTCGGACGTCGATGCCCGGTCTGTTCGCGGTCGGCGAGACCGCGTGCACGGGCGTCCACGGTGCGAACCGTCTCGCCAGCAATTCGCTCCTGGAAGGGCTGGTGTTCGGCGAACGGGTTGGTGCCCAGCTGATGTTGAATCTGCCGGGCAACGCCGAACCTGCGCCGACCGATCTCGACATGTCCGGTGGGGAGACGTTGTGGGGCATGTCTCGTGCGTCTATCGCTTCGACAATGAGCCGGTTCGCAGCGGTACGGCGGACTGCCGAGGGGTTGGCGGAAGCGGACGAGGCCCTGGCTTTGCACCGCCCCGGTCACCACCTCGACGCGGGTCGCTCCGGGTGGGAGGCCACGAATGTTGCTGCCGTCTCGGCCGCACTGCTCGCCGCGGCGACCCAGCGCACCGAGAGTCGCGGCTGTCACTGGCGCGAGGACCACCCGGACACGTCAGACACCTGGAAGGTGCGCATCATCACCAGCATGACACCCGAGGGCGTGTTGGAACACCGCCACGCCGGGCTGGAGGAGACACCGTGACTGCCGAGCTTTCCTCCGAGGGACCGGGCGAGTTCGTGCATGTTGGACTTTGAGGACGCACCATGAGCGTGGAACTTTCAAATGAGGCGAGGGCCGCCCTCGATTCGGTTGGTCTGCGCGCAGACGATGTTGTTTCCTTCGGCCAACGATGTATCGCCGAAGACCTCGACGGTGGTGAGGACGTCACTTCCGTCGCGACCATCGATCCGGACGATCGGAGCGTCGCCGATTTCGTTGTGCGCGGCACGGGTGTTCTTGCCGGTGTTCCCGTGCTCGTGGCTGTCTTGGAGACGAACCTGCCTGGTGACTCGCTGGTGACAACCCATCTCGCTGATGGGCAGCGAGTGACGAAGGGCGACGTCATCGCGACCGTCAGCGCGCGTACCATTCCGTTGCTCACCGTCGAGCGCACCGCCCTCAACATCCTGTGCCGACTCAGTGGGGTGGCCACACATACGCGCGCCTGGGTTGACGCCCTCAACGCTGTTGAGGGAAACGTCACCAAGGTCCGCGATACCCGCAAGACGACGCCCGGCATGCGCGACCTGGAGAAGTATGCGGTGCGCTGCGGTGGGGGAGTCAACCACCGTCGTGGACTTTCCGACGCGGTCCTGATCAAGGACAACCACGTGCTGGCCGCGGGTGGCGTCGGCGAGGCGTTGGAGGCCGCTGCGCTGTATGTCGCCGCTGACCCCTCCCGTGCCGGGATGGTGGTGCAGTGCGAGATCGATTCGCTTGATCAGCTTGACGAGGCGATCGATCACGGGGCGATACAGATCCTGCTCGACAACATGAGCACTGAAGCGATGGGCGCAGCGGTTCGCCGGGCAAAGGCGCGCAACCCACTCATCATGCTGGAGGCGAGCGGCGCTTTGACGCTGGAGAATGTTGCCGCCGTGGCGTCAACCGGGGTGGACTACGTGGCGACCGGAGCGCTCACGCATTCGAGCCCGATCCTCGACATCGCGCTCGACTTCCGCGCCTGACCGCTTCTAGTGCATCGCCGCACTTCCGCTTGCGTGCACTAGGCAGTGAGTCCGGGCGCGAGCGTCAGATCACCCGCACGCTCTGCCGCGAGACGTGCCCGTTCGGTAAGACGCTTTGCGAGGCGTCCGATACGGTCGATCTGATTGATCACGCGTTCGCGGGCCTGCTCGGCAACGTCGGAGAGGCCCTCGACCTTGTCGAGTGCCCAGTGGCGCAGGATGACCGGCACGAGGATTTGGCTGTGGTGCAGGTCAACGTTGTAGATCCCTGCGCCGGCGATGGCGAGAGAGTGCTTTGCGAAGCCGGCGATGCCAGTGCCGGGCATCTCGAAATCGCGGACCTGACGCTCGATCGCGCACACGATCGACGACGGGTCCACTTCCATCGCTGCCGTGACCATGTCGCGGTAGAAGAGGTAGTGAAAGTTCTCGTCGGCGGCGACACGGGCCATGATGTCGTACCCGGCCTTGGTCCCCGGATGGTCCTTGCCGTGGTCCAGGAGCAGCTTGCCGGTGTTGCGGTGAGCAATGCGCGTGGCAAGTTCCTGGAGTGCGACGTACACGAAACCGTCGCACGCCGTCTCTGGTTGGGGAACCTCGCCGCCACCCATCTGTGACATCCGCGCCTCTTCGAGGGCCGCCGGGTCGATCGCTCTGGTGACCATCAGGTAGTCCCGGATCGCTCCGGAGTGCCGGTTCTCCTCGGCGGTCCACCGATGCGACCACGTCCGCCAGATACCGGTGCGACCGAACATCCGATTGATCGTCTCGAAGTAATACGGGAGGTTGTCCTCCGTGAGCAGGTTTACGAACAGCGCGCTGCGGACGGCGTCGGGGAGAGGGAAGTCCCTCGGGTCCCACGCCTCGCCTTCGACGAAATCGCGGCCGAGAGACCAGGGCACGAACTCGTGCGGGTGCCACGGCTTCTGCGTGGTGTAATGACGCTCGACCAGCTGCTCGGCAGCGGGTGTGAGTTCGTTGAGCAGATCGGAGTCCGACAGAACCGGCGACATGTCACCAGCCTACCTACTAGTCGGTAGGTAGTTTGCTCGACTATCTGTCGCGGCGATCGTTCGTATCGGTAACAACTGCTGGACAGATGAGTCTCGTACTGGCAGGCTATTCGCACAACACAGCGGATCGGCCAACCCCCCCCGGCCGGTCCGCTCGTTGTTTGTCTGACGCGGTTTGTCCGTTTCTGTGGTGGTAGGCGGTTGTTGTAGGCGAAAGTCCCGATCCGGCGAGCTGCGACCCGTGCAGCGGTCACAGCGTCGTGCGCGACCGCTACTGTTCGCAGCTCATCCCGACAAACCACGGAGGACTTATGGGACTGTTTGATTTCGCCAAGGACGCAGGAAAGAAACTCGGAATAGGCAAAGGTTCGGAGAAGACGCAGGCCAGTGAGGCTGCGAAGAAGGCCGCTGAGGCCGCCAAGGAGGCTGCAGATGCTGCTTCCGCGTCGAAGGCTGCTGCTGCCAAGGCCAAGGCGGCCACCGACGCTGCGGCCCGGGCGGCAGCGGAGGCGGAGGCCAAGACTGCCGCCGAGCGCGCCGGCAAAGCAAAGATTGCTGCCGACGCGGCAGCCGCCGAGGCCGCAAAAGAGTCGGAGAAGTCCGGAGCGCTTGAGGAGTACATCACGGGCCTCGGTCTCAACGTCTCGAACCTCGACATTCGCTACAACGATGGTTGCGCGTATGTCTCCGGCGACTGTCCCACGCAGGCGGACCGCGAGAAGCTCGTCCTCGCCATCGGCAACGTCGGTGAGGTCGATCGCGTGATCGACAGCGTCATCCTGGCCGCCGAGTCCGACGAGGGCCAGATCTACGTGGTCGTGTCCGGCGACAACCTGTCGAAGATCGCGAAGCACTTCTACGGAGACGCCAACAAGTACCCGGTGATCTTCGAGGCCAACAAGCCAATGCTGAAAGACCCCGACGAGATTTTCCCGGGCCAGTCGCTGCGCATTCCCGCGCTCTGAGCTTTCGCTGAGCGTGCGGCTTTGGGCGGGCCACTTGCACGACGCGGGACGGTTCCTCACGGGATCGTCCCGCCTTCGCGTCCAGTGGCTGCTTGCGTTCCTGGTCGCGGTACATCCGGTGCTGTCGCGGTGCATTCGGGCGCACCGTATGCACCGCAATGGGGCCGGATGTACCGCGACCTTGTGGTGAGCGCGATGGGTCCACAGCGCGCCGCCGTAGTCCGCCAGCGTGCGACGTCAGCAGAATTCGAGGCGGTTGCCGAAGGGGTCATTGGTATGGAAGCGCCGAGTTCCGGGCACGTCGTCGGACCATTGGACGCTGTGGCCAGCGTCGGCGAGCACCGTAGCGAGCGAGTCGAGATCACCGACTCGGAACGCCGGATGCGCCTTCTGCGCAGGCACGAACGGGTCCTCGATGCCCACGTGTACCTGCACGTGACCGCCGGTTGCCACGAACCAGCAGCCGCCGCGCTTGGCAAGTCCGGGCGGCTTCGGCAGCTCGACGAGGCCGAACACGCCGACCCAATACGCGCGGGCAGCGTCCTCGCCCCCACGCGGTATGGCGAGCTGCACGTGGTCGATCGCCCGAAGGATCGGTGGGGTCGCGGTCACCCTTTCGCAGCTTGGGCGGCGCGGATGAGGTTGAGCGCACCACCGGCCTTGAACCACTCGATGTGCTCGTCGTTCATCGTGTGGGTCGCGGTGAACTCGATCGTGGCACCGTCGGCCTTCGTGATGCGGCACTGGACCGGCTTGTCCGGTGCGAGCCCCGCCAGGCCGGTGAACGACAACCGGTCCGTCGCCTCGATCTGGTCGTAGGTCGCCGGATCGCTCAACCACAACGGGAGGACGCCCTGCTTCTTCAGGTTTGTCTCCGCGATCCGGGCGAAGCTGCGGCAGATGACCACGCGCGCACCGCGGTAGCGGGGCTCCATGGCTGCGTGCTCACGGGAGCTGCCCTCGCCGTAGTTCTGGTCGCCGATGAAGACCCACCCGTGACCCTGCGCCGACCACGTCTTGGCGATCGCCGGGATGAGCGCCTCGCCGCCGTTGACCGCATCGACGCCCGTGCCCACGGTGTCGTGGAACGCATTGACGACGCCGATGTACAGGTTGCCGGAGATGTTCTCGAGGTGTCCGCGGTACTTCAGCCACTTGCCCGCGGCGGAGATGTGGTCAGTGGTGCACTTCCCTTTCGCTTTGGCAAGGATTGGCAGATTCAAGAAATCATTACCATCCCAAGCCGTGAACGGTGCCAGCAGCTGAAGGCGATCACTGGTAGGCGAGACCACGACCTCGACGCCATCGCCGCTGGTAGGCGGGGCCAGGAACCCCGCCTCGCCGCTCTCGAAGCCCTTCGAGGGGAGTTGGTCGCCGTGAGGTTCGGCCAGCATGACGGCCGTGCCGTCGGGCGCGGTCACGGGGTCGGTGAGCGGGTTGAAGTCGAGCGTGCCGGCGAGGGCGTACGCGATCACGGTTTCCGGCGACGCCACGAACGAGAGCGTCGATGCGAGACCGTCATTGCGCTTCGGGAAGTTGCGGTTGTACGACGAGATGATCGAGTTGGCGTCGCCTTCCTTCACGTCGTCGCGTCGCCACTGGCCGATGCACGGGCCGCACGCGTTGGCGAGGACGGTCGCGCCGATTGCTTCGAGATCGGCGAGCAATCCGTCGCGCTCGATCGTCGCTCGGACGCGCTCGGAGCCGGGTGTCACGAGGAGCGGCGTCTTCACCATGAGCCCGGCGGCCTTCGCCTGACGGGCGATCGCGGCGGTGCGGGTGATGTCCTCGTAGGACGAGTTCGTGCACGAACCGATGAGCGCGCTGCTGAGCTTCAGCGGGTAGCCGTTCGCCTTCGCGTCGGCGGCCATGCGGGACACCGGGTGGGCGAGGTCCGGCGTGTGCGGGCCGTTGATGCGGGGCTCCAGCGTCGAAAGGTCGATCTCGATGACGCGATCGAAGTACTTGTCGGGATTGGCCTCGACGTCATCGTCTGCGCGCAGATCATCTGCGTGCTTCTCAGCGATGTCGGCGGCGTCTGCGCGGCCTGTCGCCTTGAGGTACTGCGCCGTCATCTGGTCATACGGGAACACGCTCGTAGTGGCACCGATCTCGGCGCCCATGTTGCAGACGGTCGCGCGGCCCGTCGCCGAAATCGTCGCGACGCCGGGGCCGAAGTACTCCACAATCGCGCCCGTGCCGCCCTCGACGGTGAGGATGTCGGCGACCCGCAGGATGATGTCCTTGGCGCTCGTCCAGCCGCTCATCGATCCCGTGAGCTTCACGCCGATGAGCTTGGGCCAGCGGACGCCGAAGGTGTAGCCGACCATCACGTCGACAGCGTCCGCACCGCCGACGCCGACTGCGATCATGCCGAGCCCGCCGGCGTTCGGCGTGTGGCTGTCGGTGCCGATCATCATCCCGCCGGGGAAGGCGTACTGCTCCAGCACGACCTGGTGGATGATGCCGGAGCCGGGCTTCCAGAATCCGACGCCGTACTTCGCCGACACGGTGCGGAGGAACTCGTAGACCTCGGCGTTGGTGTCGACGGCGACCTTGAGATCAGTGTTCGCGCCGACGTAGGCCTCGATGAGGTGGTCGCAGTGCACGGTGCTCGGCACGGCCACCTGGGGGAGGCCGGCGGTCATGAACTGGAGCAGCGCCATCTGCGCGGTGGCGTCCTGCATGGCAACGCGGTCCGGGTACAGCTCGGAGTAGGACTTGCCGCGGTCGAGTTCCTGCGTGGTGGCGTCGGCGAGGTGCCCGAAGAGGATCTTCTCGGTGAGCGTGAGGCCGCGGCCCAGACGCTGGCGGGCGATCGCGCCGTTGGTCGCGATCTTGGCGTAGGCCTTCTCGATCAAGTCGGTTGGGGTGTTGGCGGCGACGGCCATGGCGGGCTCCCTTGGTGCTGGCGGTGCGTCTCTTGCGACGAGACAAGTGTAATACAAGTTGACGGATGAAGGCAAGGGCATCGTACGGTGTGAGCAATGACGTCCTCCGACGCTGCCCGCGGCACCTTTCGCTACCTCGCCATCGCGGCCGATTTGCGCGACCGCGTCGGCGCGGGTGAGTTTCCTCCGGGACGGTTGTTGCCGAGTGAGTCCGAACTGGGTACGCGCTACGAAGTTTCGCGGGTCACCGTGCGCAAGGCGCTTGAGGCGTTGCGTGATGATGGCCTCATCGACTCACGGCAAGGTTTCGGCTGGTTCGTGGCGAGCGACCCGGTCCGCCAAAGCCTCGCCCGGCTCGGCACGATCGAGGCGCAGATGGCCGAGAGCGGCGTGACGCCGGCTCGCAAGATTCTGGAGTTCGGATTCGTGAAAGCGTCGAAGCGGGTCTTTGCCGTGCTGCATTCCACGACCGTGCTGCGGGTGCGGCGATTGAATCTCGCCGACGGTTCGCCGTTCGCTCGCGTCACCGTGTGGGTGCCTGAGGATCTCGCCGGAGACCTGTCGCGCTCGGTCGTCGAACGATCCAGCTTCTACGAGAGCCTCCCCGTGGAGGTCGGCCGTGCGACGCAGACGATCGGTGCCGCGGCAGCGTCCGAAGCAGACGCTGCCCTGCTCGAAGTCCCGGTCGGTGCGCCGGTACTGCGTTGCGAGCGGGTCACGCAATCGGTCGACGGACGTCCGGTGCTGTTCAGCGAGTTCGTCTTCCCGGCGCACCGCACGGAGTTCGTGGTGGACCTACCGCACGCGGAGGCGTCGATGGCACCAACCGGCCTGCGGCTGGTGGAGTGACGATGCGAGTCCACGGTGACGAGTTCGACGACGACACCGAACTGCTCGCACTCGAACACTGGCCCTATGACAAGGGCCCAGATTTGGTCATGGCGGACCCACCGAACGACGACCGCGATGCCACATGAGGGCACGATTCCGCGTGCCGTGATGGAGCTAGCGCTAGCCGGGCGGCGGCGCAAGTCCAGGCCAGCTACAGAAGTGTGAGTTGAGTGTCACCGAGCGTTTGACGCGCCGTCACGGCCATTGGTTCGAGCAACAGGTGGCTCAGTTCGTCGATCGTCCGCACGGGACGGCCGCCTCGTGTCTCGATTTCGCCATTTCCGGGGCCTTCACCGTCGCCGCGCCAAACTGCAACTCTGCCATAGGACTCCTTCACCGCCTCGGTCGCTCCGGACCAAGTACCGCCCGTTCCGAGATCGCTGGCGACCACGAGAGTGACGCTCGCGAGGGCGTAAATGAGCTTGTTGCGACCCATGGCATTGCCGGCCGAGAACGGAGCGTTCGGTCCATACGGTGTGCACAAGAGCGTTTGCCGTTCATGAATCGCTCGTCGCGTGTCGGGCGAGCGCAACACCCGGCTGAGCGAATCGGCGAGCACCCCGACGACAGATCCGTCGGATTCGTATGCAGCGTTCATGGACAGTTGATCGACCCCCCGAGCGCCGCCGGACACGACCGCGAATCCGTGGCCGACGGCCATCGAAGCAGCCGCCCGAGCGACGACCGCTCCTTCCGGGGAAACGTCACGGCTGCCGACGATGCCCAAGCCGGGTGAATTGAACAAGTCGGTGTTACCCGCGGCATGCAGGATCGGAGGCGTTTTCCTTCCGAGGTGATCGCGCAGTGCAACGGGATAGGCAGCGTCGAACGGGGTTAGCGTCGCAACTCCGGATTGTTCAAGTCGCTCAAGCTCAAAGGCCATGATCGTCCCGCGAGCCAGCAGAGCGAGCGCCCGCGCGACCAGATCGCCCGCTGGCCCCATCAACTCCGTCGCTGACGCATCGGAGATACCAAGCGCGGCACCGGGATGCCCAATCGCCTCGACGAGCCGCCAAAATTCGACCGATCGAAGTGGCTCGGTGTCGTCTCTTAAAAGGCGGCTGGTGAGCAGGATTGTGGCGAGCGCGTCGTCTGACCTCATCGGGCGGACCTTTCGGCAGTGTTCGCTAGAGCAAATGGAGCGACAGGTCCCGATCCCGCCGAGATGAGCAGCTGTCCGACGACCGTGAATGTCCATCTGGAATCGACGATGTCATCGACGAGCAGCACAGGCCCATCGGAAATCGGTGTCCGGACGACAAACGCGTTGCGCAGGTTGGCATATTGACGAGCGCTGTTTTCCATCGTCTTCTGCGGAGCGGTCTCGACAGTTTTCACAACGACATCTTGACATCGCAGCCCGAGAGCTGAGCCGAGGCGGTCGGCAAAGTCTGCCACGAGTTCTGGGTGTCGTAGAGAAGGAACATAGGTCAGCCACGTCGGAAATGGCTTCGGAGTCCAGCGAGCAATAAGGCGTACAGACTCGTCCACCAATCGTTGATCGAAGCGTCCCTCAACCTTTCCGCTCTTCACCAGTTCGCCCCATCCGCCGTCGCCCCATGTCGACAGCACTCGACCGATTTCGAGGCGAAGGGGTCGGGCGATCACACTCCGGTCGGCGGTCCGACTGCGTGGCTCGATTGGCTGGTCGGTCCTGCGGATGTGCCGGAGGGCTCTCTGAACAAGTTCTGGTGGCACGGCGACCACGAGTGCCGGTCCAGAGCACACGTCGCAAATTCCACAAGGACCCGTCGCCCGGTCATCGAGAAAGGTCCGCAGCAGCTTCATGCGGCAGGTTGTGGCTCCGACGAACGAACGCATTTGACGTTGCTCAAGCCGACGTTGAGCGGTGATCGCAACAACGCGGACGTCGTCGAACGTCCAGGGCGAAAGGGTTCGCAACCAACGTCCGCCGTCCTTGACAATGGCACCGTCAACCTCAAGGTTTTTCAAAAGCTGGGCGAGCCGACCGGAACGCATGTTGACTTGCCGCAAAATGTCGTGCTCGCTGACGGGCACCGCCGCCGTTTGGAGCATCCGAACGACGTGGCGGGCCAACGCTGCATCGGGAAAGGCGGTCTCGATGAAGTAGTCCTGGATATCGACGTCTTCCGCTCCGGTGAGAAGAACCGCATGCGACTCCGTGAGTCCTCGGCCTGCCCGCCCGACCTGCTGGTAGTACGAGATTGCAGATCCGGGCGATTGATAGTGGATCACGAAGGCAAGGTCTGGCTTATCGAAGCCCATCCCGAGCGCAGATGTCGCGACGACGACCTTCACGTCGTTCCCGAGAAGCTGCCGCTCGACGGTCCGCCGATCTTCGTTGGTTTCGCTCCCGCTGTACGAAACCGCACTGATCGCTTGCGATCGCAGGAACGTGGCCACCTTGACGGTGTCAGCCACCGTGAGGCAGTACACGATTCCGGTCCCAGCAAGTCTCGGAATCACCTCAGCGAGCCAGGCCATCCTCTGTGCCGGTTGAGACAGTTCGACGACCTGCAACCTGAGTCCGTCACGGCCGAGTGGTCCCCGAACGGGTACCAAACCGCTGCCGAGTTGCTGAACGACGTCGCCGATGACACGGTCGTTTGCTGTTGCGGTGCAACAAAGAACGGGGACACCGCGGGGAAGTAGATCGAGAACACGTGTGATGCGCCGATAGTCAGGTCGGAAGTCGTGTCCCCAGTCGCTAATGCAATGCGCCTCGTCGACAACGAGTAGCCCGCTTCGTCCGCCAAACTCCGGCAAAATTTCCGTTCGGAACTGTTGGTTTGCGAGCCGTTCGGGCGAAATGAGCAAAACGTCGATCTCGCCGCGACCGAGTGCGTCCTCAACTTCATGCCATTCCTTTCGGTTGGTGCTGTCGATCGATCGGGCGTACACGTCCATTCGTTCGGCCGCTTCGATCTGGTTGCGCATCAAGGCGAGGAGAGGTGAAACCAGGAGCGTTGGTCCCGCACCGCGATCACGAAGCATCCTCGTGGCAATGAAGTACACGGCGCTCTTCCCCCAACCGGTCCGTTGAACGAGCATGATCCGTTCGCGACCTCCTACCAATCGAAGAATGACTTCCAACTGGTCGGGACGGAACTCGGCGTCATGTCGCCCCGTTAGGCGGCGCAATAGCTGGCGAGCTTCCGCGGCCATTTTGTCTCGTTGTCCGTGATCGTTCATTCCGACTCGCTGTTCGTAGGCTTGGTCGACCGAAATGAGGGTACGGGAGGGGTATGACAGAAACTGGCCTGCTTGACCGCGTCGGCCACGGACGGTTTGCACCGCTGTTCCGATGAACGTTCAGTATCCGTTCGATGAGATGTCGTCGCCCCAGCGTCAGAGATGCCCACAACCCTCTCGAAAATGGTCGAATTCCGGTCGATATGAACCGAGTTGTGGGCATCTCGCTCGACGAAAGGCGAGACTCGCGCGCATGCCCGACCCGAACGAACCGAAGGACGCCACCGCCCACACCCGTTCACTGCTCGGCTCGGTGCAGTTCGACCTCGACCCGGCGGACTTCGACCGCGCCAAACGTGGCCGCATCGCGACCCACCCGACCGGCCGCATCGACGGCCCGCGCGGCAATGCCGTGTGGGACATCAACCGGTACGCCTTTCTCGATGGGGACGCTCCCGACACGGTGAACCCGAGCCTGTGGCGTCATGCGCAGCTCGATGCAATACATGGTCTCTTCGAGGTGGCACCCGGCGTGTGGCAGGTGCGCGGCTACGACATCAGCAACATCACGTTCATTGCGGGTGCGACGGGGTGGCTCGTGATCGACCCGCTCTCGACGGAGTTCACCGCACGCGCCGGCCTGGAGCTGGCGAACACGCTCCTCGGCGCTCGGCCGGTCGTCGCGGTGATCTACACGCACTCCCACACCGATCACTTCGGTGGCGTGCTCGGCGTGACGACACAGGCCGATGTCGACGCTGGCCGGTGCATCGTGATAGCGCCTGAAGGCTTCCTGCTCGAAGCGGTTGCCGAGAACGTGATCGGCGGCCCGGCGATGCGGCGCCGGGCGCTGTACCAGTTCGGCCCGCGACTGCCACCGGGGCCGAAGGGTCACGTGGACTGCGGGCTCGGCATTGCGATCCCCACAGCGCAGGCCGGGCTCATCGCACCCACGCACGACATCACGTTTACGGGCCAGGAGATGGTCGTCGACGGCGTCCGCATCGTCTTCCAGAACACGCCGGAGACCGAAGCACCGGCGGAGATGAACTTCTTCTTCCCGGACCAGGGCTGGCTCTGCATGGCGGAGAACTGCTCGCACACGATGCACAACCTTGTGCCGATCCGTGGCGCGCAGGTGCGTAACGCGCTCGCGTGGTCGAAGTACATCCATGAGGCGATCGAACTGTTCAGCGCGCATACGGACATCATGTTCACCTCGCACCACTGGCCTCGGTGGGGAGGCGAGGACGTGCACGGATTCCTCTCCAAGCAGCGAGACCTCTATCGCTGGATGCATGACCAGACGATGCGTCACGCGAATCATGGCCTCACCGGGCCTGAGATCGCAGAGGTCATGACGCTGCCCCCCGAGTTCGCCGCCGAGAGCCACACCCGTGGGTACTACGGGCATCTCGTGCACAACGTCAAGGCCGTGTACCAGCGCTACCTCAGCTGGTACGACGGCAATCCCGCCCACCTCAACTCGCACCCGCCGGTAGAGGCCGGACGCCGGTACGTAGAGTTCATCGGTGGGGCGGAGGCGGTGCTGGACAAGGCTCGTGTGTCGTTCGACGCGGGCGACTACCGGTGGGTCACCGAGGTCGTGAACCACCTCGTGTTCGCCGATCCGACCAACGTTGCGGCCCGTCAACTTCAGGCGGACGCTCTCGAACAACTCGGGTACCAGACCGAGTCATCGACGTATCGCAACGCGTACCTCACCGGTGCGCAGGAGCTGCGTCAGGGCCTGCCGCCCGGTGCGCCAGCGTTGAGCAAGGGTCTCATAAGCGCGCTTACCGTCGAGCTGATCTTCGATTCTCTGGCCATCCGTCTGAAGGCGGAAGAGGTCAGCGGCAGACACGTCAAAGTGAATTTCAAGTTCACCGATGTAGGTGAGGAGTGGACACTCGGCCTCGAGAACAGTGCGCTCCACGCGGTGCGGGGACGGGTGGCTCCGGCGGCCGACGTCACGGTGACGCTCACTCGGCTGACGCTGATCGCGATTGCGAACAACGAGGCGACGTTCGCGGACGCGATATCCGCTGGCGACGTGACGGTCGAGGGCAACGACGCGGCGCTGCAGGAGATCTTCGGGCACCTCGACACCTTCGTGGGCGGCTTCGCGATCGTGGAGCCGTAGCTCCGGGGTAAGCGGCGCGCTACGTGGGCCACACAGGAACCACAAGCGGCTCGTGGACTGCGCCTACCAGCCAAGCGCCAGGCGCACCTCGGCACCAGACACGCCGAGGACGTCGCTGCCTTCGGATCGTTCATACGCACCTGCGCCTCGGAGCCACCACTGCACCTCATCCGTGGTGAGATCCGCGATCTGGATCTCCTCCACTCCTCGGTCGAAGTAGAACGCGAACTTCTCGTAGCTCTCGTCGTCGGGCGACCGCACCTCGACGACGATGGCAGCCGTTGGGAGCCACACTCCGGCTGGCGATCCTCGGTGCACGCCGAGATCGGGCACCCGGAAATCATCCAGATCGCCGAGATTGAATGCCGTTCCGATTCTAAGGTTTCTGAGCCGGGCGGGCTGCTGGAAAAGGCCAATGAGCGCGGCTTCGGCCTCGCCATGTTCGTATCTCGCTGCTGGTGCCATGTGATATTCCCCCTGCCAGAGCTCGTCATGGGTGTCCTGACCGAGCCGTTTGCGTTGTGCGATGAGCGAGGAAATGGTGGGAGGCGTGTCACCGAGGATGACCGTCTTCATGACGTGGATCTTACCGCCCGGGTACGACAGTTTCGGTCGGATCCGTCGGGGGCTGGCTGGAGCGGAATGCGGTGCAATCTCGCGAACGTCCGACGCGCCTGCCGGAACAGCTGCCTACAACTCATGTCGCTCACGGTGGAATCGGCCGCGTTCCCGATAGCGGAACATTGCGATTCCGCGGAATCGTCCGGGCAACCCATTGCACCACGGTCTCTGCGACATGATGGGGCAATGCGTACGAACAAGGGCGAGTTCACCGGCGAGGCCGGGGTCAACATCCATTGGCAGGCGTGGCTTCCCGACGACGCTCCCAAGGCGGTCATCGTCGTCGCTCACGGTTTCGGCGAGCACATCGGCCGGTATGGCAACGTCGTCGATGCAGTGGTGCCCCACGGCTACGCCGTGTACGGGCCCGACCACCGGGGCCACGGACGATCCGGCGGGACCCGTGCGTTCATCGACCGGTTCGACTACCTGTTGAACGACCTCGATGCCGTGTTCGCGAATGCCGCTGCGGCGCACCCTGGCGTGCCCGTGTTCCTGCTGGGCCATTCGATGGGCGGCAGCATTGCGTTGGCTTCGGCGCTGCGCAACCAGGGGCGTCTGACGGGCCTGATTCTCTCCGGTCCGGCGGTCACGACCATCGGCGTGTCCAAGGCCCTCATCATCGTCGCGAAGGTGCTCGGCCGCCTTCTTCCGAAGGCGGGTGCGAAGAAGTTGTCCTCCGCCGAAGTGTCCCGTGACCCGGCGGTGGTTGCCGCCTACGACGCCGATCCGCTGGTCTTCCACGGCAAGATGCCCGCGGGTACCGGCGCGGCATTGGTCAAGATGTCCGAGGGATACCCAGCGCGCTTACCTTCGCTGACCGTGCCGCTGCTGGTCGTGCATGGGTCGGCCGACGAGTTGGTCAACGTCGAATCCGGACGCGCTGCGCACGAACTGGCCGGGTCTGCGGACAAGACGCTGAAGGTCTACGAGGGCCTCGCCCACGAGGTGTTCAACGAGCCGGAGAAGGTTACGGTCCTCGACGACGTCGTTTCCTGGCTCGACCTGCACTGCGCCTGACTTCTCGAGTGCTGTCCGCGCAGCCGAGCGCGGCCCGCGCGCTAAGCGCCAACGGCACACGCTTGCGCGGACCGCGCTCGACCCGCTTCTTCGGACGCAACCCGTAGGATCGGGCCATGTGCCGGAACATCACCCCACTGCGAGGACTGGAGCCCGCGGCGACGCCAACCGAGATCGAGGCCGCTGCGTTGCAATACGTCCGCAAGATTGGTGCGCTCAGCTCCGTGACAACGGCGAATCGCGTTGCGGTCGAACGCGCCGTTGCGCGTATCGCCGAGGTCACCACGGAGCTCCTGCGAGAACTGCCGGAGAGGCGCAACCCGCCGACGTTGGAACCTCCGCTCCGCCGTCGAGCAAGGGCCGCCTCAGAAGCGTGAACCGGCGCGTCCCGGCACCACGTCGGCTGCGGTCATCCGACGCGCGCCAGGATCTTCGCCCGACGCCGCCAGCGCCATTCCTTGATCCCCGATAGCAGGAGGGCAGAACCGACGACGACCACGCCGAGTGGGACGAGCCCTCGTGCCGCTCCTGTCTTCTCGGCGAGGCCCCAAATCATCTCCTTCGGTTCCACCTTCTGGCGCTTACATGTGGCAGGAACGCGCTCCGTCCTGCTCTCATCGCACGTCTCGTCGCGCACGAGCACCCTCGATCCAATTGCAAGGCTCGCCTTTGAACAGAAGGTTGCATCGAACTCGGCCGACTGGTCGCCATGGCCGTTGGGATCAAGCCACGAACCTTTGAAGTCGTAAGTGTACGGACGTTTCGTTGCTTTTCCAATGCAGTTGATCGGCGGATCGTTCCTTTGCCCACCGACGATTGTTGCCCGGACCAGGTACTGGCGTTCGCCATCAGACAACCACGCCGAAAGCGGTACAACTGCGATCAAGACCATGAGGCCGACGCCCATCCGCAGTCGGACGTCGTCGACGTAGCGGAACGGACCGCTCGGGCCGATTCTGCGGAAGGCTCGGTCATGCGCATTTTTCGTGGAGTGGAAGATCCGCCCGACGCCAATCACACAGGCGAGCGCTATACCTCCACCGGTGTACAGCAATGCAGGCTGAAAGCCTGAAGCTCGCATCAGCCACGAGATCGCACAGCCGATGAGGAAGACCGCCACCAGTCCAACGCTGATGCGCACAAAGTCGCGCTTCGCTGGGAGCTTCGGTGTTGAGCCTTGACCGGGTGGGGTCGGCAACCGTTCGGCACCTAACTGAGCGAGAGCGAGCTGGGTGGCGACGACCCCCTCGGCGTAGGCGACGACATCCTTGACGTAGCCATCGGGCACAGAAAATGACGTCGTCGTGAGGCCGGGTGCTGGAACGTCGATCCTTGTCATCTTCGGGTCGTGGCCCTCCCAAGGTGCGACTCCTGTTGCGACGCCCATGGTCGCGGTGAGCGCGGGTAACAGCGTGTCCGACAGGACCCGGCCAGCGGCAAGCAGTGCGGTAAAGAGCACGATCGCCAGGACCGCCAAGAGGGCGAGCGCGAACATGACGGCTGCCGTGCTCAGAGCCCAAGCCCAGCCGGGAAGGGATGCAACCCGCTGATTCACCTCACGGACGCCGACCGGCCACAACAAACGTCCGAGAAGGATCGCGATTGCAAGTACGGCGGCTGCGAACACGCGGGCGGCGTCGTTGCCGAGCACGCGGGCCAGCAGGTACCCAAGAGGCGATCCGGACGATTCGGACGTCCCAGCGTCGAATCGACGATCCGTCTTGTGCTCGGCGCGTTGGTCGAGAAATTCGACGCTGGCACTGTCAGGCTGCAGGTGGGGCCTCGCCTGGTTCGTGAGCAATTTGGGTGCCGCTATAGGTGGGGCGTCGTCGGCGGGCGCGACGGCGTCGAGGGTGAAACCGATCGCGTGCCGGATACCCTCGTCGGCTGACTCGGCCGCGAGCGTCGCCGAGTCTGCCGTGCCTCGCTCTGTTGTCCGTTTGAGGAACCAGTTCCGAAAGTCAGCATCGGTGTAGACGAAGGTCGGGAAGTTTGCCCAGGACCCGCCGTCAACGAGCACGTCGATACGGCGTTTGCCGTCGTCGGCGACGCTGACGCGTCGAGCCGGAAAAATGCCCGGTATCGCCGAGCTGGCTGCGACGGCAGCTGCGACGCTGGCATCGGGCGTCAGGCGATGGTGAAACACGATCGGCCCACGAGTCGCTAGGTCCATGGTCACGATGTAGAGCCCGATTTCAGTTGCGGCGAACATCTCGGCGAAGGTCACCGGCCCCGTTGCGTCTGAGCCGGGTTCACGGATCTGATCGCAAAAGGTGGCGTCGAGGAACAGTTCCAGGCCGCGAGATTCGAGCAGAGACCGCGATCGCCCGGTCACGACATACCACGCTCGTTGGAAAAGGTCTGGTTTGACTGCCTTCAGGCCATCCGTGGTGAGCTTGTCGAGTTTCCCGACGAGCGTGTCGGTGCCGTAGCCCGCGGCAATGAGTGAGGCGGTGATTGCACCGGCCGACGCTCCTGCGACCGATTTGAACTCGATCCCTCTTGCCACGGCGGCTCGGAGCGCACCGGCGTACGCCGCACCCTTGGCACCACCACCTTTGAAAACGCCGTTGACAACGGTTCGTTGCTCCTTGGTCATGCGATTTCCCCCCGGAATGGTGCCTGTCCCAGCAGAGCACTGGTCGACGCGCGAAATACAACCGACGTGCTTTGTCGATTGCGCTTCAATCGATGGCATGCCGAGCGATCAAGTTTCGTGGCTGCTTCGGTGCCACCACCGGTTGCCCTACTAGTTCGGGTCGTCCTCGTGGCCGGGCTTGCCGCGTAGCAGCCCGGAGTACGCCTCGGCGGCTGAGGCGGAACCGTCGACCACCGACTTGATGATGCTCGCGATCGGCATCTCGACGTCGTAGCGGTCGGCGAGTTCCATCACGAGTCCCGCCGTTTTGACGCCCTCCGCCACCATCTTCATCTCCGAGAGAATCTCGTCGAGCTTGCGTCCCCTGCCAAGTTGCTCGCCGACATAGCGGTTGCGGCTCTGCGGGCTTGAGCACGTGGCGACGAGATCCCCGAGCCCCGCTAGTCCGGACAGCGTCGACGCCTCGCCGCCCATCGCCACGCCCAGCCGTGTGAGTTCTGAGAGACCACGCGAGATCACCGCGGCCTTCGTGTTGTCGCCGACCGAGAGGCCCTCCGCCATTCCGGCCGCTATCGCGATGACGTTCTTCAGCGCGCCACCGACCTCGCAGCCGATCACGTCGTGGTTCGTGTACACCCGGAAGACGCCCCGGTGCAGGACCGCCTGCAACGCTCGTGCCACCTGCAGGTCCTCCGTCGCGATCACAGTAGCGGCGGCAAATCCCGCCATGATCTCCTTCGCCAGATTCGGCCCGGAGAGCGCCGCCGCCGGGTGTCCGGGCAGGACGTCTTTGATCACCTCCGTCATCCGCAGCAGCGAGCCCTTCTCGAAGCCCTTGGTAAGCGACACAATGGGAATCCACGGGCGGATGTGCGGCGCGGCCTGAACGAGCACGTCACGAAAGCCATGCGACGGAATGCCGACGATCAGCACGTCGGCGACCGCCACAGCCTTCTCGAGATCGGACGTTGCATGGAGGCGGGGCGGCAGTTTGAAGCCGGCGAGGTAGCGGTGGTTCTCGCGGTCTGCCTCGATTCCGTCGGCAACGTCCGGGTCTCGGGCCCACAGCACCGTGTCATTGCGTGACGAGGCGACGCTCGCAACGGTCGTTCCCCAGCTCCCGGCACCGAGCACGCTGATCCTCATGGACGCTGTTCTAGCGCGGCGTTCCTCTCGCGCACAGTCGCTCGCGCGCGCGGTCGTTCTCGCGCACGGTCCGTCCGCGTGGCCCAGAATGTGCGTGTGGAGCACGACGAGCCAGTGCAGACGTCGAGGTGGCGTCGCTTCGGAGTGACGGACCGTGACGCCTCCCGAGCGGTGCGCGAGCTGTGGTCCGGCTTTGGTGACCCGCGCCTCGTCGAGTCGAGCGTCGACGTGTCGGCCAACGTCTCGACCAATCGGGTGTTCCTGCTGCGCCTCAGCGACGGGTCCCGTTTGTTCGCCAAGGTGTCGAACTACGGCTCGCCGTTCCTGTTCCGCGAGGATCACGATCGTGTGCATCGGTTGATCGGTGGTCTCCAAGGCACCCGGTTCGACGAGTTCCTCGCCGCGCCACTCACGAAGGTTGTTACTGGCGGAATGGAACGTGTGCATACGTTTTACGACGGGTCCGTGTGGGGCGTGCTCTACGCGGAGGTCGAGCGACGGACAGCTTTGCCCCGTGTGCTCGGTGACGCGGACATCGAATGCCTTGCGCGCGAGATGGCGGCGTTCCACTCGACGTGTGCGGCCGTCGCGGAACGGGACGCGATTCCTCGTACGTCGACGTCGCTCAGCTCCGACGTCGTTCACCTTCTGGACCTGGTGTCCGATCGGACGGCGTCTCGCACGCTCCAGCTTCCGCCCGAAGCGCTCGACGTAGTTCGGCGGCATGCGAATCGCTTCCTGCAGTCACTCGACGACCTCGGCTACGCGGACATGGCGCGGGTGCCAGTGTTTGTGGACTGGAACCTCGGGAACTTCTCGGTCGATCGCCACGAGGATGGGACGTTCTCATTCTTCAGTCGGTGGGACTACGACTGGTTCCGGACCGATACGGTCCTGCTCGACTTCTACTTCCTGTCACGTGTGTCGTCGCAGACGGGTGACCGAACGCGGTTCTCCTACGGCGTGCACACCCTGGCCGAGCCGCGGTTCCAGCGGTTCCTCGCCGCCTACCATGAAGTACGTCCACTTACGGAATCGGATATCGAGCTGATCGTGGAGACGTATCGGTTCTTCCTGCTCCACTACGTCATCTCGGTCGGCGACCACTTCTTCCGCTCCGACCTGTGGGACACGTTTCGCATGGACGCGATCAGCAGCGGGCTCCCGTCGATCGATACGTTCGATTCGATGCCGCTGCTACGGGTCGTGCGGCGGTAGTCGCCTACTGCTTGCGTTTCGTGGCCATGCCCGTGACGCGTCGAGTAACGGTGCGGGGAAGGCTGTTGGTCAGCGCTGCGAGGCCCTTGTAGAGCGCGCCGGGCACGTCGAGAGCGTGCCCGGCTGCGACTGCCTTCAGCACCGAAGCCGCAACGTCGTTGGCCTGGAGCCACGCGAATGAGGGGACCTTGGACGTTTCTTCGACGCTGCGGCTGACGTCGTGGAACTCAGTACGAGTGAAGCCGGGACAGAGCGCGCACACGTGCACGCCGGTGCCTCGGAGTTCCTCGTGGAGGGCCTCGGTGAAGCTCGTGACGTACGCCTTCGTGGCGGAGTAGATCGCCGCGTGCGGTGTGGGCTGAAAGCTCGCCACCGAAGAGACCTGCAGTATCCAGCCGCGGTTCGCGGTGATCATCCTCGGGAGGGCGGCCTTGGTCAGTTCAGTAAGCGCGCGTATGTTCAGGTCGATCATCGCGAGGGCACGGTCGAGTGGGAGGTCGGCGACGTCGCCGGTCGCGCCGAAGCCAGCGTTGTTCACCAGCAGGTCGATCGGTTCGGTTGCGCTGGCGAGCCGCTTGCCGACTGTGTTTTTACCTTCGTCGGTCAGCAGGTCCGCTACGAGTGCCTCGATGTTGTTCGATTTCTCGGCCATCAGCGTCAGACGAACACCGCGGCGGGCTACCACGATGGTGTGTGTTTGCGCTGCTGCGAGCTGTTCGGCGATGGCCTCTCCGATGCCACTCGAGGCGCCGGTCACGAGTGCGGACTTCCACGGGAACGTGCTCATCTACCGCACCGTATCGGGCGCGATGGTCGGTGACCGGCGGAACGTGTTTCCGACGTTGGGAACATCGGCCACCTGCCAGGTCAGTGATCTTCCCAACGTCGGCCTGGTGGACTGGCGGCACCAGGTCGACGAACATCGACCGACGTGTTCATTGGTCGTTCGGGGCGAGGCGGGTAGGCGACATTCGCTCACGACGTGCCGCCAGGGCGATGAGTGCCGCGAGTACGAGCGCCGCACCGAACCACTGCGCGGACCCGAGTCGCTCACTGAGCACGACTCGGCCGAGCAGCACGGCGGTGACCGGTTCCGCGAGCACGAACGTCGTCGCGATCGGACCGGTGAGCGTGCGCAAGCCGTCGGCGAACAACGTGTACGCCACCGCGGTCGGGCCAATGCCGAGCCACAGCACGACTGCCAGACCGCGTGGCTCGGCGATCCAACCGAACGGTCGGCCGATGCAGAACGGGAGGACGATTAACCCGCCGACGCTGAAGAGCACGCCGAGCAAGAGTGGTCCATCGATGCCATGCACGACAAGTTCGCGGGTCAGAACGGTGAATCCCGCATACCCGAGTCCGGCGACGAGCACGAGCGCGATACCAAGCGCGCGTACCGATCCCTCGTCCGCGGCGAGGGAGATGAGCGCGACGCCGATGATTGCGAGCGAGGTTGCTGCGAGCCAGCGTCGAGTCGGTCGCTCCCTCAGGAACGCGAAGGCGAGAACGCTAGCGAGGATCGGGCCGGAACCGATCGCGACGACGGTTCCGACGCTCACGCCCGTACGCGCGAGCCCGGCGAAGAACCCGAGTTGATAGGTGGCGACGCACGCGGCACCGACAAGGACCCAACGTCCGGGGAGTGCTCGCAGACGCGAGACCGCGTGTTCGGATGGGTCGGCCTCGCGCAGGGACCGAAGTCGGAGGATCACGAGGAGCGGCCCACCGATCGCGAGTCGCATGAATCCGGCGATGACTGGATCGATGCCGACCGGACCCTTCGCTCGGGCCGTGCCGGTCGTCCCGAAGAGCACTGCCGCTGCGACGACCTCGAGCATCGCTCGTCGGTGCGAAGGAGGGCCGTCGCGGTACATCCGGCCCTTCTGCGGTGCATCGTGCGCGTCCGATTGCACCTCAACCGCACCGGATGTACCGCGACCGGGTGCTCGCGGCCCACCTGTCGAACCGGCGCGGTCTTTGCGCTGCACCACGCGGTGTTGGGTCATCGGCGGAAGCTCGGGGTGAATCCGTGGACGGCCTCGGCGAGCGCGTCGGCGACGCGGTCGACCTCGTCGGACACGAGACCGACGGTGACGCGTAGATGCGCTGGTGCCTTCTCCGGCACTTGGAACGGCGTCCCCGGCGCGACGCCGATGCCTCGTGCGGCGAGCGTGAGCAGCGCGGCCCGTTCGTCGTCGACGGGCAGCCAGAGGTTGATGCCGTCGGCGCACACCACTGGCATGCCGCGGTCGTGCAGCCGTGACACGAGCGCGTCGCGACGCTCCTGGTAGGTCACCCTCGCCGACGCCACGGTCTCGATGGTTTGCGCGTCCCGGAGCATTTCGAGCAGGACTGCCTGGAGGAGACGGCTCGACCAGCCCGGACCGAGGAGTCGACGCTCGACGACCTGGTTGACGATCGCTCCCGGTCCGCCGATGGCCGCCAGCCGAAGATCGGGGCCGTGCGATTTGGAGAAACTTCGTATGTGCACACATTGTTCGGGTAGGTGCGTGCCGATGCTGACGTCGCTCGCCCAGGCGATGTCACCGCTGTGGTCGTCCTCGATCACAAGCGTGTCGACGTCCTTGAGCAACGTCGCGAGTCGCTTCACTCTCGCTGCTGTCATCGATGCGCCGGTTGGGTTGTGAGCTCGCGGCTGCAGGATGACCGCTATCGGACGCTGCGCGAGGGCCGCGCTCAGCGACTCCGGTGTCATCCCTTCCTCGTCCACTGCGACGCCGATCGGCTCGACTCCAAGCTGTTCGAGCAGGTCGAGCAGCGGGGGAAAGCCGGGGTCCTCGACCGCAATTCGGTCACCGAGGCGGGCGACTGCTGCGACCACGCGGTCGATGGCGTCCATCGCGCCGTCCACGACCGTGAGGAGCTCCGGCTCGAAGGGCCAGCGTCCACGGAGGATTTCCTCGAGCGCGGGCAGGATTGGATCGTCGAGGTAGCTCGTGGTGAGGTTGCGGCGGCTCACACGTTCAAGCGCTCGCCGCGGGTCGGGGAGCAGGTCCGGGTCCGGGACGCCGGTCGAGAGGTCGAGCATGTACCGACTCGGACGCGACGTGACCGAGCGGTACCGCGCGCCGCCTCGCGGGTGGTGGAGGTCTCGCACGAAGGTGCCCTGTCGTCCGCGTGCGTCGATTACGCCGGTGCGGGCGAGGATGTTCCAAGCCTCGCTCACGGTGGTCGGACTCGTGCCCAACTGCCCGGCGAGTTCGCGGACCGTCGGCAGGCGATCACCGCTTTCGAGGCGTCCGCAGCGGATTGCACGGCCGATCGCTGCCGCGATGCCACGGGCGCTTCGGTCGTCGATCTCGGCGGAAAGGTCCATCATCGACCTTGTTTGTACCAGTAACAATGCTTGCAAGCGAGCGCGAACGCGGTGTTTGCTACACGTAACGCGCGGTTTTCGACCGCTGATGGCTGCTTCACGAGGAGATCCAATGCCAGACGTCGTACGGGCCGCCCTGCTCCAGACCAGTTGGACCGGGTCAAAGGAGTCGATGATCGACGAGCATGAGCGTCGGGCGCACGAGGCTGCCGCTGCGGGCGCACGGGTCATGTGCTTCCAAGAGCTCTTCTACGGGCCGTACTTCTGCCAGGTGCAGGACTCGAAGTTCTACGAGTATGCGGAGTCGATTCCTGACGGTTCGACCACTCGCAGGTTTCAAAGCGTCGCTCGCGAGCTGGGCATGGTGCTGGTCCTACCGATGTACGAGATCGAACAGGCCGGACTGCTCTACAACACCGCAGCGCTGATCGACGCCGACGGCACCTATCTCGGCAAGTACCGCAAGACACATATTCCGCAGACGAAGGGGTTCTTGGAGAAGTACTACTTCCGGCCCGGCAACCTCGGCTATCCGGTCTGGGAAACCGCGGTCGGCAAGGTCGGTGTCTACATCTGTTACGACCGGCATTTCCCTGAAGGGTGGCGAGCGCTCGGACTCAACGGTGCCGAGATCGTGTTCAACCCGTCGGCAACGTCACGCGGGCTTTCGTCCTATCTGTGGAAGTTGGAGCAGCCCGCGTCGGCGGTGGCGAACGAGTACTACATCGGCGCGATCAACCGGGTCGGCATCGAGGAGCTCGGCGACGACGACTTCTACGGCACCTCGTACTTCGTGGACCCCGAGGGCAAGTTCGTGGGCGAGTGCGCGGACGGGTTTGCACCCGAGCTCGTCGTTCGCGATCTCGATCTGACGCTGATCAAAACGGTCCGCGATCGCTGGGCGTTCTACCGCGATCGCAACCCGAGCCAGTACGGTGCGTTGACGGAGCTGTAACGCTTTCCCTACCACGGAGGAACCACATGGAACGGATCATCATCACCAACGGAACGGTCGTGAGCGCATCGGGTCGCGTGCAGGCCAGCGTCGTGGTGGAGGGTGAAAAGATAAGCGCGCTTCTCATGCCTGGATCGAGCGATCACGCGGCTGCGGTGGCGAGCGGTGCCCGCAAGATCAACGCCCGTGGGAAGTATGTGATCCCCGGTGGCATCGACGTGCACACGCATATGGAGATGCCGTTCGGCGGCACCACAGCGAGCGACACGTTCGAGACGGGGTCTCGGGCTGCGGCATGGGGCGGGACCACCACGATCATCGACTTTGCGATCCAGAAGAAGGGCGGGACGCTGGCCGCCGCACTCGATGAACTCCACGCAAAGGCGGCCGGGAACTGCGCAATTGACTACGGGTTCCACATGATCATGGCCGACGTCAACGAGATCTCCCTGAAGGAGATGGACGTGATGCACGGCGAGGGCGTCACCTCGTTCAAGCTCTTCACGGCGTATCCGGGCGTGCTGTATTCGACCGATGGGGAGATCTTCCGAGCCATGCAGAGGGCCGGGCAGATCGGGTCGATGGTGATGATGCACTGCGAGAACGGCATCGTGATCGACGAGATCATCAAGGACCACCTCGGACGCGGGGAGACGGCGCCGTATTTCCACTCGCTGTCGCGTCCCGAGGCCATGGAGGCGGAGGCCACGCACCGCTGCATCCAGATTGCCAAGGTCGCGGGCTGTCCGATGTATGTGGTGCATCTTTCGGCGGCCGACGCGCTGGAACAGGTGATGATCGCCCGCGATCGTGGGCAGAACGTGTTTGCGGAGACGTGCCCGCAGTATTTGTACCGCTCGATCGACGACCTTGCGCGTCCGGGCTTCGACGGTTTCGAGGGCGCGAACTTCGTCTGTTCCACTCCGTTGCGGCACAAAGAGCACCAGACGGCGCTGTGGCGCGGCCTGCGTCAGAACGATCTTTCTGTGGTCTCGACCGACCATTGTCCCTTCTGCTTCAAGGAACAGAAGGAGATGGGGCGGGGCGACTTCTCGAAGATCCCGAACGGGATGGCGGGCGTCGAGCACCGCATGGACCTTCTGTACCAAGGTGCACACGACGGACACATCACGTTGGAGCGCTTCGTGGAGGTGTCGTCGACGACGCCCGCCCGTATGTTCGGTTTGTACGGCAAGAAGGGCGTCATCGCACCAGGTGCCGACGCCGACATCGTGATCTACGACCCCACCGCGGTACAGACGCTTGGCGTGGAGATGCACCACATGAACGTCGACTACTCGGCCTACGAGGGCGAGGTCATCAACGGCCAGTGCTCGCTCGTCATGTCCCGCGGCCGAGTGGTCGTGCAAGGCGGCAAGTACAAGAGTCGCAAGGGCAACGGCCAGTTCCTCAAACGAGGCTTGTCGCAGTATCTCGTGTGACCGGCGCGGCCGCTTGCCTCGACGTTGGGAAGATCGCGTACCTGGGAGGTGGCTGATGTTCCCAACGTCCGGACTCGTTCTGCGGTTCACGCGACGTTGGGAGGATCGCGTACCTGGGAGGTGGCTGATGTTCCCAACGTCAGATGCGGGTTTGCCAAGAGTGAGCGGACCTGGCTCAGGAATTCTTCGGGTTCGTCGAGGATTTCATCGGTGAGGTGGAAAAGACGCCACCCGACCGCCACGAGTTCGTTCGACCGAACTTGGTCGGAAGCCCAGTCCGAGCGGACAAAGTGGAATTCGTAGCCGTCCGTTTCAAAGCCCAGCAGGAACGGCGGATACGCGAGGTCGATGAACCTCTCCCGGCCGTCGGGCATCACGACCTTGTATTGACGAGTCGGGACTGGAAGGCCAGCGTTGACAATGAGGTCGAATGCCCTCTGTTCAAGTCCGTTCAGCGGGCGGTAGTTGCCGGAGCGCTGTGAGAGTAATTCGTCGATGACTGCGACGCCTTTGCGCCCGCGACGGGCCAATTCGGCGTGGCGGCTTTGTACAGCGGCAACGTCCACAAGTTTTGCTCGCAGGGCAACGTCGAAGAGCCAAGCAACCCGCTTGGGTGGCCACCGGCCAGCCATGTCGATGATGAGCCGGGCTGGGCTGACCGTGGCGACACCGTTGTTGTCGACGATGTCTGCGTCGGTTCGATGAAGTTGACGACGGACAACTGCCGTGGGGCGCGTGGCCCTGGTGGCGTGTGGCAAGGCGATTCGAACCCGTGTATCCGTCGACTTGCCGATGTCGAGGCCGAGGATCGTGGTCGCATCGACGGCGTCGGCACATCCGTCGGGATGTAACAGCACCTCGGCTGCGATGAACTGTCGGCGGGTGATTGGCGTGGACGCGACGCAGTACGCGCCCGGCGTCACGACCCGGAACCATCCGGCGCGGACGCGTTCGTGGATTTCCCGTTCGGTGTAGCCGTCGGCGAGGAGTTGACCCCGTGTCACGACGCCGGCCTGGCGAGCGGCACGTTCGAAGAATGGTTCTTGCATCTCTCAACGGTTGCCGAGGCCCCGACTATTTGCGACACAATTCCTGCGGCGAACGGCGATCGACGCGCTGTTGCCGCCCTCCGCCAGCGGTTCCACTCAATTCAGCTGCGACGTTGGGAACGTCGGCGACCCCGGGGGTATGCGAACCTCCCAACGTCGGGTGACCCCCAGGACAGCGCCGACGTTGGGAACATCGGCCACCTCCGAGGTAAGTGATCTTCCCAACGTCGCGTGAACCGCAGAACCAGTTCCGAGGTTGGGAACATCGGCCACCCCGGGGGTATGTGATCTTCCCAACGTCGGAAAGGGGTCTGTGCCAGAACAATGCAACGGACTTTGTCATGACAAATGGAAAAATGGACTCGTTGTGCCGCGCAGAGCGCACCACCCAAGAGTCCAGGAGGACGCTCTCATGACGAACAAAATCGGACATTGGATCGGTGGCGAGGCGGTCGCAGGCACGAGCGGACGCACGTCGCCGGTATACAACCCGGCGACCGGCCAAGTAGCAGCGAACGTCGCACTGGCGAGCGTCAAAGAGATGGACGCCGCTGTCGCCGCGGCGAAGGCCGCGTTCCCCGCGTGGCGGTCTACGAGTCTCAGTCGACGCTCCGAGATCCTGTTCCACTTCCGTGAACTCATCGACGCGAACCGCAAGGAGATCGCGAGCCTCATCACGGCAGAGCACGGCAAGGTACTTTCCGACGCTCTTGGCGAACTCGCGCGAGGCCTCGAGAACGTCGAGTTCGCGTGCGGCATCCCGCACTTGCTCAAGGGTGGCATGAGCGAGCAGGCGGCGAACGGCGTCGACGTGTTCTCACTCAAGCAGCCGCTCGGCGTCGTGGCCGGCATCACGCCCTTCAACTTTCCGGCCATGGTCCCGATGTGGATGTTCGCGAACGCGATCGCGTGTGGCAACACGTTCATCCTGAAGCCGAGCGAGAAGGACCCGTCGGTAAGCCTGTTCATCGCCGACCTGTTCCGCCAGGCGGGCCTGCCGGCGGGCGTCTTCAACGTGGTCAACGGCGACAAGGTCGCGGTCGACCGCATTCTCAGCCACCCTGACATTGCCGCGGTGAGCTTCGTCGGTTCGACGCTGATCGCCAAGTACATCTACGAGACCGGCACGAGCAACGGCAAGCGCGTTCAGGCACTAGGTGGGGCGAAGAACCACATGGTCGTGCTGCCCGACGCCGACCTCGACATGGCGGCGGATGCAGCGGTGAGCGCCGCCTACGGTTCGGCGGGGGAGCGCTGTATGGCGATCAGCGTCGTCGTGTGCGTCGGCAATTCCGCCGACCCGCTCATCGCGAAGATCAAAGGCCGCGTGAAGAAGCTCAACATCGGGCCGGGCAACGATCCGCAGTCGGAGATGGGTCCCCTGATCACTCGTGAGCACCGCGACAAGGTGGCGAGTTACGTCGAGAACGCTGCGGCTGAAGGGGCCAAGGTCGTGATCGACGGTCGCAAGCACAAGTTCACGGGTGAGGCCAAGAACGGGTTCTTCCTTGGCATCAGCCTCATCGACAAGGTCAAGCCCGGCATGAAGGTCTACGACGACGAGATCTTCGGTCCGGTGTTGTCCGTGATGCGCGTCAAAACGTACGAGGACGCTCTCAAGCTCGTCAACGACAACCCCTACGGCAATGGCACGGCGATCTTCACCCGCGACGGTGGTGCCGCCCGACAGTTCCAATTCGACTGCCAGGTCGGCATGGTCGGGATCAACGTGCCCGTGCCCGTGCCGGTGGCGTATTACTCGTTCGGCGGCTGGAAGGCGTCGCTGTTCGGCGACACGCATATGTACGGGCCGGACGGTATCCACTTCTTCACGAAAACGAAGGTTGTCACCTCACGCTGGCCCGACCCGGCGACGTCGACGGTCGACCTCGGTTTCCCGCAGAACCGGTAGCCCATTCGATGTTTGGTCGATGTTGCCCGGCGGGCGGGGTGGATTGACCAAACATGCGGGCCGGGACCCAGCGGCCATCACCGCGGCGCGTCAGGTGCTGTCGACGCGGAACACGCGGTGGAGGAGAGCTGACACACGGGTGCGGATGCGGAACCTACGGGTCTTCCGGCGTGCGAGCTCACGATCGAGAGCAGCCGTGTCTGCGGCGACCCGCTTGCGCTCACCAGGGCTCTTCGCCGCGACCGCCTCGAAGCGCAGAAGATTCTGACGCTCCTGGAGCTCGTGGTCGTTGAGCGTCTCAATACTCTTCGGCATGGTCGCATCGTACGGACCGGGACGTCGCTGGTCGAGCAATTCACCAGTTTGTAACCGGACAGTCCCACACGCGACCTAACAATCCGTACAGACTCAGGGCGATGGACATCGGTGTCGTGCTCCAGACCAACCCGCCAGCGTCCAGGGTGGTGGATCTCGCGAAGCGGGCGGAGACGTACGGGTTCAGCCATGTCTGGACGTTCGACTCGCACATCCTCTGGCAGGAGCCGTACGTCATCTACAGCCAGATCCTGGCGGAGACACGCAAAGTCATCGTCGGTCCGATGGTCACCAACCCTGCGACCCGAGACTGGACCGTCACGGCCAGTGTCTTTGCGACGCTCAACGATATGTACGGGAACAGAACCGTTTGTGGGATCGGACGCGGTGACAGCGCGGTGCGGGTCACGAACGGTGCACCGGTAACAATCTCGGAAACAAGGGCCGCGATCCACGTCATCCGAGAACTCGCGAACGGGCGCGCGGCTGAGCACAAAGGTTCGACCATCCGCTTCCCGTGGGCGTCGAAGAGCCGTATCGAAGTGTGGCTCGCCGCCTACGGGCCGAAGATGCTGGCCATGACCGGTGAGGTGGCCGACGGGTTCATCCTGCAGCTCGCCGACCCCGACATCACCGCCTGGACCATACAGGCTGTGCGAGATGCGGCGGCGCAGGCCGGGCGCGACCCCTCAGCGGTGACCATCTGCGTCGCCGCGCCCGCCTACGTGACCGACGGCAGCGACGCCGCGAACGCACACGGCAGGGACCAGTGCCGATGGTTCGGTGGCATGGTCGGCAACCATGTTGCGGACATCGTGAGTCGCTACGGCGACCATGGAGGCGGGGGCGTCCCGGCGGCGCTCACCGACTACATCAAGGGACGCCAGGGCTACGACTACAACGAGCACGGCCGGGCAGGCAACACGCACACGAGCTTCGTGCCCGACGAGATCGTCGACCGCTTCTGTCTGATCGGCGACGTCGACCACCAGCTCGCCCGCATCGAGGAGCTGCGTTCGCTCGGCGTCGACCAGTTCGCCGTCTATCTCCAGCACGACGACCAGGACGCCACGCTGCAGGCCTACGGGCAGCGGGTGATCCCGGCGATCAACGCGGCAACCGCCACGAGCGCGAAGTCGTGAGTCGTTCGGAGGCCCGTAGGTTGTGGCCTCAAATCGGTCACTGGGGCCCCAATTCGGGCCGATTTGGGGCCACGCCGACTGGTTTGGGGCCACAACGTCCAGCAGAACAGCCTGGGTGGGAGCGATGACGCCCGCGCTGTCACGCGCCACGGCAGCAGTGCTGACCGCCGTAAGGACGCCGGCGCTCGGCGTCGCTGGCTTCGCGATCCTCGGCGGCGCGTGGGAGCTCACCAAGGCGCTCGGTGGAAGCGATGGACGCCTCGCCATGGTCCGCACCGACGACGCCTCCATGCCACATCTCACGACGGTGATCCGCTCGCTCGGCCAGGAGGACGTACGCGGCACGGGACGCAGCGTCGGACGGGCCGTGCTCAACGGCAGCTGGTTCTCGCTGCGCCTGGCACTCGGCGGGTTCGTTCTCGGCCTCATCATCGGGATGGCGCTGGCATTGCTCATGCAGCGGTTCAAGATCGTCGAACGCGCGTGGATGCCGTACATCGTGCTGAGCCAGACGGTGCCGCTCATCGCACTCGCTCCGCTGATCGTTGGCTGGGGCGGCCAGCTGCATATCGGCAGTTACGAGTGGCACCCATGGATGTCGGTCGTGGCAATGGCCGCGTACCTGTCGTTCTTCCCGGTCTCGATCGGTGCACTCCGCGGCCTGCAATCCCCGAAGGAGCAGTCGCTCGAGCTGATGCAGTCCTACGCCGCAACGTCGTGGCAGACGACGCTCAAGCTCCGGTTGCCGAGCGCGGTGCCGTATCTGATGCCGTCGATCAAGCTCGCCGCCGCGGCGAGCGTCGTGGGGGCGATCGTCGCCGAGATCTCCTCGGGTACGCCGGGGGGTATCGGACGCCTCATCATCGACTACTTCCAAAAGGCATCGGGCGATCCGTCACGGGTGTTCACGGCGTTCCTGGGTGCCGCTTGTCTTGGCCTTGTTGTCGCGGGCTTTGTCGCTGCGGCGGAGAAAGTCCTCACCCGCAACCGGCCTGCTACGACGGAACTCGCATGACCGCAAGCCCGCCCGTCGTCGAGGTCTCCCGCGTCTCCAAGGTCTTCAACCGCGGCAAGCCCAATCAGGTCGACGCTCTCCTCGACATTTCCCTCACCATCGAGACCGGTTCGTTCGTGTCGCTAATCGGACCGTCGGGTTGCGGGAAGTCGACGCTGCTTCGGCTCATCGCCGATCTCACGCAGCCGACGGATGGCACGATCACGGTGAACGGGAAGTCGGCCAAGCAGGCGCGTCTCGACCAGGACTACGGCATGGCGTTCCAGCAGGCCGGCCTCTTCGAGTGGCGCAAAATCGCCCGCAACGTCGAACTGCCACTGGACCTGAAAGGCTGGGACCGGGCCAGGCGGCGGGCCCGTGCGCTCGAACTGCTGGAACTGGTCAAGCTCCCGGACTTCGCGAATCACTACCCGTGGGAGTTGTCGGGCGGCATGCAGCAGCGCGTCGCCATTGCCCGTGCGCTCGCCAGTGATCCCGCTCTCATGCTCATGGACGAGCCGTTCGGTGCGCTCGACGAGATGACGCGCGAACACATGCAGGCGGAGTTCCTGCGCATTTGCGCGGCGACGCGGAAGTCCGTTGTGTTCGTGACCCACTCGATTCCCGAGGCGGTGTACCTGTCGGACCGCGTCGTGGTGATGTCACCGCGACCAGGGCGTATCACGCACGTCGTGGACGTTGACCTCGGGCCCCGCGATGAAGCCGCGAGGGAGTCGGCCGAGTTCTTCAAGAAGATCACCGAGGTGCGGGAGGCGTTGCGGGGCGTTGAACCGGGCACCTCCGCGAGAGGGATCGACGACCGATGAACGGTGCACGCAAGCGGGCCATCGGACGTTTCGCGCCACCCGTCGCGTGGGGGGTGCTGTTCCTGCTCGCATGGGAGGCGTTCGTGAAGCTGCGCGACATCAAGCCGTTCCTGCTCCCGGCCCCGACCGGGATACGCAAGGCCCTCGTGTCCAACCGCCACCAGATCTGGGACGCTGCCACGTCGACGGCGACGAACGCGTTCATCGGTCTGTTGGCGGGCGCGCTCGCCGGGTTCGCGGTTGCGCTGACGGCGCAGCGGTTCAAGGTACTACGCGCGCTTATTGCTCCGTCGGCGGCGGCGTTCAATACGATGCCGATCGTGGCGCTCGGCCCGATCTTCTACAACCTCTTCGGGCCCACGAGCGAGGGCGCGCGTCGATTCGTCGTGGCCCTCGTGGCGTTCTTTCCCGTGTTCGTGAACACGCTGAAGGGCCTCACCCAGGTGGACCCCGTGCACGAGGAATTGATGCGCTCCTACGCAGCCGGACCGGGCGCATTCCTCCGGCTCGTCCGCCTTCCGAACGCGATGCCGTTCGCGATTACCGGACTTCGGGTGGCTGCATCGCTCAGCGTCATCGCGGCGGTCGTGGTGGAGTACTTCGGCGGCCTCCAGAACGGACTCGGCTCGCGAGTTGCCAGCGCCATGAAGCTTTCGCAGGCACCGAAGGGGTGGGCATACATCACGTCGGCCATCGCAATGGGCCTGCTGTTCTACCTCGGTGGACTTGTTTTGGAGCGGGTCGCAATGCCGTGGCAGGCCCGTCGCCGATCGTCGCAGGAAGCCTGACAACGACTGAATTTCGCCAACGTTCCCAGTACCAAACCAACAACCCATGAAGGGGAGAACCACATGAGGAAAGCACAACTGACGCGAGCACTGCTCGCATGCAGCGTCTTGTCGCTCGTAGCCGTCGGCTGCAGCAGCGACA
Organism: Acidimicrobiia bacterium; assembly: GCA_043720395.1. Classification (GTDB taxonomy): domain Bacteria; phylum Actinomycetota; class Acidimicrobiia; order Acidimicrobiales; family JANYDT01; genus JANOYY01. Next base: position 56,986 of record JAYSSR010000102.1, read on the forward strand.
AGGCAGACGACACCACCGCAGCCACCGAGGCTGTTGCAACCGACGCACCGGCGACCGAGGCAGCAGCCACGGAAGCCGCTGTCACCGAAGCAGCAGCAACAGAAGCCGCCGCGACCGAGGCGGCTGTCACCGAAGCGGCGGCACCGGCGCCTGCTGATTGCGCGACCGCTACACCGGTCAAGCTACAACTCCAATGGGTGACACAGGCCCAGTTCGCCGGGTACTACGCCGCGGTCGATCAGGGCTTCTACAAGGCACAGTGCCTCGACGTGAACATCCTGGAAGGTGGCGTCGACATCACGCCCCAGACGCAGCTGGCCACGGGTGCCGCCGACTACGCCATCTCCTGGGTTCCGAAGGCGCTTGCCTCGCGGGAGCAGGGTGCTGCGATCACCAACGTCGCCCAGATCTTCGAGCGGTCCGGCACCCTGCAGGTGTCGTGGAAGGATTCGAACATCGCCACGGCAGCCGATTTGAAGGGCAAAAAGGTCGGCAACTGGGGCTTCGGCAACGAGTTTGAACTCTTCGCCGGCATGACCAAAGCAGGGCTCGATCCCGGCAAGGACGTCACGCTGGTGCAGCAGAACTTCGACATGCAGGCGCTTCTCAAGAGGGAGATCGACGCCGCACAGGCGATGACGTACAACGAGTATGCGCAGGTCCTTGAAGCGAAGGGTGCCGACGGCCAACTCAACACCCCGGACATGTTCAATACGATCAATTGGAACACTGAGGGCACAGCGATGCTCCAGGACGCCATTTGGGCGAGCACGGACAAGCTCACCGACGCTGCTTATCAGGACCAGACGACGCGCTTCGTGAAGGCGTCGGTCCAGGGTTGGGTGTTCTGCCGTGACAACGCCGACAAGTGCGTCGACATGGTCGTGGCGAAGGGCTCGAAGCTCGGCAAGAGCCACCAGCAGTGGCAGATGAACGAGATCAACAAGCTGATCTGGCCGTCGACGTCGGGCATCGGCGTCATCAACCCGAACCAGTGGGACCAGACCGTCAAGGTGGCGATGGAGACCAAGAACGCCGAGGGCTCGACCGTGATCACCAAGGCACCTGATGCCGGGGCGATGTCGAACGACTACGTGTCGAAGGCGCTCGCCGATTGGAAGGCTGCTGGCGTCGATGTGATGGGCGCGACCTGGGCACCGGCCACCGTCACTCTCAATGAGGGCGGGGCCTGACCCGTCTGTAGATTGCTACGCGCGCTGACTATCAGCGCGCGTAGCAGTAGGTCCAGTTGGCGCGAAGTCCAACGTCAGAACGTGATCTCTGATGCGTCCCGTATCGATCGGTAAGGCTCGCCGGTTGCCAACAGCCGGTCGTGGTCACTGAGGCCGAAGGTGACCTGAGCCATCCGTTCGAGCCGCGCAAGCGAGAGTTGGAACAATTCGAACGGACCATCGGGGATGCCGTGTCCGGTGACGGTTGCGACTTGGGCCAGCACGAGTCCTGCCACGGCGAGAATGGGTACCGGAATCGGTTGCTCGGACCGACGGACCGCGACGATCACCTTCCAAAATGCCTGCGGGAGCTTGGGACTACCGCGATGGTCCGGGTCATCGACTCGAAGGATCGGCCCGGCGAACGCGCAGAGCCGGTACCCGTCGATCGTCGGACGGTCGCAGACATCTCGTTCGATCTGCCAGAACGGGCTTCGTCGGAGATCATCGCCGACCGGGACACAGTTCGTCTCGAAGTAGGTGTCTTGGCGGGCATCGTCGGCTTCGGCGGCGCTGTCACCCCAAGCGACGCCGCGACCGGCGACGAGCGGCATCCGATCCACGAGGTGCCCCTCGAAGAAGTCGGCCCCGCACTGCATGCCGGTGTCGACCCGTGGGTCGGCGGTCCACGCCGGAATTGATTCCTTCGAGCCTGGGGCCGAGGTTCCGTCGAAATTTGCAGCGGTAAGGACTGCGAGACGCCGTGAGGTATGAACGAAGGCTGAGTGGTGTTGGTACCGGAGTTCGGTGCTGCCATCGATCGAGAGAACGGTGTCGTTGCGGATGATCGTTGGGAGCGGGACCGTGACGTTTGCGGCGAGGAAATCTGCCGCGGCGTAGCCGGGTCTCGCCGCAAGTGCGTCCGAATCGACGAGCCCCGAAGTGGTTGGCACCAGCGTCGGATGACGTCCCTTTGCTCGTTCAAGATGACGTTGCACCGTGTGAATCCGGACCGCGTGATTGGCCACCCCGCGTTGGCCGCCGAAGTGGAGCCCGACGACGGTGCGTCGTTGCAGACTCATGATCAATGACCCGCTGTTGCCGCGAAGGGTCGAACAGTCGTGGGTGAAGCGGTCCGGACCGATGTCTTTGATCCAGCCCGGCGCAAGCCGTTTGACGTCCGACGGACCCGCAAAAATGCGGGTGATGTCCGCGTCGGACTCTCTGAGACTCGGGTGGCCGATCGCCGCGACAAGTTCGCGGCTGGCGATGACGCTCGCACCGAGCGGCGGCGGGGGCGGCAGGTTCGTGCCTGTCAGTTCGATGAACGCGACATCGGGTTCGCCATCCCGCTCGGGTGTGACGTACAGCACCGCCGCAAGCGCAGCGGTTTCGGTCGTCGGAGTTCCCGTGTTCCCCTCCACCCCGAAATCGACGAAGACCTGGTAGCTCTGGCCGTTGGCGTCCTTGGAGATCTCGACGACGCCGTTGCGGACTCGCGAGAACAACGATGCCACATGGCGGTTCGTCACGGCGATCGAGCCCTCGACCATCCATGCGGTGCCGATGCTCGCGGCGATACCTCGGATAGCCACGCGACCAGTCGCCGCGGAAGCGGAACGCAAGGCCTGCTTCGCAGCCTGCAGGCGGATGTTCCACGCGAGGGCGTCGTCAGCTGCGGCGTCGTACAGGTCATCAACCACGAGAAGGCTCGGCCGGCCGAGGCGCTCCACCACCGCTTCCAGACCGGTGTCACGGTTGGCGCCTTCGACGAGTCGATTGGCCGGGTCGCTCACTCCTTCAAGCCCGACCGCCACGGGCAGAAGGTCGGTGCCGAGGAGACGGACGAGCATGGCTGCGAGTTCGCCGTCGGCCCGCAGCGCCGCCTCGACATCTGGATTCATCTTCGATCTCCCCCGTTTCCCCAGTCGATTGTGGCTCGATTGTGGCTCGATTGTGGCATCGCAGGAGCATTGCCCACTCGAGACGCCCGTCGTAGATTCCATTGGGACGCTGAGACCGCAGCGATCGCACGACAAGGAAAAGGTTCGTCGATGGAAATTGTGCACCCGGATGCCTTCGGGCAGCTGAAGCAACTTGTCACGAACGACCTGGCGGAGCGTGGTGAGCTTCAGCGTTGGCTCGACAGCACCCCCTACGGCTCGGTCGCCCACGCGGTGCGGCGTGCCTCGTCGCCGGAACGAGACAGCGAAGCGGTCCTGCGTGCACTTGATCGGCGCGGCCTACTCGACCAGAGCTTCTTCGCCTCACTCACCGAGGAATTGCCGCACCGCTCGGACGAACTCAGGTCCGTGGCGTCGGAGATGGGCGTGCCGATGGACGCGGTCGATGCGTATCCCGATGTCCCGCCCGGGCTCCCTGACTCCGAGTCGACGTCTTCGGATCCGACGCCGAACACCCAGTTCGGTCAGAGACCAGACCCAGGGATGCTGCTGTCGGAATTCGAAGCGGTTCGTACGGCATCGGCGTCAGTCGTCCAGATACTTCAAGCGACCGGAACGGTGACGTGTGCTGGCGTGTTGCTCCTTCCCGACCTTGTCGTGGTTCCGTCGTTCGTAGTGGGTGGCGCGAATTCCATCGAGTTCGCACGGTCTCGCCGCTCGGCCAGCGAAGAAACGACAGCGCGCCTCGTGGCAGCGCGGCCTTTGGACCCCTTGGCCGGTGCCGTGCTCTTTCACGTGGATCCTGCCATCGGTCCCGGAATTCGGGTCAGCGACGCCCACCCGCAGCCCGGCGAGTTCCTCACCATGTTGCACTACCCGTACGGCGCTTCGATGCGCATCTCACGAGCCGAGGTGACGGGGAGCGACGATTCCCGGCTGTTCTATCGATCCGAGACAAGCAGTGGGAGCGCTGGTGGTGCGCTCCTCGATGCCATGGGTCGAGTTGTCGGGTTTCACATGGGGAAGGCCGTGGGCCCCAGCGGGGAACAGCACGGAGTCGGGCTCCTGGCGAGCAGTTTGCTGGCCGTTCTTCGTCGGGAAGAGGCATACCGGGCCGTATACCTCTCGGTGACGGAACCGCTCAGGACCGTCGCTGTCGATCCTGCACTGGAATCGATGTTCCACCCCGACGATCCGAGCTTCGGCAAGCAGCTACCGGTTGTGATCGAGACGCTGTACTCGGACGTGAATCCCGCCGTGGAAGGTCTGACGATTTCGAGCCATAGCGGCACCATCGTGTCAGCGGCCATTGATGCTGTCGCACTTGAGGCGTTGCGTGTCCGGTCCGACATCGTGTCGATCGACCTCAGTCGCAACGCCGGAACGAGCGAGCTTTTTTCGTCGTACGGCGCGATCTTCGCCTCAACGACGCCGCGCCCGCCAATCGGCGAGAAGGGGGACAAGTGTCTCATTGCGGTCATCGACGACGGCGTCGACGTCCACCACAACGCGTTTGCCGTGGGCGGCTCGACGAAGATCGATCTGTATTGGGACCAGCTCGATCCGACGAATCCGTGCAGCGGAGGATCAGCCGCGTCCGCGCAGCGAGCAGCCACGCTCGGGCTGGGCTATGGACGCCTCTACGATCGGTCTGACATCGACGCGATACGCGCGGGAACCTTTGTCGGCAGTGTCCCGATCGGTGCCCCGTTCCTGCACGGCACCGCGGTCGCGGCGATCGCTGCCGGGGTCGGGCTTGAGCCTGCGGCTGTCGACCGATTTCCGGGCGGGGTCGCGCCAGCTTCACCGCTCATCGTCGTGCATACCAACCGTGAAGCACCGGCCGGGTACGAACGCTGTCACGTCGATGCGCTGAGCTTCATCGACGCAGTGGCGACTGCCGCTGACCTCCCCGTTGTCGTGAACATCAGCAGCGGTGTCAATGTTGGCGGCCACGACGGGAGCAGCCTGGTCGAGAAGCGTTGCGAATCGTTTTCGAGTCGACGCGGCCGAGTCGTTGTGAAGTCCGCCGGAAACGAATCCCGGATGCGGCGTCACACGCGGTTCGCCGGAGTCAAGAGCGGCATCGTCGAGAGCGAGTTCGAAGTGGCGGATCAGGAAGGTAACGATCTGCTGGAGTATTGGTGGCTCCCGAACGAGTACAAAATCACTGTCATCGCACCCGACGGCACCATCTCCGGCGAGATCAGCCGCCCGCACTTTGGGCACCTTGACGAAACGCTCATGGGGACGCGAGTCCTCGCTCAGCTCAATTCCCGCCTGCACCGCGATGCTGCGCTGTTCCGGGCTCGTCTTCGGCTGGAGCTGATCGCAGTCCCCGGAGGCCGAGTACCAAACGGGCGTTGGAAGGTGCGATTCGAAGCGGTCCAGGTATTTGGGAACGATCTCGCAATTCACGGGTGGATCGAGATCAGCCAGCGCTCGACAGCGTTTCTTTCGTCCAGCAACGAAAACACGCTCACAGTCCCGGGCACGAATCCGCTCGTCGTCACCGTCGCAGCGATGTCGTCTGCCGCCCCCCAGCAGACATGGTCGGATTCGTCCATGGGCCCGACGAGTACCGGACAGGAGAAGCCCGACATCGGCGCGCCCGGCATTTCCATTCGAAGCGCGTCGGCGGATAGCTCGGAACATGTCGGAGCGGCCGCCGACGGAACGAGCTTCGCGGCCCCTCACGTCACCGGAGCGATCGCCCTCGCTCTGTCGGCTGCGCACAAGGACGACGCCACGCTCGTTCCGACGGCCGCAGAGGTCATTGAAGCGCTGCGCCGCCACACCCCTCCACCATTCGATGTCTGGTCCGAACAGGCCGGCTACGGACCGCTCAACGTCCCTGACTTCCTCGCGAAGCTGGCCGAGGTGCTTACGGAAGCAGCAACACCAGACCCGTGAGTCCCGCATAGGCGGCCGCTCCCGCCGATCGCCACTGGCGCGGCCGACTGGTCAGCCGCTCACCCGACACCACGATGCCGCCGACGATCATGAGCGCGGAATGCACGTGATGCGACTCCTGCGTCATCGCGAACGCCATTGCGGCCATGATCGGCCAGCACGACACGAGGCACGCTGCACCGAGGCGAGCACCTGCGCCCACCTCAGAGGCAATCGCGGTGCCGCCATACAGTGCCCGAAGTCCTCGGACCTCGCACCGATCCAGTGCCGCGCGTTTCACGGGTGAGTACTGCCACAGCGCGGCGAGGCCGCAGAGGGCAGGCACCATCCACGCAACAGGACGCGCCCACGTGTGGATGCCCGCGCCCGCGACCGGTCCGACGGTCATCCAGATGCCGAGGTACCCCGTGCAGAGGGCCACGGTGGCCACGGTGCGACGTCGGACCAGTACACCTCGTCGCACGGACGTGATCGCAACCGTGAAGGACGGTCCCATCATGACCACGACCATCAGCAGCCAGGTTCTGGCGGTTGCCGAAACGCTCGGTGCCCAGGGCGACGCTGCTGCGTGATCGCTCACCGACATCGGCATCGGCGGTATGCCCACCGGCGACTTCGTCATTGCTGACATCGAGGGTCCGGACCCGAACTCGTGCAGGAACGACATTGCGACCAACACGGCAACGGAGAGCCCGCACAGCGTCGCCATGACCACTCCGACACGACGCGCGTCGTCGTCACCACGGAGGAGTGCGGTCACGACGAACGTCCGCTCAGTTGAGAAAAAGCGCCAGCCGGCCGATTCGGATCGCTTCCGACGGCTGCCCGGCAACGGATTCCTCGACTGGCTCGTTTCCCGCACTGTCGGCGGATTCGACGACAGGTTCGTCCGCCGCCTCGGGCGCGGATTCCTCCGCGAAGTCCAGCGCCTCGAAGGAGACGCGCAGTTCGGCGTCGGCCAATTGACCTGCGGCCCGAAGCTCGGCGACTGCTTCGGTCACGTCATAGACATAGCGGAGTTGATGAAGATGCGAAAGAGCAGCGCGTCGAGAGGTCGTGAGGCCGAAGAGCGACAGTGTTCCAACGGGTCGGCCGGGGTCGTGCGGGCCGGTGTGGAACACGACGCCGTAGACGACACCCGGGGCCACCCTGCCGCGCACGTCGCTGATTTCCAGATAGGCACGCCGCGGCACTGCTGCTGACGGTCCTTCAAGCTCGTCGGCGGACGTCCGACGCTCCACGGTGACGCGATCGAGCTGGAGCTGGACCTCGGCGCGGCTGCCGGTCAGGCGCGCGACCGACGACGACGTTCCGACAAGTTCGGGTGTGGCGCGATCGTCGGCCGGGCCGAAATCACGCGTCGGCAACTCGTCCGGGGGTGGTGCAACGGGCAACGTGTCATAGGTGTACCCCAGTTGCGCCACGGTGTCGAGCACGTCGGAGGTGCGGATCGTGCGCGACGTTCCAGCAGTGTCGAAGAGCTGGAACGACGCGTTCGAAAATGCGGCCGCTGCCGGGTTCGAATGGCCGGCAACGCGCAACCACTCCGCCCAGAGACGATCAAGATTCGCGTGGTGGAGCCAGAAGATCGGGTCGAGCCCGGCGGTCTCGAAACGGCCCATCCAACCTCGCGTCCCGTCGGTGAATCGTCCGCCCACGAGTACGTGGACGTCGCCGTGAGGGGTGCGCTCGAGGGCACCATCCCCAGCACCAGGACCGGGTGCCGTTCCTCCGAAACCACCGGTGAATGCGTCGTCGAAACGTGGTTCCGACCGCGCTGCTGCGCTCGAGATGCTGAACGCTCCACCGCTCTGCGTCACCAATTGGGTGAGAGGCGTGCCATTGTTCACCCGCGACGAACGTCGGTTGGCGAAGAGCGGATTCGCGTTCGTCCCGTCGTGGAGCCGCTCGTTGGCAGGCAGCGTCCGATCTCGAAACGCCTTAGGCAGCGATGCTCCGCCCGGAGCTTCATAGTTCCAATAGGGGAGTGACCAGTCGGCCGGACCGCCGAGTGACACGACCGTCGCCCCGACGATCGCTTCGAACCGCGCCAGGTAGGCACGGTGCCACGGCAGGAACCTCCAATCGCCGTGCATGCACGAGCCCCATGCGGCCCGGAGCGGACGGGCATCGGTGCCGTGGATCGCCGCCTGATAGCTCCAACTCGTTCGATCCGTCGTCGGCCTCGAACGCATCAGATGGACGGCTTTGGCGTACCACAGCAGGTCCGGTGCCCAAATCCGGGGTGCCGCTACGCGGCGTTGTCTGGTCATGGTTGCGTCCTTACCACTGGATGTCCCCTTCAGAACTGAGGGGTTTCGATTGCAGAGTTTCGTTTTCGCCGAAGCGATCGGCGCTTGTGAGGGAACCGAACGACAATCCCGCACGGTTCTCGATCCAGGAAAGCGGCCGCTGATACGTCTCAAACTCGCCGAAGACGAATTCGGTGTCGCTGAGAGCGTCCGCCTGGGAGATCGAATAGCCCGTCGCGCTGAGCTCGTCGGAGTCGTCGTTGATGAAAGCCAGAACTTTCCAGAATTCGACGGGGATCTGGACGTCAAATTTTGCCGGGTCGGATTTGCGGAGAAAGGGACCGGTGAACACGCACAACCGCATCTTGTCGGTGCGTGCGTGCGCAAGCGCATAGTCCTCAAGTCGAAGCCAAATCCCGGCGTTGAAGGTTTGCATCTGGGGCACGGCATTGGTCACGTGCATGGAGTCGCTGTTCCCGCGCGCCGCCTCCTCGGCGGTGCCCCAGATGGGATCCTCGCGGCGGGTCATGTGGCCACGAGAGAACTTCGGGGCATTGCCGTAACACTCGTCGCGGATCTGGTCGTGCTCAGCGATGCGCGGGTCACGTCGCCACCCCGATCGAGGGGTCTTCCTCTTCGATCGCGCGCCGTCGATGTTGGCACCACTGAAGAAGCACATCCGCCGACGTTTGTTCATCACGACCGAGAAATGTTCGTAGCGCAATTCGTATTCGGCCGGATTGCCCCGGTCTTCGAAGAACAGCACATCGGCAAGCCCACGTTCGATCTCCGGCATTGGCACCGCGATGCCATCGTCGAGGAACGCCTCGTCGTAGCCCGTCCGGTTCGCGTAGTCCTCGGGTGCAGCTTCGTTGTCGATCACATCGTCGAAGCGGTCGGCGACGTCGGACTCACGCGGTTCCCGACGCGGAATCAGGGTTGCCGACGACCGCGTCGATCCCGTGGGCGACGCCGATGTCGGCGTGGATGTCGAAGCGGACGTCGAAGTCGTGATGCCCAGTACGTCGGCGGTGATGGTCACGGTTAGCGGAATGGTCAGCTGAATGCTCGAGGAGTTGGAGGAAGCTGTTGGTTGCGTAGCGGGGGTGATCGACTCAATCGGGCGACTTCGACGCCGCAGATTAAGACGCCGAATCGAGTCGAGACGGTCGAGCACGACGGGAGCCGGAACGGCATAATTCGTGACGAGAAATCGTCCGGAAAAGTGCAATCCGACAGCCTCGCCAGTCGTGATATCGAGCAATACTGAGCCTGAGTTGCCACCCAGGGTGGTGCAGTCGTGGCTCACCGAAGTGGACGATGCGCTGTCGATCTGTCCGGGAGCAAGTCGCTTGCAGTCGTAGACGCCGCCGAAGAGGCGCTCCATCAGTGCAGTGTCCGGCACCCGACTGTCTCGCGCCGGATACCCGAGAATCGCCACGAAGGTATCGACGGCAGGCAATGTCTGGCTGAGACGAATCGGTGCTCCGTCGGCGGTGTCGTCCAGTCTCAGGAAGGCAAGATCGGGACCGCCCTGCGGTTCGATATGGAGAACCTCGACAATCCGTTGAAGCTTCTTCGCCGGACGACCCTGCTCGGCCAGGTAGTCGACGTCGGTCTTCATCCGACCCCCGCCGACCGCCTCGTCGAAGACGTACACGTCGTTGGAGCGGTAGGCGAATTCCCGTGCGACGTGACGATTCGTGACCATCACGTCGTCGGCGACCACCCAGCCCGTTCCGATCCATGAGTAGCGGGAGTGGCCTTGAACCTGGATCCGGCCGACCGACGGGATCGCCGCCCCGAGGACGGCTTTCGCGCTGCCGAGACGTCCGAACCAGAGAGCCTTGTCGTCGCCGGTCAGGTTGAGGACGGCTGCATCGTTGACAACGCTGAGCACTGGCCGCCCCTCGGCGAGCGCGATGGATTCGAGCGCGAGCGGCTCGTCGCCGATGCTGAGGCCCTCCAAGTCAATGATCTCGTTCGTGCCCGAGCGTGGGGCTCGCTTTCGTTCGAGAACTTCGTCCAGTGTCGCTCCGAGCTCGCGATCTCGCTCTCGGATGCGTTGCAGCAAGGAGCTAACTTTGGACTGGTCGAACATTTCGGTTCCCCCTTCGTCGTTGCCTTTTTACACGCTACCGCTACGAGCCCCGTCCGCCATCGCCAATCCCGGAGATCGCAGTGGTCGAACCGGTGGCGCGTGTCAAATTCAAGCGTCGCAACCTGACGGGTAGATCATGCAGGCTCGGAGGTCACGTCCACGCTGACGGTCATGGTGTTGGACTTTGCCTCGGTGAAGATGACGCCGCGCAGGGGGGAGACGTCGTCGTAGTCGCGGCCCCAGGCGGTGCAGATGTGACGGGACCCGACGAACAGATTGTTCGTCGGGTCGACATCAACCCACCCGATCGTCGGTACGAATGCCGACACCCATGCATGGGACACATCGGCACCTTGTAGGCGTACCTGACCGGGCGGCGGTTCCGTCTCCAAGTATCCCGACACGTACCGTGCGGCGAGGCCGAAGGACCGCAGGCAGGCAATCTGCAAGTGCGCAAAGTCCTGGCACACGCCCTTGCGCAAATTCAGCAGGTCGTCGGGACTCGTCGTGAGGTCGGTCACACCGGGCACATATTCGAAGTCTGCGTTGATGCGTCCGGTGAGATCGCTGAGGACGTCCACGAGCGGACGCCCCGGAGTGAGTGACGACAAGGCGTAAGCGCGTACCTCCGACGTCGATGCGGAGCTCGGGGAATCGAGCACGAACTGCCGTGCATCGAGCAGGTCGGCGTCGAGTGATGTCCGCAGTGACTCCGCGACCGACTCCCACGACGGGCCCGCGCCAAAGGTCAGCGCCGGTGCTCCAGTCACCGAGACGACGCTGGTTGCCGTGACGGTCAGCGCCGAGTGGCCGTTGAGGACTGCGAAGTTCGACACCTTATTGCCGTAGAAATCGGCGTGTTCGCTGTAGGTGTTGGGTTCCGGCGTGATGTCCATCCGAGCGGAGACGACGCGCTGATACGGGGTGTCGCGGGGGAGGAGGTGCACCGTGCCGTACGACGCCGACACTGTCGATTCGTAGGCGTAGGACGTCTGATGGACAATTCGAAAAGGCATAGGAGAACCCTTTACCCAGATCCGACCGGAAATGAACGCTGCGGGAGGAGGTGGGTGAAGTGGGTCGAGTCGACGGCGTCAGCACAGCGCCGGAGCACGTCCTGCAGGTGGGTGAGGAACTCGGCGAGGTGTGGACGCGAACCCTGCGAGTCAACCGCTGCGAGCGTCGACGTGTCGGCGAGCCGGACCGCCGCGGTGGCCTCCACAACCAGTCGCTCCACCGACGCGAGCCCAGATCCGCCGCCGGGCACGGCCGAGGCGACCCCAGGCAGCACGGCCACGTCGGCCGCCAGCCGTTCAAGCTGGTGCAGAACCGAACGCGGATTGCCGCCGTCGAGGAGAAGGAGGTCGAGCAGCGTCTCGACCTGCGCCTGCGACCGGTAGCGCCGACGGTACGTGATGATGCTCTCCGCCGACGTGAGGAGCGACTCCACGAGCAGGCTGTCGGTTGCCTGTCCGTTGACGGTCGTGAGCGTCGAACGAAGCAGCGCGACGAGCTGCAGCGCCCGCTCCAACCGCCGCCCAGCGTCCATGAAGTGCCATCCCGGATCGCGGACCATGCTTTCGCTCGCGAGACCGCTCAAGGCAAGCAGGCTCTGCATCGCGGAGCCGAGTGCGCGCTGCAGCGTCATCGGTCGGTCGTTCGAGGTGTCCCGCAATTCGAGGATCTCGCGGTCGAGGTTGCCGATGACCAACCATGTGTCGTTGGAAAGCTGATCCCGCACGGCGTATGCGGCCTCAAGGAGCTTGCGCACGCCGTGGGCGAGGGTGCCGGGACGCTCGTCGTCCACGATCAACGCAAACAACTCGGCACCCGGTTCCGACCGCGAATCAGCAGCAGCAAAGCCTGGAAACGTCGTGGTGACATCGGTAAGCGCGCGTAACAAGATGTCGAGACACACCGTACCGGCCGGGTTGGTGCCGCTCGTGAATTCGTTGCGTCGGTCGTAGATGACGCGCAGCAGTCGCACCGCGCCCTCTGACCGTTCCGCGTAGCGTCCGAGCCAGAACAGGTTCTCGGCGGCGCGTGATGGCATCGAGCCGACGGGGTCCATCGCTTCGACCGTCGGCCCGCCCTGCAACCAGAACCCGCTTTGGTTTTCGGGCTCGGACGCGAGGACCCATGCGTCCTTCGTGACCGCGCCGCTCTGGTTCGAGATCAGCGAACCTTCATTGTCGGGCGCAACCCGGAGGAGCCCTCCCGGCATCACGACGTAGGTGTCGCCACGTGCGACGGCGAACGCACGCAACACCGAACGGCGCGCCTCGTAGCCCGTAGCGGTCAGCGTCGGCGCGGTCGACATGTCGGCGGGTGTCTGGGCGGTCCACGCGATCGGCGACGCTTCGATGCGCAGTCGTAGGTCGACGAGCTGCGACTCGGACAGCTCCCATCCGAGAACCGTGCTGCGTCCGACGTCGCGTGCGGTCGGTTTGATCACGAGGCTCGCCAGGTTCGCGAGCACGTGCTGACGGCTGGCGTCGTCGCCACACCACCAGGTGGGCACCGATTCGAGTCGCAGCGTCCGACCAAGGAAGTGGCGGGCGATCTGCGGAAGAAACGCCATCAGTGCGGGGCTTTCCACGACGCCGCTGCCGAGCGGGTTCACGATCGACACGGTGTTGCGGCGGGCGGCGTCGACGAGTCCGGGGACGCCCAGGTGCGATTCGGGCCGCAGCTCCAGCGGATCGCAGAACACGTCGTCGACGCGGCGCAGGATCACGTCGACGGGTTCGAGGCGCCCGAGGGAGCGCATCCACACCCGCCCGTCGCGAACGATCAGATCGCTGCCCTCGACGAGCGAGTACCCGAGGTACGCAGCGAGGTAGGCGTGCTCGAACGCGGTCTCGCTCCACGGCCCGGGGGTGAGCACGACGACGCGCGGGTCGTTGCGGTTCGGGGAGCTGGCAGGAGCAGCGTCACGCAAGGCAGAGCGCAGCGACCGGAAGAACGGCGCAAGCCGGTGAACTTGTGCGTCGCGGTAGAGGCTGGGAAACACCCTCGACACGACGACGCGGTTCTCCAGCGCGTACCCCGCACCCGACGGTGCCTGTGCCCGGTCGGCGATCGCGACGTAGCGGCCGTTGCGGTCGCGGGCAATGTCGGCGGCGTAGGTGAACAGGTGCGAGCCGGTTGCCCGGCCACCGGCGATGCCGTCGCAGGAGCGGAGAAAGCCGGGATGCCCGTACACGATCTCCGGCGGGAGCAGGCCGCGCCGGATCAGGTCCCGCGGGCCGTAGAGGTCTGCCAGCACGAGGTCGAGCACCTCCGCCCGCTCGATGACCCCTGCCTCGATCTCGGCCCACTCCTGGCTCGACAGCACGACCGGTACCGGGTCGAGCGCCCAGCGGCGTCCACGGGGATCGTTCGAGCCGAACGCGTTGTACGAGACGCCGTCAGCGTCGAGCAGCCGGTCGACATCGCCCTGGCGGCGCAGAAGCTCCGTGTGTCCGAGGCCCGCAATGGCTTTCCCGACGTGCGACCACTTCTCACGCAGCTCGCCATCGGCGGTTAGCAGCTCGTCGTAGGTGGCGACGTCGGGGCGGTACGTGGTCAGCAAGAGAGGGCAAACTTAGTCTGACCTTCGCAGGTTCAGCGCTCTTTGCGCTGAGCGGACGATGACAGCAAATCGAGTAACTGACATCACGCGGTACACTTTATTCATGGTTCAAAAGCCTGTGCGCGCAACCCTGACGATCCGGATTGATCCGCATCTGCACCGGTCGCTCGCGGCCGTTGCAGACGCGGAGGGGGCGTCGATGAACTCGATCGCCGAAGCGGCCGTTGGTCATGAGGTTACTCGGCGTTCGGCGGGGTTGGCTGACACATACGAGCGGTTGGCTGCAGCGATGCGAGATCAAGCTCGATCACGGCTGGCCGATCTCATCAATGAGATCGCTGAAAACGAAGCAGCGTTGCCGGAACCGCTCACAACCCGCCGGGCGAGTGCTGTCGGCGCGGTCACTTTCGAGGCGCTGCAGGGTCATGCCCGTCGCGTGGGATAGGGACCACCCGCACGACGCGCACCAGCTGTCCCGCAACGTCCGAGCCGTTTTGCGTCAGATCGTCTCCGAGGCGAGTCACCGTCGAGCGCCGGTGGTCGTGATGGCCCAGCAGTGGCATCGTGACGTCTACAGCGGAATCGAGCTTCCCGTTGCGTACTACGCCGGCGAGATCCGCGACAGTGACCCCCGATTCCCTGAACTGTTCGGTTACGAGGTTCAGGTCGGCGAGCACCTCGGCCTGCCATCGAGCGACGTACCCGACGCGCTCGCCACCTTCGAGTCTGCGTTCTCCGGAGCGGTCAATCGCGTCGATGAGCAACTTTTCGACGACGAGGTCACGGGTGAAGGTGCTGAGTTGTACGCGACGCTCGCCGCTGTTGCGCATGGCGAATGGATGCGGATTCACCCGTTCGCGAACGGCAACGGCCGAACAGCGCGGCTATGGGCGCACTGGCTTGCGGCCCGGTACGATCTGCCTCCGCTTTTACGCGTGAAACCCCGACCCGATGATCACATGTACGCCGTGGCCGCTCGCGCCTCGATGACCGGCGACCACGCCCCGATGCGCGCCTGGCTGCTCGAACAGTTCTTCGCGTAAGGCCCGCACCGGCTTCGGGCATGTTGTTCGGTGTCACTCACCAACGGGGCAGCAGCTCCTCGCCTCTTGACGACATGGGGTGATCTCCGCCCGTTGGTGCACCGCGTTTCATGTCGGTTTAGATCGAGCACCTCCGACAGAGTCCCACGGTCCCTGCGACATGCTGGTTCCGGGCTAGCGGGACAAGCCGAGACTCGACCCCTCCGGGTGAAAGTTGGCTTCACGACGGATTCGTCCTCCGGTGATGGTCGGGGCGCGACGTTCTCCGGTACGACGAGTGCGCCCACAGCGCCACATTGTCCGTACAACGCTGCGCTCTGCCGTCATCGTGGCGCTGTGCTGTCACTCGTCGGGTTGCACCCCGCTCGCCCTGTACCTTGGTGGAGCGAACGGCTCGAAGCGGACAATGCGAGCGGCTCGGCGTTAGCCTTCTGTGCGTGGGTGTTGGCGAAATTGGTGCTTGTGGGCGGATGGTGATCTTCACGGGTCTGCCGGCCAGCGGCAAAACCACCATGGCAAAGGAACTCGCTGACGAGATGGGCGCATCCCACCTGTGCCCAGACGAATGGATGAGGGTCGCTCGCATCGATCTCTGGGACGCTGCGACCCGAGCGAAGATCGAAGCCTTCCAGCTGACACTGGCCCTTGACCTACTTCGTGCTGGAACCAATGTGATCATCGACTGGGGCGTGTGGGCACGCGAAGAACGCGACGCCTTACGAGGAGCCGCTCGTTCCATCGGTGCCCCCGTCGAACTCCGCTACACCACCGCCGCCACTGACGAACTCTGGAAGCGGATCGTTGAGCGAGATGCCGAGGGACGTTGGGGAGCACGCGCAATCGAGCGCCACGAATTCGACGGCTGGAACGACTTCTATCAACGGCCGACCGAGGACGAGTTTGCCAACTACGACGGCCAACCCTCTTGACGACCCGGGTGATCTCGGTCAGCCGGTGCTCCTCGAATGTCTCGGTTCGATCGAGCACCTTCGCCCGCTCGGTGACCCAGCTTCGATTTCGGCGCACTCTTGACTCGACAGCATGCTGTCGATCGCACTCCATCGTGCACCGGGGGATTGGGCGTCCGCATCGAGAGTCGCCCACTACGAAAAATGGGAACGCTCTCATCGCACCGAACTGCCGTCAGAGCCTACGTTGAAGGTCGAGTTCTTCGGGCAGACGCGAAGCACCTGCGGTCCGCTCAGGTGACGACGGTTCGGCGCAGGTCCAGGGTGCGGGGGTACTCGTGGGCGGTGCCGATTCGGGTCAGCGCGTCGAGACTGTCGATGTCGATCGTGCCTGCGCTGTGGCCGTGCGGCTCGAATCGGACGCGGCGACGCGCCTCTGCCTCGTTCGCGTTGACGGGGAACGTGTCGTAGTTGCGGCCGCCGGGATGGATCACGTGGTACGTGCATCCGCCGAGCGAACGCCCGCTCCACCGGTCGACCACGTCGAAGGTCAGTGGCGTGTGGACCTCGATCGTGGGATGCAGACCCGATGGTGGCTGCCATGCCTTGTAGCGGACGCCGCCGACCGCATCGCCCTGCATGTCGGTCGGGCGTAGCGGCACCGGCACACCATTGCAGGTCACGACATGGCGTCCTTCGGTCAACCCGCCCACGAGTACCTGGAGGCGTTCCACCGACGAGTCGACGTAGCGCGAGGTGCCGAGCGTCGAGACCTCTTCGCCGAGCACGTGCCACGGCTCGATGGCACCGCGCAGTTCGATTCGCACGTCGCCGACGGTCGTGGTGCCGAGGCGCGGAAAGCGGAATTCGAGGAATGGAGCGAGCCAATCGATGTCGAATGCGATGGCGTGCGCGCGGAGGTCGTTGACGACTTCGGTGATGTCCGCGGTGGCGTCGTGCGGGAGCAGGAAACGATCGTGGAGTGACGTTCCCCACCGCACGAGCGGGCCTGTGTAGGGCTCGGACCAGCAGCGCGCCACAATGGCCCGCACAAGCAGCGCCTGCACGAGGGCCATCTCCGGGTGCGGGGGCATCTCGAAGCCGCGAAGCTCCAGGAGGCCGAGCCGTCCGCGTTCGGAGTCGGGGCTGAACAGCTTGTCGATGCAGAACTCGGCTCGATGGGTGTTGCCGGTGATGTCGGTGAGGAGGTGACGCAGCAGGCGGTCGACGTGCCACGGCCGCACGGCGTCGGGGTCGCGTCCGATGCGCTCAAGTTCGGCGAACGCGATCTCGAGCTCGTAGAGGTTCTCGTGGCGTCCCTCGTCGACGCGCGGCGACTGGCTCGTGAGGCCGATGAATCGGCCGCTGAACAGATACGACAGTGACGGGTGGTGCTGCCAGAACGTCAGCAGACTCCGCAGCAGGTCCGGTCGACGCAGCAGCGGACTGTCCGGCGCGTTCGCCGCGCCGAGGGTGATGTGGTTGCCGCCGCCCGTTCCTGAGTGGGTCCCGTCGAGCTGGAACGTCTCGGTGCCGAGCCTGCTGAGACGCGCCTCTTCGTGGACGGTTCGAGTGATGTCGACAAGCTCGTCCCACGATGCCGCGGGGTGGACGTTGACCTCGATCACGCCGGGGTCGGGAGCGACGACGAGCGTCTGTATGCGCGGGTCTCGGGGGAGCGAGTAACCCTCCAGCACGACGGCGAGACCCGTCTCGCGGGCCGCGCCCTCGACGACCCCGAGCAGCTCGACGCCGTGTTCCAGCTCGGGGTACGGCGGCAGGAACACGTGCACATTGCCGTCGCGCACCTCGATGCACAACGCGGTCCGTGGGACGGCGTCGGCCGGTACGACTCGTGCGGTCGGGTCGCTCTGGTCGTCCAGTGCAGCCTCATTTTCAACGGCGTTCAACTCGCCAGCCACATCGCCGAGCGGACGCCGTTCCGCGAACGGGCTCACGTCCGGATCGGCGGGCGCGGGCGTCCATGTGAGGGAGTCGAGCGGGAGTCTGAGCCCGGCCGGCGAATCGCCGGGGAGAAGGTACAGAGCGCCACGCCGCAGGGTCCACGCCGACGTACCCCACCGCAGACCGGCCTCACCGGCCGCACCTACGGGATGCAGCGGGATCACGTACGCGGCCGGTTCGCCGCGATCGGCGTCGAGTTCCGCGACGATCGCCGCGCGACCGTCCGCAGAAACAGAAGCCGCAGACGACAACCCTTTCGAGGGCGGCGTCCCGAGCGGAAGCTGCGCCTCCGACAGCAGTCGCGCCAGCGGATCCTCGTACGCCGCCACACAATGCGACATCGCAACCCCGAGTCGATGAGCCACCGCCGACGCGAACCCCAACGCCTCGCCGGGACCAGCCGTGCCGGGCCGTGACGGGTCGCCGAGTAGCGTCGGATCGGACCACAGCGGCTGACCATCCGTTCGCCACTGCACACCGATCTGCCAACGGGGGAGCGGCTCGCCGGGATACCACTTGCCCTGTCCGTGATGCACCACACCACCTGGAGCGAACCGTGCGGCGAGTCGAACCGTGAGTTCCTCTGCCAGTCGACGCTTGTCCGTCCCATCCGCCGCGACGGTCCACTGCGCCGACTCCATGTCGTCGATCGACACGAACGTCGGCTCGCCGCCCATCGTGAGTCGGACGTCGCCCTCGGCCAGCGCAACGTCCACGCGGTGGCCGAGCGCGTCGATGGCCGTCCACTGCTCACGTGAGTAGGGCAGCGTCACACGAGGGTCTTCCCGGACGCGGGTGACCACGTTGGTGAACCCGAACGTCGTCTCGCACGGGTCGACCATGCCGACGATCGCCGCCGCGCTCGACGGGTTCGGCGTGCAGGCGAGCGGGATGTGGCCCTCACCCGCGAACAGGCCCGAGGTCGGATCGAGCCCGATCCACCCGGCGCCCGGCAGGTATACCTCAGCCCAGGCGTGCAGGTCCGTGAAATCGGTCGTGGGCCCGCTCGGCCCATCGAGCGCCGGGGTGTCGGCGACCAACTGCACGAGGTAGCCGGAGGCGAATCGGGCCGCGAGGCCATGGCGACGGGCCGCCTGGACGAGCAGCCATGCACTGTCGCGACACGACCCGAGACGTTTCACGAGCGTTTCGTCGGGCGTCTGTACACCTTCCTCCATGCGGATCGTGTAGGCGACCGCTTCATGGACGCGGCGGTTCAGCTCCACGAGGAAGTCGATGATCGCGACCCCGCCGTTGGGAACCGGCGGCAGCGACGCCATCCAGTCGCGCAGCATCACGTCGGCTTCCGACACCACGAGGTACGGGGCGAGATCGGCTCGAAGCTCAGCGTCGTAGGCGAAGGGGAAGCGGTTCGCGGACTCGTCGATGAAGAAGTCGAACGGGTTGATGACCGTCATGTCGGCGACGAGGTCGACGGTCACGGTGAGCTCGCGAGCCTTCTCCGGAAACACGAGTCGGGCGAGGTAGTTACCGAACGGGTCCTGCTGCCAGTTGATGAAGTGATCCGACGGCGTGACCGTGAGCGAATAGGAGAGGATCGGCGTGCGACAGTGCGGCGCGGGTCGGAGACGCACCACGTGCGGCGAGAGCGCGACGAAACGATCGAACCGGTACGACGTCCGGTGCTCGATGCCGACGTGGATGCTCACGCGGTCGCGAGCTCGTCGGCGGTGATCGGCAGCGTCCGCGGGCTCGCGCTCACGCTCGGGGCCGGTGGGCGCACGAAGTACGTCGCCGTGATCGCGTCGTGGAGGCGTCCGATGCCGATCTGGAGCTGATCCACGTATTCGTGGAGTCCGTCGGCGGCGAGTTCGCTGACCTGCGCGTCCACGAGCAATTCCTGCACCTGCGCGCACCCGGCCATCGCGTGCTCGAAGCGGGGAAGCTCGATCAGCGACCGCGCGATCCGCGTGAGGCAATGCTCCACGGACCGAGGGAACTGTGGGTCGCGCAGGAGGAACTGGAGGGCGTCGGGGCCTGAGATGCCGGATCGCACCGTGCGCCGGAACATCTGGTTCGCGCTTACCGACTTGAGGACGGCGGCCCACGTGATGTCGCCGTAGGTGTCGCGTGCCGCGCTCGGCGCTTTGGCGAGCAGGACGCCGGCCTGCACGTCGAGCACGCGCGTCGTCATGTCGGCGCACTCGATCGCCCGGCCGATCTCGACGAAGGAGTACGCCGCGTCGTGGCTCATCGTGCTGGACATGAGGCCACGCAGCACCTGGCAGTCTCGGATGACGCGCTCCATCCAGAACAGCCGCGTTCGGCGATCGACCGCCTGTGTCCTTGATTCCACTATCCAGAGGAAGAGCCGATTCATCTCCTCCCAGGACGCATTCGGGAACACCGCCCGTGTGACGCGAAAGTTGGTGCGGGCCGCGGAGACCGACGACAGGATTGACGCCGGACTGTCGGCATCGGTGGCGAGGAACCGGATGATGGCATCCTCGGTGAGGTCGAGGTGCTGGCCCTGCGACTGTGCCTGCGACTGCGCCTGCCGCAGTTCCGGTCCGTTCTGGCCGTCGAGGCGCAGCGCGTCGCCGGACCTGCGCTCGAACGCTTCACGGCTGCCCGTGACGGCAAGGAGGGGTGACCAGCCGATACCTGCCGACAGCGGTAGGTCGAGGTACATCTCCGTGTGGATCTTGATGAGGCGCGCCGTAGCCTCCGCCCGCTCCAGGTAACGGCCGGACCAGTAGACGCTCTCGGCGACCCGTGACAGCAACATGGTGAGTTCCTTCGGGGGTAAGGGTGTCTCGGATTCAGAATCTGTTTCGATGCGCAACGCGACAACGCCGAGGTGTCGCGCCCGCAGTTCGAGGTCGTCCGTCATGGCGTTGTCACCAGCGAGCCGGGTCCGCCTACCGTCGGATCCACGATCCACGTGTCCTTGCTCCCGCCACCCTGCGACGAGTTCACGACGAGCGAGCCCTCCCGCAACGCAACGCGGGTCAGCCCGCCCTGGGTGACGTAGGAGCCGCGTCCCGAGAGGATGAATGGACGCAGATCGAGATGGCGTGCCGCGAGCGCGCCATCGATCAGCGTCGGCGCGGTTGACAGGTCGATGATCGGCTGCGCGATCCAGTTGCGCGGGTCGGCCTCCACCTGGCACCGTACGGTGTCGAACTCGTCCGCCGAGGCCTTCGATCCCACGAACACGCCGTAGCCGCCCGACTCGTTCGCCGGCTTCACCACGAAGTTCGCGAGGTCGCTGAGTACATGCTGACGCTGCACCGGATCGAGGCACATGAACGTCGGCACGTTCTCGATCATGGCGTCCTCACCGAGGTAGTACCGGATCAGCGACGGCACAAACGAGTACACGACCTTGTCGTCGGCAACGCCTGCGCCTGGTGCGTTGGCGATACCCACGTTGCCCGCGCGCCAGGCGCGCATGAGGCCGGCGACGCCGAGCGTGGAATCGGCCCGGAACACCTCGGGGTCGAGGAAGAGGTCGTCGACGCGGCGGTAGATGACGTCGACACGCGCCGGGCCCTCGATCGTGTGGAGGTACACGACATCGTCGTCGTCGACCATCAGGTCGGCACCCTCGACAAGATGCACGCCCATCTGCTGGGCGAGGTAGGCGTGCTCAAAATAGGCGGAGTTGAAGACGCCAGGCGTGAGCAGAGCGATCGTTGGGGTCTCGCCCGGACGAGGGGAGAGGGAGGCGAGCAGGTCGAACAAACGTGCCGGGTAGGCGTCGACCGGAAGGATGTCGAGGTGGCGGAACAGGTCGGCGAACACGCGCTTCGTGACGGCTCGATTTTCGAGCATGTACGACACGCCTGACGGGACGCGGAGGTTGTCCTCGAGCACGTACATCGTGCCGTCTGCGCCACGAACGAGGTCGCTGCCGCAGATGTGCGCCCACGCGCCGAAGGTGGGGCGGACCCCAATGCACTGTTTCCGGAAATTGACGGAGTCGTGCAGCAGCTCGGCCGGGAACACGCCATCATGCACGGCCCGCTGCGCGCTGTAGAGGTCGTCGATGAAGAGGTTCAGCGCGGTCAGACGCTGGGTGAGTCCCTTCTCGACGCGTGACCATTCGGCGGTCGAAATGACGCGGGGGATCACGTCGAACGGCCAGGCACGGTCGATGTTGGCACCGTCGGAGTACACCGTGAAGCTGATCCCGCGGGCCTCGATCGCCAGCTCCGCCGTTCGCTGCCGCGACTGCAGATCCTCCATCGACAGGGAGCTCAGATAGTCCGCGACCCCGGCGCAATGGGGGCGCGGGCGTCCATCGACAACCATCTCGTCGTAGCAGGGACTGGTGTAGTTGTCCCACCGAAGCGGTGTCACCACGGCAGACAGGCCGGGGCCCGCGATCTGGTCGACAAACACATCTGACGGTCTAGGTCGTCGGCGGTACGCAGCAGTTTCCGTGATGTTTCCCCTCCGTGAACTCAGGCCAGCGGCCTTGGTCTGGAGAATTCTGCCTGCTGGCGAGGCCAAGTGCTCGTCACTCATGCTCAGGGCGCGGTACATCCGGCTCGCTCGCGGTGCGTTTGGTGCGCCCGAATGCACCGCTGGCGCACCGGATGTACCGCGAAGTAGTTCTGGACCGGCCATCCCGCCGCGTCAGGGCTGCGAGTCTTCGGACGCCGCTGCGTCAGCTCGGTGCGAGCACTCGTGCCGCCGCCCGTGCCTCCACCGATTCGAGGCCACCCGGGAGGCGACGGAGGAGCCGGTGGCTGTGGGGGTGCACATCGGCGGCGGAAGCACGGAATTCGGCCAGGCCGACCCAGCGCGCCGCGCCAATTTCCCATGCCGTGGACGCCGCCGAGACAGCAGCGGCTGCCACCACTCGGCCGACGACGAGATGGTCGGTGTGATAACGGCGAGTGTCGGTCACGGCGAGGGCCGCATCGACAAGAGCCACGCCGGTCTCCTCGCGTAGCTCGCGGACGGCAGCGTCGACCGCAGATTCGCCACGCTCCATGAACCCGCCGGGAAGGGTCCACTGACGCCGGTAGCTTGCCTTCACGAGCAGGAACGCTCCGTCCTCTCGAACCGCGAGGCACTGCGCCCCGCCGGTCCGCGGACCACCGAGACGCGAGTACGCGCACCGCAGCAGAATCGATGCGATATGCGGAACCTCGCGGGCAGGGATCATCCGTCTTCGGCCTGCATCATTGCGTACGACGTCCGAAACCCATCGGTAAATGTTCGGCGCGCGGACACCCGCTGCTTGAGGAGGAACCAGGCTGCGAGTGCCAGATACACCACTCCGACGCCGACCCGCTCGGCCGCGTGCCAACGATCCGGCACAACCGCACCGATGACGAACTGTGCCCAGAAGAGGCCGAACAGCATTGATGCCTCGCGAACCGACAGTGAAAGCGACACGAGTACGGCGACACCGAACACCGCTTGCGCCGCCGTGAGGAACAACTCCTCCCGTTGGACGCTGTCGAGCGGCAGTCCGTGCCACGAACCCGACGCGAGCGCGAACACGATGGGCAGCGTGCCGACGAGCAGCGTCCACTGGTTGACCTTCGAGGACACGAGCGTGCTGAGCCCCTGGGCAGTGGCAAGACGCCACGCGAACAGACCGGCGACGAGCAGTTCCGGCGCTTCGGAGGCAAGTGGCGCCAACCACTGGACGAGGAGGAATTCGCTGATTCCGACCGACTCGCCGGTCGCGACGAGCGCTTCGGCGAAGGCTTCCGCGCAGATGAGAATGACTGCCGCAGCAAAGAGAAGGAGTCCGATGTACGTCGTGCGACGCTGCTGCGTCGGCATCGCGCCAATCCAACGGGCCGGGCCGACGAGATGCGGTTCCTCGGCCGGTGCCTTCGCGATCCGGACGGTATACGCAACGAAGATGGCGACCAGGATCGCTGCGTCGATGAGGGTCAGCGACCGCTTGAGCGGGAGTGACAGTCCGTAGATCGAGGCGAGCGTCAGATACGAGATCTCGACGGAGTTTGCACGGTCGAGCTTGATTTCGCGGTCGGGCATCGACCGCTTCTTCCACTGGTACAACGCGATGAAGACCACCAGCGACCAGCCGATTCCAATGAGAAGCCGGTTCGCGCCAGTCATGTTCGCAAGTGCAAGCGTGCAGGGAGATTCGGAATCGGACCCTGGCGCCTTGCACGCGACGCCATTCTCCTTGAAACTCTTGCCGCCCTTCCAGGCGAACACCATGTCGACGGCATACTCTGGCAGGACGGCGATGAAGGCAAGGACCGCAATCGCGAGTCCGGCAGAGATGTCAACCTGCGCGGCCTCGGCACCCCAGGCGAGCAGGAATGCGGCGGACACGATGGCGAGGCCGAATACCGCGGCCTCCAAGGGATGGGGGAGGTCGGGGTGCGTGAGTCTGAGGACGAACGCGGGGATAGTGGCGGCCATGGCCGCGCCGATGAGGCGGATCGAACCTCGGCCGAGGTGGGGAGCTCTGTCGTTCACGGGGTCATTCTGGTCGATCCGGCCGACGTCATGGTGCACCACTGTCTGTAACCGTACGTAGTTAGGTAACAATCATTGTTGACAGCTGGCCGCGCGGGGCGTAGGTTCCATGCTGTGCGCACACCTAGCGAGCTGACTGCGCTCTTTCGTTCCAAGGGGATGAAGGTCACGCCGCAGCGGGAGCTGCTCTTCCGACTGCTGCACGGGAACACGTCGCATCCGACGGCTGACTCGGTCTACAGCGCAGCCGTCGAGGTCATGCCAACGATGTCGCTGAAGACGGTGTATCAGGTGCTGAACGACCTCAAGGCGCTCGGTGAACTCCAGACCATCGAAGTCGGCACGGGAGCGGTGCGGTTTGACCCGAACACGGGCGATCACCATCACCTCGTCTGCAACGGATGCGGTGTCGTGCACGACATCGAGATCAACGCGTCGGACCTTGTTCTTGCGCGCGGGCAGCGTCACGGATTCAGCGTTTCAGACGTCGAGATCACCTTTCGCGGTCTGTGCCCGACCTGTAGGGCACAGCACTAATGCCAATCGTGTCGCGGAACATCGTCGTCCGGCTCGACGAGACACCATGACACTCAAGGGCACGAAGACCGAGGCCAACCTTCGGCACGCATTCGCGCGCGAAAGCGAAGCCAACAGGCGTTACGTGTACTTCGCGCAACAGGCCGACATCGAAGGACTTCCCGAAGTTGCCGTCCTGTTCAAGAACGTTGCCGAAGCCGAAACCGGTCACGCGCACGGCCACCTTGAGTTCCTCGCCACGCTTGGCGCCGGCGACCCAGCGACCGACATGGCGATCGGCGACACCGAAGACAACCTCAGATCGGCGGTCGTCAGCGAGGTGTACGAATCCACCGAGATGTACCCCGAATTCGCCCAGAGCGCCCGGGGTGAGGGTTTTACCCAAATCGCCGAATGGTTCGAGACCCTCGCCCGTGCGGAGACGAGTCACGCCCGTCGCTTCCAGCACGGCCTCGATTCGATGAACTGAGCGGAACGTAAGTCTCGACCGCCGTGCCGCTAGGCAGCAGCGTTGCAATCACATCCAGAACCACCATCCACTGCAAGGAGAATCAATGACTGACCACAATGCCCTCGAGATCAACGACAGCCCACGAACGTGTCCCGTAATGCGCGGACCGCACGCCGCCCACACCGGTGTCGGCTCTGCGGCCAACGAACACTGGTGGCCCAATCAGTTGAGCCTCCGTATGCTGCACCAGAACTCGCCAACGGCCAATCCAATGGGTGACGACTTCGACTACGCGGCCGAGTTCAAGACCCTCGATCTTGCGGCCGTGAAGAATGACCTCACCACGCTGATGACGTCCTCGCAGGACTGGTGGCCCGCCGACTACGGCCATTACGGCCCGTTCTTCATTCGCATGACTTGGCACAGCGCCGGCACCTACCGGATCCACGACGGCCGAGGTGGCGCGGCATCCGGCACTCACCGCTTTGCACCACTCAACAGCTGGCCCGACAACGGGAACCTCGACAAGGCGCGCACGCTCCTGCTGCCGATCAAGCAGAAGTATGGCCGGAAGCTCTCGTGGGCCGACCTGATGGTCCTTGCTGGCAACGTCGCCCTGGAGTCGATGGGTTTCAAGACGTTCGGGTTCGCCGGTGGCCGCGAGGACGTCTGGGCACCAGAAGAAGACATCCACTGGGGTCCTGAGAACACCTGGCTCGGTGACGAGCGGTACCGCGGCGACAGGGAACTCATGAATCCGCTCGGTGCCGTACAGATGGGCCTGATCTACGTGAATCCGGAGGGGCCCAACGGCAACCCGGACCCATTGGCGTCGGCTCGCGACATTCGAGAGACTTTCGCTCGGATGGCGATGGATGACGAAGAGACCGTGGCGCTTGTCGCTGGCGGACACACCTTCGGCAAGGCGCATGGTGCTGGTGATCCGACGCTCGTAGGTCCCGAACCCGAGGGTGCGCCAATTGAGCAGATGGGCCTCGGTTGGAAGAACAGCTTCGGTTCCGGCAAGGGCGTCCACACGACGACCAGTGGCATCGAGGGGGCATGGACCCGCACCCCAATCACCTGGGACAACGCGTATTTCGACACGCTGTTCGGCTTCGACTGGGTTCTGACTCGCAGCCCAGCCGGTGCCCAGCAGTGGACGCCGTCGAACCCGGAGGCACAGGGCACCGTGCCCGATGCTCACGATCCGTCGAGGACACACGCTCCGATGATGACAACCGCCGACATGGCACTGCGGATGGATCCGGTGTACGAGCCAATCTCGCGCCGCTTCCACGAGAACCCGGCCGAGTTCGCCGACGCGTTCGCCCGCGCGTGGTACAAGCTGACGCACCGCGACATGGGTCCCGTCGTCCGGTACCTCGGCCCGGAGGTTCCCAAAGAAGAACTGATCTGGCAGGACCCGGTGCCCGCCGTTGACCATGCGCTAATCGGTGACAGCGACATTGCGACGCTCAAGGCAAGCGTGTTGGCGTCGGGACTGAGCATTTCCGAGCTGGTTTCGACCGCATGGGCTTCCGCATCGACGTTTCGTGACAGCGACAAGCGCGGTGGGGCCAACGGCGGACGCGTTCGTCTTGCCCCACAGAACGGTTGGGTCGTCAACGACCCGCCGCAACTCCGTAGGGTCCTGGCGGCGCTGGGCAGCGTCCAAACGGCATTCAACAGTTCGGGCGACAGCTCGGGCAAGAAGGTGTCGATGGCTGACCTGATCGTCCTCGGCGGGTCCGCAGCCATAGAAGCCGCAGCGAAGAACGCTGGACACAGCATCACGGTCGCGTTTACGCCGGGGCGCACCGACGCATCGCAAGGGCAGACCGACATCGATTCGTTCGCGGTGCTCGAACCGACCGCCGACGCTTTCCGCAACTACCTCGGTAAGGGGCACAGTCGAACGGCAGAAGAACTGATGGTGGACCGTGCGCAGCTTCTCGGACTGGGTGCCCCGGAAATGACGGTGCTCGTCGGTGGCCTGCGCGCGCTGAACGCGAACGCCGACGGATCGGCTCATGGTGTCCTCACGAGCCGACCCGAGACGCTCACCAACGACTTTTTCGTGAACCTGCTCGACATCAACACCGAGTGGAAGGGAGTCGGTGGATCCGAAGACGAGTTCGAGGGTCGCAACCGATCGACCGGCAACGTCACGTGGACCGGCACCCGCTGCGATCTCGTGTTCGGCTCGAACTCCCAGCTCCGGGCCATTGCCGAGGTCTATGGTTCCAATGACGCGCAGCAGAAGTTCGTGTCGGACTTCGTCGCGGCGTGGACGAAGGTCATGAACGCCGACCGCTTCGACATCGCTTGAACCCTGCGATTTTCGTCGTTCCTGACGCAGCCGGGAACAACCCGCGATCCAGCCTCATCTGATCGCCCGGCCCGAACGTCGCACCGACATTCGGGTCGGGTCATCCGTGGTCCATCCGGCCTACCCAGGACTCGGACTCGACCGATAGCGACCGTTTTGCGCAAGTCACACGCTCGGAAACTTCAGCAAGTTTTCTTTTGTTTCGCGGTCTATTGGTCGAAACTTGTTGGAACAGTCATGCGGTTCTCATGGTTGTTACCGATACTGGAACAGGTCACGACTCGAACATCCGCAGCGCTGTAAGCGTTTGCGGTCCGATGACGAAACAAAAGGTTAAAAACAGGTGAAGCGACTGGACAGGGACTCTCTCTTCGGTCCATACTTTTCGGCCCCCCTTCGACGGAAGGTCCGCAACGCCCCCTAAGGCGTGCGGAAACCATCGCCACCACCACAAGGAATGTACGCTCCAATGAAATCTCCGACTTGGTACACCCAGGCACGTTGTAAGGGCATCGACCCCGAAATCTTTTACCCAATCGCCGAAGATGAGGGCGATGAGGCAAAGGCGATCTGCGGCGAATGTCCCGTCCGACTGCACTGCCTCGAATACGCACTTGCGAGTCGCGAGCGCGACGGAATCTGGGGAGGCGCAACCGAAAAGGAGCGTCGCCGCATCATTCGTCAGCGTCGTAAGACCGCGTAGCCCTCGCCGGGCCGTTTGGCCTACCGTGCTCGTGGCTTCGGCGCGCTCGGGGGACCCGCGCCGAAGTTCTTCGAATAGTTTCTCGCAGCCAACGCGTCGAGGTGCCGCCGACTTGTGCCAGTAGCGTCGCTCGGGTGACCGGATCGACGCCACCGAACCAGGCCCTCTTGTCGCAGGTCGGGCAAGCTGGCGAACAGGTCAATACTCTGGATTCGCACGGCGGCTGGCCCGCCGTGCTGTCGCGTGTGACGGCGGGCGAAGAGCTCGACGCAGCGCTGGTCGCGGCGGCCTTCGGCGACATCCTCGCCGGGCGAGCCACTCCCGCGCAGGTTGCCGGTTTCGCGATCGGGATGCGTACGAAGTCCGAGAGCATCGGAGAGCTCAGTGCTGCACTTGGCGCCATGGAGACCTTCGGCGTGGTGGTGCCGCTCTCCGCCGCCGTCCGAAACCGTGCGATTTGCACCTGCGGGACCGGTGGTGACCGAAGTCATAGTATCAATATCTCGACGACTGCGGCCTTTGTCGTCGCAGGCGCCGGCGGTCTGGTCTGTAAGCACGGTGGGCGTGCGGCCAGTTCTGCGAGCGGTTCGGCAGACGTCCTCGAAGCGTTAGACGTGGCGCTGGAGATTTCCCCGGAAACCGTTGCACGATGCGTCGAAGAAGCGGGAATTGGCTTTTGCCTCGCACCGCGGTTCCATCCGGCGATGCGACATGCCGGGCCGACTCGACGAGAACTCGGCGTCGCCACGATGTTCAATTTCCTCGGACCGCTGGCGAATCCCGGACGTATCCGCCGCCAGGTGGTTGGTGTGAGCGATCCGTCGATGGCCTCGAAGATGCTTGGTGTTCTACAGGCGCGCGGGGCGGACCGTGCAATGGTCGTCTACGGACACGACGGGCTGGACGAGCTGACGACCACGACAACGTCCACGATGCTGTTCCTGCGCGACGGCGCGATCTTGGAGTCAATTGTCGATCCCGCTGCGTTGGGTTTGCCACCGGCGACGCTTGCCGACCTACGCGGCGGCACGGCGACCGAGAACGCAGCGCATCTCCGAGCGGTGCTGGACGGCGCGCCCGGTGCGCATCGCGACATCGTGCTGCTCAACGCAGCTGCTGCGTGCGTGGTCGCGGGTCTTGCCACCGACCTCGCGGGTGGGCTCGAGATTGCCCGCTCAGCGATCGACGACGGACGAGCGTCGGCGGCGCTCGATGCGCTGATCCGCGTCTCGAACTCAGGTTGAGACGGTCGGCTTGACCTGTTCGAACCGGGGCATGCGGTACACAGGAAATGCGAGTGGTCGATCGGCGTCGGTGACCGCCAGCTTCGAGCCGCTGCGGTCGATCCAGGTGGCAACAATGGCGAGTTCGTCGATGAGGTGGGCGGGCACGGCAGCACTGGGCGACACGGAGTTGCAGGCATCGGGCCGACCGTTGCCGAAGCGGACGCGACCGTCGGCGAATCGGATCTCGTGGGCGTCGGTCCCGTGGCCGACGCGGATCGTCATCCAGCCCGTTGCCCGGAGAGCCTGCGCCTTCTGTTGTCGTTCGATGCCACGAGCGAGCGCGCCGGCACGGTCTCGGAGCAGCGCTGCCTCCTCGAACCGCTCCTCGAGTGCGAGGGCACGCATGCGAGCGGCGAGCGGTGCCAGGAGAGCATTCGGACGCGTCGACAACGCCTCGCGCCACCCCGGACCATACGCAGCCGCGGCTTCACGGAGGGCAAGGGTGGCGATGCGCGTCGTCGTCGTGGAGGGGAACGGGCCGAGGTAGTCGGCGTCGGCGATGCCCGCGGTGCGGGTCGTGCTGACCTTTGCAGCGTCGCCGCGTCCTTGTATGCGCACATAGGAGTATTCGGTCCAGAACTTGGACTGGCGGTTGAAGCGCGGCTGCTCGCGCTGGATCAGGCGGATCTCCAGGACGGCGGCTTCGAGCGGCGTCGTACAGGGCACGTGGTCGATGCGGTGCACGACCCGAAGCATCGCTTGGATCTTGCGACGATCGTCGGAGGAGAAGTACGAGCGAACCCGGCTGCGAAGGTTGCTCGCCTTGCCGACGTAGAGCACGGTGCCCGAGAGATCGCGGAACAGATACACCCCCGGTGAACGCGGCAGATCGTTGGTGAGATGGAGCTTGTGGGACTGGGGGTGTCGGTTGATGGCGGGCATTTCCAGTAGGTCGTCGAGACCGAGGACCCCGTATCCGGCCGCTCGTTCGAGGAGCATGTGGAGCAGGTCGGCGGTCGCCCGCACGTCGTCGAGCGCCCGGTGAGTCGGCTGGTTCGGGAACGCGAAATGGCGTGAGAGGGTCCCGAGTTTGCAGTTCGGAACCTCCTCGCGCACGAGTCGGCGGGCCAGGCGGCATGTGTCGACGACCTGGTTGGAGAACGCTGGCCAGTCGTTGGTTCGCAATGCCTTGTTGAGGAAGGAGAGGTCGAATCGGACGTTGTGGCCCACGATCACCGCGTCACGTACGAACTCCCGCAAGGCGTGGAGGACCCGCTCGACCTTCGGAGCGGGACCGACCATGGCCGTGGTGATCCCGGTGAGGAACGTGATCTCGGCGGGGACCGGCACGCCCGGATTAACGAGCGTTTGGAACGTGCCGACGCAGCGTCCACGGTGATACTTGGCCGCCGCAATCTCGGTGATGCCACACGTGTTCGCCGACGCTCCCGTGGTCTCGATGTCGATCACACAGAACGTGACCTCGGAGAGCGGCGTGCCGAGATGGTCGAGTGACAACTGGCCGGTGCGCTTCGAGAGGGCAGGGGCGACGGCCATCTCGCGAGGGTAGCCGAACGAGCGTTCGCACGCACGTATGTTCGTCCGAAGAGTTCGACGAACAGACGTTGGGAACATCGCTGCCCCCTGAGGTACGCGATCTTCCCAACGTCGGGAATGGAAAGCGCCGGTACGATTCAACGTATGACCGCTGCGCCCCGCGACGTGGAGCAAGCGCTGCTCACGCCCGTCCTCGAACTCACGGTCATGGTTGCGCAGGCCGGGTATCGGGCCGTGCCTCGGATCGAGCCGCCAGCTCTGCTGCGTCCCTTTCTGGGCTTCACGCGCAAGGTCCCGAAAACGGCGCTTCGGGCCGCACGACGGGTTCTCGACGACGACGAGGGCTTCCGCGCGCGGTTGTCTCCCGTTGTCACCGACGAGGTGGTTGGAGAGGCCGGAGTCCTGTACGTGCAACGTCCGGAGGGCTGGGCGGAGCGGCTGGAGGAGATTGCGGCGGCCGAGCACGAGCAGGTCGAGTCGGCGTCGGCGCAGCGCTCCGAACGGGCGGCCGAGCGACGCCTTGCGTCCACTGGAGCAGCGTTGGAGCGGGCCGAGCAGGCGCTCGCGAAACTTCGAGCGGAGCTTGACGTTGCACGAGCGCAGCTCGCCGAGGAACGTCGCCTTCGGGTTGACGCTCGTGACGCTGCGGCCCAGGCCGGGGCCGAGGCGACACGGTGGAGAACCGAGGCGGAGGCGCTTCGTGTCCGGGCCGACCGTGTAGAGGCGTCGTCCGCAGATGTCGGGCTTGCGGACGCGGCGCTACGAGCGCGGGTGGCAACGTTGGAGTCGGAACTTCTTTCACGCGGGACGCTGGCCGAGGCGGTCGGAGCGGCCCTAGCATCGGTGCAGGGTGTGCATGCCGCGATGCTGCTTCTTCGTTCCGACGTTGCGGCCGCGTCGGTCCCGGCGGACGTCTCCGTGGCTTCGGACCGGTCCGTGTCGGTGTCGCCTCGACTGCGACGTCGGCCGATTCCGTTGCCCGGTGGCGTCCTCGACGATTCAGGCGCTGCGGCTCAGCACCTGCTTCGGACAGCCGATGTCCGGGTCCTCGTTGACGGGTACAACATCTCAAAACTTCGATGGCCGACGCTTCCCCCGACCGAGTTGCGAGAGCGTCTTCTGGCCGCGATCGCGCCTATCGCGGCCCGAACGGGTGCACGCCTCCACGTGGTCTTCGACGGCGATGGCGACGCCCGAACGACCGCGCTGCGACGAGGGACGCGTGTCCGGGTGAGCTTCACCGCAAAGGGTCGTGAGGCCGACGACGAGATCCTGGCCTTGCTTGCCGATGAGGCCCTTGCGGTCCCAGTGGTGGTCGTTTCGAACGATCGTCGAGTCATCGACGGGGCGCGGGCAGCAGGCGCATCGACGCTCTCCGCCGACGCGTTCATCGCGGGCTGGTCCAGCACCGCAACTGTCTGAGCTTCGAAGCCGTTGCGGTGGTGCCGAACCGAAGCGGTGAAGGGCCCGCCGCCCGAAACTGTCATACCCCTCCGTCATGCTGGTGCGAGTTCCCCCTTCCCCTTGGTTTCACTCGTCTCACACCCTCGGAAATGGAGCCACCATGAGCTCGTCCATCACCATCTGCGGAAACCTTGTCCGCGACCCTGAACTGCGCCGCACCGCGAACGGCACGCCAACCGCTTCGCTCAGCGTCGCCGTGAACCGTCGAATCGTGTCCAAAGGAGGCAACGTGACCGACACGGTGTCGTTCTTCAACGTTGTCGCCTGGAATGGGCTGGCGGAGCACATCGCCAGCTCTCTCGGCAAGGGCGCACGTGTCGTCGTGACCGGCCGCCTTGATCAACGCACCTGGGAGGTCGAATGTGAGGGTGGCGAAACGTCACGTCGAACGAGCTTCGAGCTGGTTGCCGAGGAAATCGGCGCGTCGCTTCGCTTCAACGCGGTCACGGTGCAGCGTCCGGTTCGTGCTTTGCCGGTCATCGGACGCCCGGTAGAGGTCGGAGCGCCACCGTCGACTGATCCGACTCCGATTCGACCGGCGACCATGTCGTCCGCGGTCGAACCCGAGAGCCAGTCGAAGGCGTCGGGTTGGTAGCGCTCAGGCTTCGGGCGGCGCTGGCGTTCGTGTTACGAGGAGTTCGTTCTCCAGGAGCCGATGATTCGGCACGTGCACGAACGTCACGTCGGTCGACGCGTCGTCGTCGCTGGCGACCCGGAGCTCCACGGTCGCTCCGTGGAGCGCCTCGATCGTGCCGCTGGGCAGCCCCGACCCGGTGATGCGATCACCGGCGCGAACAATGCGTTTCAGGTACCGACCCGCCGCCAGTTCCGTGGCCATCTGCCGTCCGCCGAGGCCGGTCAACAACGCGACGCTCAGTGCTGCGCCGAACACGAGGCCGGAGACCAACGTGTCCACGATGCGCGTATTTACCCCGAGCTGGCTGATCGCCAAGATGGTGAACGCTCCGAGGATCAGTGCCTTGATCACTCGCACGAGCTGGTGCTGAGGCTTGCCGGTCGCCCGAAGCATGGACCCGCCGACAGCACTGGCCACCGTTGTGGCCGCGGCTTGCCCGAGGAGGATCATGAGAGTGCAGACAAGTGCCTTCGGCACGAACGCCAGCAGGCCATCAGGGATTTTTTCGAGCGACTCCTTGTCGGCAACGCCGAGCGCCGCTATCAACGCGGCCGCGAGCACGACCGAGAACGCGAGGCTGCCGATCGGCTGCGCGAGGCTGCGCGTGCGTTCGGAACGACTCGGACGCCCCACGATTCGGCGCACCTGGCCAGAAAGGACCGAACCGATGATCACGCCGCCGACAACGATTCCGAGCGCGATGAGCCAGGGCATGTGGTGTACTCCTCAATCTGCTTGCTGAGCGGGTCGTTCGTCTGTGAACGTGCATTCACCGAATGGCGATCGGCAGGCTACCCGATGGGAGCCTTCCCCCTCTGTCCCGACGAATGCGTCAGGCGTCCTTGTCGATCAGCGGCCCGGCCAGCATGCTCAGCGTCGCTGCGCCAAGGGTTCCCAAGTCGAGAGCGACGGCGAGCGGACTCGTGTCATCGCGTTCGCCGAGCAAGCGCTCGCGAAGGCGCGCCGCAAGATCGATCGGCGCGACGATCGCCGCGCTCAGCGTCTCGCGGACGTTGTCAGCAAGCCCGGCCAGTGGATTGGCCGCTTCAAATCGGTCGGCCACCTCCGGGTGGTCAGCGAGGTAGCGCTCGAACTTGGCGGGCTTGTGGTCGAGCCAGTAATCGAGTCGTTTGGATGTTGGGTGGCGAAGAACGAGATTCATGTCCACTCCGAGAGGGAAGTCGCGAGTTGGCGTCGGGCGCGGAACAGCCGAGTTTTCACGGTTGGCAACGCGATTTGCAGTGATTCAGCTATGTCCTCGTAGGGCATTCCTTCGATTTCTCGCAGGATCACGATCGTACGAGAGAGGTCGTCGAGTCGGTCGAGCGCTGTCCACAGCTCATCGAGCATCATTTTGCCGGCGACCTCGCGGTGTGGGCCGATCGCGTCGACGGAAGCGTCCTCGGGCATCATCGACGGGTCCCGGAACTCCTCGCGGCGCTTGCGAAGTGTCGAGATCGCGGTGTTGTGGGTTATGCGCAGGACCCAGGAACGCAACGAAGCATCGCCACGGAATCCGGGGAGCGACCGCCAGGCCTTCACGACGCTCTCCTGGACAACGTCTTCGGCGAGCGCTGCGTCACGCACGATCGAGCGGGCCATCCGGTACATCGCTGGCGAGTATTCGTCGATAATCGTGCGAAGCGCAGCGTCAAC
Source organism: Acidimicrobiia bacterium (assembly GCA_043720395.1). Classification (GTDB taxonomy): domain Bacteria; phylum Actinomycetota; class Acidimicrobiia; order Acidimicrobiales; family JANYDT01; genus JANOYY01. The sequence goes on from JAYSSR010000102.1 coordinate 91,822, forward strand.
GTCGATTCCGGTGGCGTCGTCGACGCGAAGGTCGATCACGTCGTCGGGTACGTCATCACGATCCCGGCGGGACCCGGGTCGGGGATCGAGGAGCGCGGCAGCCACGTCGTACAGACCTTGCGGATTTGCGACAAGTCGCGCGTCGGTGGTGTCAAATGGGTCATATGGCTGCTGAGACGGTACTTCCGCCCATGCGTCGGGAGCTGACCCGTCCTGTTTGACGACTCTCCGAGAGTTTGTCCGAGAGATTCTCCGAGGCCTTCTCGAAGCGTTTCTCGAACGCAAGCCTCGACCCATGCACGAACAAAATGCGTGTGAGATGCGGCGCGACACCCCCGCTTCGTGCTACATCGGTGGGTGACACTGTGGCCGTCGCCACAGCTACCGTTTCGTACACCGAACCACCTCGCTGCACGCAGGGGTTCAAACACAAACCAGGGGGAACCATCATGGCCGCAGCAGGATCGATCTTGGGCAACGCAGTCCAGCGCATCGAGGACCCCACGCTCCTCACCGGCGAGGGGAAGTACGTCGACGACCTCCAGCCGACGGGCTTGCTCCACGTGGCGTTCGTGCGATCGAGCTTCGCTCACGCGAAGGTGCTGAGCGTCGACACGAGCGCTGCCGCGTCGATGCCGGGCGTCAGCGCTGTGTACTCCGCGGGAGGCGATGACCTGGGTTTGCCGAGCTTCCAGGGTTTCCCGATGATGCCCGCGACACTGAACCGTCCGATCTTCGCGAGCGAGGTTGTCCGATTCGTCGGGGACATCGTCGCTGCGGTCGTCGCCAACAGCAAGGCCGCTGCTGCGGACGCTGCCGACGCCGTTGTTGTGGACTACGAGGCCCTCCCGGCCATCGTCACCGCGGCCGATGGACTCAGGGCCGATGCCCCAATCCTGTTTCCCGAGCACGGGTCCAACGTGTGTTTCGGAACGGAACACGGGGCCGACGTCGACCCACTTGAGGGTGCCGACGCAATCGGAGAGGTCACGATGGTCAGCCAGCGTCTCGCCGGTGCGCCGATGGAGAACAACGGCATCCTCGCCGAAGTGGGCGACGATGGCCGTCTGACGTGTTGGGTATCGCACCAGGCACCGAACACACTCCATGGGGCGATCGCGGGAACGCTCGGGATGGAGCCCGGGGCCGTCCGGATCATCTGTCCGTGGGTCGGCGGTGGGTTCGGCCCGAAGGCTGCGGTCTACGTGGAGTATCTCGTCGCCGCCGCCGCAGCGCGCAAGCTGAACAAGCCGGTCAAGTGGGCTGCGACGCGCGGCGAGGACATGGTCTCGCTGGTGCACGGCCGTGACTACGTGATGACTGCCAAGCTCGGTGTGACCAAGGACGGCAAGATCACCGGCCTGCAGGGCGACGTCACCGCATCCGCCGGCGCCTACCCCGCGATCGGCGCGATCCTGCCGATGCTTACCCAGATGATGTCGGTCGGCGTGTACGACATCGACAAGGTGAAGTTCAACACCCGCACGGTCATTACGAACACCACCACCGTGGGTGCCTACCGAGGCGCGGGGCGTCCGGAGGCCACGCAGCTCATCGAGCGCGTGATCGACGTTGCCGCAGCCAAGATCGGGATGGACCCGGCCGAGATCCGCCGCCGCAACTTCATCCAGCCCGACAAGTTCCCCCTCACCACCAACACCGGTGCCGCCTACGACTCCGGTGAGTACGAGAAGTCGTTGGACGCTGCGTTGGCAGCAGCCGGGTACTCCGCGCTGCGCGCCGAGCAGGCCGCCCGTCGTGCCGCCGGCGACAACGTCCAGTTGGGTATTGGCGTGTCCGCGTACGTGGAGGTCACCGCTCCGGTCGGACTGCACATCGAATGGGGAGCGTGTGAGATCAACGACGATGGCTCGGCGACCGTGTTCGCCGGGACGTCGGCCCACGGCCAGGGTCACGCGACCTCTTTCGCCATGCTCGCGAGTGAGGTCCTCGGTATCGCGATGGACAAGATCCACTTCGTCAACTCCGACACCGATCGTGTGCCCCGCGGCAGCGGCACCCTCGGCTCGCGTTCCCTCCAGACGGCCGGCTCCGCAATCTTCCTGTCGTCGAAGGAGGTGCTCGGCCGTGCACAGAAGATCGCGGCCCATCTCCTTGAGGCGTCGCCCGAGGACATCGTCGTCGGGGAGGGTGCACTGCATGTGGCTGGGTCGCCGTCCAAGACCATTTCGTGGGCCGATCTGGCCGTGGCGTCGAAGGATTCGTCGAAGCTGCCGGACGGTGTCGAGGCGGGCGTGTTGCGTCACGAACTCGATTTCGACGGCACGAACTCCACGTTCCCGTTCGGCGCGCACGTCGCCGTTGTTGAGGTCGACACGGAGACCGGGAAGGTCACGCTCAAGCGTCACATCGCGGTCGACGACTGCGGCCGCATTCTGAATCCGATGCTCGTCGCCGGTCAGCAGCATGGCGGTATCGCCCAGGGCGCAGCGCAGGCGCTGTTCGAGTGGATTCGCTACGACGAGGACGGCAATCCAGTCACGGCGTCGCTCATGGATTACACGGTGCCGTCGGCCGCGGAACTGCCGAGCTTTGAGACGTCGAACACACAGACCGATTCGCCCCGCAATCCACTGGGAGCGAAGGGAATCGGGGAGTCAGGCACCATTGGGTCGACGCCCGCCATCCACAATGCCGTGTGCGACGCGTTGAGCGGACTTGGCGTTGTGCACGTCGACATGCCGTGTACGCCCGAGCGGGTCTGGGCGGCCATCCAGCACGCTCGCTGACCTCGTTCTGTGCAGAGGGTCGGCTTGTAACAATTCGTTTTCGACTAACGTATTCGGGTATGTATACCCCGACGGTGACACCGAGACAGTCGAGCCAATACGCGTGAAACCTGCTCGATCCCAGCCAACCACGACGGAAGTGGGGGGCAGACTTTGAGCACGATTCTCGTCGTCGAAGACGATATCGACATCTCAGAAATGATTGCATTTCGGATGCGTCTGGCGGGACACGTCGTATTGGTCGAATACGACGGCGACAGCGGGTACGCATCCATCAAACGGGACAAACCGGACCTCGTCCTCCTCGACTGGATGATGCCGCGGATGAGCGGAATCGAGGTGTGCGTTGCGGTCAGGGCCGACCCCGACTGCGCAACCACTCCAATTATCCTCGTCACCGCCCGCGCGCAGGAGAGCGACATCGGACGTGGCTTCGCCGCAGGCGCGGACGACTACATCGTGAAGCCGTTCAGTCCACTCGAACTGATCAGTCGAGTTGACGCTCTCCTGGCCAGGACGAGCAGATGACTGCCGCGGACGTCGTCCATTCGACCGGCACGATTGCTCTCGTCGTCGCCTCGTTGATGATTGCTGGGGCCGGTACGGCGACTCGCGCCGACGCCCTTCTACGGCGACGTCGGCGGCGAATGATGGACACCGTCCGCGTCCGCGTCCTTACACTTCTGGACGACCAGGCGGCCCATCCGTACATAGGGGTGACCGGAGAAGAGGGTCGCGCGATCGTACGGGTCGTGCTTGCCCTCGTGCCCGATCTTCGAAGCTCCGACCGCGAACGTTTCACGACCGTTCTCGTGAAAAAAGGGGTGCTCCGCCGAGCTGACAGACAGCTGCGCAAGCCATCGACACGGCGTCGTGTCGCAGCGCTTCGCCTCATCGGTGTCACCGGGCATGCAGAGTCCATCTCATTCATAATGGAGCTGCTGTCAGATCGGAAGGGCAGCGTCCGCGCGGCAGCAGCGACGGCGCTCGGTCGAATCGGCCGACCAGATTCGATACCGGCGCTGATCGCTGCCTTCGACTCGAAGACGATCAGCGAACGAGTCTTTTCGATCGCGTTGTTCCGGATCGGACGGTCGGGTACCGGAGCGATGCTCGCAGGTCTGCCCGACCGAACGGCCGAAACCCGCGCCGTGCTGATCGAGCTATTGGGAACAATGGGCGAGGTGACCGCTCGGAAAGCGGTGCTTGAGGGCCTGGGCGACGTCGAGAGGTCGGTGCGCCTGGCTTCGGTTCGTGCGCTCGGACGTCTTGGGCTGCCGAACACGTCGGCCGAAATCCTCGGCATCCTCGCTGAATCGAAGCGAAACGAAGCCAATCCAAACACCATCGAACTCCAGGTCGCCTGTATTGAGGCGCTCGGACTTATCGGTGAGACGGCTGCTGCCGCGTCGCTGGACTCATTTCGAAATTACCCGCAACGACGATCCTTCGCTGCGTGGGATGCGCTCGACCGTCTGCATCCGCAGCCAAGGCAGGCCGCAGCGCGACAGCGTCCCGTTGGCCACGGGTCATGACGGTGCGACAGCTTGTCGAAGGTGTGGCGATCGCAACACTCGCGACGTGTGGAGCGTTCGCCCTGCTCCGTTGCACACTGCTTCTCGTGAGAATTTTGATCACAAACCACCGGCGGGCGCTGGAACCGGAGAGCAGCGCGTTGCGGGAGGCGTTCGCCGACCCTCGGTCGCCGGGCGTGACACTGGTTGTTCGTTTTCGAGACCACGAACGTGTAGCCGTCCAGGCGGTCAACCGGCTGTTGGACTCTTACTATCCAGCGATTGAGGTCGTTGTCATCGACGACGCGTCGTCGGATAGCACCTTCGATCGACTCTGCTCGTCGTTCGATCTCGTGAAACGAGAAGACAAGATCGAGCACCTTGCGGTGACCGTGCCCATCGAACGCTCGATCTTCACGTCACGACGAGCTCTCCCGCTGGTGGTCGTTCGACACGAGTTCGAGACAGGCGACGTAGATTCGCTCAACGTTGCGCTCAATATCGCCCGGCATCCTTTGCTCTGCGTCGTCGATCCGACCGTCACACTCCACAGGGAAGCAATCGCAACGATGGTCCGCCGCCTCCTTGCGTCGGCCCCCGCTTTACCCGCAGTTGCTGGTCTCGTCGAACCAGGTCGACGCCGACCGCCGACCCGGGCACGCGCTCGGTGGACGTCGCTCCTCGACCTTCGGACCCCGGTTGGTGTGGGGATCGGCGGTCTGCTCGTTTCGAGCAAGGCGGTGATCGACGTCGGACGCTACGACGGTGCGAGTATCGCTGATTCGGCAGAATTCCTCCGCCGGACGACCTTTGGCGTGGGCCGGCATGGCAGATTCGTGTTGCTTGCCGCAGCGATCGGTAGCGTCGGTGACGTAGGGCAATCGGCGTCCGGCTCGCGGGCGTGCCAGACTCTGTCGTCGATCGAACGGCTCGTGGGCGTGCCCGCTGCGGTAGTGAATGCGAGGCGTTGTCGATCGGAGGAAGCGCCGTTCCCTCTGGTCGGCATTCTGATTGCACTCCCCGTACTCCGCCTTGCCGCACTCGCTGCCTCGGTATTTTCCCCCGTTTTGGGCATTTGGCCGGTGAGTACATCCGTAGTATTCGTCTTGTCCTTGCTGTGTTTCGAGTCGTCCGTCTCTGTTGTTCATCGCGTGGCGCGTACCTTCGAACCGGTGGCAACTTCGGCGTCGGTTCGATCAGCGCCATCATGGGCCACGCTCGTCGTCGGTTCGCTCCTGGACGGCGTCGACGCTCTGGCGGGGTCGCCCCGAGACATTGGAGCATGGACCCGTGCAATCAGACGCAGTACCAGCGCTCGAAACCTGCAGGTCGTGCCGTGATTGCTGACGCGTCAAGTGCGGTTCCTCCGGATTTCGAACGTCTACAGGAGGTCCTTGACAACTATCTGGTCGCCAACGCGATTCTGGACTCCGACCTCCGTTTTGAACACGTCAACAAGCTGTTTTGCGATGTGGTGAACAAGGATCGCGACGCACTCTTGGGCTGTTCGCTGACCGAGTTCTTTACCGACTCCGACGTCGATTGGCTCAAGCAGTACGCGGAGCGCATGAAGTTCGGCGACGCGGAGCCAGGCCATCGAATGGTGACGATTTATCGTGCCGACGGCACCGCTCGAACGGCGAAACTAATGATCGGCACCGCTGCGACGTTGCGGCACGGGGGTTTTTTCATCTGCCAGATTGTGGACATCAGTCCCGAAATCGAGCTCAGGGACGCCCGAGATGGCTTGCAATCGCGAGAAAAGGACATCGCTCAAAAGCTTCGCGACCTATCTCGTTCGAAGACAAACTTTGTGGCAACGGTGAGCCATGAACTCCGTACTCCGCTGACGTCGATGATTGGTTACGTCGAAATGCTCCGTTCCGGTCTCGGAGGGCACCTTTCCGACCGTCAAGGAGAGATGATCTCCGTCGTCGAACGAAACGCCCACCGCCTCCTCGCCCTCGTCGAGGACATCCTCACGCTTTCTCAGGTCGAATCCGGAGCGCCAAGGTCAACACCGGGTCGGGTCGAACTAGCCGTCCTCTTCGAGAATTGTCAATCGGCCCTTCAGCCGGCTGCGGAACGTGCCGGTCTGACGATGACATTTCAGAACACAGTCCGTCGATTGGCCGTCGAAGGAGATGCCGATCAACTGGAACGGGCGCTCTTGAACATTCTGGAGAACTCGATCAAATTCACTCCGAAGGGCGGTACGGTCGTCGCCCGTGCCGGCCAAGCAGGTGACGCTGTCACCATCGAGGTCCAAGACTCCGGGATCGGAATATCTCCGAACGACCACGGCTCGCTGTTCTCGACGTTCTATCGAGCTTCCAATGCATCATCGTTCCCCGGCGTAGGTCTCGGTCTCGCCATCGTGTCAGGAATCGTCGAGGCCCACGGTGGATCGGTCGCTGTCGAATCCGACGGCACAAACGGCACGCTCATGCGAATCACGCTTCCGGCCGCATCGTCCCGGGTCGTCGACCAGGCCAATTCACGCCGAAGTACCACCTTCACCAGGACTCGGAAATAGGTTCCACCACGATTCCGCGGCGGCTGCGCCCGTTTGTGCGCGTTTGCCCGCATCGACGCATCGGAAAGTTCAGATAGTCAATTTTTTGTTCAACTTCTGCCTGCTTGGTGCCGATGGTGAGTGAACATTTACCTATCCAGGTGGACGGTCCGGAATAGAGGTGCGGTGGACAAATCTCTTCAGCCACCCTCACCACGGGAGGTCGTCGTTCCCGCATACCGATTCGATGCCCACGAGGCCCCCGGCTTCCGTCAGGCAATAGACGGCATGATCGAGCAGGGCGTCGTCGCTATCGACGTCAATCTCGGCGACATCGTCCTCATCGACTCGAGCGCGCTCGCCGAACTCGTGCGCACGCAGCGATCACTTCACGCGGTCGGCGGTGCTCTTCGCATACTGAGGCCGTCGGATTCAGTTCGCGTCATCTTGGAGGTGACCGGATTGAACGCCATCTTCGAAATATCGGAGAGCTAGTGCACGCAAGCGGAAGGAACTTCTGCGGCGATGCACTAGTGCAGCGAACTGGCACACCCGCAACGGAAAGGACGGATAGACGGAAGCTATGGAAGCAAGGACGGAAAGTTTGATTCACGGGACGGCCCTCGAGTTGTTTGCCGAGCAACTTCGCTACAGCAATGGCGTCACTGGGGTTGCCATTGGTGCGGGCCGCCGAAAGATGGTCTTCGGCGACTGCACTGGGCCACCCGACGCTGAGTGGGAACTCTGCGGCACCTCGGTCGAGGTCTGGGGCGAGCAGGGACCGATGGTGCATTCGATTGCAGAACTGGCCCGATTGGTTGATATGCGCCAACAAGAGGTCGACGACCTCGCTGAGGCCCTGACGGTGGCCAACGACCGGCAACTGAGGCTGTACGAACTGGCTCGGATGCACCTCGATACCTTGGACGCCGCGTCCACCATCCGTCGAGTGTTGGCCTACGCGTGCGAGCTGACCGACAGCGACGTAGCCGTCGTGGTGGGCCCGGATGGCGAGGTCTGGCGGAGCACAACTCGGGCTGATTCCGACATGGAGTGGGTCGTCAGTCACGCCTTGGGCCAGTTCGCGCTCAGCCAGCCATCGATCCAGCACAGCATGGACGGCTTGCGTCGCGTGCTGATGAGCGGCTTCAAGGTGGAAGATCAGACGTTCGTCGTGGCTGTCGGGTGCTTCGAAGGCGTCTCGTACGGAACCAGCCAGCGCAAGATCCTTGAGGCACTCTGCGGAGCGCTCGGATCGGCGCTGCGCCTGGTTCGACTACACCGCCGTGAACTTGAGAGCGCCGTCCTCGAGAACGAACACCGCGCGGCGACGCTGCTCGCAGCCGCCGTCATCCCGCTCGAGTTTCCCCGGCTCGAAGGGATCGACGTCAGCGCTGCAACAATTCCAGCGCGCTCGGTCGGTGGCGATTTCTATACGGCAGTGTTGCGGTCGGGAGAGTTCCGCTTTGCCGTCGGCGACGTTGCCGGAAAAGGCCTCCCGGCCGCTGTCCTCATGACCAACGCCGTCGGGGCGGCAAATAGCGTTCTCGAACGGAATCCGGCACGCGATCCACTGACATTGCTGCGCGAGATCTCCGAGGACCTCAGCGCACTCCTGCTGAGCACCGACCGTTTCGTCACGATGCTCGTCGGTTCTGCGCGCACGGTCGGGAACGAGTCCGGCGATGTCGAGCTTCGGCTGGCGAACGCCGGGCACTCACCCGTCCTCGTCGTGCGTCGGCATGGCGTCGAGGTCGTTCCGCCGATCTGCCCTCCGGTCGGAGTCGCTCCGATCGGGCGAGGCACGTCGGTTCGAGTTCGTCTTCGACCTGGCGAGTACCTTTTCGCTGGTTCGGACGGTCTGGTTGACCAACTCGACGAACAGGGCGAGATGTTCGGAATTGAACGCCTGATAGCGGTTCTCGGCCAACATGTCAGCGCCGAGGATCAGGTCGCGGCATCCATCGAAGCTGTCTCCCTCCATGCAGGGACGACGCAGAAGACAGATGATCAGACCGTTTTCCTGATCCGCAACATCGGCAGGGCCCCGACGTGAGCGCTCAGCACACCATCGCGCTTTCGAGCGACCTGATGTCCCTGCGGGACATCGGCCCGTGGCTCGCCAATGTGAGCCTGGCGCTCGACATGGCGCTCGGTGCGACCGCTCTCCCGCGTGTCGAACTCGCAGTGCACGAGTTGTGCGTCAACATCTCGATGCACGCCTACGGAGGATCACGCGACCACACGATCACGCTCACCGCCCAACGCCTCGGCGATCGCTTGATCATCGCGACAAACGACGCGGGGGAAGCGTACGACCCAGGGCGGTACTCGGCACCCCAAGCCTCCCAGCCGACGGTCGGTGGTTACGGTCTCCTGATCGTTGGGAGGATCGCGAAGCGTGTGGAGTACTCGAGGTCCGAAGGCATCAACACATGGCAGCTCGAATTCGACGAAAACGCGCCGAGTGAAAACGGAGGATGCCTCGAAGCTCCCAAAGCGCGCTCGCTTCCATTTCCAGAAATTGGGCGAAACGACCCATAATGATCTCACGTTCTCCAGCCGATCAATGTCACAAGCGCAAAAACGCCATTGGGGCATCGCGCAGAGGAGTTCCGTCGTTATGCGCCTCAGTTTCAGTCGTTCTGGTCGTTCGATGCAGTTTTCATCTCTCTTGCTCGTCGGGGGGATGGCTCTTGCCGCAGTAGGCACGCAAGTAGGACCCGGCGTGTCGGCATTCTTCACCGATACCGCCAACCTCAACACCAACACCTTCACCGCAGGCACGCTTGACATCAAACTCAACGGTTCCGACAGCGTCACCGGCGCCTTCGCCGTCTCGGGCATGGCCCCGGGGGATACATCGACGCAGACCGTGGCAGTGACGAACCCCGGTTCGCTGGCCCTGCGTTACGCGATCTCTGCCGGGACCGTGACCGACGCGCTCGCAATGAAGGACATCCTCGTTCTGCGGATCAAGACGCTCGGTGCCTCCTGTGCGGCGTTCGACGGGACGACGCTCTACGACTCCTCCGTCGGTTCCGAAGGCATCGACGGCCCGGCGAGCTTCAAGCTCGTGGGTGACGCCGCCCAAGGCGCGCAGACGGGCGATCGCCCGTTGGCGGGCGCCGGTGGTGCCGAGTCGCTCTGCTTCCGAATTGAGCTGCCAATTACGGCCCCGAACAGCGTCCAGGGCGGAACCGCGAACGCCCAATGGGTGTTCTCGGCAGAGCAGACCTCGAACAACCCGTAATCACAGAACAAAGCCGCAATCACGCTGATTGTGACCGGGGCACCAGGAGCGACTCGCGCTCCTGGTGCCCCCGGCGCGTTTGTGCGCAACTCAGGCTCAAGTTGCGTGATCGCCCAACCGATCTCTCGATTATGGAACGTACTGCTCGGAGCGACCCGGTCGAAGACCGCGATGCTGTCGGCGTCGCAATCCGCGGTCTCACCTGGGCGCTTCTGCTGACGGTCCTCGCTGCGCTGCTCGTGACCGGAATTCCAGGCTTCTTCGGCTTCGGCACGGTGAGGGTGATGGGTGCAAGCATGGGGCGTCAGGTCCCGATAGGCAGTATCGCAATTGTCCGGCAGGTCCCCGCGGCAGACGTTCGAGTCGGTAACGTCATCCTCTTTGCGCCGGGTCGCGCGAAGGTCGCGACGCTGCACCGGGTGGTCCGACTCGAACGCCACGAAGATGGCATCACCTACGCCACAACTCGCGGCGACGCCAACCGGTCGGCGGACGCCGAGCCCAGAGCAATGCGGGGTAACGGTGCCGTTCTTGTCACGGCCGTGCCGTTTGTGGGGTATGTCGCGACCATGCTGCAACGGCCCTTGTTGTGGTTCGCCGTTCTGTTCCTCACGGCCGTTCAGACGCTGGTCCCGCACGGCGCGCGGCGGAGACGACCGTCGTCGTGTTCCCCTGCCGGCGTCGCGATCGCGGCCACGAGCTGACATGTCGCTGTTTCGTCGCGATTCCATGGTGCCTCAGCGTCCAAGACGTGGCCGAGTATCCGTCGGGATAATTCTCCTGTCCGCGGTTTCTCTGCTCGGTGTCGCAGGCCGAGGGGCGCCCGGAGTGGATGCGTTGTTCGGCGACTCGGCGCTTCTGGACGATTCAAACTTCGACGCCGACATCCTCGCTCCTCCCGATTCCATGACGTTGACGACACCGGTTCCGGGAACGGCAAACCTGGGCTGGTCGGCGTCGACGTCGGCCTACGCCACGGCGACGAAAGTGATGCGCGGGACCGTCACGGGAGGACCGTACACGGTGATCGCGACGCTCGCCCCGACCGTCTTCTCCTATACCGATACGCCCGGACTCGGTTCCTTCTTCTACGTGACGAGGTCAACGTTCCAGTCCTGGGAGAGCCTCGATTCGAACGAAGTCAATACCGTGTTCATCTCGCTCAACACGCCCTGGTTCAACTGTGCGGCGCAGGCAGCGGACACGGGCGGCGACAACAACGGCTACCAGACGAACCCGGCGTCGGGCTGCGGCGACGATGGCGTGCCCGCGGAGGACCCGATGAGCGGGACGACCAACAAGACCTCGTGCTCGAACAACGGAAAGGACAAACACCGGTTCTCCAACTTTTCGATCTCGATTGTCGCTGCGACGGCGATCCGGGGGATCGAAGTACGGACTCAGTCCTGGATGAATGCGACCGGGGGGACGAACCGTCTCTGCGTGCGCCTCTCGTCCAACGGCGGATCGTCCTGGACGTCATACCTACAGCTCAACCTTGCTGCGATCGGGGAGACAAACCTGACGTTCGGCTCGACCTCGAACCTCTGGGGACGTACCTGGACCGTGGCCAATTTCTCGAACGCGAACTTCGTCGTACAGATCACCGACGTGACGTCGGCGTTCGGAACGAAGACGTTCTTCCTCGACAACGTCCAGGTCCGGGTCACCTACTCCTGAACCGTCTTCCTGGACGTCCTTCTCCCTCGGGGCATTTCGATCGGACGCGCGCTGCACGTTGCGGCGTCGCTCTCGTTGCCTGCGGTTGAAATCCTCGGGCACACTCCGGTGCCCAGGGAGGGTCGATGGTAGGGACCCGGTGCGCCCGAGGTCCCGTTCACGCCGGGACCCAAGTCCCTCGCGCCATCGACGCCCGGCAGGAACCATGGATCCATGACAACCAGCACGCGTCACGACGAGGCTCCGGCATCCGCTTCTGGCATCGGCGGCTACACACAGATACTCGTTCCGCTCGACGGGCGACCGTCCAATCTGCGATCCATGACGACCGCTGAGTTCTTGGCCCGCGCACTCAAGGTGCCGTTGCGAATCGTGTCGGTCGCGGCGTCCGGCCATGCCGTTGCGCAACGACGCGAACTCCTCGACCGCGAGCTTGGGGACCTCCGCACGACGGTCGACACCATCGACGTGTCGATGAGCCTTTCGATGGCCGATTCGTTGAACGCCCGTAGCGACGACGGAACGCTGATCGTGCTGGCGTCGAGTGCGATACCCGGGCTGGAAGACCTTGTGGTTGGAACGACGACATCGGAGGTCCTGACGTTCTGTCGCGCTCCGATCGTGGCGGTCGGCCCGGGAGCGGAGTCAACGTCAGCGGTGCAGTTCTCGCAGATGATTATCGGCGTCGACGGATCTCCCTCATCGGCGCTGGCCACCAACGCCGCCGCACGACTTGTGGCCGCACTCGGCCTCGACGTCAACGTGCTGCAGGTGGTGGCACCCGGTCAGAAGATTCCGGGCGATGTGAGCGAGACGGGATTCGTGCAACACATCTGCGAAGAGGTCTCGACCTCTGGCACCAAGAACTGGGACGTGGTTCATTCGGTTCATCCGGCCGAAGCGCTCGCCGAAGCCGCTGCTCGGACGCCGGGCTCAATTATCGCCGTCGGCACACGTGGGATGGACCGTCTCCACCAACTCGTGTTCGGCAGCACCACTCGCCGCCTCCTGGCTGCGTCACCGGTCCCCGTGCTCGTCGTCGCTGCCGAGCAGGAGACGCCGTGACAACCATCATTGTCCCGCTGGACGGCTCGGCTGCCGTCGAACGATCCCTCGGCGTCGCTCGCTCGCTCGCTCGGCGCGCGGACGCCTCGGTGATTCTGTTCACCGATCGCGAGAGCGGCATACGCGAAGACCTTGATGACTACTTCGACGCCCAATCAGCCCGTTTCGATCTGCACGCTGAGCACCGGACGTCGACGTCGCATGACGTTCCGGGAGAACTTGCCGAGATCGCGTCGGCGCACAGCGATGCCTTGATCGTCATGGCCAGTCACGGGCCGAGCGGACTCAAGGATGCGGTGATCGGAAGTGTCACTGCGGAAACGATCCGTGCGTCGGCGAGTCCGGTCCTGCTTGTTGGGCCCCACCTTTCTGCGACGCCGGCGGTTGGGCTGTGTTACGACACGATCATCGTGTGTATCGATGGCTCGACCACGAGCGAGGCAGTCGTGCCAATTGTCGCTCATTGGGCGCGACTGCTCCGGGCGAAGGTGCGCGTGGTCCAGGTCGTCGACCCGAGCAGTCTGATGGCCGTTGACTCCGATGTTTCGCACGAGGCCGTCAACGAAATCGCGTATGTCTCTCGAATTGCCCATCAGTTTGGTGTTTCTGGCATCCTCGCCGACTACGACGTTCTGCACAATGAACATCCTGCGGTGGCGATCGTCGAGGCGAGCAACACCGCGTCGACGCCGATCATCGCGATGGCAACCCATGGGCGAACCGGGCTTCGACGCCTCGTGATGGGCAGCGTCAGCATGGCCGTCGTCCGTCACGCCACGTGTCCGGTGATGGTTGTCCGTGCCCATGATCCGGCGGACGCCGCCGAGTAGGTCAGCGCGGCCCGTCGCCACGAGCTGATAACCGGTTTCACCACAACGTTGGGACGAATCACCTCGGTGAGCGACGCGAACTGTCCCAACGTCGGGGACCGGCCCCGTCAGCTGTTCGAGAACCGCGGAACTACCGCACCCGCCCGCCGATCACATCGGCGCGCGTGCGGGTCGCTCGGCGATCGCGAGTTGCCGTTCGTAGGCGTCGAGCCAATCGACGTCGCTCGGCACGACAAAGTTAGAACTGCGCGACCCGAAATAGACCTCGGGATCATCGACGCCGGGGGGCACGATCGCCTTGTCGCGCCACGCCCGCGCAGCGTCGACGACTCGACGCCTTGTGCGGGCAATCATGCGGTCGCTCGGTGCGAGGTGCTCATGGGCGAAGTCGGTGATTTGGCCCATCGATTCCGTGATCGCCTGGTCCTGCAGGTGGATGTTCGAGAGGCCTGTGTAGCTGCCGGAGCGCTGCACACCGCGATCGATGCGCCAGTCGTTGCTCTCGTTCTCGGCCAGACGCCAGCGACCGAGCCATCAGCTCACCCATGGCTGTACCGGGTCCGACCTGGGTGAGGTCGCGGTATAACGCCTGCGCCGTGGCACCACGTGCGGCCGTGGATGTTGTGGTTGTTGTCGTTTCGTCAGTCATTGGGTGTCGTCGCTCACTTCAGTGTCCTCATTCCCAGATGCCGAACGCTGCACCGGTTCCGGTGCCGGCCGGCGTGCGGTAGCAGGGGACGTAGTCGACTTCCCTGAACCTCAGGTCGGCGCATGCCCCGGCAACGGTGATCCAGTTCTTCGATTCCGACGTGCCGGATTGCAGATGTTCTTCCGGGATCGAGCGGAGAGCGTGGAAATCACCCGCTGCGAGCGCGTCGAGAAAGAAGCGGTCCCATTCTGGCTGCACGACGAAATGGCTCAATCCGCCGGAAGCGAGGCAACCAACCCGTTTGCCGTTCCCAACGGCTTCGACGGCTGCGGCGATTTGAACTCCGAGGTCGTAGCAGCGCGCAGCACGTGGCTGGGTCGGCGGAAAGTAGGTGTTGAGCAGGACGGGGACGATCGGCAGTCCGCGGCCGAGGAGGCGGCGATGGGGAAACTGCAGGGCATGGCCCTCGGCGCGGGGCTTGGGGAGCCGGGCGGACGACGCGACATCGAATCCATGGTCGAGCAGGAAGCCGATCACGCCCTCGGCGAGATCGACGTCGACCGGGTAATCGACGTCGTCATCGGGCTCGAAGTAGCCATGGCGCAGTTCGACGATCTCAGGCGGAGCGCCGTCGTCGGGCTCGACCCGCGTGTTGCGAAGGGTTGCGCCGTGGTACACGACGATCGGGGGGAGGTTGTCGATCCCGAAATGCTCGTCCTGGTCGTCGCCGACTACCACCATCACGTCGAGCCGGGCGTCGACGATGCGGCGGGCGAGCGCATCGAGCGCCGCGTTGGTGCGACAGAGTTTCGCAATGTAGGCATCCTCGTGGAGTTCCGCCTCTACCAAGCTCCGGTTGCGTTGCACGAGCGCGTCGTAGGTCACCGAACGGCCGGCACCGTCGAGAAGGTCGGTTCGTCCGACGTCGCGGGCACCCCAGCGGGTCCACGACGGCGCGGACATGGCGAGCATCGGCGTGTGCGAGGTACCAATCCCGAGCGCGATCAATGCGGATCCTCCACGTCGGGATCTTCCGATCACTGCCACGCCGCCGCAGCATGGCAGTCGCTCCGGCGTGCGGTCAAGCCTGCGGGTCGATGTCACGGGACGCCTCGCCCGGAATGCTTTACCTGTGATCGATCGCAGCGCCGTTCGCGATCCGCCGAATCAAGGCTTGGTCGCGCCGTCGCGTAGGGTCGGGAGATGGATCTCGCCACCGTTCACGACGCTCACATGGCCATCAACCTTGCCCACCGATTCGTGTACTTCGTGCCGGAAGCGGCGGAGGAATACGCCTCGCTCGGCATCGAAGGTCGCGGTGGCTACTTCGGTGTGCGAGCAGCCCCGATGGGTCCTGTGCCGGAGGGCGTCGTACTCGCGACGTTCTACAACTTCAGTCCGGCCGCCGTGACCGCCGCAGCCATTGACAAGGTGTGGGCGACCGCCTCGCCAGCGGACCTCCAAGCCGCTCGGTTCAGGGTGGTGGACCGTGCGATGAAGCGCGCCGGTGTAGCGATCTCCGATGCTGACCTGACGGAGGCCCGCTCCATCCTCGACCCCATCGTCGCGGGACTCGATCTTGCCGGCAAACCGCTCGCAGCGGCGAACGCCGGGGTTGCGCTCCCGGCCGATGCCCTCACGGCCCTTTGGCAGCAGATCACGGTGGTACGCGAATGGCGCGGAGACGTCCACATTGCACTGCTCATCGCGAACGGCATCGGACCCTGTGACTGCATGGTTCTCCAGGCCGCCACCGGACGTTTCCCGCTTCCCCTCGCGAAGGGATCGCGTCAGTGGAGCGAGACGGAATGGGCCGACGCGATTGCTCGCCTCAGCGTCCGAGGATGGGCGGACGCTTCCGGAGCACTGACGCCGGAAGGTCACGCCGCCCGTGAAGGACTCGAAGCCGATACCGACCGTCTCTGCGCACCGATATGGGAGTGCGTGGGAGCCGAGGCAACGGCTCGGCTTGCGACGCTGCTCGCACCAATCGACGCGGCTATGCAAGCCGCCGGGACCTACGCGGCACTTCGGTAACGCTGAACGGGTCGGCCGACGTGCCGAAACCACCCAATAGGACCACCCAATAGCCGTTTCGGCCTATTGGGTGGTTCGATTGGGTGGTCGTTCGATCGCTTCCGGGCCGAAGCCGAGAGTCCAGCCGGCATGTAATCGGACACGTATGGCGCGCCCTCGACGTTGTGGTACCACTCCGCCACCATCAGGTCATACTGGGCTCTGCGACTCTGTAGCTGAAG
The DNA here is from genome assembly GCA_043720395.1 of Acidimicrobiia bacterium. GTDB lineage: Bacteria > Actinomycetota > Acidimicrobiia > Acidimicrobiales > JANYDT01 > JANOYY01. The sequence continues at coordinate 108,336 of JAYSSR010000102.1, forward strand.
GTGCGCTTCGGCAATGGCCGAGTCGGGGATGCAACCGTGGAACGCGTAGCAATCGTTGTCATGACAAGAGTTGAAGCCAGCTCCTGCGATCCGTCCCTCGGCTAGCTCGAAGAGCTGGAAGTACTCGTCATGGCCAATCGTGGTGCGGGAATCGCACACTTTCATAAAACTTGGAGACGAACGTCCGATAGAACTGGAATCTCTGGTCGTATCGGTTTCTGTCGGCTATTCGATAGAGCTGGCGCGTTTTCCAGTCCCATCTATAGTCACGGTTCGGTCCGAAAGACGTTGGATCAAGGCGAATCGCGGTGTCGTTGACGCTGCTCATAGACGTGGCGGCTTGGCCACGCCACATCGTGATTTCCCGGAACCAGTACGACCCTAGACCGATCGCCACCGAGGAACTTGTCCGTCAGCATGACCAAGAACCTATGACATGTGTCGTATTGGCCCGTGAGTTCCGCCTCCCACTCCGAAGTATCTACTCCGACTCCCTGAATCAAATCTCCGCTGACGACGATGGCATCCGGTGGTCGAATTTGGGGCACTTCCAACGCGTACCGATCTCGATCCGCCACGAGCGACGACACCAGCACGGGTTGTCAATAGGGTCGGTGCCAGACCGGTGCAGGTCCGAGATGTGGAGTATTGAGTACACGCGTCTCGATGGAGTTGCTAGGTGGGTGCTGAAGTATTCGCGATTTTGGTTGGGTTCTGTGAGCCAATCGGTGAGCGAGCACCCGGTAGAGGCCGGCCACGGGGCCCTCACGGTGTTGGGCAGGATGTGGGGCAGATCGGTTGTTGGCTCGCGAGCTACGCCCGAGCCGATGTTGCAGATGCGTCCCCGTCCGGCGGCGCGCATGTCGGGCGGACAGGATCTGGCGAGTGCCCATGCCGAGACGAACAGACTGGTGAACTCGCGTCGATCCTCCTGCGGTGCCAAGGTGGCGAACGTGCCGGCACCGGGTCCGTCTCCTTCCTTTCCCGCATCGATGACGTGGCCGATCACGTTGCTGACAGCGATGCCAACCGGGCCCGAAACACCGGCGGGCAATGCCGACGACGCGTTCGACATCTACCGGGTTCGTCATGTCTGCGGCGACCGCTTCGACGTTGCCCGGCGCGATCGCGTCGAGAACACCGGCTGCTTCGTCCAGGTGCTCCTGGGTGCGCGCCGCGATTACGACTCGCACGCCCTCCCCGACAAATACCTCGGCGATAGAGCGGCCGATACCCCGGCTGCCTCCCGACACAATCGCGACCTTGCCCTCGATTTCGTACTCCATCAGAACATCGCCGATCCGACGCCGCCGTCGACTGTGAGCGTCACTCCGGTGAGATAGCCCGCTCCTTCGGAACAGAGAAACGCAACCGCTGCGGCAACATCACGGTCATCTACGCTGCGCCGCGCAGCACAATGCCATCCGGTACGTGGCGATGGTGTCGACGACACCATCCCAGCGCGCGTACAAATCGTCGAGGGTGACGTCGGCCAGGACGTTCGACCCGGGATGCACTGTCCCGGAAGCGACGACGATGTCCGCCCGAGCTGCGTCTTCAGTAGTTACGAGCTGAACGCACGGTCTGCTTCGTCGGTCCGCCGACGCTCACGCCGTGCGACCGAGCAGGCGGGCGACGCGCTCCTCGGTCGGCGGGTGGGTCATGAAGAGTCGGGAGAACTGGACGTTGCGGCCGGTGAGCGGGTTCACGATGTACGCGGAGGCCTGCGCCGGGTTGATGTGCATCGGGACCCGTTTGGCCTGGGCCTCGATCTTGCTGAGGGCCCGAGCGAGCGACGTCGGATCGCCGGCGATCGCTGCACCGACACGATCGGCCTCGAACTCTCGCGAACGGCTGAGCGCCGCCTGGATCAGCCCGGCCGCCACGGGGGCGAGCAGCATCATCAGGATCATGACGATCGGGTTGGTGCCCTCATCGTCCTCCGAGCGTCCGAACAAGTTGGCGAACATCGCCATCTGCGCGATGTAGGTGATGCCCGTCGCGATCGCCGCTGCAATCGAGCCGATCAGAATGTCCTTGTTGCGGATGTGGCCGAGCTCATGGGCGACGACACCGCCAACCTCGTCGCGGTCCAGAACCTCGAGCAGGCCAGCGGTCACGCAGACGACGGCGTGCTTCTCGTTTCGACCTGTCGCGAATGCGTTCGGCTGCATGCTGGGCGAGATATAGAGACGTGGAACGGGCAGGCCAGCGCGCTCTGACATGTGGGCGAGATCGGACTGCAGCCACAGGAGTTGCCCCTCACCGATCGGCTGCGCGCCAGCAGCTCGTACGGCCAGCTTGTCGCTGAACCAGTACGAGCCGCCGACCATGGCAAGACCGAGGATGACGCCGATCGACGCGCCGCCCCGACCGCCGAATGCGGAACCGGCAACGACGAGCGCGCCGCCGAGTGTGGCGAGCAGGACGGCTGTCTTGGCGTTGTTCTTGTTGAACGCCGAGGTAGGGGAGAGACCAGCAATCACGTGACGTGACCTTTCGACAGGGAACCGATGTTGGTTGGTGCCGAAGGTCTTTCCGCCCGGCACCTCGCGGCGACGGACTGGCTGCACCGGGATCCGACCTGGCCGGTCGGCACCGTGATGACGGTGAGCCTCGGGGGATACTCCCCTTCGTTGGTCATATCAACCCTACGCTGCGATCCTGCATTCCGGCAACGACCCGACCTCGACCGAAACCTGAACCGCGAAAGGTGACTCCACGGTTCTTGAATGGCTTCGGCGCGGAGATCAAGCGAAGCGGGACGATCAGAACGGCGACCCGCAAGGGGTCGGCTGCAGGAAGATGGCATTGTTGTTGGACCTGTCGAGTACGTCCTTCAACGCATCCTGTGATGCACGGTTCGGATCACCGGACGGCGTCAGCCCGTCGGCGGTGAGAGCGGCCTCGGCGGCGGCAATGACCGACGCGACCGTGCGGAACAGTGTCCCGTCCCACACGTTCGCAGCGGGGCTGACGAGGCCGTGCAGGACGTTCAGCTGCATCGCAGCAAGCTGCGCCGACGCCATGTTCGCCATGTTCGTGGCCGTCGCATTCTTCAGGAATGAGGCGACTTGCGCGGCGTTGGCGGGATCGAACGCTTGACCGTTCGCGCCGACGAGGTGAAGAGCGCGTAGTGCGTCGAGGTCGGCGGCGGTGATAAGGCCCTTGCCGCTATTGCTCCAATACCCCTTCGAGCGTGCGCCACCGGCACCGATGCATACGTTGCCGAAGGACACCGCCGATTGACCGGGGAGCGTCACGGACTGCGATGTCGGCGTCGTCGCGACCCAGCCGGCTGCCGAAGCTTCGGTCACCAAGTACACACCCGGTGCGAGACTGATTGGGTTAACCGCGGGAATGTTGTACGACGTCGCCCCGATCGTGACCCGCCACGGAATCGTGACCTCCCCTGCGTCCTGGGTGCCGTTGACGTTGGCGTCGTAGAACTTGGTCACTCGCAGCTCGACTGCCTTGCGCTCGTTGCGGAAGGTAACGGTCTGTGCCGTCGCACCGATCGTCACGCGGCCATCCGCCGGGGTCACGAACGTGTTGTAGTCCGCGTCGATGACCTCCGTGACCGTGCACACCGAATCGGTTGGTATGTCGGGCACAACCACCGGGGACGCGGTCCCGTTGCTGGTCGTGATGGGGACCGTCCCCGACGACGTGACGGCACCGAGGACGCAGCTCCAGTTGAACGAGAACGTACCGTCACCTCCGACGGTTGTCTTCGCGATCGCGAACGAGCCCTTGCGTCGGGTGTTCGTGATGATCACGGTGACCGTGGCCGGTCCGAGGTTGACGGTCTGTGCCGGGTCATACGTCGGGGTGTAGCCCGGCGGCGTGCCCTCCGCAACCGTGCGCTCGGTCACCGTGCACACTGCCTCGGCGGGTAACGCAGCGGTCGTCTGCGTCGCGGCACCAGTGAACGTGAACGTGCCGTTGAAGAGGAGACCACCCGCCGTGGAGCAACTCCAGTCGATGAGGAATTCTTCGCCCGCGAGAGGACCGCCGCTTGGGAACAATTTCGCAACCCGAAGCTGGGACCGCTTCCGTGTGTTCACGATCGTGGCCTCCAAGTCCCCCCCGTTGTAGTTGAGGGACTGCGCCGGATCGTACGTCGTTGTGTACAAGTTCGAAACGGCCTCGTTCAGCTGGCAGCTTCCGGAGGCAGGAATATCGAGGACGGCCGGGCTCGCCACCGAGAACGTCGTGTCGACAACGACGTGGCAGTCGAAGTTCAGCGCGAACGTGGTCGGGTCTCCGGCGAAGAAGCCGACCGTTTGTTTGTGCACGGTAAGCGTGCCGACGATTGGAGCTGGGGTGTCCGCCTGGCTGACCGTGGAGGAGACAAAGCCGCCGGAACCTCCGAGGAGAATGACAGCGAGCACGGATCGTCGGATGCGCGCAAAGGTAGGGGAGCTGAACTTCATGACAAGACCTCCGTATGGTCGGTGCTGGTGGTGCGCCGCCACCGGGGCTTGTTAGGTGTGTGCGATGTCGGCGTCATCAGGCCTGAGCATGACGAAGCGGTCCCCGAATTGACCCCGTGCGCGCACGGAATTCAGAGCGAATCTTGCGGCGTCACGATCCGGTCGCCCGCTTGTCCAACGTGAAGGCCATCGGTGGATCGGTCTTCCGCATCTTCATGTGCCACGCATGATCGCCCGGGAATGAGCCGAGCGCGGTTGTGGCAGCTGCGCATCGGGTTGCTATTCCCGCCCGCCAATCGGTCAGTATGCGTCGGTGGACTACGACGCGATTGCGACCCATTTCCTCACGCCCACCGGCCAGCCGCAGAAGACGCCAGATGTTCCTGCGACGGCGGCTCGGCGTCTGCGTGATTCGCTGGAGGCGACCGCCACTATCGGCTGGTGGTCGCGGGAAGCGGCCGAAGGATTCACCGCACTCGGTCATGGCTTCTTCGACGGCTACGTATGGGGTCGCGCCGCTGCGCTCGGCGATGACGTCGCCCCGCCGGTGGTCGTGGCTGCCTTCGGCGCATTCAAGGCTGCCTTGCTCGGACCTGTGTACTACCAAGCCAGGAAGGTCTCGTCACTCGATGCAATCCTGAGCGCGCGTAGCCATGGTGCCGAGGAAGGGCTGCGCTCGGCGACGGCGAACATCGATCCCGTGCTGATCGTTCGCCTGGCCGAGCGGCTGCTCGGCGCGGCGTGCGCGGTCGATGCGGGTTCGCGCCCGTTGTTCGCGGCATTGCAGTCGCTTCCCATACCGACCGATCCGTATGGCCGACTGTGGCGTGGGGCCGAGCTGTTCCGAGAGCATCGCGGAGACGGACACCTCGCGGCGTGCGCCGTGCACGGGCTCGGCGTCGCGGAGATGAACGTGCTCACAGAAGTCTGGCTTGGATACCCCGTAGGGGAGTACTCCGCGACGCGAGGCTTCTCATCCGATGACCTCGCAGCCGCAGCCGTCGAGCTTCGTTCCCGCAAATGGCTTGACGAAGCCGGCGCGCTGACTGCGGCCGGGCGCAGCGCGCGGGACCAGATCGAATCGCTTACCGACCGGTCGCAGGAACCGCTAGTCGGCAAGCTCGCCGCGGACATCGAATCGATCGTTCACGACGCTGATCTCGTCACCCGCGCGATTCTCGATCATCGTGCTGCGCCGGCCGACCCTCGGAAGCGCTACGCAGGCTGAAGCGTCAGTGGAAGTGTGTCCAGTCCATAGGTGCACGTCGTGTGTGGCAGCCACTCGCCCGATGGCTACGACGATGTTCCGGTGGATCAACCGCGGCCTGATCGACGACCAGGCCAGTTGGCAGGGCCTTCCCTTTCTCTCCCAAGGACCCGGTCATTGCGTACGGGCCGAAGACGTGGCTGCGCCTAGCGGGTTCTCTGATCGCAATGGTACGCGTGCCCACTATTCGTGTCTGGCGAGCGTTTCGCATCTGAAGGGCACGATGTACGTCATGGTGGCCGCGTCCGACGACAACGGGGCGACGTGGTCCGCGCCAGTGATCGCGACGACGAAGACGAGTGCCGCCGACTTCAACGACAAGAACTGGATCGCTGTCGACAACTCAGCGACGAGTCCATACTTCGGACGTGTCCATCTGAGATGGACGGAGTTCCGATCCGAAAGTAGCCGCATCTCGACGGACAGCCGCAACGGGGTCGGCTGCGCGGACCTCGACGCGTACCAGAAGTACCTCCGCGACAACCGTCTCGCGGTGCACGGTGACATGGCGGGTCGGCTCAGTTGAACGCAATTTCGAAGTTGCCCCTGGCACTCCCTGCCGTTACTCTCCGATACAGCGTGACGGGAGTAACACGTCGGAAGTCGCGCAAGGCTGACGACAAATCCTGACCGCCGATTGCTGCGGCAGGTTCGTACCAGCCACGACGGCCAAAACCGAGAAACGTTTGCAAATCCAACAAGGGGAGACATGCCAGAAAATATTTCGTCCGGAGACGCAGGTCGCTCGCCGAATCCACGTGACGTTGGATTCTCGATTACCCGGCGACAGTTGCTCGCTGGAGCTGCCGTCCTCGCCGGCGGCGGACTTCTTGCGGCCTGCAGCAGCGACGACAAAGCAAGCGACACGACTGTCCCTGCTGAAACGGCCGCGGCCGAAACGATTGCGGCTGAGACAGCTGCCACCGAAACTGCCGCAGCTGAGACGGAAGCCGCTGCCGCCGACACTGCGGCTGTCGCTGCGGTAAAAGACGTGGGTGAAGTCACGTTCGGATCGAACTATTCGGACGACAAGGTGAAAGCCGCACTAGCAGCCGCAATCGCAACGACGGGGATCAACGTGAAGATCAACACGGTTGATCACAACGGCTATCAGGACAACTTCAATACCTACATTCAGCAGCCCGACGATGTCGTGTCATGGTTCGCCGGCTATCGGATGCGTGCCTTCGCATCCAAGGGCGTCGTTGGTGATATCTCCGACGTGTGGGCCAACCTGGCAGACATGTCCGGCGGATTCAAGAACGCTTCAACTGGGACCGACGGCAAGCAGTACTTCGTGCCATTCTATTTCTACCCGTGGGCCATCCACTACCGCAAGAGTCTGTTCGCCGAGAAAGGTTACACGATCCCGACCGATTGGGCTGGACTTCTTGCGCTGTGCGAGAAGATGAAGGCTGACGGGATCACACCGTTCTCTGCCGCCAACGACGGCGGCTGGCCCCAAATGGGCATGTTCGACATGATCAACCTGCGTACCAATGGGTACGACTTCCACGTTTCGCTCATGGGCGGAAAGGAATCATGGACTGATCCAAAGGTTGCCAAGGTCTTCGAAAATTGGAGCACTATTACCGGCTTCTATCAGCCCGATGCCAATTCTCGTAAGTGGGAAGATGCTGCACAGGCCTGGGGCAAGAAGGAAACCGGCATGTACCTCATCGGTACGTTCCTCGCTTCGCAATTCGATCCGACCAAGGATCCGAAGGCGCAGGAGATCCTCGACGACATCGACTTCTTTGCTTTCCCGGCCATCGATCCGGCCTACGGTCAAGATGCTGTTGAGGCCCCGATCGACGGGTTCATGATGGCGAAATCCCCGAAGAATACAGAGGGAGCGAAGGCGTTACTTGCAGCGATCGGCGGTGCTCCGGCCATTGATGGTTACCTTGGCGTCGATCCGTCGGTCGTGGCGGCCAACGCCAAGGCCAACACGTCGAGCTACAACGCGCTGCAGAAGAAGTCGGCCGAGCTTGTTGGCTCTGCGAAATTCATCTCACAGTTTCTAGACCGTGACACCGATCCGGATTTCGCCTCAAAGGTGGTGGGCGTGGCCATTAAGGACTATCTGTCCGGCAAAGACATCGCTGCGATCTTGAAGACCATGGAAGAACAGAAGGCCACCTACAAGTTTGAATAATAAGACAAGGTCAGCATCGTCCAGATCGTTACGCTGCCTGGTCGGTTGTTCATCGACAGTCCCTTGTGCCTAGGACCTCGGGCGTTGCCCGAGGTCGGCGAGAAGTTCCGACTCGGTTGTCCTGTTTTCTACGAGCGATTGTCACGAGTCGGAGCACAATGACTGAATTGCCAACGAAGAGAATGGTGCCCGTATCCGGGCACCATTCTCGTCTGCAGCTACTTACGGTCGGTGATCGCCTGTGGTTGAAGTTCGCCATCGGTATCCCGCTCGCCCTCCATCTCATTCTTGTCTGGATCCCGGCGATTATCACCGGGGTTCTCTCCTTCATGGAGTGGGACAATCTCCGTCCTGTGGGTGACGCAAAAAGTGTCGGCCTTCGAAACTTCTGGCAGATTTTCACGATCTTTGACACCAAGTTGTTCCCAGCGCTATTCAACAACCTTATCCTGATTGTCTGGCTTGCTGCTTGTTCAATGATCGGTATGCTTTTTGCCTACCTGCTTGATAAAGAGGTGCGCGGCGGGCGCTTCTACCAGAGCGTCTTCTACATGCCGGTTGTGTTGTCGATCGCGGTCGTTGGTTTCATCTGGAAAGCGGTGATGTTCCAAACCGATCGCGGCCTACTGAACAAGATTGTTCCGGGCAAAGGAATTGACTTTCTCGGTAATGGTGACTATATCTTCTCAATGCGCGATAGCAAAATCCTTGGCTTTCTCATCGGAGTTGTTCTCGCGCTGACAGTTGGGATAATGACGAGTCGCCGGATGGATGGACGATGCGTGCTTCTTGGTCTCGCCGTCGGGTGCTTCGGGGGGTTCGTCGCATCGTTGGTGTTGCCGGACTTTTATGATGATAACTTGGGTGTGAGCAAGAACTTCTTTGCCATCCTCGTCGCCATGGCATGGCGTCATATCGGCTACATCATGGTCCTGTACCTCGCTGGCCTCAAAGGCGTCGATCCTTCGTTGCGGGAGGCTGCGGGCATTGACGGTGCAAACGAGGTCAGGTCGTTTCAGCATGTGGTGTTTCCGACACTGCGCCCGATCAATGCAGTCGTTGGAGTGATAACTATCATCGAAGCCCTACGCGCTTATGACATGATCGCGGCGCTCGGAACCCAGCGCGGCACTGAAGTGATGGGTACACTTGTGACCGGGAGCCTTACCGGTGAAGGCGGAGGGCGGGTCGGTATCGGATCGGCCTACGGCATGGTCCTGTTCTTCCTCTGCATCGGTTTCATTATCAAATATGTCCTCAACAGTTTCAGGGAGGAGAACGCATGAACTGGACGGTGAGGTCGGCGTCAATAGGGGCTGGCCCGAAGAACCGGCCGCGAGTCCCTCGAGTGGTCCTCCAGACCTTCCTGATAACGATGTCCGTCGCTTGGCTCATTCCTCTCTTTGGAGCCGTGCTCTCGGCATTTCGCAACGAGCAGGAGCTTCGCAACAACGGGGTTATTTCGTTTCCGCGCGCCTTGACATTCGAGAACTTCCGAAACGCTTTTGATCAGGGTGAAATGGGACGGAAGTTTGTCAATACTTTCTTTATACTGATTCCGGCGCTTCTCTTGATACTGCTATTTTCTAGCCTGGTCGGATTTGCATGCACTCGATTCAGTGGACGATTTAATGTCGCCTTCCTGGTTATTTTCACGGCCGGTAACCTGATGCCGCAGCAGGTGATCTTCCAGCCGGTCTTTCAGATTTTCAAGCGCATTCCCTGGCCAAATCTGCTGAGCGACACGAACACCGGAAATCTACTGGGGACGAAGATCGGGGTTATCCTGATACATGTTGCTTTCCAGACCGGGTTTTGTACATTCGTGATGAGCAACTACATGAAGACTCTTCCGAAAGAATTGAACGAAGCCGCATTCGTCGACGGAGCGAGCGTCAACAGGCAGTTTTGGAGTATTGTCCTTCCACTCTGTCGTCCGGCTCTTGCAGCCCTTGGCACGCTAGAATTCACCTGGTTGTATAACGACTTCTTTTGGGGAAGTGTCATGCTCCAACAGGGTGCAGAGAAACCGATCACCTCATCGATCGCTCAACTAAGCGGATCTTTCTCGACGCAGGATAGCCTTGTCGCTGCCGCCTCGGTAATTATCGCCATCCCGACAATAGCGGTGTACTTCCTGCTGCAAAAGCAGTTCATAGGTGGACTTACACTGGGCGCGAACAAAGGTTAATCGGCGCTAAATGCAGGCACAACAAACGGTCAGGGCCGAGCTTGCCCAGCTCGGCCAAGGGCGCGCTCAGCTGCGTTGGCACCGCACATGCCGTGTGCCCCCCCTCCAGGCGGTGTGGACGCCGAGCAGAGGTGCGTTCCCGGGAAGCCGGTGAAGTACGGGTCGCGAGCGAACCTTGGTCTGAGCAGAAGCTGCATTGGCGAGGACGCGCCCCCGATGATGTCGCCACCCACGTAGTTCGCGTTGTGCACGGACATCTCGGTGGTGGAGCGCACTGCTGGCCGACGAGCACGAACGGCCGTTCAGGCATGGACCCTCGGTGCACGGCGTCCTCGTTGGCGACGACCTCACTGAAGTCGCCGCCGAGATGGACCCCAGGGGAACCTCAACTCCGTGTTGTCGGCGAAAGGGAACGAGGCGTCCACGGACGGTGACGTCATCGCGGGCATGTACCCGGACATTTCCACCGCGCCATGGGCCGAGTATCTCGTCGCCCTCAAAGAGGGCGGGTACGACACCTGTCAAGTCTCGACCTCAAGGGCATGGTCCCGGTGCTCGACTTCACCAAGGAGTGGACCGACGGCCTGAAGGGCTACCAGCGCCTGTTCAACCGCAGCGTCGTGTTCAGCAAGCTCGAGAACGGGAAAGTCGTGCCCTTGACCACCGAGTTCGAAGACGTCGGCGATCTGGCCAACGGCAAGGCCGGCTGACCTCCACGTTCTGGAGGAATCAAACGAACCGAACGGACCACCCAATGCAGGAAATCGCGATTTGGGTGGTCCATCTGGGGATTCCGCGGTTCTTCGACGTGGTTTGACGTTGGTAGCGCAGCACCCAAATCGCGATTTCCTGCCTTCCATGGGGTCCGCCGCCGCATGCTGAGGGTTCCCTGAGCGCGCTGACCAACCTCTGGCTGTCGGTCTGTCAACGTCGGCCATCGGTACGAACTTTGGAAGTACGGAGGCGCCGTTGGCATTCGCCCTGAGCGCTGGAGTGGTGACGGCGTTCAATCCTTGCGGGTTTGCCATGCTCCCGGCATACGTCTCGTACTTTGTCGGCGCGTCGTCGGAGGACTTGCGGGCACCCCTTCTTTCTCGCCTTCTCAGAGCTGCCCGCGCTGGCACGACTGTGACGCTTGGCTTCGTAACGGTTTTCGGGGTCATTGGCCTGGTCGCGACTGGTGCCCGGGCTGTTGTCACCGATTCGATCCCGTTCGTTTCGATGGTGGTTGGTGTTGTGCTGGTCGCTCTCGGTGCGGCGATGATCCGGGGTTTCGAACCGAAGCTGTCGTTTCTGAAGGTATCGAAGGCCCGCTCCGGGAACGGCTTGTTCAGCATGTACGTCTACGGATTGTCGTACGCCCTCGTGTCGTTGTCGTGTGGCTTTGCCGGTTTCAGCACGGCTGTCCTGGCGAGCTTCAACGCAGATTCCATTGTCGATGGGCTACTCGTGTACATCGCCTTTGCGCTCGGGATGGGTCTGGTGCTGGTCGTGATCTCGTTTGCTGTGGCGTTTGCGCAGCAGTCCTTCGTTCGCGGACTTCGAGCGGTGTTGCCCTACGTCAACCGGGCTTCTGGTGTGCTGCTCGTTGTTGCTGGCCTCTACGTCGCGTATTACGGCTACTACGAGTGGCGAACGGTTCTCCGCGGCGAGCAGGCACCGATCGGTCCTATCGAGTGGGTTACTAGCTGGTCAACGAGCGTGCAACGGTCAATCGATGGCATTTCGACCGTCGCATTTGTCGTCGGGCTGGTCGCCCTAGCTAGCTTGATTGCCATAGGTGCGGTGCATTCCCGCAGGTCGAAGCAAATCGGTCCGTCGAGCGAGGGCCATCGCCCGGCTGAGCCGATACGTCTGAATCAATCCCCAAACAACTCAGGAGAAGCGTGAAAGCTCGATCCATGTCAATTGTAATTGGTGCTATTTCGGTTGCCTTTCTGGCCTCTATCGCTCCGCCTGCGGGTGCCGCTACATCGTCAACTGCTTCGAAAGCGAAATCCGAAAAGGACTTCCCGTCGGTGTCCGTGCAGGACGTCAAGACCGGAAAGTCTGTCGCAGTGCCGACCCTTGCCGTGACAGGAAAGGCAATGTTGTTCTGGTTCTGGTCGCCGAATTGAAGCGCCTGCAACCGGGAAGCTCCCCGTGTCGAGCAGTTTGCTCGGCAGAACACGAAATCGATCAGCGTTGTCGGCATTGGTACGGCTGGGGATCTCTCGCAGGCGAAGAAGTTCCTTGAGCGTCACAAGATCGCCACGGTCCGACTTGTCTGGGACGCCAAGGGCGAAACGTCGAAGGCCTACCGGTCACCAGCCGAAGACGCCGTCGTCCTGGTAGGTGCCGACGGCAAGATCGTCAAGTCATGGCGAGGCAAGGTTCCCTTTGACGACATCCTCAAACTCGTCAGATGAATAATTCACCATCGGCTCAGCGTCGGGGCCTGGGCTACGGATTCCCGAGAGCCACGAGGGGGACCCGATGACGACAGCATTCGTTCTGAGTGGCGGTGGCAATCTTGGAGCGGTCCAAGCCGGGCAGCTTCGGGCGCTCCTCGAAGCAGGCATTCGTCCCGATCTCATTGTCGGGACGTCGGTCGGTGCGATCAACGGAGCGTTCCTGGCAGGCGCGTGCAGCGTCTCGGGATGCGAGTCGTTGACTGAGACGTGGCGCGCGCTTCGGCGTCGCGACGTGTTCCCGGCTCATCCGCTCACCGGGCTGGCCGGGTTCTCGGGCCGTCGCGGCCACCTCGTTGCATCGATCGGATTGCAGCGATTGTTGCGACGCTCGTTGCAGTTCGACGATCTCGCCGACGCACCCATCGCCCTCGCGGTGGTCGCATGCGATCTTCGTAGTGGCAAGGAAGTGGTTTTGACACGCGGGAATGCGGTCGATGCGATCTGCGCCTCAGCGGCGATACCTGGCGTTTTCCCGCCCGTAATCATCGACGGATACGTACTCGTTGACGGTGGGATTGCCAACAACGCGCCGGTGTCACATGCGGTGGCGTTGGGGGCGACCACGATCTGGGTGCTGCCGTGCGGCTATGCGTGTGCGCTTCCCGTGGCACCGCGCAGCGCCGGAGGAATCGCGTTGCAGGCGATTGGCCTGCTGATTCACCAGCGACTCACGGTCGACATCGAACGGTACCGGCTCACCCACGATTTGCAAGTGCTTCCGACGCTGTGCCCGCTTTCGATCATGCCGACCGACTTCGGTCAGTCCGAGCGTCTGATGGGGGAAGCATACGACGCGACCTCGGCCTGGCTGGCGGATGGGACGCCCGACATTACGGATCGATTCGCGTTCCCTCACCGTCACTGATGGTCGCGTCCAGGGCAAAGGCGACCCCAAACGCCCGAGCGAAACACTGGCTAATGGCTCAAAACCTCCCATATCTTTCCACCCAAACAGCCGACAATCCGCCGCTATCTGAGTTGTCGTTTGGACAGCATTTTGCCTGGTTCCGTGCGCCTAACTTAGCCTGTCAACAACCTGACCGATCTCTTTCAAAAGGGGACAATCGTGGCCATCAGGCCACTCGACGGTCGTTGTGAACGTCCGGCCAGTATCCGGCAGAACTCAATGGCGTCGAACTCTTCGGCGGCGACTGGATCAGCCACACCGTTCGGCGTGGCCACATACGTTCCGCCTGCCACCCCACTGAGGATGAGGCTCATCGGACTCCCGTGGCGTCGTGCCCACTCGGCCACGATGTCGTCAACGATGAGTCCATCATGGTCGGCTCTCAGCGCGAGTTCAACGCCCGCTGCCCTCGAAGCATCAATGCGATGCATCCAGAGGTCGCGGAGGTAAATGGTGTCGACCAGGTAACCGAGGGACCATTTCTCGACAATCGGTCCGTCGACCTTGATCCGCACAGAGCGTCGAAGCACTCCTGGCAAGGACGTGCGCTTGCGGACAGTCCGAGGTGAAATCTCGCGGAGGCGGTCGAGCAGCGCCGGTGCCGTTATTGCCTCGCGGGCGCGCACCTGCACCGCCGACAAACCGGCCTCAAGTGGTCCACCGTTCGCCCGCTGGTAGCGACGGGCCTTCACCATCTGCCGAGCGCCCTCGACCATCGAAGCCGCGCCCTCACACGCACCGAGGACGTGCAGGTACATGCGTCGGACATCCCAGTCAGGACAATCGGTCTGCGACGTCCACTGCGCCTCATCGAACGAGTTGAGCATCTCGATCGTGCGCTGTAGTTCGACGGCTTGCAGGCTCATCGCGCTTTCGTGGGTCAGGCCGCTCACCCCTGTTACATCGAGTGGTTTTGTTGCCTCGTAGAGGTTCACGTGCTATCTCCTTCGTGTCTTTGTGGTCATCAGGTTTGGTGCAACTTCGCGCAGGTACATGTCGATGGACCGATCGACGAGCCGTCGCCATCGGTCTCCGCCGGGATCGTTCGCAATCTGCTGGCTAGCAAGTCCGGTGAACAAGGCGGTCAGCAGGTCTGCCGCCCCAGGGTCGGCTACGCCGAGTTGGGTCAGCACAGACGCCATCGAGTCGTACACCGCAAGCGCGACCGCATAGCTTTCTTCGGAAGGCTCGAAGTCGGGGATCGTTCTGAGGAACAGGAGCTGGAACCGCACGGGATCGTCGACGCAGAAATCGAAGTACACGTGACTCAGGACGCGGGCATATTCACGTCCAACCCGTTTCGGGCCGTTCTCAACGGTCTTCATTGCCTCGCTCAAGACCAGATAGCCCTCGCGGAACATGGCATCAAAGATCGTGTGTTTCGATGGAAAATACGAGTAAATCGATTGGGCGCGCATGCCGACCCGCCCTCCTAGGTCGCGCATCGCGAGACCCGCGAGCCCCTTCTCGCGGACGAGGACCCATGCCGCAGCGATGATCTCCTCTCGCGCCGCTTGATGCCGCACAGCTCGTCGATCCGGGTTCGGGTGGGTTCCCTTGCTCAACGTGCTCAAACCCCCGTGCTGTCGACGGCACCGTTGCCGAGGAAGTCGAGCGTCGCTCGAGTGTTTGAAAGACGAACAGCGGTTTCCCGATTCTGTGACGTCGGGGCCACATCACGAACGGAGTAAGGGTTACCGAACATAGTCAGGAGAATATGGTAAGGGCGGTCTGCTTGTCAAGCAGGGCCTAGCGCCGTTGAAATCCCTGACGCCCAGGGACCACATGTTGTCAGCGTCCGAGAAGTCCGAGATGAGGGTTGGCGCGGGCGGCATCGGCACCGTTGGGGATTGCGAGGTGCTCGAACACGTCAAGGTTGAGGCTCAGCGATACGACCTCGGCGATGAGCACCGGTGCCGCCTCCCGCACGGTCAGCTGATTCGCTGGTTCGAGCGTCGGCCAGACCTCGTTGAGGTACGACTTCGCGAAGCTCACGTGCCGGGCTTCCTCGAGGACGTGGAGACGTGCGATTTGGCGTGACACCTCGTGGACGCAGTCGCTCATCGTCGCCCGGTTGATGTGGCCCGAGCAGCTCCTCGATGGCGAGGATGAGCAGATAGGAGATGGCCCGTCCGCTGCTGGTCTCGTCGACGATGACGGGCCGGTTCGGTGCGTAGGACGGGGTTCGGGCACGCCGAATGTATTCGCCGAACATCGCTGCGTGGCGGCATTCGTCGGCGGCCTCGATCAGGAGGTACCGGTGGATTGGGTTGGTGACGTCGATCTCGGTGAGATGGCGCAGCACGACCTGCATCAAGGCGTTCTCAAACCAGATCCCGGCGGCCCGGCGAAAACATGTGCCTCGAAAATGCCGCCTGAGGGCGCCGGGTTCACGGCCGAAGTTAGCGCGTGTTTCGACCTACTTCGGCTGCGAAGCCCAAAAACGGCCCCACGAGGGATAGTCGCTCGGGATGGTTGCCTCCACCCCGGGCGTCGACCAACGGGTCTTGTCCGGCCCGGTCGGCCGCTCCAACATGTCGACCGCGTACCAGTGCTTCACCTTGCGCCCGGTGAACAGCCAGCGACCGTCGCGCCGTTCGTAGCGATCCCAGTATTGGATCGCCATCACAATCCACTGCTCGCCGACCTCGTGCTCGGCTCGGCAGTACACGACGCCCTCAGCATGGTCGTCGTCGACCAGATCGATCGTGTGATTGCCGACGAAATGGATGCTCGTGGTGAACTGACGCACCAGACCTTCGAGGAGCGCTCGCATCGGCGCGTGACCTCGCTCGGTGCGTGTAACCCGGACGTCGTCGACGAAGAGTGCCGTGAGCGCGTCAAGGTCGCGTGCGTCGATGAGCACGCCGTAGCGGCTCACCAACTGGCGGATCGCATCTCGCGATTCCATCCGATCGATACGGCGTTCCAGTTCCTGCATGACGTACGTCCTCCTCTGATTGTCGCGCGAGCCCGCAGCGTGTGCCTGCAAACGGCTGCGAAGTCGGACACTTTGGCAGGCGCGGCATACCTCGTGGCAATTCTCAGGAGCCCGGCGCTCCCGGATTGTCGGCGACCCACGCTGCGGCGAGGCGTTTCGGTGCGCGTGACAACCACGCCTCCTCGACGAGTTCAACGACGTCGCGGCGCGTCAGTTCGCGAATGCCCGACGCGCGTAGCAGCACGGAGAGGTGTCCGTTGAAATGTGGTGTCGTGAAGAACGGCGTTGACGGGTCCTCGATGAGCGACAGCTTGTCCGCCTCCGTGCCGACCCAGCACAGTCAGGTCGCGGTACATCCGGTACCGCCGCGGTGCATTCGGGCGCGTCAAGTGCACCGCGAACGGGCCAAGTGCACCGCGAACCCTCGCGACGCGTCAGAATGCGGAGCGGTGGTGTCCGCCGTCGACGGCGATGTAGTGGCCCGTGAGGTACCCGGAGAGTTCCGAACAGAGGTACACGATGGTCGATGCGATCTCCGTCGGCTCACCGAGTCGCCCGGCAGGAACATGGGCACGCTCGATCATCCACTCGCGACGCTGATCGGGGTCGGTGAGGCCCTCGTGGGTGGACAGGTACCAGTTGGTGGTCTTCGTCGCGATCCAGCCGGGAGCGATCGTGTTGATCGTGATGCCGTAGCGCGCGTACTCGTCGGCGACGCTCTTCAGCAGGCCGACGGTGGACGGACGCGTCGCGTTGGCGACGGTATGTGGCGGATTGTTCTGCGGCTCCTTCGCCGTCGCCGATCCTATGTGCACATAGCGTCCCCAGCCCGCCTGCCTCATGGCGGGGAGCACGGCGTGGAGCATGTGCACCTGGCTGAGCGTGTAGGCGCGATACGACTCGACGTAGCTCTCCGGGTCTTCGATCTCCTCGAAGAAGCCGCGGACGTGGAAGTCGGCCTGGGTAATCACGATCTCCGGAGCACCGAGGAGCCGGGTCGTTTCCGCAACGGCGTGCTCGATGCCGTCCTTGGTCGTCATGTCTGCCGAGAGGCCAACCGCTTGTCCGCCGGTCTCGGTGATCCCCGCCACGGCAGCGTCGATATGACGCTGAGTCCTGGCCACGATCGCCACCCGACAGCCTTCGGCGGCCAGCATCCGAGCGGCATCGAGACCGATGCCCTTGCTGCCGCCCACTACGAGTGCGACGCGACCTGCGATGCGATAGTCCACTGGAGGTGCCTTACTTTTCGACGCGACGGAACGAAGCGGACGCAGTCGCGATGATGCGGTCGCCGTTGCCAGCGTCGGTCATGGTTGCTTCGACGCCAACCCTCGGACCACCCGCGCCCACGACCGTTGCGCGGGCAACGAACGGACCGTTGTAGCCGGGTTTGACCATCAGCACGGTCCAATGCTCGACCTGGTATGCGTCGGTGCCGGTTGTGCGCTTCAGTTCGTCCATCGCCGCGGCTTCCAACGCGATGTTGATCGGGCCGAGGTGAAGTGCAGAGTGTGGCGACGAAAGCGCTGGCGTGACCTTGTCGATCTGCACGGCGCCATCGGGCCCGGGGACGATTCCGAACACGTCGCGAAGCGATGGGAGATCGGGTGAGTCTTCGAGCACGGTGACCGGGTTGTCGACCAGGTAGAAGCCCGGTGGGACGCCCCCGAGGCTGACGCCGCTTCCCGTCGAGATCGCGATCACTCGGTCGTGATTGTCAGCGTCGACGATTCGGGCCCGACTGAATCCCATCTGACGACCGATGGAGATCACGCTGCGGAGAATCTCGACACGCTGTACGTCGTACCCGGGGTCGAGGATGTCGTAGGACATCGTGACCGGTGCCGGTACGCACTCATCGTCACGCCAGTGCGGTTCGGGTGATGCGATACACAGAGGCGCGGCCATGATTCCGCCGGTGCTGTTGCGCATGTCGTGGCGCAGGGGCATGGTCTCCTTTTCGACGCCGACATCGAGGTGCAGGGTTCCCTTGCCGAGGTAGGTGTAGCTCTGAAGTGCGATCCAGCTCTTCTCGAAATGCTTCCAGTGCTCTTCGGGTGTGAGCGTCCTGATGTCGCCGTAGGAGTCGTTGGTAGCCATGTCGTGTCGTCCTTGCTTCGTTGATGGGTCGATTTCGTGGTCGGCGAGTCGCCTCACTGCATGTGGACGTCACCGTTCATGGCGAGTCCGCCGTCGGCCGTGATGAGGTCGCCGTTGATGAACGACGACTCCGACGTCGACAGGAACAGCGCCGTCGTCGCGATCTGCATCGGATTGCCGATGGCAGAAGCATTGGCAATCATGCCCGCACCCGTGTCGCTCGTTCCCGCCACGACGCGGCCCACGATGATCGCGTTGCAACGGATGCCATGCGGTGCTCCTTCAACGGCGAGCGTCCGAGTGAGGCTGTTCATTCCACCCTTGGCCGCAGCGTATGCGCCGAGACCGGTTTGGCCCATGGTCGAAGCACCGGAGGAGATGTTCACGATCGTGGCCGCAGGTGCAGCTTGGAGGTGCGGCCACGCGTACTTCGACGCCCAGAAGACGTTGCCGGTGAGCGTCCCGACGAGGATCGAGTTCCACTCCTCGGTGGTGTACTCCGCGATTGGTTTGAACGTGGATGCGACGATGGCGGTGGGCGCGGCGTTGTTGATCAGCGTCGTGAGTGCACCGAAGCGTTCGACGGTTGCTTCGATCACATCGCGGACGTTGGACTCGTCGGTGATGTCGAGCGAGAAGTACTCGGCCTCGCCACCGTTCTCGCGGATGCGCTGCACGACCTTTTGTCCGCGATCCACGGTGCGGCCCGTCACTGCGACCTTGGCACCCTCGGCCGCGAAGAGTTCGGCGATGGTGCGGCCGATGCCTCGGGTGGAACCGGAGACGAGTGCAACCCGTCCCGCGAGTCGCCCGGTGTGCGTTGTCTCGGTCATGGCTGTCTCCTGACGATGGCGTCTCGTCGATCCCGACGTGGCGCGGCTGTGCAAGGAGACTCCGTCGGAATTGACGGTCGTGTCAAGTCGAACCGAGTCGCCCTCCGGCCGAGTCGTCAACATCGTTCAGGAGTACCGTTCCCACGCATGAGCCTGACCGATGAGCAACGCCTCGCCGCATGGGTCGAGGCCAACATTGGAGGCGAGGTCGTACGCGTCGATCGGATGGCGCGCTGGCGGCCGGGTTGGGACATCGACGTGCTGATCGACGGCGAGGAGTTGCCGCTGCACGCCCGCGGCGAACGGGAACTCAACTTCGCGATCCCGTACCCGCGACCGCGCCGTGTTCGTCACCTATGACGCGTTCCAGTTCATGTTCGAGGATGGTCGAATCACCGGGCTGCTTGACTTCGAGCTCGCATGTATCGGTGACCCGATGATGGATCTCGCCGCTCTGCGGGTGCGCGACACGATCAAGAATCTCGGCGACCTCGCGGCCATCGCGCAGGGGTTCGAGGCGGCGGCCGGGATCGTGGTCGACCACGACGCGGTCGACTACCACACCGTGATGTACAACACGCTGACGGTCCTGTCGGCCGGTCCGCCGATCGTCGCTCCGCAGCGGTCGACCGACTACGTATCGCACCTCGCCTGGTACGTGAACAGCGCGCGCTGGGCCTTCGAGGTCATTGCCGAAATGCGCGGCTTCGCCCTCGAACCCGTCGACGTGCCGTCCTCGCAGCCGTCGCGTAACGCTCCCTCCTTCGGTCACCTCGCGCAGGCGTTGCGCGCTCGCTCGACCGAGTCACCGACCGACTACGAAGCCGTTTCGCTCTACCGCCACGCCCGCCATCTGCGCCGCGTCGACGACATCGGGCAGCAGCTTCTCGACGCCGATGTCGCTGATGTCGCTGCACTGATCGGTCGGCGGGTGACGGCATCGACCATCGACCTCGAACTTCTCGAATTCATCGACCACTCGGTCGAGTCGGACGACGAGGAACTGGTCAAGGTGCTCGATCGACGCGTGCAGCGCTTGCATCTCCTGCTCGGGCCACCGGGCTCGTTGCTGCTCCGTCATCCGCAGCTTCGCCACCTTCGCTCCGATGTCGCTGACAACGTCGACGAGGCCCAACGCTGGCCAGCCGGTGCCATCCCCGGCACCGGATAGCCCGTTCGCGGTCACTATTTCAGGGCATGAAGGTACGCGATCCGGACGGCAAAGGCCTGACGGACCTGCGGCGCAACGTCCTCGGCGAACTCTTCGCGATAGGTCGCATCGGTCGAAAGTACGACGGTGAAGTACATGCCGGTGAATGCAGCGAGAAAGCCGGCGACACGCACGAGTTCTTCGGTGAGGACGAGCCGACCGTGCTCGGCCGAAAGGAGAACGTGCACGTCCGTTTGTGTCCACGTTTTGGACGCCGCTTCACCGATGGCGAGAAAGCCGAACAGTAGGAAGAATCCGAAGATCGCGGCCACAACGAGCGTGATCTGGAGGCCCTGCGAGAACACCGAAACCAGACCGATGTTGAGCCGCTCGCGGCGGTTCAGAGGAGGCTCGTCGGGGTTTCCATTCGTCGGTAGATCGAGGTTCGCTGCGGGGGTGCCGCCAATGAGTTCGCGGATCTCTGCCCAATCGTCGAAGGTCGATAACGCGGCAACCAGTGTCGGTATCCGCGACAGGACGAAGAACGCGCCGAGCGAGAAGAAGATCGCGATCACGACCCAATACGGCCAGCCGTGAAGCGTTCCGGCGACCTGCCACACCTCGGCGTTGATGAACAGGAATGTGATCGCAAGCAACAGAAGCGGAAGGACGCGGACAACGACGTTGAAAAACAGCACGAGCTGGGCCCTTGCCCGCTTGGACGCCCACCCGAACATCGGGAGCACGCCGTAGCTGGTGACGAGGTAGACCACCGCAAGCGTCGCCGAGCCCAGCGCAAGTGCGCGAAGGCCGTCGCGGAACTGGCCCAGGACAATTGACGGAAGCATTGGTCCGATGACGAACGCCGCGAGTTCGGGAATTCCGATCTTGCGCGGCCGAGCGAGAATCCTCCGGTGCCGGACCCGGTTCGTGATCGCCCACGTCGTCGTGAGGATCACGATCGCGACGAGAGCGACCCCCGCGTTCCAAACGATCGACTTCGCGACGTTCAACGCGTTGAGTCCGTTGAGAAGGTAGCCGAGACCGAGCAGAGGCAGGGCCCGCGTCCAGATGTCGGTGCGGGCCGAATAGCCGTCGATCAGGTGCGGAATGCCGCGTCCGATGAACCATTGTTCGATCGGGTCGCTCAGCACCTGTCGGTCGTGTCCGGGCACGGGTTGGGAGCCTACGGCTCCGTTGCAGCGGCGACCCGCTCAGCCGACAGGGCTCGGGCAAAAGTCCGAGGGGTCGTGGACGAGACGGGCCGCGAAATTGGCAATCAGGGCGGAGATCTCCGCTGGAGCGGTCATGGTGAGCATGTGGCCCCTCCCGCGGATCTCGGCGATCTCGACGTCGGCGATCATCGAGCGCAGCGCTTCGAGGTCGCAGGGGAACGTGCCAGCCACGTAGAGCACCGGGCAGGCGAGCGACCGGGTCGCTTGGGTGGCGTCGTGGTCGATGAACGCCCGCCATGTTGCGGCGAGCACCTCGCGACCTGTGCTTGCAACCATACCGATCACGGCCTGGCGATCGCCTTCGGGTAGCCCCGCTGGAAACACCCATCGATCTGCAAAGGTACGGATCGCAGCGCGCCATTCAGCTCCGTCGAGGCCGGTTGCCATCGTCTGTGACGCTGCCACGAATTCGGCCGATGGAACCGTTGGACCGTCGAGGATCACGAGACCAGAAACGAGTTCGGGATGCCGGGCAGCCAGTTCGATGGAGGGTTTGTCGAAGCTGTGCGAGACAACGAGGACCCGGTCGAGGCCGAGGTCCCGACACACGTCGTGCAGTTCGTCCGCGACCCGCCCGATCGCGTAGCCGGCCGGATCGGCGGTTGATTCACCATGGCCGCTCCGGTCCACGGCGACGATTCGGTGGCTGTTACGCAACGTCGCGATCTGGGCGTCGAAATGGTGGCGGTTGCCACCGAATCCGTGGACGAAGAGCATGGCGGGCGACCCGGTTCCGGTGTCTTCGAAGGCAATTGAGCGGCCATCGATTGTGGTGGTGGGCATGAAAGATTCTCCTTGAACGTTGTCGGGTTTGACGTGTTCAGGTGACCACATCAGCCTCGCCGACTGCATCGACAGAACCCGCCATTTGGGTCGCTGCCGGTTCTGGTCAGAACTATGTAGCCATCAACCCGTTGCCGTGCGCCCAGGCCGTTGCCTCTGATCGGTTTCGAACTCCGAGCTTGAGATAGACGTTGGCCACGTGGCGGTTGACCGTCGCCGGCGAGAGGTACAGCCGTTCGGCGATCTCGTTGTTCGTCAATCCGGTCGACACCAGCCGAAGCACCTCCGACTCCCGGCGACTGAGCCCACCAACGGTCCCCGGTAGCAGTCGCGGTGAGTCGTCCGTCCGCCGATCCAGGAGCCGCCGTCGCCAGCCGATCATGCCGAGGTCGTCGAACGCCGTGGCGGCGCGCGTTTCGACCATCGAAAGCCGAGGGCCATCGAGCAGCGCCTCATCGGCATCGACGAGGGCCGCAAGCGAAAGATGCCCGCCGACGCGGTAGTCGTCGCGGGCCTGAGCGAACGCCTCGACCGCCTCCACGTGCCGTCCCATGACGGCCGCAAGACGGCCACGAGAATGGG
Source organism: Acidimicrobiia bacterium (assembly GCA_043720395.1). GTDB lineage: Bacteria > Actinomycetota > Acidimicrobiia > Acidimicrobiales > JANYDT01 > JANOYY01. The sequence goes on from JAYSSR010000102.1 coordinate 131,375, forward strand.
CGAACGATACGCACGGTCCCGGTGGTGCGTCAGCAGTCGTTTGCCGATCGAGCAATGCGATCAATTCGGCGGCGGCATCAACGTCGTTGAGCAGGTGTGCGGCCGCCGAACCAAACCACAACGCGCCGCCGACACCGTGATCCATTGGACTCAGTCGGCCAATTCCGATCACCGCGTTTTCGAGAAAAATCCGCGCGCGAATCACATCGCGGGACAGCGCCGCGCTTACCGCTCCAATCGTCATCATTACGACCGAGAACGGACCCGAACCGCCCGGGCGGTGAACAAAGCCCCACAACTGCTCAGTGACGGCAGCCAACTCGGTGCCATGTCCAACGGCAACGTGGACGCTGCTCACGTCGACGTCCCCACCGCGACAGTAGAGGACAACCGCCCGCATCATCGGGGTCAGTGCATGCAGGCGGTGAGTCGGCCACAGATCGGTCCCGAACACGGCCGCCGCGCCGAGATGCCGAGTGGCGGACTCGAGATCGCCGAGCAACGCGTCGCAGAATGCCGCGAAGGCATGTGCTTCAAGCTGCGCCGGAATGGACTGTGTCTGCACGCCGAGGGTCAGGAGTTCTTCGTACAGCCGACGAGCGTCCTCAAGTCGACCGTGTCGCAGCGCCAGGTCGCGCGCTACGAGATCGAGCCCGCGGCGGACCGCAACCGGATGTGACCATGATCGAACCGTGAGCAACAGCCGTTCCGTGTCGGCGAGGGACCGGTGCTCGAACGGGCCGACCGACAGTGCCCGGTCAACCTCATCGGCACTCTGGCGCAAGGCAACAACTGCCTTTTCGGGATATCCGGTCCAGCGCCCCGCATACAACGGGCCGTCCAACACGACGTCAACCGGGTCGACCAAAACCGCCAGACGTGCCCACAGAATCCCGGACCGCTGCGCCGCAATGTCGTCGTCGGTGCGGCATCCGACAGCGTCGTCGCTCGCCCCGATACGGTCGAACGCTTCACGGACCAGCGGCTCCCAGCTCTCACGCGGAACCCCTTCGCGCAACAACGACACCACCCTTGCGACCAGCGTCGAGACCTCATCGACGTCGAGTACTGCCATTGCCGAACGCGTCGCGGCGATGGCTGTGACCGTATCCAGCAACGCGGCCGATGCCATCGCCTTGATCGACCATGCGTGGCCGACAAGTTCCTTGCTACCCCGGGGTCCGATCACCACCAACAACCGATCGGCACATTCGATGACCTCGCCATGGGCACCCGATGCAGCGAGGAGTGTTGCTGCGTCGACAAGTGCCTCGATCACGGTCGCGTCATCGACCCCTACTGAACCTCTCGCCAACCACAGGTGCCCGGCAACCTCGACCGCAGTCGTGCCCGCCTTGCCGACGCGAATCGCTTCGGCCAACGAGGCGTGCACCTGCAGACGCCGACTTGGATTCACCGTGTCGGCGACAGCGTCGCGCACCAGGGCGTGCGAAAACCGGTACTTCGCGCCGACCCCGCCGACGCGTTCCACCAGACCGTGGGCAAGGGCCTCATCGACAGCCGCCATGCCCGGCTCGTACTCGACACCGGCAACCGATGCGACCGACTCCAACTCGAATGACGCCCCGGCGATCGCCGCGACCTGCAAGACCGCGACGGTGGGAGCAGGCATGCTCGACAACCGTTCACGCACCACCAGACGAACCGTCGACGGAATCCCGAGCTCGGAGGTGCTCACATCGCTTGACCAACGTCCATCTCGAGAAACCACCTGCCCGGTCGCCGCGAGGTGTCGGGCCAACTCTCGAACGAAGAGCGGATTGCCATCGGTCGCCCCGCAGATCGCCCGGACCAACGCGCCCGGCGGTTCGCCCCCCAGCGTCTCGGCGACCAGTTCACCGACCTCAAGGGCGTCCAGGCCGGTCAGATCGAGCGTTGTGGTCGCTGCACAGCGCAGCACGACGCCTAATGCCCGGGACAACGGTGCTCCGGTCGCGAGCGAAGGATCAGGATCTCGATGCGCTACCACCAACAGCACCGGCGAATCGCCGAGCCGAGGGGCGATGAATTCAAGGAGTCGCAAACTGTCCCGATCTGCCCAGTGCACGTCGTCGAACACGAGCACGAGGCGACGGTCGCCGGCCGCCCTAACCAGCTGATCTCGTAGTGCTGTGAACATCCGCAAGGTCGCTTCTGCTGAATCCGCCGGCGCTCCCGAGCCTTCCCCGAAGTACTCGCCTCCGAGCGCCTGAACCCACATAGCGAAGGCCGATTGCCAATCCGCGAAGGCTGCGCCACGATGAACGACCGCCCCGGACGCCAAGGCTTCACGGACGAACTCGTCGATCAGGCGAGACTTTCCGATTCCGGCCTCGCCACGCACCACCACGATCGCAGCACCAGCGTCCGCGCCGAACACTGCGCGCAGCACCGCAAGTTCGGCCCGGCGACCAACCACAGCAGCCACGCTGCAAAGCTACCCGTTTGGTCGTGGCAGCGCCCGGCCGTGCAGCGAGGCCGCTCACCGGAGAAGTCCGCTGTCCGGTCGCGGTCACCTCTACGCAACTCCACGGATGGCGGTGCGCCACAGGCGATTGAACGAATCGTCGAACTCTCGGTGTCGCGCTCGGAGCGCGTCGCCGGGCCACCCCCGTGGAAGCAGTTGGATCGGCAGAAGTGGGTCGGCTTGGAGGTGTCGTATCACCGCCGCGTCGAGGGCGAAGTTGGTGGGGAGTGAATCGCGACGTCCGCGTTCGAGTTGCCGCTGTCCAACCGCCATCGCCCGCTGGAGGTTCTTCGCCGTCGTCGACCAGTCGCGCAGATCCCAGAGCTGAGCAGCGGTTGCTGCTGGATCAACGGGCTCCGCGAGCCAATGATCAGCGTGCGGACCGAACACGGACCGAGCGCCGTCGAGACTGGCGAGATTCGCCGGACGCGCCCACACCCCATCGCGCAACGCGCCGTAGCGGTGGCGGTGGAACATCGTGCGCATCGTCGAGCGGTCGGCCGCCGAACGTGGCTCCTGCGTTGAGCTCACCACGAAAATCGACCATCGGTCGTCGGTTCCACCCACCGGACCGATGCGGCTCTCGTCCTGTCGACGCTGGCGCTCCAGCAGTGCGCCGACCAACGAGTAGTGCCCGTCGTGAACGGACAGCTCACCGTTGGCTGCCATGCGCGTCATGGCGACACGTGCCGTCCCGCCGGCGACACCGAGGATCTCACACGAGCGCACGAGGACCGCGGCGGGAAGCGTCGGTGGATGCGTTCCTAGCAGCGTGCTCGCGATCACGGAGCGAGCACTGAGTGGACGGAGCTTTCGTTCTGAAGGTGTATTACCGATTGTGTTCATACGGATCAGGTCTGTAATATAGCGTCATGGCCACGACCATGCTCCCCGACGACACCCTGTTGCCCAACGTCTTCCCCACGAACCGTTTGAACGCGAAGGGTATGGCCTTGATGCCGCTGCGGGCCGAGCTGCGTCGCGTCGCCAACGTCCGCAATGCCATGTCGGTCGCGTCGGTGTGGCTGCAGACGCTTGGTGTGATTATCGGCGCGCATGCGATCGTTTCCCGCACCGGGTGGTGGCCGTTGTGGATCGCCGTGTTCTTGCTCATGGGCCGCGGCCACGGACTCTTCGGCATCCTCGGCCACGAGGCCGCGCACCGGATGTTGTTCTCGAAGCAGTGGGCCAACGACGGCGTCGGCACGTGGATCGTGAACGCCCCCACCTTCGTGTCGCAGGGTGCGTACCGTCGCTCGCACATGGCCCATCACCGTGACGCACTTGGCGCGAATGAGCCCGACAAGACGCTGTATGTCGAGTACCCGATCACGCGAGCGTCGTTCGGTCGCAAACTGCGCCGCGACGCGTCCGGAGAGTCCGGCCTGAAGCTGATGCGCGGCCTGATGCGCGGTCTGAAGAACCCGGCAGCGAGACCGTCGGTCATCAGGATCATCAGCGCGCAGATCATCATCGCAGCGGTGCTGACGTGGACAGTCGGTTGGTGGGCGTGGCCCGTCCTCTGGTTCGCCCCGTGGATGACGGCGTGGCGAGTCATCAACCGATTGCGCGCAATCGCCGAACACGGCGGCATGACCAACAGCCCCGACGAGCGACTCGTGACCCATCACTGTCGCCAGGGGTGGACAGCACGGTTCTGGATGGTGCCGTTCAACACCGGTTGGCACGTCGCACATCACCTGGATGCCGGTGTCACGTGGCGCAACCTTCCGCGGTTCCATCGCGAACTCGAAGCAGCGGGGTACTTCCCGGCGGGACTCGTGCACGAGAGCTACCGGTCGCTGTGGCGTCGACTGTCGAGCCGCTCCGCTGCAGAAACGGTGCGCTCCGGAGCTGGCACGCCGGTAGCGTCCAGATCGTGACCGCAGCCTCGCAAGGACTTCTCCCCGCGGCCATCGCCGCGCAACCTGCGCTGGCGGCCGAGGCGGAAGACAACGAACGCGCCCGAGCGATCGGTCCGGCGACGGTTGCGATCCTTCGCTCCCTCGATGCGTTCCGCATGTTCGTACCGCAGCAGTACGGCGGTCCGGAGGTCGACCCCGTGAGCGCTTTCGAGGTGGTCGCCGCCGTGTCGCGGGCGGACGCCGCTGCCGGTTGGTGTGCCACGATCGCCTCCCAGACCTCACACATTGCAGGCTCGCTCGACCCTCACTGGGCCGAGTCGATCTTTCGTGCGCCCGACGCCATCGCGTGCGGGGCGTTCGCGCCACAGGGGCGTGGGCGTCCGGTCGAAGGCGGACACGTCGTGAACGGCTCGTGGAGCTGGGGGAGTGGTACTCACCTGGCAACGTGGATCAGCGGTGGCACGATGACCGAGTCGGGTGAGTTCCACCAGATGCTTTTCCCCGCGCCGTCGGTCACGATCGAGGACACGTGGTACTCGGCAGGACTTGCGGGTACGGCGTCCAACGACTTCAGCGTCAGCGACGAGTTCGTACCCGATGGCCGGTCCGTCCGCTTCGGACATGCGAAGCCCACGTGTGACTCGGCGATCGCTCGTACGCCCGGCTTCGTACTCTTCGCGGGGGGCGTCGCGTCGGTGCTGCTCGGCATCGCGGAACGAGCGGTCGAGGAGATCGTGACGCTCGCCGGGTCGAAGCGTCCGGCGCAGTCCTCGAAGACGCTCTCGACCTCGCCGATCGCGCAGGCCGACCTGGCCCGTGCGTCGGCCTCGGTGCGGTCCGCTCGTGTCTACCTGTTTCACGAGGTCGGACAGGTGTGGGACACCGTCTTGGCAGGCGACCGAGTGTCGGTTGAACAGCGTCTCGCGGTGCGTCTCGCGGCGTCGCATGCAGCCGGGGAGTGCGTCCGGGTCGTCGACGCTTGCTTTGCGATGGGTGGCGGGTCAGCGGTCTACGCCACCTCGCCGTTGCAACGATGCCTGCGCGACGCGCACACGGCCGCCGCGCACATCATGGTAAGTGCACGTACGTTCGAGACGGTCGGACGCCACCGCCTCGGTTTGGACATCGACCTCAATTCGCTCTGACGCGGTGACGTTGGTGGCGGTCCCACGACCGTGTGGGGCAGCGGATACCCTGACCGGCATGTTGAAACCAGGGGACAAAGCGCCACCACTCGACCTCGCCGATCAGGACGGCAGCGTCGTGAAGCTCAGTGGGTACAAGGGTCACCGAGTGTGCGCGTACTTCTACCCGAAAGCGGACACGCCTGGCTGCACGCAGCAGTCGTGCCTCCTCCGAGATTTGGTCGCGGGTGGCACGATCGGTGACGTGGCCGTGGTCGGGATCTCGCCGGACCCGTCGGCGAAGCAGAAGAAATTCGACGCCAAGTACGGGCTCGGCTTCCCACTCCTCGCCGACGTCGACCACACCGTTGCCGAGGCGTACGGCGTGTGGAAAGAGAAGTCGATGTATGGTCGCAAGTACATGGGCATCGAACGCTCGGCGTTCCTCATCGACGCTACCGGCCGGATCGAGCGGGCCTGGTTCAAGGTCAGTCCGAAGGACACGCCCGCGGTGCTGCTGGAAGCGCTCGGACTGTGAACGGCTTCCCGACGCCCGCATCGGTGCTGCCCCATCGGGACCCGTTCCTGCTGGTCAGTGAGGTCACCGCCTTGGAGCCGGGCGTCTCCGCCTCGGCGCTCTGGCGTCTGACCGGCGACGAGTGGTTCTGGCCCGGGCACTTCCCTGGACGTCCTACGCTGCCGGGCGTTCTCATGGTCGAGTCGCTCGCGCAGGTCGGTGCGATTGCGGTCCTGACCGACCCGCGCTTCACCGGCAAGCTCCCTTTGTTCGGCGGCGTCGACAGTGCACGGTTCCGCCGCCAAGCCGGGCCGGGCGACGTCCTCGAGCTCACCGTCACGATGAGCCGCATGTCTGCCCGCGCCGGCAAGGGTTCCGGCGCGGTCGCTCTGAACGGCAAGGTCGCCTGCGAGGCCGACCTGCTCTTCGTCATCGTCGACGCTTAGCCCCACGCCGCACCCGCCCGCGCCGTTCGCATGGTCGAACGGCCCGCACCGGCCCCCAGGGTCGCCCCGCCCGCGCCGGGCAGCATTGTTCGCGGGCACCCTTCGTCGCGGTACATCCGGCCCGTTCGCGGTGCAATGGGCGCGTCCGAATGCACCGCGAGCGCACCGATTGCACCGCGAACGGAATCGGCGCGCGGCTACCGACCGCGAAGCGCATTTGGGACGCGGTACATCCGGCCCGTTCGCGGTGCAATGGGCGCGTCCGAATGCACCGCGAGCGCACCGATTGCACCGCGAACCGGAATCGACGCGCGGCTACCGACCGCGAAGCGTCTCGAAATGCGGTTCGCTGTACGGATGGATCAGACCGCTGAGCAGCAACGTCCTCGTCGCCGTAGTCAACTGCTGGAAGACGGGTGGTCTCGTCGCGGCATTGACGCTGCGGTCCGTCGCGGCATTGACGCTGCGGTCCGTCGCGGCGAGCTCCGGAAAGAGGCGCGCGGCATGTTCGTTGAGAGGCCAAAAGATGGTCCGGAACCGCAGGACGTCGTGATTGTGAACGATGTCGAAGCGGACGACTCGCCTGAGACGACTCCGCACACAGCGGACGATTCGAAAGCTCACGAAGCCGAACAAGCGTGGCGGGCCAAGCTCGCGTTGCGACTCGCTCAAGCGGGAGAACCGGCTGCGATCGGCGTCCGATCAGCGGCACGACTGCACGGTTTCGATGGGTTCGACAGGGTTACCGCGATTGATCTGATGGCCTTCAATCGCCATCACCCTCGCGGCGCGAAAGTGTTCCGGAGTCGCACACTTGTGCTGCACGACATCGTGCACATGGATGGTCTCGCCGTGACTTCCAGGGCTCGGACGCTGCTCGACCTCGGACGCGTCGAGTCGGTCGACACCGTGGAGTGTGCCGTCGAGTCGGCAGTGCGGGGTCCTGACCCCAAACAGCCCCGTTTGTTCGACGCCGAGCTTCTGGCAGAGCTGTACGATCGAGCGTTCCCGATCCATCAACGCACCGGGACTGCGGTCACGGCTGATGCGCTGAGAAGGCGTCCACCTGGCGCAATTCCGACGGGGAGCATCGCGGAGACGCGGGCGGTGCAGGCGCTCCGACGCGACTCTGTCCGTGATGTTGCGCGCCAGACACAGGTGCGCTTCATCGGTGCTGGCGGCCAGATCATCCATTGCTTCTTCATCGATCTGGATATTCAGAATGGTTCGCTCTTTCTTGAGACCAACGGTGCGATCGCTCACGGTGGTGGCGTGATGACCAAACGTGATGTCGAGCGGAACAACCTGATCAGCCTCCACTTCGAACTCTTGGTCGTGCCCGCTTCAGACGTCTTGTACCGGCCAAGCGCGTTTGTGCGGGAAGTCCAACAACGCCTTGCCCGCCCGGTGCGTCCACTCGACCCGACGCGCGTGACCCGTACTGCCGACGGCTACGACATCCTCCTCTGACCGAGCCCGAGCCCGACCCCGACTGGCCCGCGGTACATCCGGTGCGCTCGCGGTGCGTTCGGGCGCGCCAAGTGCACCGCAAGCGAGCACGATGTACCGCGACGAAGAACGCGTGGGCGATGGCGGTTGCTTCGGCCGGCCAGGCGACCCAGCGGTTACGCGGCGGGGCCCATGACGATGGTGCCGTTATGCCCGCCGAAGCCGAAGCTGTTGGACAGCGAGGGGCGTGGCGTCCATTCGCGGGGCGCGTCGAGCACCAGGTCGGCCCGCACGACCGGGTCGATCGACTCCGCCGCAGTCCCACGCGTCGGCGGGATCAACGATCGTGAAAGCGTGAGCGCCAACGCGACCGCCTCGATCGCACCGGCCGCACCCAAGGCATGCCCGGTCACGCCCTTCGTGGACGTTACTGCCGGCCCGGGCGTCCCGAAGACCTTCGCGATCGCCTCGGCCTCAGCCGCATCGTTGAGCGGCGTGGAGGTGCCGTGCGCATTGATGTGGCCGATGTCGCCCGGCACCAATCCGGCATCGGCGATTGCCAACTCCATGCAGCGCACCGCTCCGTGCCCACCTGGCGACGGTGCCGTGATGTGGTGCGCGTCTGCGGTCGAGGCCGACCCGAGCAGCTCCGCGTAGATCGTGGCACCGCGGGCGACGGCCTGGTCCCACTCCTCCAACACCACGACGCCGGCCCCCTCAGCGATCACGAAACCGTCACGGCGAACGTCGAACGGACGCGACCAGCCCGAGTTGGACAGCGCCGTCATATTCCGGAATCCGGCCATACCCGTGGGCGTCATTGCCGACTCGGCACCACCGGCAACGACGACGTCGCACATTCCAATAGCCACCAGCCGGGCCGCATTGCCGATCGAATGGGTACCGGCCGCGCACGCAGTGACCGTGGTCTCGCACGGGCCCTGGAACCCGTACTTCATCGAGACGCTGGCCGACCCGGCGTTCGACATCATCATCGGCACGAGGAACGGCGATACCCGCCGCTCGCCCTTCTCGTGACGCAGCACTATCTGTTCCTCCAGCGTCTCCAAACCTCCGACGCCGGTGCCGATCATGGTGCCGATGCGGGCGGGGTCCGTCGCGGACAGGTCCCCAGCCCCGGCGACCGCCTCGGCGGCAGCCGCGAGGGCAAACTGCGCGAACCGGTCGGTGCGGCGGGCGTCCTTGCCGTTTTCGAAATACGGCAGCGGATCGAACGCCTCGATTCGACGCGACACGTCACCGGGGAGGCTGTGCAGGAGTCCTTTCCAGAAAGCTTCGACCCCGATGCCGCAATGGGCGACGACGCCAAGTCCGGTAACGGCCACGCGGCGGGGGTAGCGGCGAGTGCTCATGTGTTGTCCTCCGTTGGTGTCTGGAACAGGACCGCTCGCCCGCCGACCCCAGTCAGCGGGCGAGACGGTTGGGCAAGCGTGCTCAGATATTGATCTTCGTGCAGACGAGATCGAACGCGTTGCCGACCGTCTTCACGCCTTCGAGATCTGATTCGGGGATTTCTACGTCGAACTGCTCCTCGAGAGCCATGACGAACTCGACGAGATCGAGCGAGTCAGCGTCGAGGTCGTCCGCGAAGCTTGCCTCGGGGACGACCTTGTCGGCGTCGACGGACAAGACGTCGACGGCGGCAGCTTTGAAGGTGTCGAAGGCTTCGTCACGGGTCCAGGGTTCGGCGCGGGTCATGGTTTGTGTTCCTTTGTGAGATGGGAAGAGAGAAGCGGTGATCAGTGGCCCATGGCCAGGCCGCCGTCGACCGGAAGGACGACGCCGGTGATATAGCTCGCCTCTTGCGAGGCCAAGAAATGTATCGCTGCTGCGACCTCTTCGGGCGTCGCGAGCCGTCCGAGCGGCACGCTGGCGACCATCGAAGCCCGTTGCGCGTCGGTCAGGTCCGCCGTCATGTCGGTCGCGACCCCGCCGGGTGCAACGACATTGACCGTGATTGACCGCGACGACAGCTCCTTCGCCATCGAGCGCGCGAGCCCGATCAGTCCAGCCTTCGACGCTGCGTAGTTGGCCTGGCCGGGCACGCCAAAGTACGCGCCGACCGACGACACGAACACGATGCGTCCCTTTCGCTGACGCAGCATCGACGTCGCCGCGCGTTTCGCGACCCGCCACGCGCCCGTGAGGTTCGCGTCGATAACGGAGGAGAACGCGTCCTCGGTCATGCGCACGAGGAGCCCGTCCTTGGTGATTCCCGCGTTCGAGACGAGCACTTCGACCGGACCGAACTCGGCCTCGATCGTGGCGAAGCAGGCGTCGACCTGGGCCGGGTCGGTCACATCGCAGGCAATCGCCCGCAAGCCGTCGGGAGCGACACCGCTGCGCGACGTGACGACCACCCGGTCGCCTCCCGCAGCGAACGCCCGTGCCGTGGCAAGGCCGATTCCCCGGTTCCCGCCCGTGACCAACACGACACGTCCGCTCACGCAGGTGCTCCGACGTCCGCGACGACGTGCGACGCGGCACCGTGTCCGCCTTCTCGCGTCACGCCGCCCCACCGAACGACTGCGCTCGCCCACGTCATCCCGGCACCGAAGCCGCACATCAGGACATTGTCGCCCGGCTTGATGTTTCCGCGGTCGAGCTCCGTCGCCAGCGCCATCGGAATCGACGCCGCCGACGTGTTCCCCTGGAACTCCAGCGTGGTCGAGGTCCGCTCGATCGGCCAGTCGAGACGCTGGATCGCCGCGTCGATGATGCGACGATTCGCCTGGTGGGGGATAACCCAGTCGATGTCGGCCATGGACATCTTGGCGCTCTCCAGGGCGACATGCGCCGAGTCGACCATGGCCCGAACGGCGCGACGGAAGATCTCCTTGCCGTCCATCTGCACAAACCCGCCGTGCTCGCCGTAGAGGAGCATTGCACCCGAACCGTCGACGCCGAGGTTGTAGCCGAGGAGCTCGCCCTCGCCCTCGCAGGCCTCGAGCACGACGGCCCCGGCACCGTCGCCGAACAGAATGCCGGTGCCACGGTCGTTCTTGTCGATGATCCGGCTCAACTGCTCGGCACCGATAATGAGGACACGGTTCATACCGAGGTTGAGAAAGCCATGCGCAGCCACAAGGCTGTACACGAAACCTGAACAGGCGGTACCGAGGTCGAACGCCCCGCAGCTGAGACCGAGCTCGTGTTGAGCGAGCGCAGAACTGCCGGGGAGTATGTACTCCGGGGAACACGTCGCGAGGATCAGGAGATCGATGTCGCCGGGCCCGCAGTTCGCCATCGCGAGCGCCTCACGTGCAGCGCGCACCCCAAGCGCCGCAGGTCCTTCGTCGCCCCAGCGACGCGCCACGATACCCGTGCGCTCACGAATCCACTTGTCGTCGGTGTCCATGTATGCCTTCAGGTCGTCGTTCGTAACGACCGTGTCGGGCATCGCTGTGCCCCATCCGGTAATGATGCCGCCGCGGCTGCTCGGGTACATATTGATTCCTTTGAAGTGAATTGGCGGACTAGGGAAAGCGAACTCAGGCGTGGGCGTCGAGCCAGGCGATGGGCTGACCGATCGTTACCCGCTCGCCGGCGACCGCGAGCATGCCGCTGATCCGGCCGGCAAATGATGATCGCACGTCGACGTCTCCGATGTTGCCAATACGGCCGCCGACCTTGACTGGCGAGTCGTTGACCGCTGACGACTCGGGCTGGAAGATGCCTGCAGCCGGGCTCACGACCATGCGCACGTTCATGGAGAGGTGTTCACCCTCATGGTGACGGGCCAATGGTCGGCCGGGGCCACCGTTCAGCAACTCCAGCAGCTTGTCGACGTCGTCGGGTGTCGACACCGCAATCGCCCGCATCTCCGGCACGATCCGCTTCGCAAGGCCCGTGAGGACGCTTCCCGGTCCGAGTTCGATCAACGTGTTCACGCCAGCGTCGGCCATGTTGACCACGCTTTGACGCCAACGCACCGGTGACACGAGCTGCGCGCTCAGGAGGCTCGACCAGTCCGAAGCAGTCTGATGTGGACGGGCGTCGATGTTGGCGTACACCGGTATCTCAAGGTCCTGCAGCGACGCCGCGGCGATCGCCTCCCGCAGGCGATCCCGTGCGGCGGCCATGAACGGAGTGTGAAAGGCACCGCCGACGGCCAGCGGCATCGCCCTTTTTGCGCCCAATTCCTTTGCCGCCGCGGCAGCGCGTTCGAGCGCACCGATTTCGCCAGCGATCACGACCTGGCCGGGTGCGTTGTAATTGGCGACCCATACGTCGCCGTCGGCGCGACGACACGCTGCGTCGGCGTCGTCGTCGTCGATCCCGAGGAGGGCGTACATCGTGCCGGGGCGCGCGTCGGCGGCACTTTGCATCGCGTCGCCACGGTCGGTCACGATGCGGACGCCGTCTTCCAGGCTCATCGAACCCGTCGCCGTGAGCGCGGTGTATTCACCGAGGCTGTGGCCCGCCGCGACACCGGGGACGATGCCGACGCGCTCGACCGCGTCGAGGACGACCATCGACAGCATGAACGTGGCCAACTGTGTGTTGCGCGGCAGCTTCAACTCATCGGCGTCGGCGTCGAGGAGAAGCTTCTCGACGTCGCGGCCCGCGATGTCGGAGGCGTCGCCGACCAGTTCCCACGAGGGATGGTCGACCCACGGGTGCCCCATACCGGGCTTTTGCGATCCCTGGCCCGGGAAGGTGAATGCCAGCATCGTCAGATTGCTCCTTGCGAGATGGGGGGCTTTGGCGAGCGCTGCGAAGGGTTTGACCCGTCGGTGTCGCAAACCGTTACATAGATGTACGACCGCGGTGGACGTTCTCGTCGCCTGCAGATCGACGACGATTCATCCGACGTTTTCCTGCGGGTTTCGCAAGAAATGTCTAGTCAGGCCGTCGGATGATTATTCTTCGTGAGAGCGCTCCCACCATGGTGGACAGATTCGGAGGAGTCAGGTATGCTGTCGTCAGCCTGATTGAGCCTTCCCGCCGAGAGCTCTCAGGTTAGATGACCGTGCGGCCCCGCCTCCGCACGGTCATCGCCTTTTTACGGCCAGTTTCTGCGGTGGATTTCGGCCTCTTCGAAGCGTTGAAATCGGACCTTGCCAGACCGTGGGACGGGACCGGACGATTACCGACCGACCGCCGACCGATCGCCGACCGATCGCCGAGATCGACGTCGGATCTCCAACCGTCTCAGGCGGTCGGCGGACGCTACGCTTGTGGTTTCTCCCCCTGCCCGGGTGGTGGAATGGCAGACACGACGGTCTCAAACACCGTTGCCGAAAGGCATGCGGGTTCGAGTCCCGCCCCGGGCACCGTCTTTGGCCTGCTGGACGCCACCACGTGCTGCGCGAGGTGGCAAAGTCGTGGACGTGGATGAGTCGGAGGCACGTGCACTCCTGGGTGTCGATGGGCGGGCAGCGCTCGCTCACCTTCGACGGAGGTTTCGAGCGGAGCTTCGGGCCGTCCACCCGGATGTCAACGCAAGCGCGGAGGCGGCGCAACGGACACGCGAATTGATCGACGCGTTTCGGCTCCTACGTTCGGTACCGCCGAACGCTTCCGAGGTGGTCGGTTCCACGCCGGAGTCGACCGCATCGACGCAGCGTCGGTTCGCCGAACTGTTGGATGACGAGACCATCGTCGTCGACGCGCCGTCAGCCGAAGCGTTCCGAGTCCTCGTCGGCGCGGGTCACGAGATCGGGGTCGTGACGTACGTGGATCGCCAAGCGGAGCTCCTCGAAGTACTCCTCACGACAACCGCGGGCGACTCGATTTCGTTGGTCATCACGTTGCAGGGACGCTCGAACGGCACGACGGAGGCACTTCTCACGTTGGAAGCGCTCAATGTGAACGTCCGTAAGCATGACCTCCCATCGCTACGAGCCGTGGCGTCGCTGATCGCCCACAACCTCGTGGACGTTCACCGGTTCGGGCAGTGACGACCAGAACGACCGGTGGAGCGCAGCGCCTCCGAAGCTGACAAGTGCACTACCTGTAGTTGCACTTGTCAGCGCTGGAGAATCGTTGCGATATCTCGAACCCGTCGATCGGCGAGGATTTCCTCGAGGGGAACCGGAAGCGCGATTCGCCAGTTCGGCCACTCGTCGATCGTGCCGGGCATGTTCGGACGTTCTTCGACGCCGAGTGCGTCGTCGATCGTCGCGGTGATGACGGCGCAGGGCGATTCGGCAAGCTCGCGATAGACGCCGAGAACCACCGCGTCGGTGGCGTCCGCCCCGGCCGTTGGATCGACGCCCGACCACGCGGCAAGATGCCCACGGATCTTCTCCGTGCCCTCGATGTTCGGTTGCAGTCCCATTGCTGTTTGCGTACCCACGTCGCTCCGTGTCCAAAAGCCAGGGATGGTCGGAAGATCGTGGGTGGTGATCGCTGCAAGCGCCTCGAAAGGAAAGTCGGCGGACGGGCCGGGCTCGAACTGGCGGAGTTTGTAGGAGAAGATCTTCGCCGCAGCCAATTCTTCGCGTACATACGATTCGACGGTGCCGAGGTCTTCGCCCACGACGTACGCGCCCGCTCGCTGGGATTCGATGGCGACGATGCCGAGCAGATCCTGAAATGGTGTGTACACGTAGCATCCGTCGGTCGCCGACGAGCCATCCGGAATCCAGTACAGGCGAAACAGGCCCATCACGTGGTCCATCCGCAGCCCCTTGGCATGGCGGAACGCTGAGCGCACGGTGCGGATGAAGGGCTCGTAGCCGTTGTCCTTCAGACGCCACGGATCAAACGGCGGAAGGCCCCAGTTCTGTCCCTGCGTGTTGAACGCGTCGGGAGGCGCGCCGACACTCATGTCAAGCGCGAACGAGTCCTGCCAACACCACGCGTCCGCCCCGCCTCGGTCGACACCGATCGCGAGGTCCGTCATCAGGTTGACGCCCGGCGCGGCCGTTCGCAGCTGCTCGTCGATCAACCACTGCACCCACCGGTGGAAGTGCACTCGCTCACCGTGAGCGGCTCGGAAGTCCACGACTGCGGCGGAGTCCGGGCGGCGCAGCTCCACGGGCCATTGCATCCACGACTCACACCGCTGCTCGACGATCGTGCAGAACGTCGCAAAGTTCGTGAGGGCCTCGCCTTCGGCAGCGCTGTAGGCGTCGAAACGAACCTGCTCCGGGCCGCGTGAGGTCCGGCGCCAGCGGTTCCAGAGCGCGTCGAGAGCTTCGTATTTCGCGCGAAAGACCGCGTCGCGGTCGATTCTGCGGTCGTCGTTCAGCGCCCGCGCACGTTGAGCGATCGGGGCGAGTTCGGCGGCAACGTCCGAGTAGCCCGGCACGTGTTCAATCGTGAGGTAGAGGGGATTGCGGTAGCAGCGGCTGGTGGGGAAGTAGGGGCTCGGCTGCTGCGAAGGGACCGGGGCCGCAGCGTGGAGCGGGTTCACGAGCACCATGCCTGAGCCGTAGAACTTCGACCAGTCGGTGAGCGTCGCGAGGTCCCGGAACTCACCGATGCCCCACGACGAACGCGAGCGCATCGCATAGAGCTGCACGGCCCAGCCCCACGTGCGGTCACCGGCGAAGGGGGCGCACGATGTTGGTGCCACGATGAGCCGGGTCTTCTGACCATCGCAGCGAAGCGAGTGGTAGCCCGACGGGAGGTCCGGTGGGAGCAGCGCACCGGCTTCAAGCTCGATCTCCGCGAGGTCCTCCGTGACGAGTGTTGTTCGTCCTTCGACGCGGTGCGCCGTGCCTTTGACCAGGCACACCGTTGACGTGCTGATCGGGCCGGGCGCATCCTCGTCGTCCGGCGCACCAAGTGACCGCCGCACACGGGCGCGCGTGGTGGCGTTCGTGGGGAGCCACTCGCCGCCGGCGTCGTTGAACCCGAATCCGACACCCCAGGGATCTGCCTGCATGGCCGACAGTCTGACGTGTGTCACGGCAGAAGACCTTCGATCGGCAAGACTCGGCAACGTGTTGGAGCTTGTCGCCGGTCCCTGTCGTGTTGCCATCGATCTTGAGGCCGGTGGTCGGCTGGCATCGTGGAACGTGTACGGACTCGAACTGCTGGAACAGCGCAACGAGGGCAATCATCCCTTCGGCTGGGGCTCGTACGTCATGGCCCCGTTCGCCGGGAGAATCCGCGGCGGCCGGTTCAGCTGGGAGGGCGAGGACTACGAACTTCCGCTGAACTTCTTCGGGCAGCACGCGATTCACGGGACGACGACCGACACCCCGTGGACGCACCTCAGCGGTGGTGCCGAATGGGCGATGATCGGCACGCGACTCGGCGCTCCGTGGCCGTTCGGCGGATCGGTCACGCACTTGATGCACCTCTCCGCGTGGTCGCTGACGCAAACGATCACCATTGCGGCCGGCAATTCCGACATGCCCGCATCGCTCGGCTGGCATCCGTGGTTCCGGCGCCGGCTCGAACGTGGTCATGGCCTCGAAATGGACGCAGACACGGGCGCCGCGCAGATGCTCATCCGCGACGACGAGTACATCCCGTCCGGGAAGCTTGTCCCGGTCCCGCCGAGGCCGTGGGACGACTGCTTCGTCGGTATGGGCGACGTGTCGCTGCGCTGGCCGGGTGCCTTGCGACTGGACGTCGAACACGACTGCTCGCACGTTGTCCTGTTCGACCCGGAGCATGCAATATGCGTCGAGCCGCAGTCCGGCCCGCCGAACGGCGTCAACCTCGACCCGGCGGGCGCACGACTTGCAGCGGGCAGCGTCCTCGAACATACGGTGACCTGGCGCTGGAGCATGGCCTCCGTCCAGCACTGACGTCGTTGGGTCGGGCGACCGAGGCCGCCGGCTCGTCACACTCGGACGTTGGTCCGACGTTGCTCCGACGTTTGCTCCGTCGGGGAGTGCCTCCAGCCGGGCGTGTTTCCGACCGATACTGCACGAGTGGCAGCGACGGTGGTTGTCTTTCTTCTCGTTGGTCTCTGCGTCGGGTCTTTCCTGAACGTGGTGGTCTGGCGCGTGCCGCGCGGACTGTCGATCGTCGCTCCCGGTTCGATGTGCCCTTTCTGCGGACGCTCGCTCGCCGCGTTCGAGAACGTGCCCGTCATTGCCTGGTTGGTGCTTCGAGGACGCTGCCGGACGTGCCGTGCGACGATTCCGGTGCGCTACCCGCTCGTCGAGGCGGGGACCGGTGCCGTGTTCGCCGTACTTTCCTCGACGCTCGGGCCGGCGGGTGCGGTCCCCGCAAGCGTCGCTGCGGCCGGTGCGCTCGCGCTCGCCCTGGTCGCGGCCGACTCACGGCGTCTCAACGCAAAGATCGCTGTGGTGACCGTCGTTCTCGTGGCGGTTGCCCTGCTCGCGCGTATTGTCCGGCGAGGGCCTCGGCGACGACGTATTCGTCGACCGCACGGTTCGCCAGGAGCACCTCGCCGATTCGGCGACCCGACGACTGTTGGGTCTCGATCGCGGTGTCGAGCTGCTCGATCGTGACGTGGCCCGCGGCAACGAGCAGCGTCCCAAGATTGAGGGAATCAGGAACGCGTTGCAGGTCGTTCAGGACGATCGTGCGCTCACCGCTTTCGGTGACCGACGCGTCCTTCGCCTGACGCTTCCGCAGCTTCAGAGCCACGAGTTGGCCCCAACGCTCAGTGTGATGTTTTGGGTGAAACAGCAACCCATCGTCCGTCCGTCCGTTCGATCGTAATACCACGGAGAATGACTCTCCGGGCAAAAGTGTATGGAGGTTCATTCCTGCCCGCAATGCCCAAATGTCAGTCAGATCCAATAATTCGTAAGGCCTATCGCCGACTGAAGCTCCAAATTGGGACCGGCAGATAGGCAGAAACGTCGAGGTTGCGCTCACCACACTCAACGCGCAGAGCGAACAAAGTTGGCCGCGATCACCCACCTGTTTTGCGCGCGTAGTGTGGGCGAAAGGGGGTCGCACGCGGCGGCGCACGCCCGGAGTCGGTCGCGGAAGATGCCTTCGATTTCCTGCCGATTGGGCATGAGCGAGCACGTGGACTCGACACTCGTACACTCATGCCGTGATGGGTTGGCTGGTAGAGCGGCGGTTGAGTGATCTTTCTGCGCGCTTACGAACAGCGCGTGTGGAGCTCACGGTTCTCGACGAGCAACTCGCGTTTGTGAGCGATGAGGCCGACGACTTGCGGATTCGATCGCTCGTGTCGGAGACGCCCCAGGCGAGTTCGGATTCCACGATGGGGCAGCGTCACGTCGACGCGATGCAACGTGCACGTACGGATCTCACCGGTCGGATCGCGGACATGGAGCGGCGTCAGGATGAGTTGCTCGACAAGCTGAGTGCGAACGCGTGACGGAACCGCTGCGGATCGTGGTTGCCGAGGACGAGGCGATCATCCGGCTGGATCTCGTTGAGGTGTTGGGCGAGGAGGGCTACGACGTTGTCGGAGAAGCGGGGCGCGGCGACGAGGCACTCACGGTGATTCGTGCGCAGCGTCCCGATGTTGCCCTTCTCGACGTGAAGATGCCCGGCATCGACGGTCTCGCTGTGGCGGCACAGGTCGTGGAGGAAGGCCTCTGCGCCGTGGTGATCCTGACCGCGTTCAGCCAGCGGGAGCTGATCACGACCGCTACCGCTGCGGGCGTCCTCGCATATCTCGTGAAGCCGTTCCAGAAGCCCGAGCTGATCGCGGCCATCGAGGTCGCAAATGCGCGGCATCGCGAGCGTCTGACGTTGCGTCTTGAGGTCGCTGGCCTGGAGGACCGTCTGGAGACTCGCAAGCTGCTCGACCGGGCCAAGGCACGCCTAGTCGCCGATGGGTTGTCGGAGCAGGACGCCTTCGAGTCGATCCAGCGCCGTGCCATGGACGGTCGCACCACGATGAAGGCCGTCGCCGAGGCGATCCTCAAGGCCTGAGGCCTAATCCTGGTGGTCTCGGCCGACGAGTGCGGGCACAGCGCCACATTGTCCATACAGCGTGTCTCCGTGACGTCAATGTGGCGCTGTAGCCGCACTCGTCCCGGGCAGTTGACTGCGCGGTCGCGGCGCGGGCTGCTCCCGCCTACATTCGTGGCCATGGCCCGAACGATCCTGCTGCTCGACGGCAACTCCCTGACCTACCGGGCCTTCTTCGCGCTGCCTTCCGACATGGCCACCGCGTCCGGGCAGGTCACGAACGCCGTGTTCGGGTTTACCTCGATGGTGCAGTACCTGCTGAACGAGCAGAAGCCTGACCTGATGTGCGTCACCTTCGACCGCCCCGAGCCGACGTTCCGACATGAGGTGATCAAGGACTACAAGGCCGGCCGCGCAGAGACACCCGACATCCTCCGCCAGCAGATGGGGCTCGTTCGCCAGGTCGTCCAGGTGCTCGATCTGCCGTGCGTCGAAGTGAGCGGATACGAGGCCGACGATGTCCTGGCGACGTTGGCCACGCAGGCCCGTGCGGCGGGTGATCACGTGATCATCGTGACGGGTGACCGTGACAGCTACCAGCTCGTCGAGGACGCTCCCGCGGATGGTTCGGCCGGGTCGATCCGCGTGCTCTATAACAAGCGTGGGGTGAGTGACTACTCGCTCTACGACGAGGCGGGCATCGTCGAGCGGACAGGAGTGCATCCGACGAAGTACCCCATCTACGCGGCCCTGCGCGGCGACCCGTCCGACAATCTGCCGGGCGTCCCGGGGGTGGGGGAGAAGACCGCTGCGAAGCTCGTGAACGACTACGGCGATCTCGACGGCGTCTTCTCCGCAGGCGTCGCAAAGGCCACGCCGAAGCTGCGGGAGAACCTCATCGCAGCCGAGGCGGTGGTGCGCCAGAACGCGTGGGCCACGCCACTCGTACGCGACGTCCCGGACGTTTCGGTCGACGTGATCCGTGCCCCGCAGGTCAAACTGGCCGAGGCTCGGGAGCTGTTCAAGGCACTGGAGTTCCGGGCGCTCAGCGACCGGGTGCTTGATGCCTTCGCGTCGATTTGGGGGATCGAGGGAATAGGGGGCACGGCGTCCACGCAAGCGGAATTGCCGCGACTCGACGCTGTCGTGCGTGTGGTCGGGTCGGCCGCGGATCTGGTCCTGCCTTCGCAAGGGCACCTCGCGCTCGTTGGCACGTGGGCCGGTGCGGAGGGTCGCAGCGCGCTCGTTGGGCTCGGCGTCGCAACGGAGAGTGAGGCGCAGTACGTGCCGGTGGCGATCGTCGCCGAGGTGCTCGACCGGCTCGCCGCAGCGCTGGCGAGCGACCTGGTGTGGGTGCACGGACACAAGATCAAGGAGCTGCTGCGATCGTTGCACGATATGGGTCTCGGACTCGATCACCTCGGCGCGCTCGGCCTCGACACCGCGGTCGGCGGTTACCTGCTCGACCCTGCGGAGAACGTGTATGCGCTCGACGAACTTGCGCGTCAGTACGCGGAGATCGACCTGCGCGCAGACGATGCCGCTCCTGACGGTCAGCTCGACTTCGGCGGTACTGCTTCTGACGAACTCGCCGACTCGGTCGCTCGACGCGCCGCAGCGGTCGCGCGCCTCGTCGAGCCCATGCTCGGTGCGATGCGGGCACGCGGACTGCAGCAGCTCTACGACGACATCGAGCGTCCGCTCATCGCTGTGCTTGCGCGCATGGAGGCGCTCGGGGTGCGCGTCGACACCGTGTACCTCAAGGAGTTGGCGCAGTCGCTGACCGCCGAGGCGCACCGCTGGGAGGCGGAGGTGCAACAGCACGCCGGCGAGACGTTCGTGGTGAACTCCGTGCCCCAGCTGCGTCACATCCTGTTCGAAAAGCTCGGTCTCAAGAGTGGCAAGAAGACCAAGACCGGCTACTCCACCGACGCGCAGGCACTCGAACCTCTGCGCGCAGATCATCCGATCATCGACGCGCTGTTCAAGTACCGCGAGTACGAGAAGCTGCGTTCGACGTACGGCGAGAGCCTCCTCGCAGAGGTGGGGTCCGATGGGCGCATCCATGCGTCGTTCAATCAGACCGTCGCCCGCACGGGTCGACTGTCATCGGATCAGCCGAACCTGCACAACATCCCGATCCGTTCTGAGGAGGGACGCCAGTTCCGGCGAGCGTTCATCCCGGCCGACGGGTGCGAGCTGCTGATCGCTGATTACAACCAGATCGAGCTGCGCGTGATCGCCCACCTCGCGCAGGACCCTGGCCTCATCGAGGCATTTCGGACGCGCGCAGACGTTCACAACGAGACCGCTCGCCGCGTGTTCGGCGTTGCCGATGGCGAGGTCACGATCGCGCAACGGTCGAAGGCGAAGATGGTGTCCTACGGCCTCGCCTACGGGATGGAATCGTTCGGCCTCGCGCAGCGGCTCGGGGTGCCGCAGAAAGAGGCAGCAGAGATCCTGAACGCGTACTTCGAGGCGTTCCCGAACGTCCGCTCCTACATGGACGCCGCCGTGAACGAGGCTCGGAACAAGGGGTACACGGAGACGCTGTTCGGGCGGCGTCGACTCATTCCCGACCTGCAATCGCCGAACTACTCGCGACGCATGGCGGCCGAACGGCAGGCGATGAACTCTGGCATCCAGGGGCTCGCTGCCGACATCTTCAAGGTCGCCTTGGTTCGTCTCGACGCGGCGCTTGTCGATGGTGGTTTCCGGTCGCGGATCATTCTGCAGGTCCACGACGAGATCGTGGTGGAGGTCATACCCGACGAGCACGACGTCATAGGCGCGCTTACGGTCGACACGATGATGCAGGCGGCGTCGCTCGACGTGCCACTCGAAGTGAACGCTTCGTGGGGAATCAACTGGGCAGAGGCCAAGGGATGAATTCGCACTTCTTCGAACGGCTCGCCGATCACATGGGTCCGGCGTATCTGCGGTACTCGTTCACGAGGGGCACGGCGAACGAGGTTGCTTTCTTGATCGACGCGTTGTCCCTGTCTCCGGGCGCTCGCGTGCTCGATGTGGGCTGCGGTCCTGGACGTCACGCACTGGAGCTTGCCCGGCGAGGCTTCGAGGTCGTGGGCGTCGACATCTCGCAGCGGTTCGTGGACCTCGGGAACGCGTCTGCGGGCGGGGAGGGCGGATTGTCTGCGCGCGTACGGTTCGTGCGGGCCGACGCTCGCACGTTGACGTTCGACGGTGAGTTCGATGCCGTGCTTTCGCTGTGCCAGGGCGGGTTCGGGCTCGTCGGGCGGTCCGAGGACGGTGCCGCAGATGATGCTGTGCTGGGCGGAATGGCCCGCGCGTTGCGTCCGGGTGGAGCGCTCGCGCTGAGCGCGTTCTCGGCGTACTTCCAGCTCCGGCATCTCGAATCGAGTGACACCTTCGACGCTGCCACGGGCGTCAACCACGAGCACACGTCGGTACGCGACGCAGACGGTGTCGAGTTGGACGCTGACCTGTGGACCACGTGCTTCACGCCCAGGGAGCTGCGACTCATGGTCGAGCGGGTGGGCCTCTCGGTGCGCGACCTGTGGTCCGCCACCCCGGGCGACTACGGACGCCATACGCCCACGGTGGAGCGTCCCGAGTTCCTCGTGATCGCTGGTCGTTCGGCAGGGTGACTCGCGCCTCATCGCTCGGGTGAGCCGAGGCCAATGCAAGTCGCGGTACATCCGGTCCGTTCGCGGTGCATTTGGTGCGCCCGAATGCACCGCGATTGCC
>JAYSSR010000103.1:0-56238 GCA_043720395.1 Acidimicrobiia bacterium
CGAGCTACCGCAACACTCGCCACTCTCCGCGCATAAAGGGTGGGTGTATTGACAGAATCCGGGGAAACACGCACTCTAAGTAGTTACGCGACGCTCCTAGTGACTCCCGAGTATTGTGAAACTCCGATGGCCCCCATCCAGGCCAAGAGCTTGTTTACGATTAGGTCACCCTTTTCCACGACCCAATAGTTGTCGGTTGTCGACGCTTTGTTCCCTTTGGGGGCCAAATCCTTTCGGGGCCGGACACCGATATGCGTATATATCGAGAGAAGTTCCATGCCATGGTCGAACCCGGATTTCTCGGTCCGCAGTCTGAAAACGTTTTTCGTTCGCACGACTTCCCAGTGTGCGGGGATGTCGCCTAGCCACGGGATGCCGGAGGGCTTGAGCGGGACGGACGGGTCGATGCCACGGGTGACGGCACGCTGGATGATGGCCTGCTTCTGCTCCGTGAGCAGAGCAATCACCTTCCGCTTCCCCCGGATCACCCGCTCCAACCGCCCATTCGCATAGTCCAAGAACCGCACAATCGCGTCCTGCTCCTCAAGAGGAGGAACGGGGATCGAGATTCCCTTGATCGCTCCTTGCGAGAGCCCGTAGCGCGTGACCCCGTTTGCCTCGACATATAGCTGAGCAGCGATCGTGTCGGTCTGAAGTGCCCGAAGTAGGTACGGTCCGACCATGCGCTTGCCTGACCGGAGGACGGCAAGGTGGTATCCGCAGACCAAGTCAGGGGCTTCGTACTCGACAAGTGCCGGGACGCCGATGTCAGTCCACGACTCCGAATCCTTCGTGATGACAATGTCGTTTCGCCGCAAGCGAAATCGCTGAACCTCTTCTTTCGACGCCGAAGCATTCATGAATCGAAGCTGTTCGCGGATTCGCTCGTGCTTGTAGACATCGGTGTAGTTGCAGAGCCGCACCGGGAGTTCGTTCTTGTTCGTCAATTTGTCGACGTTGCTGACCCGCATTTCGACAATCGAGCGAAGGCGGTCGACAGACCAACCCGAAGGGGTCGGCCCGCCATATGGCGACGGAGGTCCGTCGTACTGCGGGTACGGCTTGAGGTCCGCGAACATCACAGCACCCCTGAGTCGAATTCGCGCCGCGCTGCGGCGCTGATTGACCCACAACACCCCGCGTCCCTCGATTCGGGCCGCAGTGCGGCCCGAATTGGCCAATCACGCGCAGCATCCCTCAATTCGGTCCGCGCCGCGGACCGAAATGGCAGCCGCCCGGTCAACCAACACCCAACCACCTCACGCCCCCTTCAGCAACTCATCGAGCAGGCCCTCGGTCTCGCGCTCGATCGCCAAGATGTCCGCGCGGATCTCCTCCAGCGTCCGCAACGGCTTCGGCTTGTAGAAGTGGCGGGTGAAGCTGATCTCGTAGCCGACCTTGGTGGCATCGTCCTTGATCCAGGCGTCCGGCGTGTACGGCAGCACCTCGCGACGGATGAACGCCTCGATGCCACCGTCCCCCAGCAACGGCACCTGTTCGGTGTCACGCAGTTCCGAATCGGACTCGTACTCGACGACCGCCGACTTGCCATCCAGAACAACGGCGAACAAGCCCCGCAACGGATCCGCAGCAACGCGTCCCGACTTGTGCACCTTCGAGATCACCGGCGGCGCGGACTCCTCCCGCCACGTCAAGGCCTTGTAGAGCACCTTCAAGTCCGCCGCACCGAGACGCAGATCCGAGGCCCGGAGAGCAGCGTCCACGAGAAGTCGGAACTCGTTGTGATCCGTCACCACGGCGTCGCCAACGGCACCTCGCAGAGGCAGAACTGCTTCCACCAAGCGTCCGTCGCGCTCCCACGTCTTCGCGTCGGTGAGCTTGCGGACCTTCTTCTCCGGCAGACCTCTGCGCGCCGGCGCGTCATCGTCTTCCGACGCACCGTCCGAGTCGTCGCTCCACTCCCCCAACCGAACCGCAACACGCGCGGCCACCGAGGAATAGTCCGTATACAGATCTTCGCCGAACTCGTCGTAGAGCACCGAGCGGATGTCCGCGTCGCCCGACGCGAACCGCAGCGACGCAATGGCGGCCGGCGTGATCTGGCTGTGGAGACGAAGTGGGCGCTCGACCGTCACCTTCCAGTACCCGAACGCTTCGTTCGCGAAGATCTTCGACTCCGGCGTGTCCTCGAAGGCGAGGAACGACTTGGTGATTCGTTCGATGTCGTCGGGCGCGAGTTCGCAGTTCTTCTTGCCGAGGTTCTTGCGCAGCGGCTTGAACCACTGCGTCGCGTCGATCAGCTGCACCTTGCCAACGCGATGCGCCGGTTTGCGATTCGTAAGCACCCATACATAGGTCGCAATGCCGGTGTTGTAGAACAGGTTCAGCGGCAGAGCGACGATCGCTTCCAGCCAATCGTTCTCGATCAGCCAACGCCGGATGTTGCTCTCGCCCTGGCCGGCGTCGCCGGTGAAGAGCGACGAGCCGTTGTGCACCTCTGCGATGCGCGAACCGGGCCGCGACTTCGTGTTCATCTTCGACGCCATGTTGGCGAGGAACAGCATCTGGCCGTCGCTTGACCGGGTGACGAGTGAGAGTTCCTCGCCGCGGTGCATGACCCGGAACCGCGGATCACGCATGCCGTCCTTGCCGCCCATCGCCTCAAGGTCTTTCTTCCAGCTCTTCCCGTAGGGCGGGTTGGCGATCATGAAGTCGAACTCGCGGGCCGGGAAGGCATCGTGGGAAAGCGTCGACCACTCCGCACCGCCGATGATGTTCTCCGCGTTCTCACCCTCGCCCTTCAGGAGCATGTCGGCCTTGCACACGGCAAAGGTCTCGGGGTTGATCTCCTGGCCGAACAGGATGCTCTGGATCTGCATGTCCTTCCTGGCAGCGATCTCGTTGAGCGTCTCCTCCGCCACCGTGAGCATCCCACCCGTGCCGCACGCGCAGTCATACAGCAGGTACGACCCCGCCTGGAGGGTGTCCTCGACCGGGAGGAATACGAGGTTCGCCATGAGGCGCACTGCGTCGCGCGGCGTCCAGTGCTCCCCTGCCTCCTCGTTGTTGTCCTCGTTGAACTTGCGGACCAACTCCTCGAAGACTGTGCCCATCGAGTGGTTGTCGATGCCGCCGGGGTTGTCGGCCGTCTTCGGCGAGAGGTCGATCGACGGGTCGAGAAACTTGTTGACGAGCGTCCCGAGCGCATCGCTCTTCGAGAGCGTCGAGAGCTGGTTTCGGAACTTGAAGTTCTCCAGAATCTCCTGGACGTTCGGCGAGAAGCCATTCAGGTAGTCCTCGAAGTCGGCGAGGAGTTGCTGTTGGGTGGCGCGGCTCTTGAGATCGCGAAGGGTGAACCTCGAGGTGTTGTAGAACGCCTGTCCGGCAGCATTTGCAAGCGCAGCGCGCTGTTCCGTGATGCCCGCACCGTCGAGCATCGTCTTGGTGTCGAGCACCCGTTGCTTGGTCGGCTCCAGCACCGCGTCCATGCGGCGGATCACGCACATCGGCAGGATCACGTCGGGATACTTGCCTCGCTTGAAGAGGTCCCGCAGTACGTCGTCGGCGATGCCCCAGACGAACGAGACGATCTTGTTGTGCGTGGCCTGATCCATACCCGTCCGGTGGGTCGGCGACTCGGGATCTTCCCGGGGCCCGACCGAACTGCTGAACCTAGCCGGGGCGGCCCGCGTCGGGGGCGACGGCCAAATAACGTTGGCAGTTCCGACCTAATAGTACTTGACAGGAATAGTCTCCGTAGATACTGTTTCGGGATGGCATGGGAAGTGGAAGGCACCGATGAGTTCGCCGCCTTCTACCAGACGCTCCCCGAATCATCCCGCGACCGCGTCGACGCCGCCATCGATACCCTCGCGGAGGAAGGCCCCGAACTCGGCCGACCACTCGTGGACCGAATCCACCGGTCGACGATCCATAACCTGAAAGAGCTGCGTCCGTCTTCGAGCGCTCAACATGCGCTTCGGGTCCTCTTCGTCTTCGACCCAGCTCGCACTGCGATCCTCCTACTCGGCGGGAACAAAGCTACCAACAGCGGGTGGAGTAGCTGGTACAAAACCGCAATCCCGGAGGCAGAGCGCCTCTACGCCGACTACCTCATCGAAACAAAGCAAGGTGACTGATATGGGAACCCGAAAGTGGGCAGACATCAAGGCCAGCGTCACTCAGACGCCCGAACGCGAAGCGCGTGTCGCGCAGGCGCGAGCTGAATTGAACGCCGAAGTGCGGTCCTACAACCTGACCGAACTTCGACGGCTCGTTTCGACCGTCACTCAAGGAGACCTCGCCGAAGCACTCGCCATGAACCAATCGGCCATCTCAAAGACCGAGCGTGCCGATGACATGACCGTTCGCCGTCTCCGTTCAACGGTTGAGGCACTCGGCGGAACGCTCACTCTCGTCGCCACATTCGACGACAAGCCAGTCGTGCTTGTCCTCGGCCGGACGACCAGGTCAAACCCACCCGGCTGGATGGCGGCGGCGCAACGCTGGGCCACTGAAGCCGACGCCCGAACTGCATAATTTGTTGAACGTAGCCGGGCGGCCCGCGTCGGGTGTGACCCCCAAAATTGTCATAGGTCCCCCGTAGAATGTGCAAAGGAGGACGAATCGATGGCAACCGCACTCGATGTCGCCGCATGCGTCGTTGAAACCGACGAAACGCTTACCGCGATGCAGCTCCAGAAGCTCGTGTACTACTCCTACGCGTGGTGGCTCGTCGACCATGCTGACCCACTCTTTTCTGGAGAGATCAAAGCCTGGGTCGACGGTCCGGTCGTCGACGAGGTCTACGCCAAGCACAAGTCACGACCTGAAAGGGGTGTCGTTCGGGGACGCCAAACACCTCTCGGACGAGGAGACCGCCCACATTCGTGGCGTCGTGGCCCGCTACGGTCATCTGAGCGGTGAAGAACTCAGCAGCCTCACGCACCGCGACCTGCCGTGGCGCATCGCACGCGAGGGCCTGCGCCCAGACGAGCACGGTGACGTGACCATCGAGGATTGCCACCTCATCGACACCTACCGACGATTCCGCCCCGACGCCGACGCGCCCTCAACGACGCCGTCGGCTCAATCGGTCTCGAAGGCCAGCAGATCGATGTTGCCGCAAGCGACCTCGTGAGGGCGGTGGGATCAGGATCCATGTCCGCCGATGAGGCAGTGCGAAACATCCTGAAGCGGTGATCGATCCGTACGTCGATCCCAACACCCCGATCGTCTTCTCGAACCACCTCTTGAGACGTGACGGGGATTGATGTAGCTACCGTTCTGTGCATGAAGTCCGTCAGCGTGGCCCAGGCCCGCCAACAACTGAGTGCGCTCATCGCCGAGGTCGAGACGTCCGGAGCGCACGTCTTGATTACCCGGAACGGTCGACCGGTGGCCGTCATCATCTCGGCCGACGAGTGGGAAGCAATCGAGGACACGGTGTTCTGGCGCTCGCTCCCCGACACCGCGACCGACATCACTGACGCTCGAAGCGAGTCCGGCGTCGCCCTCGATCGATACTCGCTCATCGAGCCGACGTCTACCGCTGAACGAAAGGGAACTCCGACGGACCTTCGTCTGCCCCGCAAGAACCACACCAGACGACCTACCCGACGCGAGCGCATGAAGGTTGCGCCGTTCGCCGGGGACACCTCTCCGGGATTCGATCGGGAGTACGTCGATGACCGACTTCTTGGCCTTGCTCACCACCGGTGGGTTCTTTACGATGTGCATCGGCTACGTCCGCTGGTGCGACACCATCATTGGCGGAGAGCCGCTCGTCAACGTGACATTCAGGAAGATGGATTCAGGTTCTGCCCACGAACGTCGACCCGAACGTTTCATAACCTGGCGGCAGCAGCGGCCACGGTTGGATCTCTTCGATCACCGCGGCGAGCCCCATCGCGAGGCCGTCCTGGAAGCGCGGACCGACCACCTGGACGCCAAACGGGACGCCGCTCGCGTCGATGCCCAACGGGACGCTGACCCCCGGGTGCCCCGTGAAGTTCAGGTCGGCCGTGTTCGTCGCTACGGACGGATTCGACGTTGATCCAGCCTTGGTCGACATCGGTCCATCCTTCGGCCACGACGACGCGTTCAGCGTCGGAACCACCAGCACCGTTCCTGGCGTGAGTAGTGCATCGACGCGGGCCGCCTGTTCGTAGCGCTGACGTTGTGCGGCGATGTAGTCCGCTGCGCTCACCCGTTTGCCGAACTCCAGCTGTTCGCGCAACACGTCCTCGAACTCCGACCACCGATCCTCGAACGTCGACAGCGACTGCGCCAGCTCGGCGCTCGAGGAGATGAACCAGCTGACAATGCCATCGACGGGAAACGGCGAGTCGACCCATTCGACCGGCAGTCCCGCGTCGGTTCCGAGGCGGTCGCACAACGCGGTGAACGCGTTCTCGATCACCTCGTCGACGTCACCCCGGAACGACCTCACGGCGACAACACGCGACGGGCGCACGGGCTCGGCCGAGACCGAGCCGGTCGGGAGGCTGATCACGTCGCCCGGAGCAGCTCCGATCACGATCGACGCGTGCAGTGCAACGTCCGCGACCGAATGCCCTGCGACGCCCATCGTGGAGTAGTTCAGCCACCGCGGCGTGAAGTTGCGTCCGATCGCGCCCATTGAGGGCTTGTACCCGACCAGACCGCACGCCGACGCCGGGATTCGAGTCGAGCCACCGCCATCGCTGGTGGTCGCCAGCGGCACCATGCCCGACGCCAGCGCGGCGGCCGATCCGCCGCTGGAGCCGCCCGGAGATCGGTCCGGATTCCACGGGTTGCCGGTTGGGCCGAACAGCCGATTCGTGGTGACGGCAGCGCATCCGAACGGCGGCGTATTGGTCTTGCCGATCACGATCGCTCCGGCTGCGCGCAGACGGTCCACCACGATGTCGCTTGCGGTATCGGGTGCAGCGTCGGCGAACATCGTGCTGCCGAACGTGGTCGGCATCCCAGCGCAGCGCGCCATGTCCTTTACCAGCAACGGCAGCCCGGCGAGCGGTCCTTCACCGCTGTGCGCTCGGGCCTCGACGAGTGCCTCTTCTGCGCGTAATCGCACCACTGCGTTCAACGCCGGATCGTCACGTTCGATGCGGCGCAACGCCTCCTCGACCAGCTCGACCGGGCTGACCCGGCGCGCCCTCACAGCCGCTGCAAGTTCCGCAAGCACTGTTCCGTCCCTTTGTTTGGGGTTCCGGCCAACCGAACGGTCGGCCGTTTTGAGAGTGTGACACTTCGCGGCAGCACCGATGGTTTGCGGTTGCGGACACGTGGCCGAATGAATGTTCGCCCTCGCAGAACTGCGAGTCGGAACGTGCCGTCGCCAAAGTGCGAAAGTGTGCCCATGACGCCAACAAGTGCGGTTGCTGTTAACCGCCCCGAGCCGCCGGGCCGACGGTATTGGTCGTCGGTGACGTTGGCGTCGGCAGCTTGGCTCGGCTCGGTGTTGGTGGCGTTCAGCGTCCCCGGAACTTTCGCGTTTGTCGTCGTCGCCGTTGTGCTTCCCGGCTACGCGGCGCTCGGTGCTTTCGGTGCATCACGTGCCGTCCGATCAGGGAGGCTTACTCCTCTGCTCATCGTGGTCGCGGCGGGCGGCCTTGCCTTTCTGCTCGTACGCACAAACCTGCCTGAGCAAGTCAGCTTTCGGCTGACTCGCGGTTCAATGGAGCGCGATATACGGCTCTCGATTGCGCAGCAAGGACCAATGCCGACGTGGATCGGTCCTTACCCAGTACGCCGAGCTGTTCGACACCAAGGCGGCGTGATCTTCGAGCTCGCCGGTACTCGAGCCGGGTTACCGGGTGGAGCGGACGGATATGCGTGGGGTAGGGAGTTCGCTGACGACGATGTGTTCAAGTTCCGACAGCTGTCGGGCAACTGGTGGACATGGCACGAGAACTATTACGGCGACAGCCATCCGTTCGACAGCGCAGCCTTCCCCGGTTGACGCTTCGAATCGGACCAAGTCGAACTGCTGGCGTCAGTGACAGCTTTCGGTAGCGTGCTGCACAGTTTCAGGGACGTGGACGCTGGTTCCAAGGGCCTGGTCGAGGCAATCTGAAGGCAATACGAACAAGTGTTCGGCAGAAGGATTGTTCTGTGTTATCATGTCGTCATGCGAGGACGAGCCGTGTGGGCGAATGTTGAGGTGCCGGTCGTGGCACCCGACGGTTGGACGCGTCCGGAAATCACCGGAGGACTTCGCGAACTCGAACGTATTCGTCGCCGCGTGGATGCTGCGTCGGCGGTGCTTATTGCAGGGCTCGGAACGAAGGGACGCGACACCGGGGCGACTGTTGCTCGCGCGACCGGATCATCCGCCCGAGCGGGCCGTGACCAGGCAAAGGTTGCAGACGTTGTGGCGAAGGTGCCCGGTGCCCGTGCCGCTTTGGAATCTGGCGACGTTTCTGCCGAACACCTCCGAGCGCTCGGACCGGTCGCTGACGTTCCCGACGCCGCAGAACTGCTGCCGCTCGCCGCCTCGCAATCACCGGAAGATTTCGAAGACACGGTGAAACAGTTCCTACTTGACCGCGACGAGGCCGGAGTCCGTGAACGTCAACAACGCGCCCGTTCGATCAAATACTTCAACGCGGAACTCGGCTGTTTCGGAATCCGGGGCGTGTTCACCCCAACGGAAGGCGCTGAGATCCGCGGCAGGTTGCAACAAATCGCCGACGCTGCGTGGCGGGCCGCACACCCGGAACGTGCCGAGACCCTCGGCGGACACGATGCGCCACCGCTGCATCAACGCCTCGCCGACGCGTTTCTCTCCTTGGTTCGCGGCGAGACCGGGATCGTGTCGTCGAAACCGTCGGTCGTGATCGTCGTGAACGAGGAAACACTCCAAGCAGACATTGCTGGTAGCGGGCCGGGGTCAGGGCCGGTCCCGTTGATCGACGCCGCGTTGCTAGCGGAACGAGCCAACCTCTACGCGGCGGTTCGGTCAATGACCGGCGAGATCCTGAACTTTGGAAGGTCTCGACGATTCGCGACCTCGATCCAACGCCTTGCGCTGATCGCCCGTGACGGTGGCACGTGCGTGATCGACGGCTGCGACGTTCCCCACCACGGATGCGTGGTCCACCACGTCGTTGAAGACCAGCACGGCGGTCTCACGAACGTCATCGACCTCGCCCTCGTCTGCACGCCCCACCACACCTACATTCACGTCAACCGGCTTCGGCTCGTCCGACATGGGACACGATGGCAACTTGTACCCGACGAACCCATCGACTGGGCCGACACCGGATGAACGCCACCTTTATGGGCGGGATGGCCCGCGCTTCGGCGACGATCGGAAGTGACACAAAAGCGGGGGACGCGCTCGACCCTCGGGCAGCGCTACTCCAGCTGTCCGACACGGACGCCCGACTCGGTGACCACCACGGGCAACCGGACGTCCCAGGGGTCGGGCTCGAACGACGAGACACATTGCGCGTCGAATGCGACGCCGACCCGGAAGCCGGGCTCGCGGGCCAGCACACGGTCGTAGTAGCCCTTCCCGCCCCCGAGGCGGTTGCCAGCTAGATCGAAAGCGACCAACGGGACCACGATGAGATCGATCGAACCGACCGGCAGGACCGGAGAGCCGGGGACCGGCGACAGGATCCCGAACGCGTCCGGCAACAGCCCCGAGAAGTCCGACACCTCGCAGAACTCCATCCGGCCGTCGCCGACAATCAAAGGCACGGCGACCCGCTTGCCACACGAGAACGCTGCCTCAGCGATGGCCGAGACCGACACCTCAACCTCCACGGCGCAGTACACCGCGACAAACGACGCAGATGCAAAGCGCGCAGATGAAATAATCTGCGCGCATATTACTGACGACGCTGCGGTACGAGCAGCCGGAGACATCCCCGCCCGACCGGCCCGAGCCAGTCGCCGACCCTCACGCTTCGCCGGCGAAGAACCAGACACGGCCCTCAGGACCCCGACAGCGCAATACCGTCGACGGCCAGCGTCACACCGGCACTTCCGCCCGGCAGCCATTCGATGTCCGAACCGATGGCGAGAATCTCCATCAGCATCCGCTGAATGGTCGAAGCGATCGTGAACTCCTTCACCGGCTCCGAGATCACTCCCCCACGAACGACCAGACCTTCCGCGCCGACGGAGAAATCACCGCTCACGGTATTCACACCCGAATGCACACCGCTGATCGACTGCACGAGCACCGCGTCGCCGACCGACGAACAGATCGAAGCGGCCGACAACGAACCGGGCACCACGGACAGCGCCCGGCACCCCACCCCGGGCGTCCCCTTGAACCCGCCACGAACCGCCGACCCGGTCGAGGTTGCACCGCCCCCTGCTCGACGCGCCGAAACGCTGTTGTGCACAAAACCTTGGAGCACTCCGCCATCGATCAACGACAGACGCCGCGTGGCTAGTCCCTCCGCGTCGAACGGCGACGCCCCGTACGCGAGCGGATTCACCGGATCATCGGTCAGCGTCAACGAGTCGACCGCCACCTTCTGGCCTACCCGGTCGGCGAACAACGACCGACCCTTCAGCACCGACTCGCCGTTGAGCGTCCCACCGAGGATGCTCAACAACGTTGAAGTGACGTACGGATCGAAGATCACCGCGCATCGGCGAGAGGCCGGCTTCACAGCACCCAACATCCGCGTCGCCCGCGTGACCGCCATCGACGCTGCCTTCTCCAAATCCAGCTCCGACGGGTCACGCCCCACCGAGTACCCGAAACCCGTCTGCGTCTCGCCGCCGTCACCCGCGATCGCATGCGCCACCAGCGAGCAGGCCGAGCGCCGGTACGACGAGCGGACGCCAGCCGTCGAGGCGATCGCGACCTCCAACATCCCGTCGCCGTACGACGCGCTGCGCAACGAACGGATGCGCGAATCTCCAGCCCGCACAGCCCGCTCAAGCTCCATCGCCATCTCGACCTTGCGCTCGGTCGGAAATGCGGCCAACGAGTCCCGCCACAAGTCCAACGAAGCAGCGACAACCCCGTCAGGCGACGCCAACCCTACGAACGGGTCCGGGGTCGCGAACCCTGCGTTGTCCCGCGCCTCGTCCAGGACCGCCCACAGCGACTCGTCGTCGAAGGTGCCGCAGAACGCGAACCCCTGCCGCGCCCCGTCGGCCGAAGGGACAACCACACGGATACCGACCCCCGACGTTTCCGCCGACGACAAAGTTTCAATGTCGCCCTGGTACACCTCGACATCGGTGTCGCGGGCATGCGCGACGTAGGCCTCGACCTGCTCTGAGCCGCCCGCCCAGGACACGACCCGATCGGCGATGGCCGCAAGATCTACCGAGCTCATCCGGCCGTCCCTCCGACCGTGACACCTTGCACCCGCAACGTCGGATTGCCGTCCGAAACCGGCACACCCTGACCGTCCTTGCCACACGTGCCGGTACCGGTCGCGAAGTCGTTGCCGATCGCGTCGATGTTCATGAGCACCTTCGGCCCGTTGCCGATCAGGTTCGCATCGCGCAGCGGCTCGGTGATCTCGCCATTCTCGATGAGGTACGCCTCCACCATGCCGAACACGAAGTCACCCGTGGCCGTGTCGACCTGACCGCCGCCGAGCTTGGCGCAATAGACACCGGACTCGGTCGAGGACACAATCCCCGCCGGATCCTCCTGACCAGCGAGCAGGTACGTGTTCGTCATCCGCACGATCGGCAGGTGCTGGTAGCTCTGCCTGCGGCCGTTGCCCGAGAAGGCGTGGCCCTGCTTCTTCGCGTGGCGGAGGTCCCACATGTAGTCGGTGAGTATGCCGTCTTCGATGAGGACGTTGCGACGTGTCGGGTTGCCCTCGTCGTCGATCGCGCTCGTGCCCCATTCCCGCGCGTACGAACCGTCGTCGACGATCGTCACGCCAGCAGCAGCGACGCGCTGGCCGACCTTGTCGCGGAACACGCTCGTGTCCTTCGACACCAGATCGACCTCCAGGCCGTGTCCGCACGCCTCGTGGAACATCGTGCCGCCGGCACCCTTGTTCAGCACGATCGTGAACGTGCCGGACGGTGCCGGACGGGCGGCGAGCTTCCGTAGCGCTCGCGAGGCTGCCGCCGTAGCGACCTCCTCCACGTCGGTCTCCTCGAACAGCTCCCACCCAATCGTCTTGCGGGCCGTCTCGAACCCGGTCTGCATGCCCGTGTCTCCGAGCGCAACCGCCTGAACGACGAGCGCGGTTCGAATGATCTCGTCACCCGCCAGCAGACCATCAGAATTGGCAACCAGGATGCGACGCCTGGAGTCGCCGTAGCTCACCGTGACCTGACGTATCGCGCCACCCGCCGCCCGAGCCGCAGCGTCGCCACGAAGCAGCAGTTCGACCTTGCGGGTCTTCGGGATGTCGATCGGCGACTGCACCACGATGTGAGGGCGAGCGACGTCCCGACGTACCAACGACACCGTGCGGACGCCCCCATCGCCATCTCGCGACGCCGCCGAAGCAGCCGCGGCAGCGGCCGCAAGCCCCGCCTCGCTCAGGTCCGCGGTGTGCGCGAAACCGGTCGTGTCACCCCGGATGACCCGGATGCCAGCCCCGCGCTCGCGTCCGCTGGTGAGTTCCTCGACGCGCCCATCGTCGAGCGTGGCGGACGAATTCATGCGGTCTTCGACGAACACTTCGGCGAAGTCACCGCCGGAACGCAGCGCAAGGCCCAGCGTCCGTTGCAGGATGTCGGTATCGATCATGTGGGTTTTCCAAATTCCGTAACGGCCGTCGGGCGGTTCGCACAGGTGTGCGCGGTGAGAAGGCCGTGCGAGGTGAGAAGGTGAGGCGGGTCTGACAACTATCGACATCTTGACGCCATTCCTCAACCCGTTCGGGCCACCCACCCAATTCTCACCACCGAGGCCCCAAACAGCCATGCACATCGTCCTCGTCCACCCGGAAATACCGCCCAACACCGGAAATGTGATCCGCCTCTGCGCGAACACGGGCACAACCCTCCATCTCGTGGAGCCCCTCGGATTTCGCCTCGACGACGCGCAACTCCGACGAGCCGGGCTCGACTATCACGAGTACGTCGATATCAACGTCCACCCGTCGTGGTCCGAGACACAGCAATGGCTCGACGGCCGACGTAGCTTCGCCTTCACGTCACGAGGCACCCACCGCCACGATGAAGTCCGCTACGAACCGGGTGACGCCCTCGTGTTTGGCTGCGAATCCGTCGGTCTAGCGGAAGGCGTCCTCGACTGGTTCGGAGCGGAACGAACCGTGCGGTTACCCATGTTTCCGTCCAATCGCAGCATCAACCTGTCGAATTCCGTCGCGGTCGCCGTCTACGAAGCCTGGCGGCAACAGGGCTTCCCAGGTGCCATCGAGACCCCCGGTCGGTCACAAGGCGAGCCGACGGCCGGTCGACGGACCCTCTAAGGACCCGCAAGGAAACAACTTGCGCGCCCATTCGTTCGATAGCGCTGTGCGCATAACGGATTTGGAAATCCGGGCGCGCGAGCAGTTACCTTCCGGGCCCTAACCTGGCGCGGTGATGCCGGTCGACGACGAGGGGGCCGTCCCCAGACCCGACCGGTTTCGCGCAATTGCGTGGACCGGCGCACGGGGCAAGCTCCATGTGTGGTCCGAGGCCGTGTACATCCTGGCCTTCTACTTCCTCTACTCGATGGTACGGAACACCCAGGGCTCCGCACGTAACACGCACACGCAAGCGTTCACCAACGCACTGAGGGTTCTCCGCTGGGAGCGGTTGACCGGCATGGCGAAAGAGCAGCGATTCCAACACGCCTTCCTCGACCACCATGGCCTCCTCCAGGCGTTGAACACGTACTACGGCACTGCCCATTTCGTCGTCACGATCGTCGCTCTCGGCTGGTGTTTCAAGGTCCGACCCGACCGGTACCGCAGCGTCCGCAACGCCCTTGCCGTGATGACGGGCGCAGCGTTGATCGGCTTTGCGTTCTTCCCGCTCATGCCACCTCGCATGCTCCCAACGTCGTACGGATTCGTCGACACCCTCAAGGTGTTCGGCGGGCCATGGTCCTTCGACTCCGGCACGATGGCAAAGGTCTCCAACCAGTACGCCGCCATGCCAAGCCTCCACATCGGCTGGGCCAGCTGGTGTGCTTACACGTTGTGGCATTGGTCGGAACGACGATTGGTCCGATTGTTCCTCGTCGTCTACCCGATCACCACACTGTTCACCATCGTCGTCACGGGGAATCACTACGTCCTCGATGCCGTTGGCGGGCTCGCCGTCTTCGCGATTGGTTGGGCACTCGGACGCCTCCTCGACCACGCAGCGCCCGTCGACCGCGTCCTGGTCAGGCGGCGGCTGTAACGAGCGCTTGGGTGGACGGCGTTCTCCGGCGACGGAACTCACCGAGAGCGCTGGTACCCTCGGACGGTTGTCCTTCCTGCCGACCGGCGCACCGGATCACACCCCCCCAACCCGTGTCCTCGAACCTCGCCGCCCCAACCGTGACCCTGCCGGCCGACATCGTGGGCATCGGCCGCAAGGTAGACGCCCGCATCGAAGCCCTCCTCGCTACAGAGGTTGAGCGCTGGACTGCTGTCGACCCGCAGCTCGCCGCGCCGCTGATGTCACTGCGCCAACTCGTCCTCGCAGGCGGCAAACGACTCCGGCCCGCGTTTTGCCACTGGGCAAACGTCGGCGTGGGGGGCGACCCCGACGATCCCGTGGTCATCGATGCGGGTGCCGGCCTTGAACTGCTGCACACCTTTGCGCTCGTACACGACGACATCATGGATGGCTCCCCTCGACGACGGGGCATGGAAGCGGTCCATATGCAGTTCCTTGGCGAGCACCGTCGTCAGACGTGGCGCGGCGAAGACCGTCGGTTTGGTGAAGGCGTCGCGATCCTCGTTGGTGACCTCGCTTTCGTCTACGCCGACATGCTGCTCAACGGCGTGAACTCCGAGGCGGCCGGCGTGTTCAACGAGCTACGTATCGAGGTCAACGTCGGCCAGTACCTCGATCTCGTCGGAACAGTCCGGGGCGGTCCGACCGTCGAGTCGGCCCGACGCATCTGCCGCTATAAGTCCGGGAAATACACCATTGAACGGCCCCTGCACCTCGGTGCCGCGTTGGCGGGCCAGCTCAAGGGATTCGAGTCCGCGCTCTCCGCATACGGGCTGCCGCTCGG
This sequence comes from Acidimicrobiia bacterium, assembly GCA_043720395.1. Taxonomy (GTDB): domain Bacteria; phylum Actinomycetota; class Acidimicrobiia; order Acidimicrobiales; family JANYDT01; genus JANOYY01. Next base: position 15,095 of record JAYSSR010000103.1, read on the forward strand.
TGAAGCTTTTCAGCTCCGCGACGATCTCCTTGGCGCACTCGGCGACCAGACGCTGACCGGCAAACCCGTGGGTGATGACCTCCGGGAAGGCAAGCCAACGGCGCTCGTTGCACGTGCACTGGCCGTCGCCACCCCGAGCCAAGCGGGGATACTCGCCCGGATCGGTGCCTCAGACCTGGCAGACGCCGATATCGCGGCGCTCCAAACGGTGTTGGTCGAGACGGGTGCTGCCTCCGTCATCGAGTCAGAAATCCGGCGTCTCCGCAACGAAGCGGTCGTTGCGATCGGTGCCGCAGGACTGCTGGAGTCGGCAACGTCCGCTCTTATCGACCTCGCCGATTACGTGACCATCCGCGATCACTGACGACCGTCGCAGGTCGGGTTGCGGAGATACAGCGGAGGTCTCGGCGACGGGTCATTGGTTGAGCCGGGCGCGGCGTAACCTCGCACCCGATGCTCTTGGACGACGTGCACTCCCCTGAAGACCTCCGGCGACTGAGCCAGACGCAACTCGTTGAGCTCGCTCGCGAGGTGCGCGATTTCGTGGTGAAGGCAGTCAGCGTGACCGGCGGACACCTCGGCTCGAACCTCGGCGTGGTCGAACTCACCTTCGCGATCCATCGCGTCTTCAATTCGCCACGCGATGTCGTGCTGTGGGACACCGGACATCAGGCGTACGTCCACAAGATCGTGACCGGTCGCCGCGACCAGTTCACGTCGCTGCGCCAACCCGGCGGGCTTTCGGGATATCCAAGTCGACGCGAGAGCGAACACGACTGGATCGAAAACAGCCACGCGTCGACCGTGCTCTCCTACGCGCACGGCATGGCCGAAGCGATGAAGGCCAACGGCGAGCATGACCGCCACGTCATCGCGGTCATCGGCGACGGCTCCATGACCGGTGGCATGGCATACGAGGCATTGAACTGCCTGGGGCACAGCAATTCCAAGGTACTGATCGTCCTCAACGACAACGGCCGTTCCTACGCTCCAACGATCTCCGGACTGACTCGAGCGGTCTCGAAGATCCGCTCGAAGCCGATCTACGCACGCGGCAAGAAATGGTCCGACGACATCATCAACAACTTGCCGCTCGTCGGTGGGCTCGGGCGTCGAACGGTGAAGGGCGTGAAAGCGGCCCTGCGTGAGATGGTCGATGAGCCGACCGCATTCTTCGAGACGCTGGGCGTCAGGTACCTCGGGCCCGTCGACGGCCACAACATCTCGGAACTCGAAGAGGCACTCCGCAACGCTGCTGAATACGAAGGTCCCGTTGTCGTGCACGTCCTCACGGCGAAAGGCAAGGGCTACTCCTTTGCGGAGGACGATGAGGAGAAGAACCTTCACGACACGAGCGTCTTCGATCCGGCGATCGGCCCGGTCGCATCCCAAACCGCTGCTCCCACGTGGACCAACGCCTTTACCGAGGCCCTCATAACGCTCGCCGCAGAGCGTCCGAAACTCCACGCGATCACGGCGGCGATGCCGGGCCCGACAGGACTGCTTCCCTTCCAGCAACGTTTTCCCGATCGCTTCCACGACACGGGAATTGCCGAACAGCATGCGGTGACCCTTGCCGCCGGAATGGCCATGGGCGGGCTACGCCCAGTGGTTGCGCTCTATTCGACGTTCCTCTCTCGGGCCTTCGATCAAACGAACCTCGACGTGGGCCTGCACCAGCTTCCCGTCGTCTTTGCACTCGATCGAGCGGGAATTACGGGTGACGACGGGGCCTCGCACCATGGCGTCCTCGACATGGCTTTGCTCACGAAGGTCCCCGGGATGACCGTGTTCGCGCCGTCGAGTGCTCAAGAACTTGCCGTGCAGCTCCAAACTGCGGTCGACAGCACATCGGGGCCTTGCAGCATCCGCTACGGGAAGGGCAGCGCACGTCAGGTGCACTCTGACCAGGTCGGATCAGGGCTCCACGGACGTCGCGTCCTCGATGGTGGGGTTCATGCAACGGTGTGCCTCGTGGCGGTCGGCAAGCTGTTGGAGGCCGCCGAACACGCCGCTCGACAGCTCCGCGCCGAGCGCGGACTCGACGTCACCGTGTGGGATCCCCGTGTGGTCAAGCCGCTCGATCCGGCACTCGTTACCGACGCGGCTCGCCATCGCCTCGTGGTCACGATCGAGGACGGCATCCGTGAAGGAGGCGTCGGTTCAGCGATCGCGGACCTGATCGGTGAGCATCGACTCGCGACGCAGCAGCAAGCGGGACCGGTCGTCGTTCTCGGGACCCCGGTCCGGTTCATCCCACAGGGCAAACCCGGTCAGATCTTGGCCGAACTCGGCCTCGACGCTGCGGGCATCGTCTCGGCGGTCGTCAAGGCGCTCGACGAGCTCGGAGCGTCATCCGTCGACCCGCGCGGCTGATGTTCGGGTCAAGGTGCCAGGCGTTCGATAACCCACTCGGCTGCGATTCCGTTCGATTCCACGACTGACTTTCGGTAGCGAAGCCGGTCGTGGACTCGATTCGGTCGCCCCTGCCAGAACTCGATCGACTCGGGAGCTAGCCGGTATCCACCCCAGTGCGCCGGCCGAAGGACCGCCTCAGGTGGCCCCGCTGCCAGGAATGCGGCGGCCGAGTCGAGATCCTCGCGATTCTCGATCACCTGAGATTGGGGAGAAATCACGGCGCCGATACGACTTCCGAGCGGCCGAGAATAGAAGTAGGCATCACTTTCATCGGGGTCTACCCTCCCGACGAGGCCAGTCACGTTGACCTGGCGTTCGAGTGCACCCCAACGGAGATTGAGCGCAGCCCACGGGTTTTCGGCAAGTTCACGACCCTTGCGACTGTCGTAGTTCGTGAACCACACGAACCCGCGTTCGTCGAATCCCTTCAAAAGAACCGTCCGCACTGATGGTCGACCAAGCGCACCGACGGTTGCCAATGTCATCGCGTGCGGCTCTTCAGACGTTGCACGGCAAGCATCGAGCGCATCGTCGAACCATTTCTGGAACTGCCGGAACGGGTCAGGGTCGACCGTATCGAGATCGAGTGCTGCCCGCCGGTAGTCCGTGCGCAGATCTGCCAACTTGGAGCTGTTCACCCGATCAGGTTACGGCGCAACGAGCAACGCCGACCAAGTAGTGGCTGGACCTGCATACCATCGTCGAGATGACGATCCCGGCAGATGCCAACACCCTTCGCAGCGTCGGTGCCGACACGATTCGCCGACAGCTGCGGGGCACGGTCCAGCGTGTACTCACCGGCTCCGACGAGACACGTCGGCGACCCGTTGACCAGCAGTCTCGCGATCCCGGCATCTTCGGACCGGACAGCGTCACATGGCGCGTTCACAGCGATGCTTCCATGCTTATCGGAGGGCTGAGGGCACTGTTGCTCCAGACCATGCACCCGCTTGCCATGGCGGGGATTGCTGACCATTCGCAGTACCGCAGCGATCCGTTCGGCCGGCTTCAGCGCACCGGCAGCTACGTCGGAACGGTCACGTTCGGCTCGGTTGCGGAGGTCGACGCTGCCGTAGCGGCAGTTCGCCGTGGCCACGAACGCGTGACCGGAATCGCCCCTGATGGCAGGGCCTACGCAGCCAACGATCCGGGTCTCCTGGCCTGGGTTCACCACACGCTGGTCGACAGCTTCCTCCGCGCCTACCAGCGCTATGGACCCGTTCCACTCGACGCTGCCCATGCGGACCGGTACGTCGCCGAGCAAGCCCAACTGGCCCGCCTAATCGGAGCGTCGACAGCCGCCACGTCGACCGAGGAACTTCGGTCGTGGATGATCGACCGCCGGTCCTCGTTGGCAGCGACCAGCGCAGCCCGTGACGCCTGCCGGTTCCTCGTCTTCTTCCGCAGTCCCCCACTGATGGCAGGGCCGTACGCGATCGTGAGCGCTGCGTCGGTCGGGCTGCTTCCCGGATTTGTCCGCCGCGCGCTCTGGCTTCCGGTCGTGCCGATCGCCGGCCCGCTCGCTGACCATCTCCTCGTGCGACCGACCGCGGCAGCGACGATGCGGGCACTCGGTTGGGTCATGAGGGACGACCAAAGCTAGAGTAAAGCGCTTGGGTTTGAGTCGAACGGTGTCGACTACTAATCTTTCCGGACCCCGAGAGGAGGCCGCCCCCAATGGCGCAATCTCGTCAATTCATCACGCCCCAGCGGCGACATCGGCGGGCGGGTCTGACGCTTCGCAGCGTCGTGTTGTCCGCCGGCACTCTGTTGTCGCTGACCGTCCAACTTTCTTCCGCGCAGGCTGAGACGTCCGCTACGGCAACAACCGTTGCGCCTCCCACGCAATCGTGGAGTGCTCAGGTCATCGCGACAGACAAGGTGGCCCAGACGCTCGCCAACCAGGCCTCCGGTCGGGAAGGTGTCGTCATAACCGAGGTAGGCACTCCAGACACCTCCGTGACCGCGACGTCGGCCAAGCCGTCTCGGGTCGTACGGACGCCAAAGACCACCAAACCCGCGGCGAAAGTAATTGCGCCAATCGCTGCGCTTGCTGCGGCGGCCGAGTCGGGTGTCGGGACCACTGCCGACGACGCGCCTTGGGCGGCGCTTCGCAAGTGCGAGAGCGGCGGCCGCTACGGGCTCAACACCGGGAACGGGTACTACGGGGCGTACCAGTTCAGCGTCTCGACCTGGAAGCGAATCGGGTTCACCGGGTATCCACATGAAGCAAGCCCTGCAACCCAGGACGCCGCAGCGAAACGGCTCCAGGCCAAAGCCGGCTGGGGCCAGTGGCCGGCATGCGCCCGCAAGCTCGGGTTGTACTGAATCGTCGGGCCTCGTGGCCTCGTGGCCGGTTGCGCGATCTTCATCCACGATTCCCACGCTCGGTGTTACGCTCCGTGGTTGTTCATCACCCTCAGTGATGAACATTGCTTCGATACGCACACTGAGCCGCCATGTCCGAGTCCAAACCGACGAGTTCGACACCTGCCGAGATCGGATCGGCGCGTCTGCATGCAGTGCAACGTCTGACCGACGCAGTTCGCTCTGTGCACCGGCCGGCCACCGGCGCGGCCTTCCTTGATCTTCTCGCGGCAGTAGCGGAGGCAGTCGTCGACAATTCCGATGGCGGCGAGCGATGCGTGATTTGGCTCATTTCTCACGACGGCACACGTATGCGTCAGGTCACGCCGGCTCGTATCGAACGCGAGTGGACGCCGGCGACCGGCCCTGTCGCACAAGTCCTCGGACCGCGGCGGGCGATCGAGATGGGCCTTGCGGATGGCGAGTCGATCGGACTTGTCGCCCGAGCGACGGCTCGGAGTACGACCGACGAGGATCGACGTCCGAACCGACCCTTTGGACGTTTCATCCCAATCCGTCACGGCAGTCGGATCGGTGCCGTCATGGGGGTTGTCCGGGCTCCAGGGCGACCCTTGTTCGAGCTGGAAGACAGGATCGTGCTCGACGCTGCCGTCGAGCGTCTGGAAAACGCGTTCGCAACGCAATCGCTCGCCGACGAACTCACCTCGGAACGCACCCGAGGAATCAGCCAGGCCGACGGCATCCTCCTCAGCGGATCGCTGCTCACACGGCTTGGTCAGATCAGTGGCGACACCGTTTTTCGCTACCTCTTCAACGGAATCGGCACCAACTTCATCAGCGACGGAATCCTGACAGCGATTGGCTACACGACTGCCGAAGTCAGCAGCGACCCAGCGCTGTTTGACCGGGTCATTCACCCCGACGACCGCCACCTCATCACGGACCTCGTGAGCGACCCGACGCTGGCAAGCGGACCCATCCTCGTTCGGTTCCTACGCCGGAACGGACAGGTTTCCTGGCAACTTCTCCGTGTCGTGACGCTATGCGACGAAACGGGCCGTGTCATCGGCGTCGAAGGGTTTTCGACCGACGTGACCACCATGAAGCTCGCGGAAGCCGAACTCGCGCATCAGGCTCGAAGCGATGCGCTCACCGGGCTATCGAACCGACTGAACTTTCGCGAGGCAACAACTCGGGCGCTCGCACGCATTGCTCGCCATCCCGGCACGCTCGCCGTCTTGTTCCTCGACCTGGACGGGTTCAAACGCGTGAATGACACTCTCGGCCACGCGGCCGGTGACGACGTGCTTCGCCAGGTCGCCGACCGCCTCCGACGCGTCATCCGGCGTGAAGATCTCGTAGCACGCCTGGGTGGCGACGAGTTCGCGGTGCTGCTCGCCGAGATCCGCGATCCGGGTGAAGCAAGCGCTACCGCTCGACGCATCCTGGCATCACTGGAGCAGCCGATTCTTGCGAACGGGCAGACCGCGAGCATTTCCACCGGCGTTGGAATCGCCATCGCGTCCAACGCGGATACCGACCCCGACGAATTGATCAACCGCGCCGATATCGCGCTGTACCAGGCGAAGCGCGTCGGACGCGGACGCTGGCAGGTATTCGAAGGACCGAGCGGGACGCTCGTCTCAACGACGGCCCTGGCAGACGATGGTGGACCACTCCACCCAAGTGTCGACGCGGCGCAGCCTGTCGCGATCGTTACCGAAGGCGCATTGCGAGCCTCGCTAGCTGGTGCCGAATTCCGGGTCCACTACCTTCCGCAATTTGGCATGACGACGGGAAAGGTCCAAGCCCTCGAAGCCCTGGTTCGTTGGCAGCACCCCGAATACGGCTTGCTTTCAGCCGCAGCCTTCATTGATCAGGCGAACGCAACGGAGGTCATCCATCCGCTCGGAGACTGGGTGCTTCGCGAGGCATGCCGGAACTTTGCAGCATGGCAACGAACACACTCGAACGACCTTCGGCTCTGGGTCAACGTGAGTGCCGAACAGCTCTCGCGGTCCGGTTTCGTGGAATCGTTTCTCGCCACGATGCAGTCCACGGGTGTCGCACCGGAAAGCGTCGGTGTCGATGTGGTCGAGTCCGTCTTCGCCCAGCTTGACACGGTGCGAGAACACGCACTCGCGACCCTCGTGCGCGCGGGTGTGAAGCTCGCCGTCGACGAGTTCGGTCTCGGTGGATCGTCGTTACGCACACTGAGGAAGCTGCCGTTGAGCCAGATCAAACTCGACCGCCGGATCGTGGACGGGATCATGGAACCCGACGGCGAAGGTGCGGAGTTGGTGCCGCTCGCCATCAAGCTCGCAGCATCGCTTGGCTCGAGCGTCGTAGCCGTTGGCGTCGAGCGCCGTGAGCAGGTCGAACGCCTCATCGCCCTGCACGTTGATTCCTACCAGGGTGCCTTCTCAAGTTCGGCGGTCACAGCTGAGGATGTCGAACAACTCTTAACCGGTGGAGTCCTTCCACCCGCAGCCCCAGGTGCGGTACACGAAGCCGACAACGTCTGAGGTCTCGCCAATTCGTTCAGACGCTGAGGTCCCCCAACCACTGCGGCCGGACGCATCTCGACGATCGTAGGAGTTTCTAGGATTAGTTGAAATGCCGAGTCAACGTCGAGATCATCGCAGCGCTCGCCAAACCCGCTTCGCACGAAGTTCCGTCACGGCGGCGCTGGCCGTTGTTTGGTCTTCTGCGTTGTTGGTGGCCTTCGGTGCAACGGCCGTGCTCGCCGATCGGACTGCGCCGAAAGCGGCCGCGGTGGCGAGCAACACGACCGTCCCCCCTTCCAAGCAAGGCGTTCGGCTCACGAAGCTCACGACGGCAGAACAGCCACTCGCTGCGGCGCAGCGTCCCAACGACGAGACCCTGTACCTCGTAGCGAAGACCGGACGAATCAGCGCATTGCGCGGCGACACCATCGATCCGTATCCGGTCCTCGACATAAGCGCGCGTATTGACACAACAAACGAGCGAGGGCTACTCGGGTTGGCCTTCGCGCCGAGCCGTCGCGATGTGCTGTACATCGACTACACGACGAAGAAGGGCAACGTCATCGTGTCGGAATTGCCGTTCGACGGCAAGGTCGCGGACCCCCAACGCGAACGAGTGCTCCTCGACATCCCAAAGCCTCTCAACGAGCACAACGCCGGCACGCTCATGTTCGACGCTGCCGGAATGCTCTACGTGGCGATCGGCGACGGCGGCGGCTCGGGCGACAAGTTCAACAACGGTCAGCGCACCGACACCCTGCTCGGCAAGGTGCTCCGGATCGACCCGAGGCCGAGCACCGGACTTCCGTACTCCATTCCGCCGGATAACCCTTTCGCGGTCAAGGCTGGCACCCCGACCGACGGCAAGAAGCGTCCGGAAATCCTTGCCTACGGCCTGCGCAACCCCTGGCGGATCAGCCTTGACCCCGACACGAACGATCTCTGGATACCCGACGTTGGCCAGAGCCGGGTCGAGGAGATCAACCGACTCCCGAGGACCCAGTGGGGTGCGAATTTCGGATGGAGTCTGCGTGAAGGCAACATTGCGTTCAAGGGCGCTCGGCCAGCGGGTGCTACCGAACCCGTCTATGCGTACCCTCACGTCGATGGTCGCTGCGCGGTTACTGGCGGGTATCTGTATCGCGGGAGGGCACTCCCCGGGCTGGTCGGTTCGTACGTGTTCGGCGACGTCTGTTCGGGCAAGGTGATGGCATTGCGGAACACCGCAGGCCGCTGGCTGCCGGAAGATCTTGGAGTGCGGATCCCCTACCTCACGGCATTCGGACAGCTTCAGTCCGGTGAGCTTGTGGCGACGTCTCTCGAAGGTGGCGTGTATCGGCTCGACGCAGCGTCGTAGGCAACTCGCTACGGTTCGGCCTATGACGCTGCCAGCAACAGGACGAACAGCCGACGACGTCCTCGGGTCGCTCGAAGCGAACCGCGACGGAGACGTGCGTTGGAAGGAGGGCCGGGCCTTCTCCCTCGCTTACTACGCAGGTCCCGAAGTCCACGCGCTCGCAAACGCTGCGCTCGCAGCGTCTCGTCGGAGAACGCGCTCAACGTCGACGCATTTCCGAGCCTCCGACGGATGCAGACCTCGGGGGCTGCACTGATCTGCGGGTCGACCATTGCGCCGGGGAAGCACCCATGTCGGGCAGCGTTTCGGCTGGTCCCCGACCTGGGCGTCCGTTGCGTCCACGGCAGGAATTGAACCTGCGACCTACCGCTTAGGAGGCGGTTGCTCTATCCCCTGAGCTACGTGGACCCGGTGCGTGAATGCTTCCTGGCCACGCGGCTGGAGCACCCACCACAAGCCTAACGGTCGCACCATGAAACCCCACGCCCTGAATCCAAGGTCGCGAGGCGGCACCGCACCCGTGTGTTCGTTCTACCGTCTCGACTGAAGCTCGAGCTTTTGGACGAGTTCGGTGTTTCGCCTAGCGACTTCTGAACAAGAAGTTGAGCCTGCAGGAGTCAACCGGCCTCGAAACGTCGTTCAGAACAACCCGGCCAACGCCTTGGGGCCGCTCGGCAGCACCACTGACGGGTCAGCCCCGAGAACCGAGCCCAGAACGGCCGCGTAGACGGAACGGAAGTCGGTCGTGAACTTCAGGTCGCCCTGGTCGAGGTCCGTGAGGCTCGGCGGGCTCCCATGAAGCCCGCCGCGTACGGCGTCACCCAGCACGAGGACGGGTGCCACCGTCCCGTGATCGGTGCCCTCGCTCAGATTCGCCGCTACCCGCCGCCCGAACTCGGAATAGACAAGCGTCACCACCTTCGGACCACGCGCAGCCAGCGATATTTTGGCCTGGAAGCGGGTCAGCGCTCCGTCGACCGCCCCAAGCAAGCGGCTGTGCTGCTGCCGCTCAAGTGCATGGGTATCAAATCCTCCAAGGGCCACGGAGAAGGCCCGGGCGGGCGTATCAGCGGCAATGAGCGCTGCGACGACGTCGAGCTGGTCGTCAAGCTCTGACCGGCTGTCACCGGTCGCCGTGGCACCGCCTTCAAGACTGGTGCTGGCCGAGCCCACACTCGCCGCCGAGAGCAACGGGCCGTACTTCCCCCTCACCCGCAGCAGGTCGACGCCACTCGTCGCAATCCGTCCACCCCACGGGCCGAGTTCCGACCCGAGTCGGCTCTCCTCGACGAACCCGGACGCCAACGCAGCAGGGATATTGATCTGGCCATTCGGCAGCGCCGCCGCAGCACCCTTTCGCCCGACGAGGGCCCGAGGAACCGATGCACCGATGTGCACCATGCGCAACGGATCCGGACCCATCAGATCGCCCCAGCGCCCGAGCCACCCGCTGGTCTCGAACGCATCGGGAACGCCGCTCTGCCAGATGTCCATCGAACGGAAATGGCTCCGATTCGGGTTCGGGTAGCCGACGCCCTGGACAACCGCGACCTTCCCGGAGCGGAACAGTCCATGGAGCCCCGACAGTGCAGGGTTGAAGCCGAAGCCCGAACCGAGATCCAGAACCTGGTCAGCGCGCCAGGCCAGCCCGCCACGAGCCGCCTCGTAGGCGGGTTCACTCGTTGGGACAACGGCGTTGAGCCCGTCGCTGCCCCCGTACAACGTCACGAGCACAACGATCCCGTCGCCGTTCAGTGCCTTCGTTCCCGGTGCCGGTGGGAGTGCCGGTGCCGCTGGGATAGCCACTCCCACAGCACCGCGAGCCGCCAACGGACGAACGAGGGTCGGCACGGCGCCCGCCGCCGCTCCGATCCCAATCGCGCCGATGAAACGTCTCCGTGAGAGGGCGCTACCCGAGTCGGAACCTCGATACGGAGGCTGGTCGTTGTTCATCATGGCCTCAGTTCAGGACATACTCGGGGCTGACGAGCGCCAGCGCGAATTGTTGCTTCGGGTTGTTCGCGCTGCGCAAGCCAGCACTCGTCGATGCAGTCCAACCGTCCACGCCGAGATGTCGAGCGAGGGCGTCCGCACGCGAACCTGCGGGCAACGAACTCAACCAACTCAGGCGCGCTACCTGGGAGAGCTGCTGAGCGAACTTGAGCCGGGTAAGCGCCGTGGCGGTCGATATCCAGTACCCGTTCTGCGGCCAGCCCCCCACGCTCGGCGGAGCGAACGGCACTTGGCTCAACGACTCGAGCGCGTTGAGCACCGAGGGACCGCGGACCGAAAGCTCCGTCGGACGCACTCCACCAGCCCGGAGCGCCCCGACCAACCATTCGACGGGCTGCTTCACGAGGCCTTGCCGCACTGCTACCGACCGGAACTCGGGATGCTTCAACAGCGTCCGCACGACCTCGGTAACGTCGCCACCGGTCGATGTGAACACCGCAGCCAAGTCGGTCACGACCGCGGCGTCGACAGCCGCGGGCGCAGCGAACCGGCTCCACAACTTGGCGCTCACGAAACGGGCGGCACTCGCCGAGGTAGCCAGCAGGGTCACGACTTCCTCGCCGCTCACAACCGTCTTGCCGAGCACGGACTTCGACTGACGGTCCGCTTGATTCGGGAGCACCGCGAACGCACCGGTCCGGCGATTGATCCGCCAACCCGTGAAGGCCCGAGCGGCTTCTCGGACGTCGGCGTCGCTGTAGGACCCGATTCCGATCGTGAACAGCTCCATCAACTCCCGGGCGAAGTTCTCGTTCGGGCTGCCCTTCTTGTTCTGGTTCGAGTCGAGCCACAACATCATCGCCGGGTCCTTGGCGATAGCTTGCGCGAGCGGCTCGAACCGGCCGAGACCGAGCGTCCGAAGGGTCTCGTTCTGTCCGGCCATGAACGTCGCCTCGTTGACCTTCTCGATCGACGTTGCGTAGTGCGCGTGCCAGAACAGCGTCATCTTTTCGACGAAGGGTCGCTGGGCCACGGTCATTCGCTCGAGCCACCACTGGGTAATCGCGAGACGCTGCGCACGACGGGTCTTCTGGCGCTCCTTGCGTTCCTCCGTGGTTTCCTGGTCCGCGTCGGTCGCCGTGCTTACGAGCGCTGGACGCGACACCGCTTCGGCCCCGGCATCGGGGCCGGGACGCAGCAGATCGTCGACGGCAGCGTCGTAGCCACGAGCCGTCGCAGCGTCCACCTCCTCGGGCGATCCGCCGAAACCTGCTCGGCGGTAGAGGTGGGCGACGGCGGATCGTTCGGAGAGGTTCGTCGACACGCCAGCGACATTGAGCCTTGCATGTGAGCGGATCGTGACGCCGATGAGAGCAACCATCGGAGGAACAGACGCGACCGATGCCGCCCGCGGGCGGCATCGGTCGGCAAACAACGGCGGCGGCCCTCTCGGCACCGCCTGAGTCAGTTTGAGTCAGCGCTTCAGCAAGTCGCGGATCTCCGCGAGCAGTTCGTTGTCCGTCGGTCCGGCCACGACGGCCGCCTTCTCCTTCTGGGACTTCTTGAACGCCTTCCAGACCAGGAAGACAACGAAGGCCAGCACGACGAACGCGATGATCGAGGAAATGAACGCGCCGACGCGGACCTTGTCCTCGATGATCCACGCTTCGTTCAGATTCTGCGTGGACTTCGGCATGAACAGCGCGAGGATGCCGTTGAAGATGTTGGTAATGAAGGACTTGATGAGATCGCCGAGCGCGGCGGCCATCACGAACGCCACTGCGATGCCGACGAGGTCACCGCTCAGGATGAACTCCTTGAACTCGGCCATGAGACCCTTGTTGTCTGCCACTTGCTTCTCCTTGGTGAGACTTCGCTGACCTCAGCATCAGCGCTGAGTCTCCGAACAGTACGCGCGCTGACCATCGTTGTCACGCGAGGGACCCATTCGACGAAGAGTCTGTAGGCTCTGCCCCCCGCTATGGCGACACATCCCCTCCAACTGCGCTTCATCCGCTCTGCGGTCGACGTACGTGACCTGCCTCCCGGCCCCCCGGAGGTGGCGATCGTCGGACGCTCCAACGTCGGCAAGTCATCGCTGATCAACGCGGTCGCAAACCAGAAGTCGCTGGCGCACGTTTCGAACACACCCGGCCGCACGCAGCTCATCAACCAATTTCAGCTCCGTAAGAACGGCCACGACCACGGCATGGTCATCGACCTTCCGGGCTACGGCTACGCGAAGGTCCCGCAGAAGATCCGTTCCGGATGGCAGCGCATGATCGAGGGGTATCTCCTCGAACGTCCTGAGCTCGTGATGGTATTCGTGCTCGTCGACGGCGAAATCGGACCGACGGAGCTCGACGTCACGATGCTGAACTGGCTACGTCACAACGAGGTCGACCATACGGTCGTGGCGACCAAGGCGGACAAGGTGAAGGCGACGAAGCGCGGAGATCGCCAACGCGACCTCGCCGCGGGGTGCCAGCTCGAAACGCTCGACATCTTGTGGGTCAGCGCGGCGAAGGGCACCGGCGTCGAGACGCTGCGCTCACGGATCAGCGACCTGCTCACGATCGCATAACGCCGAGCGGACCAAGCCGCGGTCACGTTCAGTCGATGAGCCTGATGGCCTGCTTCGGGCACGATCGTTCGGCCCGACGAACGAGCGCCTCGAACTCCGCCGGGACATCGGCCACGAACTCGAGCAGGTCATGATCGTTCAGGTGAAACACCGACGGCGCGATGGACTCACAGATGGCGTTGCTCTCGCACACGTCGTAATCGATCTCGATCCGCATGCACTTGTTCTACCGCATCACGCCCGCCCGGACTTCTGTTTGCGTGACGGACACCACTACGGTCGTCAGTCGTGACACCGAAGCATGTCCTCACCAGCGACCGGATTGACCTCGCCGACATCGAATTCTGGACTCGACCGCTCACGGAACGCGAGGGCGCATTTCAGACGCTGCGCACGGAACGTCCACTTGGGCATTGGGCGGAGCCCGACCTCTCCGCAGCGGGCATTCCAAAGGGCCCCGGTTTTTACGGGGTCACCAAATACGACGACATCGTGGAGATCTCGCGCCAGCCGGAATTGTTCTGTTCCGGCAAGGGTGCCACGAGCCTCACCGACATACCGGAGTTCATGAACGACTTCTTCGGCTCGATGATCAACATGGACGATCCCCGCCACGGTCGACTGCGTCGGATCGTGTCGGCCGGTTTCACGCCGAAGATGCTGAAGAAGGTCGAAGACGGCGTACGACGCGCGGCAGCGTCGATCGTCGACGATGTGCTCCGCGACGGCGGTGGTGACTTCGTCACGCAGGTCGCGGCACGGCTGCCGCTCAAGGTCATCTGCGACATGATGGGAATTCCGGCGTCGCAGTACGAAACGGTGTTCACGCGATCGAACATCATTCTCGGGGCGGCCGATCCCGAGTACGTCAAACAGAGCGACGACCCCATGGCCGTCATCGCCGAGCTGATGACAGCGGGCGGGGACCTGCACACGCTTGTGGCAGAGCTTGGCGCGAAACGTCGCCAGGACCCGACTGATGACCTCACGTCGGCATTGGTCAACGCATCGATCGACGGTGAGTCGCTGACCGATGCGGAACTCGGCTCGTTCTTCATTCTCCTCGTGGTCGCGGGCAACGAGACGACTCGCAATGCGATCGCCCATGCGCTCAACCTGCTCACCGAGAATTTCGAGGAACGAGCGGTGCTCATGGCCGATCTCGAAGGGGTTCTTCCTAGCGCGGTCGAGGAGATCGTGCGGGTGTCCTCGCCGGTGGCGTGGATGCGCCGCACCGTGACGCGTCCGACCCAGCTCCGCGGTCAAGCTCTCGTCGAGGGAGACAAGCTCATGCTGCTGTACTGGTCCGCGAACCGCGACGAGGATCGTTTCGATGACCCGTTTCGCTTCAACGTCCGACGGACACCGAACGACCACGTCGGATTCGGGGGCCCGGGCCCTCACTTCTGCCTCGGCGCGCATCTCGCCAGACGGGAGATCACGGTCATGCTGCGCGAGTTGTTCACGCGAGTCCCGCAGATCCAGGCGACCGGCCCGGCGGACCGCCTCCGATCGAGCTTCATCAACGGGATCAAGCACCTTCCGTTCGTGGTCTGACCCTCCGAAGGGCTCAGACCAGCGCTGTACGCACCGCGGGCACGACCTCCGACAGGTACAGCTCCAACGCCTCGGAATCGAATGGTGCCCGAAGAGCAATGTTCACATCGGTTGCACCCGCCCGTACGTAGGAGAGGACTCGTTCCACGGCCTCGTCGGGCGTGCCGAGGAGCGCACCGCCGGCGACACGCTTGAACGCCGGGCCCCATTGCTTCTCCAGCTCTTCGCGCTTCGCTGCCGCCTTTGCGGCCGTCGCCCCGAGATTGAACGTGAGGTTGACGCCGCGTCGCAGGTTCGCCGGATCGGTACCTTCGACCCCGCACCAGTTAGTCAGGATGCCGCTGAGCCGCGCGAATTCCTCGACGCTGATATATGCCGTGTTCCAGCCGTCGGCGTGACGCGCGACGAGGCGGAGCATCTTCTTCTCGCCGATACCGCCGATCCATATTGGTAAGCGCGCTTGCATTGGTCGCGGCAATGCGCTGCAGTCCTCGACTCGGAAGTGCTCGCCGTGAAAAGTCGTGCGGTCCTGGGTCAGGAGACCGCGGATGATCTTGGCCGCTTCGTCGAGCATCGCGATCCGTGTGCCGGCCGAGGGGAAGTCGTAGCCGAACGCCTTGCACTCCTGCTCGTGCCAGCCCGCGCCCAGGCCGAGTTCGAAGCGTCCATTGCTCAGGTGATCGATCGTCGACGCGGCTTTCGCCAGCACGCCCGGCGTGCGGTAGCCCACGTACATCACGAGTACGCCGATCCTCGCCCGCTCCGTCGTGGTGGCCAGTGCCGCCAGTGTTGCAACCGCGTCGAAGTGGTCAAGCACACCGCCCATCGGGGGCGCCTCGTAGAGGTGATCCCAGGCGCTGATCCAGTCGAGGTCACGGTCGAGGCGACGCCACAGCGTCCGCATATCGGCCATGGACATGTTCTGCTGCCCGACGTGGGCACCGAGTCGGACGGTGTGCTTGTTCACTGCGGTCCTTCAGGTTGAGGTTATCGTCACGAGTACTTGGTGGGCGTCGACCTGCTCGCCGACTGCGCACAGAATCTCGCCCACGACACCGGCCGATCCTGCCTCGATGCGGTGTTCCATCTTCATGGCTTCCATCACCACGAGGATGTCCCCTGCCTCAACCGCCTGTCCAACGGCGACATTGACTGCCACGACACGGCCGGGCACCGGCGCGATCGGCCCGCCCGCAGCGTCGGCGGTACTCACCGACGGGAAGCGGGCGATTTCGACCCACTCCGTTTGCCCCTCTGCGGAGTTGACCCAGGTCCGACCCTCGATGACACGAACCGTAAGTGTGCATGTGATTCCGCTGCTCTCAAGTGTGAGCTCGTCGGTGTGCGGATCGATCGACCGTGCCGCAACGACATGCACGGCCGACTCGGACGAGGACGTCGTCGAACCGATGGTCGTCGTCACCGCACATCTCGTCGGGTCGAATGGCGACCACACGTAGTCGACTGTGGCCTTACCAGCCGAGCCCTCGTAGCGGAACCGCAGCGGCTGACTCGGGAGGTTGCGAAACCCGGCGGGTGCGAACGTCCAACGTCGGTCGCAACGCCGACGCTGCAAGGAGCCGACCAGCGTTGCCGCGATGAGATGGAGGTCGCGGGTCGCCGCATCAACGGCTCCACCGAGCAGCTCGGGATGCTCACCGACGAACGCGGTCGTGGTCTTGCCTCTCAGGTAGTCGCCGCTGCCGAGCACTGCGACGAGGTAGTCGCGGTTCGTCACTGGACCGTGCAGACGCAGTCCGGCGAGGGCCCGGCGCAGCATTGCCGCGGCCTGTGTGCGGGTGGGCGCGTGCGCAATCACCTTTGCAACCATCGGGTCGAACGCGGTCGAAATGTCCGAGCCCGACTCGACACCGTTCTCGAAGCGGATGCCTGCACCGGAAGGACCTGTCTCATATGCGTGCATATGACCAAAGCTGGGGAGGAAATCCTGCGCCGGATCCTCTGCGTACAGACGGACCTCGATCGCCGCGCCGCGCCGTTCAACCTGTTCCTGCGTGAGCGGAAGCGGCAGCCCGTTCGCCACCTCGATCTGCCAGCGCACGAGGTCGGCACCCGTCAGGCACTCCGTCACGGGATGCTCGACCTGGAGCCGCGTGTTCATTTCCAGGAAGAAGAACTGCGGTGGTGCCGTGGTGTCGGCATCGTCGTAGAGGAACTCGACGGTCCCCGCCCCTACGTACCCGATGGCCTTTGCGAGCCCTACAGCCGCTGTACACATCGCGCTTCGCATTGCGTCGGTGAGCACGGGAGAAGGCGCTTCCTCCACGATCTTCTGGTGACGCCGTTGGATCGAGCACTCGCGCTCACCAAGGTGGATGACGCTGCCGAAGGTGTCGCCGAACACCTGGATCTCGATGTGACGCGGGGCGGGCAGGTACCGTTCCAGGAACACGGTCGCGTCACTGAAGCTCGCCGCAGCCTCACGTCGCGCACCGACCACCGCATCGGCCAATTCGGCGGGCGACATCACGATGCGCATGCCGCGTCCACCGCCACCCGATGACGCCTTCACGAGAATCGGATACCCGACCGACTGCCCCGCGGCGGCCCAGTCAGCAGGATCATCGCCGCCCGCAACCGCCGACGGCAGCACCGGCACACCCGCCGCGGCGGCCAACTGCTTGGCCTCCACTTTCGTGCCCATGGCCGTGATGTTCGCGGGCGTCGGTCCGACCCACGTGAAGCCTGCGTCGATGACAGCCTGCGCGAACGCCGCGTTCTCGGACAGGAACCCGAACCCCGGGTGAACGGCGTCGGCACCACTGCGACGCGCCGCGTCGAGAATCTTGCCGACGTCGAGGTAGCTCTCCGTCGCGCTCATGCCGCCCAACGCCACCGCGACGTCGGCCTCACGCACGAACGGCAGTCCAGCGTCGGGCTCGGCATACACGGCGACGGTACCGATGCCGAGCAGTCGACACGTGCGGAAGATGCGCGACGCAATCTCACCGCGGTTGGCAACCAGAAGTTTGGAAATCATATGTGCACCTACCTCTTACGTCCTAGGTCCTACATCCGGAAGACGCCGAAGGCTTTCGCGCCCTCGACCACGTCGTTGTGCACCGCGGACAGCGCAATGCCGAGCACCGTCCGCGTGTGTCGTGGGTCGATCACACCGTCGTCCCACATATGGCCGCTCGCGTACAACGCTGTTGACTCGCGTTCGACCTGCGCCTCGAGCGCCGCGACGGCGGCTGGGTCGCGTCCTTTCGTGATGATGTTCATCACACCGGCGAGCTGCTTCGGACCCATCACCGCGATGCGATGGTTCGGCCACGTGAAGATGAACCGCGGGTCGTATGCCCGACCGCTCATCCCGTAGTTACCGGCACCGTAGGACGCTCCGACCATCAGCGTCAGATGAGGAACCGTGGAGTTCGAAACCGCGTTGATCAGCTTCGCACCGTCTTTGATGATGCCGCCCTGCTCGTAACGCGTGCCCACCATGAAACCGGTGATGTTCTGGATGAACAGCAGCGGGGTGTCGGTCTTGTTGCACAGCTGGATGAAGTGCGCGCCCTTCTGCGCCTCCTCGCTGAACAGGATGCCGTTGTTCGCAAGGATGCCGACCGGGAAGCCGGCGAGGGAAGCCCACCCGCACACGAGCTGTGACCCGTAGAGCGGTTTGAACTCCTCGAACCGCGAACCGTCCACGACGCGGGCGATGATCTCGCGGACGTCGAACGGAATTCGGACGTCGGCACTCGCGATGCCGAGCAGCTCGTTCGGATCGTGCACCGGAGCGTCGGCCGGCATCGTCGGACCCGGCCCATGCTTGCGCCAGTTGAGGTGACCCACGATGTCACGACCGATCCGCAGCGCGTCGAGTTCGTCGAGGGCGAGGTAGTCGCTCAGCCCGCTCGTGCGCGAGTGCATGTCCGCACCGCCGAGCGTCTCCTCGTCGGCGTCCTCGTCGATCGCCATCTTCACGAGCGGCGGACCGCCGAGGAACACCTGCGCCCGTTCCTTCACCATCACGACGTAGTCGCTCATGCCCGGCGTATACGCCCCGCCCGCGGTGGAAGGTCCGAAGACGATCGAGATGGTCGGAATGCCAGCCGCCGACAGTTGCGTGAGGTTCTTGAAGCTCGCGCCACCCGGCACGAAGATCTCCGCCTGCCGTGGGAGATCGGCACCCGCCGACTCCGTGAGCGTGATGTACGGCAGCCGGTTCAGCTTCGCGATCTCCATGCCGCGCAGCGCCTTTGCAACGCTCGACGGATTCGACGCTCCCCCGCGCACGGTCATGTCGGTCCCGCTGATGAAGCATTCGACGCCGTGGATCTGGCCGATCGCATGGACGGAGCCGGCACCTATGGGATCTCCCGTGCCGTACGCAGCAAGTGCATGCAATTCCAGCAGCGGCGTGTCCCGATCGATCAGCGTCTCGATGCGCTCCCGTACGAGCATCTTGCCCCGCTCACGGTGCCGCTCGATGTAGCGCTCGCCGCCCGCCGTGAGAGCCTGCGCCTGTACCGCAAGGAACTCGTCGAGCAGCGTCTGCATGGCTGCCCGGTTCGCCTGATAGTCCGCCGACCGCGGATTGACACGAGTACCGAGCACCGTCACACCATCGACCGTAGGCGGCAGCCGCTTGTCGGGCCAAGTTCCGGGCGAATGGCCCACCGTGCACAACGTGTGCACCCCGACTCCACGCTGGTCAGCCGTCGTGCTTGGCCGCCTCGTCTCGCGCCAAAGCCTCGACACGGGCGCGCTGCACCGCTCGATCGATCGCCTTCGCAAGCTCATCGTTCGTGGCAACGTCGGCAAGCGCGATGCGGATCGACGCGAGTTCCCGGGCCAGGAACTCGGTATCGGCCTGCGTACGAAATGCCGTCTCGCGGTCACGCTCATTGGTCACCCGGTCGCGCTCGGCCTGACGGTTCTGAGCCAAAAGGATCAGCGGTGCCGCATAGGCCGCTTGCAGCGACAGCACAAGGGTAAGCAGCACGAGGCCGCGCTTGTATTGGTCGAATTGCCAGTCCGTCGGGGCCAGGGTGTTCCAGGCAATCCACGCGACCACGAAGACCGACTGGAAGACCAGGAAACGGGCGGTGCCGATGAAGCGGGCGATGCCCTCCGAGAAGCGGCCGAACGCCTCGGTGTCGTAGTGGACGCCAAGGCGTAGTCGGCTCCGACGACGAGGCGACGACAGGTCGACACGTGAGGTGAGGGTGCGACGCGTACGGGCACTCATGGTCGCCTCCGCCATCCGTCGGGAAGCAGGTGATCGAGCACGTCGTCCACGCTCACCGCCCCGAGCAACCGGCCCTGGTCGTCGACAACGGGTACGGCAACAACGTCGTAGGCGGCGAGCCGACGCGCAACGTCGGCCGTGGCCAGTTCAACGGACACGTGCTCCGGCTGTTCGTCGAGGCACGAACCCAGCGCCGTGGCCGGAGGCTCACGCAGGAGACGCTGAAATCCCACCGGCCCGAGGTAGCGACCGGTCGGCGTCTCGAACGGTGCCTCGCATACGAAGATGTGCGCCGCCTCGGCTGCGGGCAGGTCCGGGTCTCGCAGGTGCGCGAGCGCCTCCGCAACCGTGGCCATCGGACCCAGGATCAGTGGGTCCGGGTTCATCAGACCACCCGCCGTGTCGGGCAGGTACTGCAACAGCCGTCGGACCGCCTCGGACTCCTCCGACTGCATCGCTGCGAGGACCTCCTCGCGTTCAACAGCGTTCAACTCGGCGAGAACGTCGGCCGCGTCGTCGGCGTCCATCTCCTCCAGGACGTCGGCCGCGCGCTCCGGATCGAGATGCTCGATCACCGACGCTGCGTCTTCTTCGCTGAGTTCGCCGAGAACGTCGGCGAGATCTTCGTCGTCGAGCGCGTCAGCCACCGCGTGGCGCTCAGCCTCGGTCAGCGCGGAGATCTGGTTTGCAGCGTCGGCGGGGTGAAGCTCCCTAAGTTCGGCCGTTCGCTGTGTGAGATACGACACGCCACCGAAGAGACCGACCAGGATCTCCCATCCACCGAGCTTCGGGTCACGCCGACGGCGGAGGACGCCCATCGTTGCCAGCGACACGCCGACCACCTCCCACGAACGCGCCCCGCCCGGTGTCGGACCGAGAGCAATGTCGTTCACAATTTCACGGCCGACACGCTTGTCGAACAGGTCTCGCTTCGCGAGAAGCTCACCGCTGCGGAGCTTGAACTTCCGGAGATCCACGATTCCCGAGACCAGGCGGGCCCCGCTTGAGTCGAGCTCGCTCACGCGGTTCGCGTTCACGAAGATCTGGCGACGCTGCACTTCAGCCACGAACCCGAGAATCGGCGGTGCGACGTCCTTGGCGGGATAGCCGATCACGGCATCGACGACGCGGCCGATCGCCGCGCCGTCGCTGGCGAGGAGGTCCAACCCGACGAGGCGGGAGACAAAGACGGTTGCTCCGCTCACTCGGAGGAACCTAGTCCGCGAGGGTCCGCCGCCAGACTCTTTTCGCGGCGATTTCAGACTGCTTCGACAGCCTCCAATGCGCGACCGACCAGCAGACCGACCCCGGCCTCCATCACCACCAGCGCTTCTGCATCAACCGAGTCCGCCATGACGCCAGCCTTGTACCGCGCATACACACCTTCACCGATGCAGGCGAGGCGCCAACACGAGAACGCCTCGTAGTACCCGATCCCGGCGAGATCGCGACCGGTCGCAGCGGCGTAGCGAGCCAGCAGTTCGGCCCTCGTGGGAAACCCGACCGAACCGCTCGGGTCGTTCTCCCGACGCGATGGCGAACCGGGGTCCGAGTAATACACCAGCAGGTAGCCAACGTCGGCGAGGAGATCGCCGAGCGTGCACAGTTCCCAGTCGAGCACCGCATTGACCTCGCCGGTTTCGCGCGACACCATGCAGTTCCCCAACCGGTAGTCGCCGTGCACGATGCCGGTGTGGACCTGCTCCGGCTTCTTCTCCCTCAACAACTCGACCACGCGGTCGATCGTCGGCAACTCACGGGTCTTCGAGTTGTCCCACTGCGTTGTCCAACGTCGAAGCTGTCGACCGAGCCAGTCCTCGCGCTTGGCCAGGTCGCCGAGCCCGATGGCGTCGGGGTCCACTTCGTGGAGCCGCACCATCACGTCGACGAGCGAATTCGCGGCTGCCGTCCGATGCGCGACCGGGATCAGCTCCGCGGTTGCGGGCGAGTCGAGCACAAGCCCATCGACATAACCCATCACGTAGAACGGCGCGCCGTTCACAGAATCATCTGTGCACATACCAAGCGCGGGAGCGACAGGCACGCTCGTTCGGCCGACTGCCGAAATGATCCGGTGTTCGCGCCCCATGTCGTGGGCGGTTGCCAACACGTTCCCGAGCGGTGGACGCCGCACGACGAATCGCTGACCATCGCCACCGATCACCTTGTAGGTGAGGTTCGATCGGCCGCCGGCGATGAGTTCGAACGTGAACGGACCGACCGCGCCCGGCACTTCGGCGGCAAGCCAGCTGGAGACCCGTTCAGCGTCGATGCCACGCAGTTCGGCCATTAGGCGTCAGCTCTTCGGTGGCATGCGGATGCCACCGTCGACGCGGATCGTCTCGCCGTTCATGTAGCTGTTCCCAAGAAGCTCCACAGCCATCGACGCGAACTCGGCGGCCTGGCCCAATCGGTGCGGGAACAGGACCGATTTGCCGAGCGCTGCCTTGAACTGCTCCGACGCCTCACCCGTGCCGTAAATAGGTGTATCGATGAGGCCCGGGGCGATGCAATTGACACGAATGCCCGCTGCACTCAGGTCGCGTGCCGCGACCAGCGTCAGGCTCACGACCCCGCCCTTCGACGACGAGTACGCCGCCTGACCGATCTGGCCGTCGAACGCAGCCACGGACGCCACGTTGACTACCGCGCCGCGGCACCCATCAGCGTCGGGCGTGTTCTTGTTCATCGCCGACGCGGCGAGGCGCAGGCAGTTGAAGGTGCCGATGAGGTTTACCTCGATCACGAACCGGTAGCGGTCGAGATCAGCGGGCGTTCCGTCGCGAGAGATCGTGCGGTCGGCGAATCCGAGGCCCGCACAGTTGGCGAGCGAGAACAGCGGTGCCATCTCCACCGCAGTATCGACGGCCGCTTGGACCTGCGCTGCGTCACGCACGTCGCACGGCACGAATGCGCCACCGAGTTCCTTGGCGAGCGGCTCACCCTTGTCAGCCTGACGGTCGAGATCGGCAATGACGACCCGGACCCCGCGGGCGGTAAGAGCGCGGGCGGTGGCCTCACCGAGGCCCGAGGCACCTCCCGTGACGATGGCAGAAGTTCCGTTGAGTTCCATGGTCCGAGGACGATAGTTGGACGCCCACCAGCGAGCGAGTCAGCGAGCCTCGCCGGTCCGGGTCAGCCTCGCGGGCGCCGCACGCGACAGGCAAAGCGCCCATCGACGCGATCGATGTCGACATCGACACCGAACGTGGCCGACACGAATTCGCTCGTGAGAACGTCGTTGATTGCGCCGGCAGCGATCGTTCGACCACCTCGGAGGAGCAGCGCATGCGTCATACCTTCCGGAATTTCTTCAACGTGATGGGTCACGAGCACAAGCCCGGGTAGCGAAGCGTCTGCAGCGACCGCACTCATGCGCGCTACGAGCTGCTCCCGTGCACCGAGGTCGAGGCCGGCCGCCGGCTCGTCGAGCACCAGAAGCTCGGGCGTCACCATGAGCGAGCGGGCGAGCAGGACCTGCTGACGTTCCCCTTCGCTCAACACCCCGAACGGCCGGTCGGCGAGATACGCGAAACCTGCCAAATCCAACAGTTCATACGCGCGCTGATGATCTTCGGAGGAGTACTCGTGCCACCACGTCTCAAGGGCAGCGAACTTGGCCGTCATGACTGCGTCGACCGCTGAGAGCTGAGGTCGTACAAGTTTCGCAAACGCCGCGCCGACGTAACCGATCCGGGTCCGCAGCCGCCTCCAGTCGACGCCATGACCGAGCCGCCCACCGAGGAGCGTGAGGGTGCCAACCGAGGGATGCAGATATCCGGTGATCATCTGCACCAGCGTGCTCTTCCCTGACCCATTCGGCCCGAGCACGACCCACCGCTCTCCGGGCTCGATCACAAGGTCAAGTGCGGACAGAGCCCAGGTCGCCGTGGCGTCGAACGACACGCCAACCCCATCGAGGCGGACGAGTGGGCTTTCACCGTGCTCAACTTCTCCGAAACCAGCCACTGATCGATTTACCGACGCCGCGCGACGCACCAGAGGTTCGGAAGACAGAATCCAATCCAGGGATTTACTATCCAATCCAGGGATTTGTAGCGTCGCGGTGGCGAACGTCCTTTCGCGGCTCGACCTTCATTTAATCTACGTCGAGATCGAGGGTAGGACAACAAGTCCACCGACGAGCGAACTCGCCGGGTTCTTGCGCTCGGTCCCGTCCTGTTGACGCTCTGGGAGGACGAACTGTTCACCGGGACCGTCGTGCAAAGGTGCTCCCACCGATTTGCTTTGGCAAGCCGGGATCCTGCCAGGGGACGATGAGGGTCGAAATGGGTGATGAAGCTCGTGCCGCTGCGATCGATTTCGCTGTCTTGGGTACGTCGTGCTCGCACACTTTTCAGCGCATTGATGCGGCCCGCCGAGCGGGATAGCGAGGTCGACCGTCGCGTAGCCGCCGTATCGTTCACCGGGTCGGCTGCCGAACGAGGCGCGTCAATGAGATCACACCCGTGAGTTCGACCAGCGCAGTTGATATTGTGTCCAATTCCACCCACGCTTTTGCCCACTGCGCATGGGTTTTCGACGCTCCAAGCGGCCCAAGGAGGGTGCACTATGAACGTAGACCGGCAATCCAAGATCTTCGTCGCCGGACATCGGGGACTGGTCGGTTCAGCTGTGATGGACCGCTTAGCGCGTGACGGTTACGCGAACGTTTTGACGGCCGATCGCACGCAGCTGGACCTCCGTGACCAGGCAGCAGTGAACCGTTGGTTCCGGGCCAATCGACCGGACTACGTCTACCTCGTCGCCGGAACCGTTGGCGGAATCATGGCCAACTCCACCCGCCCAGCCGAGTTCATTTACGACAACATGATGATCCACGCGACGGTGGTGCATGCCAGCCATCTCTACGAGGTTCAAAAGCTTCTGTACCTCGGTAGCTCGTGCATCTACCCGCGACTTGCCAGCCAACCAATCGCCGAGTCGGAACTGCTGTCCGGCTATCTCGAACCAACCAACGAGGCATACGCGATCGCGAAGATCGCGGGTATCAAGTTGTGCCAGGCCTATCGACGACAATACGGGTGCAACTTCATCTCGGCCATGCCGACCAACCTTTACGGGCCCAATGACAATTTCGACCTCGACTCCAGTCACGTGCTCCCCGCGCTCATCCGCAAGTTCCACGACGCCAAAACGGCCGGAGGACCCGTCGTGGTCTGGGGAACCGGCACGCCAAAACGCGAATTCCTCCACGTCGGTGATCTCGCCGACGCATGCGTGTTCCTCATGGACCGCTACGATGGCGAAAGCCATATCAACGTGGGAACAGGTTCCGACGTGACAATCCGCGAACTCGCCGAAACAGTCCGATCCGTCGTCCACCCCGACGCCGAACTGGTCTTCGACACCACGAAACCAGACGGAACACCACGAAAACTCCTCGACGTGTCCCAACTCAACAGCCTCGGCTGGACACCCGCCCACGGCCTCATCGACGGCATCCGCTCAACCTACGACTGGTACCTCAACCAGTCCAACCTCCGCGGCCGGGACACGCTCAGTTCAGCACGAAGCGCGAGGACGACCGATCCCATCGACGAAGTGGCCGTCCGGCGTGCCGCGGCCTTCAACCCAACGTTCGGAGACGTGCAACGGCTTCCGTGAGCACGTCGCGCCGCTTGCAGAACACAAAGCGGATCAACGACCGGCCGTTTTCCGGATTCGCGTAGAACACTTCATTCGGAATGGCAACCACGCCACAACGCGCCGGCAGTTCGCGACAGAACGTCATCCCGTCAACGTTCGTCAACGCCGTGATGTCGGCCGTAATGAAGTAGGTTCCCTTCGGTCGGTAGACCGTAAAACCGGCGTCGCGAAGCCCGTCCGACAAAAGGTCCCGGCGGTCGGCAAGGTCCGCGGCAAAGGACTCGAAATGGTCGCGCCCAAGGCCGAGCCCGAAGGCCACCGCATGCTGGAACGGTCCGCTGGACACGTACGAGAGAAACTGCTTCGACATCCGAACTGCGTGCACGAGGGCCTCGGGACCAGCGACCCAGCCGACCTTCCAGCCCGTGAACGACAGCGATTTCGCGGCCGACCCGACCGTCAGCGTCCGCTCACCCATTCCGGGGAGCGTGGCGATTGGAATGTGGGGCGTCCCATCGAAGGTCAGGTGCTCATACGCCTCGTCGGAAACCACCACGACGTCATGCTCGATTGCGATCGCAGCGATCCCGCGGAGAGTGTTCAGATCAAACACGGTCCCCGTCGGGTTATGTGGGCTGTTGATCAGGAGGAGTTTGGTGCGAGGAGTCATTGCCTGGCGGAGTTCGTCGAGGTCCACCTGGAACGTGGGTGGACGCAGTGTGACCGGCGCGACGTGGGCTCCAGCCATTGCGACGCACGGCGCGTACGAGTCATAGAACGGCTCGAACAGGATCGCTTCGTCGCCGGTGTCGAGCAGTGAGAGCAGCGTCGCAGCGATTGCCTCGGTCGCGCCGCAGGTCACCAACACTTCCAGGTCGGGGTCCACCATCATCGAGTAGTACTCGCGCTGATGATCCGAGATGGCATGGCGCAACTCGGGCACACCAATTCCCGGCGGGTACTGGTTTCCTCGTCCCGAGCGAATCGCATCGACCGCCGCCTCGGCGACCGAGGCCGGACCGTCCTGGTCGGGAAATCCTTGGCCCAGGTTGATCGATGAGGTCGCCTGCGCGAGGGCGGACATCTCGGCGAAAATGGACGGGCCAACGCCGCGCAACTTGGATGTCAGCGTCGGAAAGGTCATTGCTCGCGTCCTGGTCGGTGGCGGGCTATCTGCGGCTGCGTCTCTCTATAGCCGACCTCCCACAGGCAGAGTCCCTGTGGGGGAGCGATGGGCGACGACATCGCACGATCTCGCGCCGCAATGATGCTCAGGACCTCGCCTGCGTGGCGTCGGCCACGCCCGACATCGATCATGAGCCCGACCAGCGCACGCACCATCTGGTGGCAGAACGATGTCGCCTGCACCTCGAATCGCAGGAGCCCTTCGTGCTCGTCGGAGAGGTCGAACCACTCGGCGTCTGTGATCAGGCGCACCATCGACGGATTCTCCCGGCCCTTGGGGACACGACAGAACGACGAGAAGTCGTGTTCCCCTAACAGGGGGTCACACGCGAGCCGCATCGCGGCAAGGTCCAAGCTGACACCGACGTGCCAGGCAGATCTCGCGAGAAAGGGATCGGCGGTACGCGAGGTGAGCACCGAGTACCGGTATCTCCGCCACCTTGCGCTGTGCCGCGCATCGAATTCAGGCGGCGCGACCTCGATCGACCGCACGACAACCGCCGTCCCGATCATTTTGTTGACTGAGCGTTGCAATCGATCAAGGTCCGGCACCGACTCGCCAACAACGTCGATGTGCACGACCTGACCCCAAGCGTGGACGCCCGCGTCGGTGCGTCCGGCCATCACAAACGACCCGGAGACGTCCTGGCTCACGACCTTCGAGAGAGCTGCAATCAGCGTCGCACCAACCGTGTCGACGTCCTTTTGCGGCGCGAGACCGTGAAAGTCCGTGCCGTCGTACGCCACGACGAGACGAAGGCGGACGGCGGACGGCGACTCTTCAGACTTCGCCGACAGTCGGATCACGTTCATTTCCCAAAGACTATGTGCAGCGTTGCACAGGCTCTCGAACGCGGCAGTGGGCGCCGAAGCGCCCACTGCGGAAACAACGTTTCTGGGCTCGGACGAACCCGCTCGACGGTCAGAGCAGTTCGATACGGGCCATCGGTGCATTGTCACCATGACGATTGCCCAGCTTCAAGATGCGCGTATACCCTCCGTTGCGAGCGGTGTAGCGCGGACCGATTTCGCTGAACAGCTTCGAAGCCATGTCTTTGTCACGAATGAACGCAACGACGAGGCGTTGATTGTGGACGCCGCCCTTCTTCGCTTTCGTGATCATCTTCTCTGCGACGGGGCGTAGGGCTTTCGCTTTCGCTTCCGTAGTCACGACGTACTCGGCGGCAATGAGCGAGGCAACGAGGTTGCCGAGCATCGCTTTTTGGTGGGACGGATCACTGCCGAGGCGATGACCTCTTCTAGGAGTGGCTGGCATCGGTGATCACCCTTTGGTGCGCAGCGACAGGCCGCGTTCGTCGAGTTTCTGGATAACTTCGTCCAGAGACTTCTGGCCGAAGTTCGTAATAGCGAGGAGATCGTCCTCGGTCTGCTGAACAAGCTCGCCAATGGTATTCACCTGGGCACGCTTGAGACAGTTTCTTGGGCGCTCGGAGAGTTCGAGATCTTCGATCGGCAGGTCAAGATCGGGGGAACCCGATCCGAGCGCGCTCGTCTCACCGAGCGACAGGCCCTGCGGTGCTTCGCTCATGTCAGCAACCAGGCCGAAGAGCGTACGGAGCGTGTCGCCCGCGGACGCGAGCGCGTCTTTCGGGGTTATCGAACCGTCGGTTTCAACGTCGAGGGTGAGCTTGTCGTAATTCGTCGACTGCTCGACGCGAGTCGGCTCGACGTTGAACGCGACCCGCCGAACAGGCGAGAAGATCGAGTCGATCGGGATGACTCCGATGACCGACGACTTCTTGTTCTTGTCAGCCGATACGTAGCCGCGTCCACGCTCGACCGTAAGGTCGAGTGCGAGGCGTCCCTTCCCATTGATCGTGGCGATCACGAGCTCTGGGTTGAGAATCTCCACGCCCGTTGGGAGGGGAATGTCCGCCGCAGTACAGGTCGCCGGACCGCGAAGATCGAGACGGAGGTGCACCGGTTCGTCACTCTCCGACGAGATCACGAGGTCCTTCAGGTTCAGAATGATGTCGGTGACATCCTCTTTTACCCCCGGAATGGTCGCGAACTCGTGTAGCGAGTCATCGAAGCGAACCTGGGTGACTGCTGCACCCGGAATAGACGAAAGAAGCGTGCGTCGAAGTACCGCACCGAGCGTGTGGCCGAAACCAGGCTCGAGTGGCGATACCGTAAAACGCTGGCGGTTTCCTTCGGCGTCGCCGACCGCCTCGACCGATGGCCGTTGAATAATAAGCATACGTAGCAATCCTCGGAATGTTCAGATGTGGCCGCACGCTCGCGCGCACGGCCCGGTCATCAGTGCGCTTACTTGTTGTAGAGCTCGACGATGAGTGACTCGCGGACGGGCACGTCGATCTGCTCACGCATGGGCAGATTGACGACGGTGACAGAGCGACCTTCGGACGCCTTTTCGAGCCATGCGGGCACAGAACGATCGAGCGTGTCGATGTTGTGCTGCACCACAATCATCTCGGCTGCCTTCGGACGAAGCGTGACAACGTCGCCGCGCCGGACCTGGTAGCTCGGGATGGTGACCCTCTTGCCGTTCACGTTGACGTGGCCGTGGCGGACAAATTGACGGGCCTGCGAACGGCTTGCACCCCACCCGGCACGGAAGGCCACGTTGTCAAGGCGGAGCTCGAGCATACGGAGAAGGTTCTCGCCCGTGACGCCCTGGGCGCGGTCCGCAGCCTCGAACATGTTGCGGAACTGCTTCTCTAGCACACCATAAATACGGCGAGCCTTCTGCTTCTCGCGGAGCTGGAGCATGTATTCCGACTCGCGGATTCGACCGCGACCGTGTTCACCCGGCGGGTAGGGACGCTTTTCGATTGGACATTTCAGGGAATCGCACTTCTGACCCTTGAGGAAGAGTTTCATCTTCTCGCGGCGACAGAGTCGGCAAACGGGACCGGTATAACGAGCCATGTCAGTCTACTTTCGGCTCTAGACGCGACGCCGCTTGGACGGGCGGCAGCCATTGTGCGGAATGGGGGTCACGTCTTTGATGGCCGTGACTTCTAGACCAACGTTTTGCAGCGAACGGATTGCGGTGTCGCGACCCGACCCCGGGCCCTTCACCATGACCTCAAGGCGCCGAAGGCCGTGTTCCATGGCCCGCTTTGCACAGGCTTCCGCCGCGAGCTGCGCGGCAAAGGGTGTCGACTTCCGACTTCCCTTGAACCCGACGTTGCCCGACGATGCCCATGCGAGGACGTTGCCCTCGGCATCGGAGATCGAAACGATGGTGTTGTTGAAAGAACTCTTGATGTGCGCGACGCCGTTGACGACGTTCTTGCGTTCACGTTTGCGTGGGCGACGTCCGCCCGGTTTTGGCTTTGCCATTTCAGACCATTCCTACTTCCGTGGTGCCTTCTTCTTGCCGGCCACGGTCTTCTTCGGGCCTTTCCGGGTACGTGCATTGGTGTGGGTTCGCTGGCCGCGAACGGGGAGACCCCGGCGATGGCGGATTCCCTGGTAGGAACCGATTTCCATCTTGCGACGAATGTCCTGTGCGACGTCGCGCCGCAGGTCTCCTTCGACCTTGAGATGCTGGTCGATGTAGACACGGAGCCGGTTGACTTCGTCTTCGGTAAGATCACGAACGCGGGTATTCGCATCAATGCCGGTTTCGCCAAGAATCTTCAGCGATGTTGAGCGCCCGATACCGAAGATGTAGGTGAGGCTGATCTCGACCCGCTTCTCGCGGGGAATGTCGACGCCGGAAAGACGTGCCATCTCAGCCCTGCCGCTGTTTGTGTCGGGGATTGGTGCAAATGACCATCACGCGACCGTGGCGACGAATGACTTTGCATTTCTCGCAGATAGCCTTCACGCTGGGACGGACTTTCATGCCGCGCCTCGCTGACGGAGGCTTCGCACATTTAATTTCACGAGTGCTCGCTTATTTGTATCGATAGGTGATCCGACCTCGGGTGAGGTCGTACGGGGTGAGTTCGACCTGGACTTTGTCGCCAGGAAGGATCCGGATGTAATGCATGCGCATCTTTCCGGAGATATGGGCCAGCACCTTGTGGCCATTTTCCAGTTCGACGCGAAACATTGCGTTGGGGAGCGGTTCAACGACCACACCTTCGAACAAGATTGCGTCTTCCTTGGGCTTCGCCAAAGATCCTCCTTGGATCAGGGCTGACGTACACGGTCGGAGAGTTCCGAACAGCGCACCAGTCGGCGCACGGCCGAGGGACAAGTATAGCGCATCTTGGCTACCTTCGATTCGGGGGATTCGGCCTCTTAGACACCGGATCGACCGTCGATAATTGACACGCATGCCTCGAACACGTCGTTCAATGGCGCAGCGCCATCGACCGTGGCGAGAAGATGGCGTGCCGCGTACCAATCAATGAGCGGAGCGGTCTGACGCTCATAGGCATCAAGGCGGGCCTTGATCGCTTCCTCTTGGTCGTCCGCACGCTGCACAACGTCACCACCACAGTGATCGCAGCGCCAATGGTGCGCTGGCGGGCTCTGTACTGAGTAGTTGTGGCCGCACGAACTGCACACCCGCCGACTTGCGAGACGCTGCAATACAAGTTCAGTCTCGACTTCAAGGTCGATGACCACGTCGAGATTGCCGGGCAAAAGGAGCTTGCCCAACGCTTCGGCCTGATGCGTCGTGCGAGGAAATCCATCGAGAATGAACCCACGGCTACGGGCGTCGCGCTCTGATAACCGCTCGGCCACGATACCGATCACCACTTCGTCCGGAACCAGTTTGCCGGCGTCAACAAAGCCCTTGGCAAGAAGGCCCATTGGTGTTCCCGCCTTCATCGCGCCCCGGAACATATCTCCCGTCGATATGTGAGGGACGACGTAGTGACGCGAAAGCTGAACGCACTGCGTGCCTTTGCCAGCCCCCTGCTTCCCCAATAATACGATCCGCGCGCCCCTCCTCATCGTCGGCGGAGACGCTCAGCTCGCAGCTTTCGCGGGCTTGAGGAACCCTGCGTAATTCTTCGTGGTCATCTGCGAGTCGATTTGGCGCATCGTCTCAAGGGCCACACCCACCGCTATGAGAATCGAAGTGCCGGCGAATCCGAACTCAGAGATTTTGAACAGAAGGAGTAGCAGCGAAGGCACCAGAGCAATCAACATGATGAAGACGCCACCTGGAAGCGTGATGCGGTTCAGAATGTAATTCAAGTGTCGCTCTGTTGCAGGTCCTGGCCGGATTCCCGGAATGAAGCCACCCTGTTTGCGAATCTGCTCACTCTGCTGGTGCGGATCGAAGCTGATTGCCGTGTAGAAGTAAGCGAAAAACATGATCATTGCACCGAACAGCACGATGTACGCAAGGCTGTCGGCACTCACAAGGTTGTCACTGACCCATTTGCCGACGCTAGCTGGCAGAACGTTCGACAGCAGGACCGGGAAATACAGGACAGAGCTTGCAAAGATGATCGGCACCACTCCGGACTGGTTGACCTTGAGCGGGATGTAAGTGTTCGATCCACCCATCATCCGGTTCCCGATCACCCGTTTCGGGAACTGAACCGGGATACGTCGTTGTCCATTGTCCACCACAATGATCCCGACAATCATGCCCAGCACGATCGCCAGCACGATGAGAAGAGTGAACGATCCACGCGAATCACGAATCCGTGAGAATTCGTAGGGAAGTCGGCTCACGACGTTGGTGAAGATCAGAATCGACATGCCGTTGCCGATCCCCCTCTGGCTGATTAGCTCACCCATCCACATCACCAACGCAGTGCCCGCGACAATCGCCAAGATTCCGAGCGCTACGCGCGGGAGGTTCCAGAATCCACCGTTGTAAAGGTCAAAGTCCGAAGAACCGTCGGCGGAGCCGAAAATCCCCTGGCCACCGTTATGAAAAATGAACACATAGCCGGTCGCTTGAATCAGGGCGAGAAAAATGGTGAGGTAGCGCGTCCACTGCGTGATCTTCTTCTGTCCGACGGCCCCGTCCTTGGACCACTGCTCCAAACGAGGGATCACAACGGTCAACAGCTGCATAATGATGGAGCTGGTGATGTACGGCATAATGCCCAGCACGAAGATCGAAAACTGCGTGAGCGCTCCACCCGAGAAAAGATTCAGGAACCCCATCACGCCATTGGAGGAAGAATTTTGTTTCAATAGCCTCAACTGCGAAACATCGATCCCCGGGACTGGGATGTGAGTGCCAAGCCGGTACAGGGCAACCATCAAAAGGGTGAAGAGCACCTTGGTGCGCAGCTCTTGCAGCTTGAACAGATTCTTCAGAGTCGACACGGGAAGTCCTCAGCTTTGCTCGACACCGCAACGTTGGCCACCGAAGCGGCAACGGCCGGAACCCGCAGGGGCTCCGACCGATTGCACTGCAACGACGACGATCACGGCATGATCGGCGGTATCAGCGATTGGTGAATTGGTTGCCCGACGCCGCAGGGCGGACGCCGAACGGCGGCGGTAGAATCTCTACCGTACCGCCCGCAGCGACGATCGCGGCGGAGGCGGTGCCAGAAAACGCGTGTGCCTTCACGTTGGCAGCACCCGTCAATTCGCCACGACCGAGGATCTTGACGAGTACGCCCTTATGAATGAGTCCAGCCTCGCGCAACGCCTCAGGCGTGACATCTGCAATGCCACCGTCGACCAAGCCCTGCACGAGACTGAGATTGACAGGGAAGTACTCCACGCGGAAAGGGTTGGTAAAGCCGCGTAGCTTCGGAGTACGACGGTAAAGCGGCGTCTGGCCACCCTCGAAGCCTGGTTTGATGTTCCGGCGGGCCTTCTGACCCTTTCCGCCGCGACCCGCCGTCTTGCCGCCCTTGCCACCAATACCGCGACCGACACGCTTGCGCGGTTTGGTCGAACCCGGAGCGGGAGCGAGGTCATGAATCTTGATCGCCATGGCTACTTCTCTCCCTCTTCCACCTTGATGAGGTGGGGAACGGCATGAATCATGCCTCGTATTTCCGGCCGGTCCGGAAGGGTGTTGGTGTTTCCGATTCGGCCGAGGCCGAGTGCGCGCAAGGTGCCGCGATGTTTCGGCTTGGTACCGATACCTGACTTGATCTGCGTGACGGTGATGGTTTTTTCGCTCATAGTGATGATTCGTTCCCGTGCGTTACTTCGACGTAGCGGCGTGCTCCAGCAGTGCTGGTCACGCGTTGTCTGCGGCGAGCTTCGCCACTCGCTGAGACTCGCGGTAGGCGCGAAGAACGCCACCGGGGGTGACTTCTTCGGCGGATAGTCCGCGCGCCTTGGCAATCTGGTCCGGGCTGCGCAGTGCGCGGAGCCCCTGGATCGTTGCCTGTGCGACGTTGATTCCGTTTGACGATCCCAGCGACTTCGCAAGGCAGTCGTGAATGCCAGCGGCCTCAAGAATGTGCCGGGCCGCACCACCAGCAATCACGCCCGTACCTGGAGCGGCGGGCTTCAGCATTACTCGACCCGCACCCTTCTCCCCGGTAATCGGGTGGACAATGGTGGATCCTGCGAGCGGCACCGAGAACATCGTCTTCTTGGCCTCTTCCACGCCCTTCGCGATGGCAGCAGGAACCTCTTTGGCCTTGCCGTAGCCGAGTCCGACACGTCCCTTGCCGTCACCGACGACAACCAGAGCCGTGAAGCTGAACCGACGCCCACCCTTGACCACCTTGGCCACGCGATTGATGTGGATGACTCGTTCTTCGAGATTCGGATCGCCGGTGCGGTTCTCCCGCTCACCGCCGCGCTGGTCACGCTCTCCGGCCATGATCAGAACTCCAGTCCTGCCGCGCGAGCGGCATCGGCTACCGCTGCAATGCGGCCGTGATAGATGTAACCGCCGCGATCGAACACGACCTTTTCAATGCCGACGGCTTTCGCCCGTTCGGCAACAAGTGCGCCGATACGAGTGGAAGCGTCCACGTTGCCGCTGGTTCCCTCGAATGCCTTTTCAAGCGATGACGCCGAAGCAAGTGTTCGCCCGGTTGAGTCATCGATCACCTGGGCGACGATGTGCTTATTCGAGCGAAATACGGCAAGGCGCGGACGTTGCGTGGTGCCTTGCACCTTTTTGCGAGCGCGTGCGTGGCGGCGAAGGCGCGCCTGCTGCTTCTTCTGTGTGAGCGTGGGCATAATCGTTCCTCTTACTTCTTCGCGGCCTTGCCGGCCTTGCGACGAACTTGTTCGCCGAGGTAACGGACGCCCTTGCCCTTATAGGGCTCGGGTTTGCGGATCTTGCGAATATTGGCGGCCACCTGGCCAACGGACTCTTTGTCGATTCCCTTGATGAGCACGCGGGTCGGGGTCGGAACCTCAAATTCGATTCCTTCGGGGGCCTCGACGTGCACGGGATGACTGAAGCCGAGTGCAAGTTCCAACTTTCGCGGGCTCTGAGCCGAGGCGCGATACCCAACGCCCTGGATCTCCAGTTCCTTCGTGAACCCAGCCGATACGCCGGTCACCATGTTGGCGACGAGCGAGCGGCTCAGCCCGTGAAGCGCCTTGGACTGACGCTCCTCGTTCGGACGCTCGACGACGAGCGTCGACCCCTCTTCCCGAACCGAGATTCCTCCGGGTAGATCCCGAACCAGCATCCCTTTGGACCCGGTGACGGAGATCTTGCTTCCTGCGATGCTGACCGTTACGCCTGAAGGCAGATCGATGGGCGATTTTCCTATTCTTGACATGAGAAACTCACCTCACCAGACGTAACAGAGGACTTCGCCGCCGAGGCGGCGCTGACGGGCTTCACGGTCAGTGAGCAGGCCCTGGCTCGTTGAGAGCACGGCGACACCCATGCCACCGAGGACTCGGGGCAAACGGTCGGCCTGCGTGTAGACGCGAAGTCCCGGCTTGGAGACTCGTTGAATGCCGCTAATGGTTCGCGCTCGGCTCTCCGAGTACTTCATCGCGATTTCGAGTGTTGCTCCAGGCTTGCCATCGTTGGTCTTCACGTCGAACGTGCCGATGTAGCCCTCACGAAGGAGGATCTTTGCAAGTGAAACCTTGAGCTTCGAGCTGGGCATACGCACGGTGTCGTGCATTGCAGTGTTGGCGTTGCGGATACGCGTGAGCATGTCCGCGATTGGATCGGTCATTGTCATGGCAGTCCCCTCACCAACTAGCTTTCGTAACACCAGGCACTTCGCCTGCGTGCACCATTTCGCGCAAACAGACGCGACACAGGCCGAACTTTCGGTACACCGAACGCGGACGACCGCATTTCTGGCACCGGGTGTAGGCCCGCACCTTGAACTTCGGCTTGCGGTTGGCCTTTTCCTTCAGCGCTGTCTTCGCCATGATCAGTTCTGCCCTTCACGCTTGAACGGGAAGCCGAAGGCGTCGAGCAGGGCGCGACCCTCGGCATTGGTGCGGGCCGTGGTGACGATGTTGATGTCAAACCCACGGGGTGCGTCAATTTTGTCGTAATCGATTTCGGGAAAGATCAGCTGTTCGGTGACGCCGAAGCTGTAGTTCCCATTGCCGTCGAACTTCTTCGGGTCGAGGCCTCGAAAGTCGCGAATGCGGGGGATCGCCAGACTGACCAGGCGATCGAGAAACTCCCACATCCGGTCGTTGCGCATTGTGACCTTCGCGGCGATCTTCTGACCCTCACGGAGCTTGAAACCGGCGATCGACGTTTTCGCTGCAATCACCTGCGGCTTTTGTCCGGTGATCCGTTGCAAATCGTTGATCGCGCCTTCGAGCAGCGATGGCTGCACCGTCGCTCGCCCGACGCCAGCATTCATCACAATCTTGGTGAGGCGTGGGACCTCCATGATGTTGCCAAGCCCGAGTTGCTCCTGAAGTGCGGGGCGGATGTGCTCGTCGTACTTCGTCCGAAGACGCGGCCGTGTCGTAAGCGCAGTACTCACAGTGTTGCTCCCTTGCCTTTGCCCCTGGCGACACGGACTTTGGTCCCGTCGGCCTTTACGTCGTACCCGACCCGAACGGCACCACCGTTCGGACCCACGATTCCAACGTTTGAAACGTGCAACGGCATCGAGATGTCTTTGATCTCGCCCGCTTCTCCCGCTCGCTTTGGCTTGCTGTGCCGCTTGGCGATATTGATGCCTTCGACAACCACAGTCTGGGTTTTGGGCGAAGCTGAGCTGACCGTTCCGGTCTTGCCCTTGTCCTTACCGGACCGGACGAGCACCGTGTCACCCTTCTTGATCTTCATTCCACTCATTCAGATCACCTCTGGGGCGAGTGAGACAATTCGCATGAACTTCTTGTCTCGGAGTTCCCGGCCCACCGGGCCGAAGATGCGGGTGCCACGCGGTTCGAGCTTGTCGTTGATAATCACGGCCGCGTTCTCGTCGAAGCGGATGTAGCTGCCATCTTTGCGCCGACGCTCCTTACGGGTGCGCACGACAACGCAGCGAACGACTTCGCCTTTCTTCACGGTGCCGCCCGGAATGGCGTCCTTGACGGTCGCGATGAAGACGTCGCCGATTGTGGCATACCGGCGGCGCGTGCCACCGAGCACCTTGATGACGAGCACCTCACGAGCACCCGTGTTGTCAGCGACGCGGAGCCTGGATTCCTGCTGAATCATCGAGCACGCTCCAACACGGTGACGAGGCGCCAGCGCTTGGTCTTCGACAACGGCCGGGTTTCCTGGACACGCACTCTGTCGCCCACCTTGGCGTCGTTCGTTTCATCGTGGGCATGCAGCTTCAGGGTGCGCTGAATTGTCTTGGAGTATCGATCGTGGCGAACCTTATCGACGACGGTCACGACGATCGTCTTGTCCATCTTTGAACTCGAGACGATTCCCTCACGGACCTTGCGATCGTTCGGGCGCGACTCGACAGTCGAGGCGGCGGCGGCGGTAGTGATTTCTGCGGGGGCGGTGTCAGTCATCGTGGGATCCTCTGCGCTCATTTCGCGCCACTCACTTCGCTGCCAGCGCTTCGGCGGCAGTGATCTCGCGGGCCCGAATCAACATGTTCAAGCGGGCGACGTCTTTCTTCAGCGTCGGTATCCGAGCGCTGTTCTCAAGTTGGCCCGTCGCAAGTTGAAACCGGAGGTTGAAGAGTTCTTCCTTCGTTTCCGCGAGCTTGGCGGGTAGTTCTGCGTCGGAAAGACCGACGAGTTCTGCGATACGCGTTGCCATCAGAGGCTCTCCTCTCGGGTGACGAACTTTGCCTTGATCGGGAGCTTTTGAATCGCAAGGTTCATGGCTTCGCGTGCCAGTTCTTCCGGAACGCCGCTCATCTCGAACATGATTCGCCCAGGCTTGACGACGGCAACCCAACGTTCCGGGTTTCCTTTGCCGGAACCCATGCGAGTTTCCGCTGGCTTCTCAGTAATAGGCTTGTCCGGGAAAATCTTGATCTCGATCTTGCCGCCGCGCTTGACTCGACGAGTCATGGCGATACGAGCAGCCTCAATTTGACGGGCAGATATCCACCCTGGTTCGAGGGCTTTGATCCCGAACTCACCTTTGTCGAGTTCGGTCCCGCCCTTCGCGATACCGGTGAGTCGTCCGCGTTGGGTCTTGCGGTGTTTCACGCGCCGTGGCATCAACATGGTTACTCATCTCCCGTGCGGAAATGCGGGGTATCGGAACCGCCGCGAGCGCGGCGTTCGAGGTCTTCGGCTTCGTTGAGACGTCGCTCCAGGTCTGGATCGGCCTCCCCCAAAAGCGGCGCTGCTGGCGCTACCACGTCGTCGCCTTCCGGCTCAACCTTGCGCTTGCCACCACCAGCGCTGATGACGCGTCGCGGCTTCGGAACGCCGGCTGTTTCGCCTACAGCCATCGCTGCCTCGCGCGTCGCCTTGTCCTCGTTGGAAGTCTTGTAGGGGAGAATGTCGCCCTTGTAGATCCATACCTTGACGCCGATGCGCCCGTAGGTGGTCTTCGCCTCGCGGAACCCGTAGTCGATGTCCGCACGAAGCGTGTGCAACGGCACGCGTCCTTCGCGGTACCACTCGCTGCGGCTCATCTCGGCACCACCGAGGCGGCCCGAGCACTGCACGCGAAGCCCCAGTGCACCAGCCTTCTGTGCGGTCTGGACGGCACGCTTCATGGCACGGCGGAAGCTCACACGGCCCGCGAGCTGATCCGCGACACCCTGCGCAATGAGGGCGGCATCGAGTTCGGGCTGCTTGATCTCAACGATGTTGAGCTGGACCTTCGGATTCTTCGTGATCTTCTGAAGGCCGGCGGTGAGCCGCTGGCTTTCTGCGCCTTTGCGACCAATCACGATACCGGGACGCGCGGTATGCACATCGACCCGGAGCCGGTCACGCGTGCGTTCGACCTCGACGCGACTGACCGCGGCGCGCTCAAGTTGCGTCATGAGGTAATCGCGAATGCGATGATCCTCGATGAGGTACGTCGTGTAGTCCTTGTCGCTGAACCAGCGAGACTTCCAGTCGGTCGTGATGCCGAGACGGAAGCCGTAGGGATTGACTTTCTGACCCATAAGTGCGCCTTGCTCTCCGGTCTCAGCTGTTTTCGGTATCGGTGGTTGGTGACTCGGTCGAATCGTCGGTCGATGCATCCACCGGGGCGTCGTTGGACGCTTCCGTAGTCGCTTCGACGACGTCGTCGACCGCCACCAGTTGTTCGTTGGGCACGTCGTTCGGCGTTGCCTCAGCGTCGGCGAACGACGCTCCGGCGACGGTCTCGCGAACGCCGGTCGCCTCTTGGCGGCTTTCGCTTATGGCTTGTTCAGCGGTCGCTCGGCTTCCCGCCGTGCGACGTGCACGGTCGGCGGCCGCAGCAGCGGTTGCGTTGCGGGCCAGTTCGAGCAGCGAGGACGGCTTGCGGCCGACCAACACGGTGATGTGGCTCGTGCGCTTGAGAATTTGACCGGTGCGCCCGCGGGCACGGGGACGGAAACGCTTGATGGTTGGTCCCTCGTCGGCGTAGCACGCCGACACGTAGAGCTCCTCCATCGGAATGTCGTCGTTGTGGCCTGCGTTCGCAATTGCAGAGCGCAATACCTTGGCGATCGTGATGGCCGCATCGCGCTCGCAGAAACGCAGGATGTTTGCGGCCTCAACGACGTCGTGGCCACGGATGAGATCCAGCACCACTCGTACCTTGTAGGGCGATGTCCGCACGTACTTTGCGGTCGAGCGAACACCAACACCAGCCGGACCGCGCTGGCCTGTCTTGGCGGCGCGTGCCGGGGCTTCGTTGGTCTTGATTCCAGAACCCTTGGCCATGATTAGCGCTTCCCTGCCCGCTCTTGGCCGGCGTGGTACTTGAACGTACGGGTGAGGGCGAACTCACCGAGCTTGTGACCGACCATTGATTCGGTCACGTACACCGGCACGTGTTTGCGGCCGTCGTGGACGGCGATGGTGTGACCGACCATGTCGGGAATGATCGTTGAACGACGCGACCAGGTCTTGATGACCTTTTTGTCGTTCTTGGCGTTCAGATCATCGACTTTCTTGAGCAGATGGTCGTCGACGAACGGACCCTTTTTGAGGCTGCGAGGCATACCGTTCCTACTTTCCAGAGCTCTTCGTACGGTCCACGGCGATCATCGACGACTCGTGCGCGTACGGCGCCGACGGACGATGAGTTTCTGCGATTCTTTGGATTTGTCGCGGGTGCGGCCCTCAGGCTTGCCCCAGGGCGAGACGGGGTGGCGACCACCGGAGGTCTTGCCCTCGCCACCGCCGTGCGGGTGGTCGACCGGGTTCATTGCCACGCCGCGAGTCTGCGGACGCTTGCCCTTCCAGCGATTGCGGCCGGCCTTACCGATGGAGATCAGCTCGTGCTCGGAGTTGCCGACCTCGCCGATGGTTGCACGACATTCGATGGGAACGCGGCGCATTTCAGAACTGGGGAGGCGGAGAGTGGCAAAGTCGCCCTCTTTTGCCACGAGCTGAATGCTCATTCCGGCGCTTCGACCCATCTTGCCGCCGCCACCCGGCTTGAGTTCGACGTTGTGAATCGTGGTTCCGACCGGTATGAAGCGAAGTGCCAGCGAGTTCCCGGCCTTGATGTCGCAGCCCTGACCGGACTGCACCACGTCGCCGACGTTTAGACGGGCTGGTGCGAGGATGTATCGCTTTTCCCCATCTGCGTAGTGGAGAAGGGCGATTCGACAGGTTCGGTTCGGGTCGTATTCGATCGTCGCGACGCGCGCGGGCACGCCCGCCTTGTCACGCTTGAAGTCGATGCGACGATAGTGCTGCTTTTCGCCGCCGCCGCGATGGCGGACCGTCAGTCGGCCGGCGTTGTTGCGCCCGGACCCGCGGGTCTGCGGCTCGAGCAGCGGCTTGTAGGGCTCCTTGGTGGTGATCTCCTCGAAGGTCGAGCGAGTCATCTGCCGGAGCCCCGGCGAGGTGGCCTTGTACGAGCGAAGCGGCATGTCAGACCCCCTCGAAGAATTCGATCTTCTGGCCGGGCGCCAGCGTGACGATCGCATCCCGTTGTTCGAGAGCTGAGAGCTGACCAGCCATGGGCATTCGTAAGCGCAAACCAACCAGTGCCGGTCGTCGGTTCCAGTCGTC
>JAYSSR010000104.1:0-55888 GCA_043720395.1 Acidimicrobiia bacterium
AGGGCGGACTGGAGAAACCCACCCATCAAAAGATGGACAGGGCGCTCCAGTCCGACCCCTACGCGCAGACGACTCTGATCGGCACGGACGACACCGCCACACCGAGGGCGGGACGCTCGGCGGTTATCGTCTCGGGCCTATGACGTGGTTGCTTACCGGCGGGGCCGGGTACATCGGTGCACATATCAGTCGCGCGCTGCTCGCCGTCGGGCT
Organism: Acidimicrobiia bacterium; assembly: GCA_043720395.1. Taxonomy (GTDB): domain Bacteria; phylum Actinomycetota; class Acidimicrobiia; order Acidimicrobiales; family JANYDT01; genus JANOYY01. Next base: position 214 of record JAYSSR010000104.1, read on the forward strand.
CGATGTCGTCGTGCTCGATGATCTCTCGAACGGCTTTGCGGCCAACGTGCCTTCGGGGGTCGCGCTGGTGCAGGCGAGCGTCCTCGACGTCGACGACGTAGCCACTGCACTTCGTGATCACCACGTCAACGGCGTCATCCACCTGGCCGCGAAGAAGGCGGTCGGCGAGTCGGTCGATCGTCCGCTCTGGTACTACGAACAGAACGTGATCGGCGCGCATCGGCTCCTCACCGCAATGGAGACGGCGGGGGTAAAGCAGATCCTGTTCTCGTCGAGCGCCGCGGCCTACGGGGAGACCGGTGTTGAAATGATCAACGAGGAAACGGCAACTGTGCCCACGAGCCCTTACGGCGAAACGAAACTGGTCACCGAGTGGATGATCCGCGATCAGGCGATCGCCGTTGGACTTTCCTACGCGTGCTTACGGTATTTCAACGTCGCGGGTGCGGGTTCCCCGGACCTCGGTGACCGCAGCGCCAACAACCTGATCCCCATGGTGTTCCGAGCGCTTACGAATGGTGAGACACCTCAGGTGTTCGGCGCGGACTACAACACGGCCGACGGTTCCTGCGTCCGCGACTACATCCATGTGTCGGACCTTGCCGCCGCTCATGCTGTCGTGGCGAAACACATCGAAGTGTCCGACGCTGGCGGCACGCGGGTCGCTCGGGCTTACAACGTCGGCACGGGCAGAGGTAGCACCGTGTTCGAGATCATGGACGCTGTACGCCGAGTCACGGGTATCGACTTCGAGCCCGACATCGTGGCACGTCGACCGGGCGATCCGGCTCGCATCGTGGCGTCGGCCGATCGGATCCGGCGAGAGCTCGGCTGGTCGGCCCAGCTCGACGTGGCCGACATGGTCCGCTCCGCCTGGGACGCCTGGCCGCGCTGACGGTCAACGTCGCCCACTGCGGCCAGTTGAGCCCCATGGGAGCGATCCCACTTGGACAAGTGGGCGACATTGAACGAGCACCTCAGCTTGGAATCGCCTGATGGCCGCTTCGTTGCTTAGAGCCCCGCAAGCAGCGTCGCCCGAAGTGCCTCGACTTCGACATCGTGGGCGTGGTGGCCGCCGACCGCTGTCGATCCGGAGGCGGGACGGGCGTTGACCAGCAATGTCTTCCCGGCATCCGCGGCGATCCGTGCGAGACGCGGCTGAGCGAACGTCCAGCCGCCCATGTTGGCGGGCTCTTCCTGCATCCACATGACCTCCGTCGCGTTGGGGTATCGCGCGATCAACGCCCGCAGGTGGTTCTCCGGCCACGGGTAGAGCTGCTCCACGCGCGCAATCGCAATCGGTGCCGACGCTGCATCACGTGACGCGATGGCGTCCCAGTAGACCTTGCCGGAGCAGAGCACGAGCCGACGCACTGTGGTGCGGTCGAGAACGGCCGGATCGTCGAGCACCTCATGGAACGAACCGCTCACCAGCTCCTGGACGTTGCTCCGGACCTGACGTGCACGCAGGCCCGACTTCATCGTCATGACGATGAGCGGCTTGCGGAGCGGCGACTTCACCTGACGGCGAAGCACGTGGAAGATCTGCGCGGCCGTGGTGACGTTCACGACGCGGATGTTGTCGTCCGCGCACAACTGCAGGAACCGCTCCGGCCGGGCAGAACTGTGCTCGGGGCCCTGTCCCTCGAAGCCGTGCGGGAGCAGCATCACCAGGTTCGAGGTCTGCCCCCACTTGGCCTCGCCACCGACGAGGTACTGGTCGGTGATGATCTGCGCCCCGTTCACGAAGTCGCCGAACTGCGCCTCCCACGCGACGAATGCGTTCGGGTTCGCGACCGTGTATCCATATTCGAAGCCGAGCACGGCGTACTCGGACAGCAGGGAGTCGTACACCCGGAACCGGCCAGCGGCACCGATGTTCTGCAGCGGGTAGTACTCACGCCCGTCGTTGGTATCGATCATTACGGCCTGGCGGTGGCTGAACGTGCCGCGGCGCGAATCCTCGCCGCTCACACGGACTTCGTGGCCCTCGATCGCCATCGACCCGAACGCCATGGCCTCGGCCAGTGCATAGTCGACCTCGCCCGACGCCGCGTAGGAAGCAGCGCGAGTCTCCAGCTGTTTCGCGAGCTTCGGGTGGGCGTCGAAATCGGCGGGCCACGAGTGGGTTGCCGCGGCGATGCGGTCGAGCGTGACTCGGTCGACCGCGGTGTGCACGTACACGAAGCTCTCCGGAAGCCCCTCACCGTGTGGCACCTCGTGATGGTCGAGATCACCTTGACGCTTCTCCTCTCGAGTCGCGTCGAGGGCTCGCTGCAGCATTGCCTCGAATGCGGCAACGGCGGCGTCGGCTTCCTCCTGCGTGATTGCCTTTCGACCGGCGAGACCGCTCGTGAAGATCTCACGCACGCTCGGCCGGTTGTCGATGCGCTCGTACATGAGCGGCTGCGTATAGCGCGGTTCATCGCCTTCGTTGTGGCCGTGTTTGCGGTAGCAGACCATGTCAATAACGACGTCAGCTTTGAACGCCGTGCGGTACTCCATGGCGAGGACGCCGACGCGATAACACGCCTCAGGGTCGTCGCCATTAACGTGAAAGACGGGTGCCTGGATCGTCTTGGCAACATCGGTGCAATACACGCTGGAACGGGCGGCTTCAGGGTTCGTCGTGAAGCCCACCTGATTGTTGACGACAAGATGTACCGTGCCGCCCGTGCGGTAGCCCGCGAGCTGGCTGAGCTGCAACGTCTCCGGAACGACGCCCTGACCCGCGAACGCGGCGTCGCCGTGCATCAGCAGCGGCAGGATGCTCGTGTCGCCAGGGACCCCAAGCATGTCGAGCTTGGCGCGGACGATGCCCTCCACAACCGGATCCACCGTTTCAAGGTGCGACGGGTTCGGGGAGATGGATACTTCGATCGGCACGCCCGAAAGACCTGAGTACGTGCCGGTAGCACCGAGGTGGTACTTGACGTCGCCCGACCCCTGGATGCTGTCCGTTGGCATATCCTCGAACTCACGGAACAGCTCCTCGACCTGTTTGCCGACGACGTTCACAAGCGTGTTCAGGCGGCCCCGATGAGGCATGCCGATGACTGCCTCTCGCACACCAGCATTGGCCGCGCTGTCGAGGATGGCGTCGAGGATCACAATCGCGGACTCGCCGCCTTCGAGGCCGAACCGCTTCTGGCCGGTGTATCGCTTGTGAAGGAACTTCTCAAACGCCTCAGCATGATTCAATCGGTCAAGGATGCGCATCTGCACATCCTTCGAAAGCGACGTGTCGACGCCCTCGACATGGTCCTGAATCCAACGCTTCTGAACCGGGTCCATGATGTGCATGTACTCGACGCCGACGGTACGGCAATAGGCGTCACGCAAGACGCCGAGGAGATCACCAAGAGTGTGCTCGTCGTCGTTGCCGATCTTGCCCGTATAGAACGTTCGGTCGAGGTCCCAGATCGAAAGGTCGTAGGTGATCGGGTCGAGTTCGGCGGGCATCGACGGTGCCTTGGCGTCGAGCGGATCAAGATCGGCGATGAGGTGGCCGCGGGAGCGGTAGGCGTTGGCGAGTTCTTGGATCGCGGCGGTCTTCTCGGCGATGTTGCGCGCGGTTGCCTCGGCGTTGGCGTCGCGGTGCCACCGGGCCGGTTCGTAGGGAACGCCGAAGCTCGCAAAAATTTCGTCGTAGAAGCCCTCGCCCGCTCCGCGTCCTTCGAGAAGCGACTGGACCCGGTCGAGGAACATGCCCGACTCAGCACCCTGGATGATGCGGTGGTCGTAGGTGCTGGTGACGGCGAACGTCTTCGACACGCCGATCTCAGCGAGCTTGGCCGGGTCCGCGGATGAGAACGCCGCGGGGAAGTCGATCGCGCCGAGCCCGATGATTGCGGCTTGTCCCGGCATGAGGCGTGGCACGGAATGGCGGGTACCGAGACCGCCGACGTTCGTGATCGAAACGGTCACGCCCGCGAAGTCGTCGACCGCGAGCTTGTTGGTCCGGGACTTCGCGATCAGCGCCTCGTAGGCGGTGTGGAACTCGTGGAACGTGAGCGTGTCGGCGTTCTTGATGCACGGAACGACGAGGCTCCGGGAGCCGTCCGCCTTCTCGATGTCGACCGCTATGCCGAGCCCGACATGCGGGTGGCGGACGATGAACGGGCGACCGTTCTCGTCCTCCTTGAAGGTGTTCTTCATCGCCGGAACAGCGTCAAGCGCCTTCACGATTGCGTAGGCGAGGATGTGGGTGAAGCTGACCTTGCCACCTCGGCTGCGGGCAAGGTAGCGGTTCATGATGTTGCGCTCGACCTCGAGCAGCTTGGCGGGTACCTCACGCACGCTGGTCGCCATGGGAACCGTGAGCGACGCCGTCATGTTCGCGACGATCCGCGCGGGGACGCCGCGCAATGGCTCCATCGGGGTCGCTGGGGGTGCCGCCGGGGCCGGGGAGGCTACGGCGGGCGTCGGCGGAACGGCTGCCGTGGGCACGGCAGGCGTCGCGATCGGGCTCGGCGGAGCAGGGGTCCGGGCCACGGGCACGGACCCGGCGGGCGTCGTCGCAACTGAGCCGTTCGACGCGTCGGCCGCATGGGCACCGCTGGTATGTATCCCATCGACCGCACCGTTTGTAGCGGTGTTGCCGTTGCTCGGCGCGGGTGAATCGAGGGCCGACGCTGCGTCCACGACAACCGATGACGCCGATGCGAACAGCGGCGAACTGCGGTCGATCACCAGCTCGGAGTTCGACTTCATGCCAGCCGAGAAATACGCCCGCCAACTGTCGGTCACGGTGCTTGGATCATCGAGCCACGCCGTTCGCATCTCGTCGACCAGCCAGGCGTTTGGGCCGAGCGAGGCCTCGTCGCGAATCACGTCGTTCACGTCCCGGCACGCTAGTGCCCGATCGCCGACAGTCTCGGGTCCAGTCCACGCCGCCACCAGAGGCACCGGGCTCGACAAACCACCCAATCGGACCACCCAATAGGTCAGATCCGCTATTGGGTGGTCCGATTGGGTGGTTTCGATTCGGCCGTCGAGGTGTTCCCGGCCTGCGTCCGTGAGTGGGCAAGTCGGCGAGCGGACACGGGCCGCTCCCGACGTCGCGCGCCCGGTTCAGTTCCGAGCGCCACCCGCCGATGTAAGCCCCGTGCAGACGATCGACCTCGCTACCGCTGAAACCCTTGTCCCGCCCGGTCGACTCGGCGCGCTGCTCTCGGGCCGCCGACAGGCGAGCGGACTCACCCTTGACGCCGTCGCCGACCACTCGGACGGCACCTTCACCGTCGAAGAACTCGCCCTTGTGGAAAGCGGAACAATCGTGCTCGCCGACGACGAGGTCACGCGAGTCACCACGCTGTATGGCGTCGATCTGCGCGAGCTTTCCGCACAGCGGGCGATGCTGGAAATCGATCGCACCGAGGGTCGCGTCCAGATCGGCGAACGGGCCGAGCGATTCCGACCGGCCGACAACGACCGCGAGATCATGACGAGTTATCTCGCATTGGTCTACCGGGTCCGAGGCATGGAGCCCGGACAGATCCTGCCGGCGCGAGTCGGAGACCTCACCGTGCTGGCGACCATCTTCGGAACGTCGCCCGACGAAGTTCATCGAGCACTCGACGACCTCATGGTGAACTCGGTCGGACACCTCCGAACGCGGCACACGATGCTTCGACGTCGGGTCATCGTCCCCGCGATTGGAGTGCTCGTCGCGGTGACCGCCATCGGTGGACTTCTTCTGACACAGCACCCCGCACACCAAACGGTCCCGACGAACATCGGCACCGCGCTCGTCATCGACCGGCCAGCCGCCTCCGTGAGCACGAAAGGTGGGGCTCACATCGGACCGAACATCGGAGATGCCCTAACCATCACACGCTGACTCGCCCACCCGCTGACCCGCCCACGCGCTGAGTTCCACCCGGCTGACCACTTGCCCGGGTGTCAGCAGGCCGGCAGCCCTCGTTGGCTCTTCGGGCAGGCTCAGCGGATTCTCATCTCCGCGGCCTACCGTGATCCCATGACGCCACGGGCGCAGTACCGGATTGCTGCACGTGCCGTTGCCCTCGTGCTCGCCGCCGCGCTCGTCCCATCGAGCAGCGCCGCCGCTTCAGCGATCAACATCGCGGCCAAGCGCGTGACGACGGCGAAGAAGACGTCCACGACGAAGAAGGCGAACAGGCCAGCAACGACCACGACCGTCCCCGCTGCGGCCGCACAGACGACGACGCCGCCAGTGGCACCCATCCCGCCACCGATCCCGGCCGTCGCGTTCAGCAACTCGTGCGCTAGTGACATCGAATGTGCAACCGTCCAGGTCCCGTTCGACCCCGCCGACCCCGCCGGTGAAAAGGTCGGCCTGTTCGTGTCGCGACGTCGAGCGCGCAACACGGCTTCCCGTATCGGTGTTCTGTTCATCAACCCAGGCGGGCCTGGGGCTCCGACCTTTGACCTTGTCCGCAATGCGCAGCTCATTGTCTCCGCAGAGGTCCTCGACCGATTCGACATCATCGGCGTCGACCCTCGTGGCACGAGTCGCAGCGGCCCGATCACCTGCAGCGTCGGCGGCGGCTCACCGCGAACGGCGAGCCGTGAGAGCACGGTACGCAGCGTCTACACCGAGCTTGCACGAGCGTGTGGAGCGGTCGAGGGGCGGCGTCTCGAATTCCTCGACACGCCGACTGCTGCTCGCGATCTCGACGCTGTGCGAGTCGCGCTCGGCGAGGAGCGGATCTCGTTCCTCGGTTTGTCGTACGGCACCTATCTCGGGGCCGTGTACGAATCGCTCTTTCCCACCCACTCCGCTCGCATCATTCTCGACAGCGCCATCACCCCATCGCACTTCGGCGGTCCGATGTTCCTGGACCGGGCCGCCGCCAAAGAAACCGCGCTCGACGGCTTTCTGCTTGCCTGTTCGAACGGTCAGCTCAGCCCATGCGCGTTCAACGACGGCAGCGACCTCAAGGCGAAGTATGCGCGCGTACGATCAGCGTGGATTGCAACCGCGGGACGTACCAGCGAGCGGATCTTCGATTCCCAGGTCGACGCCATGGTCGGCTATCCCCGCAACGGCTGGCCCGTTCTCGGTAGGGCGCTGCAGGAGATCGTCACGACCGGTCGGCCGAACTTCGCTCAGACGTCCTCCGATTCGCAGACCCGCGACGAACGCGACCGCATCTCACCGACGGACAACTTCAGCGAACTCACCAATCTCGCCATCAACTGCCGCGATGGCATCCTCCCGAGAGACGCCGCCACCTACGACGCCATCACCCAGCAGCTCCCTGCGATCGCTCCTCGATTCGTCGGTATCGCGTCCTCATTCGCACTTGCGGCTCTCACATGCGTCGACTGGCCCGCTGCGCTCGTCTCCGTCCCGACCTTTCGTCCGCTCGGCGTTCCGACGCTCGTGATCGCCAACCGCTTCGATCTCACGACGCCGCTGCTCTGGTCGCAGACCCTTGCCGGCGACTTGACGGCACCGCTGCTCGTTCGCGAGGGCGGCGGACACGTGGCCGTCGACAAGAGCGAGTGCGTCCGCAACGTCGTCGCCCGGTTCCTCATCGACGCGGTTCCGGGCCTCACAAGCAACTCCTGCCCGAACTGAGGGCCAAATCAGACCCTTCGCGGTACGTTCGGTGGCTCGCGGTACGTTCGGCGTACGTGGAACGTACCGCGAACGCGTGAACGTACCGCGAAGCTGCCAGCAGACCGGGCCAGCTACCCTTGACGGCTTATGGCTGGCCAGAAGAACGAACACGCAACGATGGACAAGAGCCGCTTCATCTACACGATGAAGGACCTGCGGCGGTTCTATCCACCCGATCGTGAGGTGCTGAAGGGCATCAACATCTCGATGTGGCCGGGGGCCAAGATCGGCGTCCTCGGATCGAACGGCTCCGGCAAGTCGAGCCTGCTGAAGATCATGGCGGGACAGGACGACGGCTTCACCGGCGATGCTCGCCTGACAGCGGGCTTCACCGTCGGCTTCCTTGCCCAGGAGCCGCAGCTCAACGCGGAGAAAGACGTGATGGGCAACGTCAAGGAGGGTGTCGCAGAACTTGCCGGTCTCGTCGACCGCTACAACGCCGTGTGCGAGGCCATGGGCGACCCGGACGCCGACTTCGACAAGCTCCTCACCGAGCAGGGCGACCTGCAGGACAAGATCGACGCAGCGGGCGCGTGGGACCTCGATCGCAACCTCGAAATCGCCATGGACGCGCTGCGCTGCCCACCGTCGGACGCTGCCATCGACAAGCTTTCCGGCGGCGAGAAGCGTCGAGTTGCGCTCTGCAAACTGCTGCTTTCGAAGCCCGACCTGCTCCTGCTCGACGAGCCCACCAACCACCTCGACGCCGAGTCCGTCGCGTGGCTGGAGCGCTACCTGAAGGACTACAGCGGAACAGTTGTTGCGGTCACCCACGATCGCTACTTCCTCGACAACGCGGCGAGCTGGATTCTGGAGCTCGACCGCGGCACCGGTATCCCGTACGAGGGCAACTACACCGGTTGGCTTGAACAGAAGCGGGCCCGTCTCGCCGCAGAGGAGAAGACCGAGACTGCCCGTCAGCGAGCCCTTGCGCAGGAACTCGAATGGGTGAAGCAGTCGCCCCGCGCTCGCCAGGCGAAATCGAAAGCGCGCTTATCAGCGTACGAGGAACTGCTCGCCGAGTCGGCCGCGACGGATGGCCGTCAATCGAAGCTGGAGATCGTGATCCCTGCGCCGCCGCGTCTCGGCGACCAGGTGATCGAGGCCGACAACGTCTCCAAGGGCTTCGGCGATCGGCTCCTCATCGAGAACCTCTCGTTCAAGCTTCCACCCGCTGGAATCGTTGGCATCATTGGCGCGAACGGTGCAGGTAAGACGACGCTGTTCCGCATGTTCGCCGGGCAGGAGCAGCCCGACAGCGGCACGCTCAAGATCGGGTCGACCGTGAAGATGGCCTATGTCGATCAGAGCCGCGACGACCTCGATCCGAACAAGACCGTGTATGAAGAAATCACCGACGGGTTCGACGAGTTCAAGTTCAACGGCCGCGTCATCAACGGACGTGCCTACTGCGCGAGCTTCAACTTCAAGGGCTCCGATCAGCAGAAGAAGGTCGGCCAGATCTCGGGCGGCGAACGCAACCGCGTGCAGCTCGCGAAGACGATGAAGTCGGGCGGCAACCTGCTCCTCCTCGACGAACCGACGAACGACCTCGACGTCGACACCCTGCGCGCACTCGAAGATGCGCTGCTCGCGTTCCCCGGTTGCGCCGTCGTGATCAGCCACGATCGCTGGTTCCTCGACCGCATCTGCACCCACGTGCTCGCGTTCGAGGGCAACAGCCAGGTCCGCTGGTTCGAAGGCAACTTCGCCGACTACGAGGTGTTCCGCAAGAAGGAACTCGGTGCCGACGCCGACCAGCCGCACCGCCTGAAGTACAAGCCGCTCGTCCGCTGAGGTTGCCCAGCAAACATGAGGCTCTCAACGCTCCGCCGCCTGGTCACACTCATCTGCGCGCTTAGCATCGCGGGCATGATCGTGATGTCGATCAAAAGCAACGTCGGCGGAGCCATGACGTCGGGCATCATCGGTGCAATCGCGATGCTGTGCCTCATCACCGGCAACGCGATCCACCTCGGCACGAACGGCGGCGGCGCTCAGGAGGCGCTCGGTGCCGAGCTTGAGGCTCGCGTCTCGGATTTGGTGGCGGCGGGTGCCGATGCGGACGCTGCTCGTGCCGTCATCGCCAAAGCAATCCGGTTCGGCGAGGGCGAGGCAATGCGTCGCACGGGGGTGCCGCGCAAGCGGGAGCGTGCGGGGTTGGGGGCGTCCACCCCCAACTCGCGGGAACGTTCGTGATCGGCAGGTCGGCCGTAAGACTTTCGTAGGAGACTGCCGAGCATGACCCTCGCCCTCCCGCCGATCGAGACGCTCCAGCAGATCCAGGGTCGGTTACGAGCGAACGACGTCACGTGGTTTCGGGACCGCCACCGAGCGGGCGACCTCGCCTGGCTTCGCGATCTGTTTCCGCCTGGCGTTTACGACGAGTTGGGAGCACGCGTCGACGCTGGGGATCTCGACTGGCTACGCCTCCGGCTCGTCTCGATCGAACCGTTCAAGCAGCCGGGTCTTTCTAGCGCCTCGCTGACCGAAGACCGAGACAGCTTCGGGTCCGGCCCCGCCGCACGTGCAACGAGCAGCGTCAAAGGTGTTGGGGTCCGGGCCGCGATTGCGAGCGCGGCACCTCGCAATCGCGGCGTCCGGATCGTCGCGGCCCTGGCGCTTGGCGCGGTCCTCTCGGGGACGCTTCTCGTGTGGCTCTACCGAGACGACGCCACGGCTCGCGACACCAGCCTCGCCGACCTCACCGTTGCGACCGCGACCGATTCGAGTGCATCGACGCCCGACGCATCGGTAACGACAAACGCAGCAACGACCGAGGCAGCGCCTGCTTCAGTCGCCAGTGTCGCGGCCGTCACATCGGCAGCCACAGCCGACGTGCTGGCAACATTGCAGGCTGCAGGTTCATTCGGCACGCTCACGTCAGCGCTCGATGCGGCTGGTATCACCGACTCGTTGCAGGTGCCCGGCCCATTCACGTTGTTCGCACCCACGGACGCGGCCTTTGCCGCGCTCCCGTCCGGTGTTCTCGACGTTCTCCTCAAGCCCGAGAACAGGGCCAACCTCGCGAAGGTCCTCAGCTACCACGTTCTCGCCGGAACGGTCGCTGCCAACGCGGTCAAGGACGGCTCAGTCGTCACGCTCGAAGGCTCGTCGATCGAAGCCGCCCACGTGGACGGCAAGCTCGTGGTAAATGGGGTGAACGTCACCACTGCCGATGTCGAAGCGTCGAACGGCTTCATCCAAGTGATCGACGCAGTGCTCATTCCGCCGACCGTTGACGTACCGTCAATGCTCGGTGACGTCCCCGCCTCGGTAGCCGTCACCGACACGACGCTTCCCACGGCAGCGGACGTCGCAAGCACCAACACTGCGGGCGATCCGGTCTCGGAAAGACTGACGGTGTACTTCGCAAGCGGGTCGGCCGCACTCGACGGCGAAGCACAAGCGAAAATCGACGGCGCAGCGATCACACTCGCCGCATTGCCGGCTGGCGCATCGGTCGACCTCGTCGGGCACGCGAGCCCAACCGGAAACGCTGCGTTCAATCAGCAACTCTCCGAACGTCGAGCCGCCACCGTCGAACGTGCCTTGAAGGACAGGCTCGACAGCAAAGCCACAGAATTTTCCTTCACGAGCCGAGCGAAGGGCGACACGGAAACCATGGTCGACCAAGCGACGAGCCGCCGCGTCACGATCGAGATCACGAGCCCCGGCTGACCGGTCGGACGTCCCGAAAAACCACCCAAAAAGGACCACCCAACCTAGATACAGATCTGTAACTACACGGGGCCGAAGGCCCAACCTAGCTACAGATCTGTAACTACACGGGGCCGAAGGCCCAACCTAGATACAGATCTGTTGCAGCGGGGCGAAGCCGTTGAATGCAACTGCGGAATACGTCGTGGTGTACGCACCGGCGGACATGAAATCGACGCGATCGCCGGCTTCGAGTGCAAGGGGCAGCTCGTAGTCCGTCTTGTCGTACAGCACGTCGGCGGAGTCGCACGTCGGTCCGGCGATGGTGACCGGGCCGGTCGGCACGTGGCGTCCGTCTCCAGTTGCACAAGCGTCATAACGAGTTCGCAAGCGGTAACGGATCGCCTCGTCCATCGTTTCGGCGAGACCCCCGAATTTGCCGCAGTCGAGATACACCCAACGCTTGAAATCAAGTTCGTGCTTGCGCGACACCAGCACGACCTCGCACTGCAAGACACCGGCATCAGCGACGAGATAGCGGCCGGGTTCCGCAATGAAGCGGGGCAGGTTTTCGCCGAAGATCGGCCGAAGGCGCAGCTCGATCGCGTGGTCAATCGCCGAACCGTACGCCTCAATTGGCGGCATGGCGTCTTGGTACTGACCGGGAAATCCCCCACCCAGGTTCACGACCGAAAGCAGGTGCCCTTCGGCGGCCAGCGTCTGCGCGATATCGGCGACGACTTCGAGCGCACGGTCCCACGCGTCGAGGTCGCGTTGCTGCGATCCGACGTGGAACGAAAGACCTGTGCGCATGCCGTTCGCCCCCGCAATCCTCAACAGACGCAACGCCTCTTCGGCCTCGCAGCCGAACTTGCGTGACAGCGGCCAGTCCGCCCCCGACCCGTCGCACAACACTCGGCAGAACACCGTGGCCCCCCGCGCCTCAGCCATCAACTTGTCGAGCTCCGCTTCGGCATCGAACGCGAACAGCCGCACGCCTTTGGCGTACGCGTCGGCAATGTGGCGGCGCTTCTTGATGGTGTTGCCGAAGGATATAACGCTCGGATCGGCACCGGCAGCGAGGCACAACTCGATCTCACCGGGCGAGGCAACGTCGAAAAAACTGCCACGTGCCACGAGCATGTCGATGATCTCGCGAGCCGGGTTCGCCTTGACGGCATAGAACACGTCGGCAACCGGGAGCGACTGGGCAAGGCTGTCGAAGCGTTCCGCTACGACGTCGAGATCCACGACAACGAAGGGAGTCTCCAGAACCTGCATCTGCTCATTGGCGCGGAGGAACTCCTCCAGCTTGCGGGTCGGGATCCCGAGCTTCGCCGGGCGGGCGGTGGTGTGCAATAGAGGTCCTCCGAGGCGTGGTGTTGCAACTTGCAAACCCGAAGACTGTAAGGAGTCTCAGACCCCGTTTCATCCGTTTTGAGGTGAACGCGTCGAATCGGCTCCGCGGGGATCGGTGACAACGAATTTCGAAGTTGACGTGTCGTTTCACGCACCTTCGCGAGCCGTCGGCCGCGTGAGTCGTGTGACGTGAGGCTCAGCGCCCGTCGCCTCCGCCGACCACGGGCGGCTGGTCCGACCACGGAAAATCGATCCACCGGTCGGTTCGTCGCCACACGTAATCGCATTTAACTACCGAGTGCGACTTCTCATAGATCACCGCCGTACGGGCCTCGTTGACCGTCGCGCCCACGAACTCCAGCACCGCCTTCAGCGTGTGACCGGTATCGGCAACGTCATCAACGACCAGCACCCGTGAGTCCTTGATGTCAACAAGGTTGAGCTGCGGCGGCAGCATCACCGGAAAGTCGAGCCGTTCGTCGACGCCGGTGTAGTACTCGACGCTGACTACGAAAACGTTCTTGATGGAGAGCGCGTATCCGAGTGAACCCGCCGGCAGGAGCCCGCCACGAGCGATTGCGAGAATGATGTCGGGTATCCAACCGGTATTTGCGACCTGCTGCGCCAGGTCCCTTCCACTCTGACCGAATTCGGCCCAGGTGAGGATCTCTCGTTCAGACAGCGGAGGCGTTGCCATAGGGGGACGACTGTAGCGGGCGACCTACCATGGGCACATGCGCCGGGTACTCGCAATTCTGGCGACCGCGCTGGCGGCATCGACTGCGGCAGCTTGCGGGGCGAGCGGAGACGGGAAGCCCGCATACGTCACCGTGCTTCCTTCAGCGACGAGTCTCCTGCCCACCACGACAACCACTCCCGGGGCGACGACCACCACGAGTCCCCGTGCACGCACGTTGTTGGGCGTCTGCCCTAGCCCGGTGGTTCTTCAGCTCGACGGTCCCTTCGATTTTTGGTCGGCACCGTACGCGACACTCGCATCGACGGAGGGCGTCTCAGACGGACTTCGCTACCGCGCTCCGATGGTCGACCCGATCACCCGCGCTCCGATGGGCATCGAAGTCGAGTTGCGAACGATCGGGGCCCTCCCCGGTGGGTCTGGAGTCGCTACTGCCGTGCTTGGTGATCCATCGGTCTTGCTCGGAGCGGTCGACGTCACAACCGTTCTGCCGACGAGCGAACTCCGACCCGTCATCGTCGCTGCTCCCTGGACGCGCGACGATTTGGCGCTGCGGTGGCGTCTCGACGCAGCGACGTCTGGCGCACGGACGATCGGCGATCTCGCCGGAACCGTTCTTGCGAATCCGGAGCTCGCGCCTGGCGCGGCCGGCTATCTCGAGGCATCTGGGCTGCTGCCGCGTAGGCAAGACCTGTCCATCGTGCGACCCGACGTATCGAGTCCGGGCACTACGGGTGACGCGTCGCTCCTGCGCCTCATCGACGACCCGACGCGGCTGCCACAGCTTGTCGACGGCGTCGGGCTCGATCGCGCTCAGCTCTTGGCGGAGGTTGGGTGGGAGCCGTATCCACACGCGCTTGTCACCAGTCCTGCGAGTATCGGCGAGCGCCAGGATTGCCTACGGGCGGTGGTCCCGCTCATTCAGCGGGCCGTGCTTCGAACCGCGAGGCAGCCGGTCGCCGTGACCGAACATCTCGCTGGCGTCATCGCGAAGGTCGGGCTCACGCTCAATCGCGAACAGGTCGTCCTCCAGATCCGAGCGACGCTGAAGCTCGGACTTCTCGGCGTCGGAACGGAATCTGGACCGATTACCGCCGACGTGAGCCCGGGGCGCATGATCCAAATCGCGAAGGCGCAAGTGCTCTCGTCGAGGGTGATCAAGCCGCGTTTGTCGCTCCCCTCCGACCTCGCGACCCTCGTCGGACCGCTCATCGACCGACGCTTCCTGGACTCGTCGCTGACCTACGAAGTCGATGACGCCGAACTTCTCACGACGGGTTCGTGACAGGCTCAGTAGTAGCTTGGGTCCCAATGACCGTTGTCGATCCGCCAGTCGTCTGCGCTTCAGCGTCGCAGGTCCGGCGGGCTTGGGCAGTGCACCTGTTCACCACGGTCGGTGCCATTGTCGGCATGCTCGCGCTGGAAGCGGTCTTCAACGGACACGCAAAGACTGCGATGATCTATCTGTTGATAACGCAGATTATCGACGGTATCGATGGGCCCATGGCGCGTCAGGTCGACATCGAAGCGAGGGTCCCGAAGATCGATGGCTACGTCCTCGACCTCGTGATCGACTACGTCACGTGCGTCATCGTTCCAGCGGCCTTCCTCCACAAGTTCGGCCTGCTGCCGCATGCGATCTCGCTGCCCCTGGCATGTCTCATTGTGTTCCTCTCGGCCATCTGGTTCAGCCGCACCGACATGATGACCGGTGACCATTGGTTCAACGGCTTCCCTGCAACGTGGAACCTTGTGGCACCGACGATGCTGCTGCTTGGCACCCCGAGGTGGGCGAACGCCACTGCTTGCCTCGGCCTCTGCGGGTTGATGCTCACGAACGTGAAGTTTCCGCATCCCGTTCGCTCCGAGGGCCTCCGCGCGCCGACGCTCGTCGTAACCGGTGCCTGGCTCACCGCCTTGCTCTGGGCGACGATCCGCTTCCCGACGAGGTCGGTATTTGGCAAGGTGCTCCTCGTGATCGCACTCGCGTACTTCACCGGTTTGTGCGCCTGGAAAACCCGCGTCGAACGCGAACGGGGCACCTCTCGCACCCCGCTGTCGCCGCCCATCAGGCGCTAGCTCGGCGGGTAGCATGCACACCTACGAATCGCCAGCGTTCTCGACTTCCCCTCCTTTTTCTCCTCGCCCTTGTCGCGCTCATCGGGCTGTGTTTCGCCGCGCTCAATGACGCACGGTCGTCCAGCGGACGCGCTCAACGCCACGTCACGATCAATGGCCGAAACGTCGGGCGGCTGGATCGCAATCAGCTCGACGCTGTTCTCCAGGACGTTCAGGACGACATTGACGCGATGGCGATCCGCATTGCGACGCCTGATGGCGGATTCATCACGACCGGGGAATCCCTCGGCATCACGATCGATCGAGCGCAGCTCCGCCGGGCGGCGCTGGATGCCGGGCGTCCCGCCGATTTCATGGAACGTCTCGGCGCGTACGCCTCGTCGTGGTACAAGACCCGACGGGTTCCCGTGTCGGTCACGGTGCCGCTGCCCCAGACGATTTCGATGCTGCAAACCAACGAGGGAACGACTCGACGAGACCCTGTCGATCCAGAGCTGAAGCTTCGCGAGGGGAAGTACGTCGTTCTACCGGGTTCCGATGGGGAGGGCATCGACGCTCATCGGCTCGTAGCCGCAATTCAACATGCTGTCGAGTCCGGGGAGCGACCTCCAGTTGTGTCCGCCCGCCGCGTGACGCTCCCGTCGAGTTTCACCACGGAACAGCTCTCCGGACTCGCCGATCGCGCCACCACGCTCACCTCGCGCGCCCTGACCTTCGACGTCAACGGCCGTCCGGGCGAGATCACACCGGACCTTCTCAGAAGGTGGATGAAACCGGCAATCGTGGATCGTCAGGTGCGCCTCACCCTCGACGAATCGCGGACGCTGCGCGGCATTCGCACCCTTGTGGGCACGGAACTCCAACCGGTCCAGGACGCGAGGATCGCGGTCGACGAAGCGGGTGCCGTCGTCCCCGTTCCATCGCAGGTCGGGTTGCGCTGCTGCACACCGGAAACTGTTCGTGACCTTCAGCGAGCCTTCAACGGCCTAGCTCCCCAGCCTGTGAACGTGGGACTCGAAACGATCAATCCAGCCCTATCGACCGAGGACGTTCTGAAGCTCGGTGTGGTCCAACCCATCGCATCGTTTACAACGCGACACCAGCCCGGTGAGGATCGCGTCATCAACATCCACCGAATCGCCGACCTCACGCGCGGCGTCGTCATCAAGCCAGGAGCAACCTTTTCGGTAAACGACTTCATCGGCGAGCGAACTTCCGCGAAAGGTTTCGTACAGGCCCGCTCGATCGCAGACGGAGTACTCGTTGACACGTTCGGCGGAGGCATTAGCCAATACTCGACGACACTGTTCAACGCTGCCTTTTTTGCGGGCATGGATATCCCCAAATACAAGCCGCACTCGATCTACATTTCGCGTTATCCGTTTGGTCGCGAAGCGACGTTGTCGTATCCACAGGTTGACCTCAAGCTCCGCAATATCACTCCGTACGGCATCATGATTTGGCCGACCTATACGGACACATCCATCACCATGACGCTGTATTCAACAATGTGGGCCCGTTCCGACGTTGAAGGTGCACCGTTGAAATCACAACGCGGCCTCTGCACCGTGGTCACAACGACGCGTCTGCGGAGCTTTCCTGACGGCACGTCGAAACGCGACAGGTTCAAGGCCGAGTACCTACCGTCTGAAGGCGTGAATTGCGATGGCTCGCCAACCGCGGGCGCAACAACAACCACATCGCTCACGCGCACGACGTCGGCACCACGTCCCTCGACGCCGAGTACCGACGCCACGCCAGTGCCCGATGCTGCTGCGCCGACCCTCGCTACAGTGCCCTCCGCGCCGCCCGCGGACCCGGGTGCGGCCTCACCTTCGCCCGAAGCGCCCTCAGTACCCGTGACCGCTGGCGGATCAAACACAAAAAAGCCCACCACGACTGCGGCAACGTCGCCCGCCGCCGCGACTACAAAGCCCGAGGCGGCGCCGGTCCCAGCCGCCCCTGAGCCAGCCGCCCCGACACCGACGCCCGCTGTGACGCCGAGCCCTGCACCCGCCCCAACGCCTGTGCCCGCCGAACCAGCGCCCGGACCGGTGTCGGCCCGGCCTCCCGTGACCGGTGTTGGCTGAACGATGATCGCCGACGTCTCCCTTTACGTCGGCGGCAGCCGCCAACCCAGCCAGGTGGCCATGGACGCCGCCTTCGAGACGGGACGGGATTCCTCGGGTTTCGTGTGGATCGAGATGGTCGACCCGACCGCCGGAGAGCTTGAGCTCCTGCGTGCCGAGTTCATGCTTCATCCGCTCGCCATCGAAGACGCGATGAAGCCGCATCAGCGTCCGAAGCTCGACCTCTACGACAGCACTATGTTCGCCGTTCTCAAGTCCGCTTGCTACAACGAAGACCGCGAGTCGATCGACATCGGGGAGTATCACGTTTTTGCCGGCAACTCCTTCGTGGTGACGGTCACCCACGGTTCAGCTCGCTCGCTGGCGCAGGTCCGGTCGAACCTTGAATCCGATGCGGCGAATCTCGCTCACGGTCCCGGTGCGGTGGTTCACGCGCTCTTCGATGTCGTGGTCGACGAATATGAGAGGGTCATCGATGAGGTCGAGAACGATCTCGAACAGATCGAGGACGCTGTCTTTTCGGGATCACGCGACAATCCGGCAAAGCGCATTTACCGACTCAAACGCGAGCTTCTTACGTTCAATCGTGGCGTGCAGCCCCTATCCGAAGCACTGCTCCCGCTGTCGAATGGACGGCTTCAAGCGACGTATCTCGCCCCCGAGCTAGGCGACTTCTTTCGCGATGTCCTCGACCATGTCCTGCGCGTTCACGGACGTATCGACACGGCGCGCGAGACCCTCACCTCGGCGCTCGCCGCAACCTTGACCCAGGTCAGTGTCCGGCAGAACGAGGATATGCGAGCGACCGCTGGTTGGGCCGCGGTCATCGCGGTGCCAACCCTGATCGCCGGAATCTGGGGAATGAACTTCGAGCACATGCCCGAACTCGCCTGGCACCTCGGTTACCCTCTCGCGCTCGGCACCATCACGATGGGCGGCCTCCTCACCCGCTGGCGTCTCCGCAAGAACGGCTGGCTGTAACGTCCTCAGCCACTTCGAGTAGGTAACCTACGGCTCATGGGTGAGCTTGGCGACATTCTCGAGGTTGTAGCTCTGTCTCGGCGGCGGTGGACGACCGTCCATGCGACCGTGACGCAGAGCGTCCATCACGAACGGCAGCGAACAGCCATGGAGCGTTCCCAGCCAACGTTTGCCTTGCAGCATTCCACCCCGCCGGGCGAGACGTGGGTGCGTCGGTCCGCCGAGAAGCCAGAGAGGTCCACGACCGTGCAACTGTGGGCTCGTGGGGCAGCGCAACTGCGCGTTGAGGCACCCGCTCCTTTTGACGACGACGATGTTGCGACTCTCAGTGACCAACGGCGATTCACACTGGACTCGACAGACATCCGGGGAGATTCACGTTCCCACCACGACCATTGGGTTCCGAATGCCAGACCCTGCGGGATGGCCGATGATTCTGGACCCAGGCGAAATCGTTACAGGCCACGACCTCACCCCAGCGGGCCGTGGCGAGCGGGCCGGTCGATCCATTTTGCGGGCGGTACTGAGGCCGGAGGGTGACCGGTCGACCGTGCGGGCGAGCCGCGGCATGATGGTGTTTCCGAATTGGTTCGGTGATGAGTCGACGATCGAGTTCGATGCGGCAACCGGCGTCGCCTTGTTCTTTGACTCACGGATCGGTGGCGAATCGTTCCGCACGTTCATGGTGACCGCCGTGGCGTTCGATACAGACATCGACGATGCGCTCTTCAGCGAACTGCCTCCACCCAACACTCCAACGACCGACCCGTTCAAGATGGCTGAACCCGTAGAGGTTGTGGCCACGCGGGTCCCCTTTGCGGTGTTCGTGCCACCCGGCGGTGACTGTTCGGGCGTGTTCACCGACGCCCGCAAGGACCATCCAGCGGTCGTTCACGTCCACCAGATGCCCGACCGCGCAGCGATGTTTCGACGTGCGACCATGGCGCCGCCCGAGATGATCCAGCTCATCGAATCGACCTCACCCGATGGCGTGGCGGATCCCGCCGACTGGGAATCGGTGACTCTGTCCGACGGGCCGGGATGGTGCTGGCAGCCGGACGGCGGCGGGGAAGTACACGTCCGACTCGACCGCAACGGCACCTGCATCTGGCTCCGCGGCCTCCACGACAGAGCCGCCGCCCTCGACCTCGCGGGCCGCCTGGAACCGGTCTGCGCAGCGTCGTAGTCGTTACGAGCTGCCTAAACCACGGTCGCGGTACGTCGGGTCCGCTTGCGGTGCAAAGTGCGCGCCCGAACGCACCACTTGAGCACCGGATGTACCGCGACCAGGAAACTGGAGGCCGGGCTACCGCGTGGCCGCGGCGACGAGTGGGGCGGGGAGCGTCGAGGCACCCATGAGGTAGCGGTCGACGGCCGCAGCAGCGCTGCGGCCCTCCGCGATTGCCCACACGATGAGGCTCTGGCCGCGACCCATGTCGCCCGCCACGAAGACACCGTCGACGCTGGTGCCGTACGCGGCGTCACGGGCGACGTTGCCGCGCCCATCCATCGCCACCCCGAACTGCTCCAGCAGACCGTTGCGCTCCGGCCCGAGAAAGCCCATCGCGAGAAACACAAGCTCGCACGGCATCTCGAAGTCGCTGCCCTCGACCTTCACGAAGTTCGGACGCCCACCCTCGAACTTCATCTCGACCTCGTGGCCCTTGAGCCCGGCAAGGTTCCCGGCAGCGTCTGATACGAATTCGGTCGTGCTGACCGAGTACATCCGGTCGCCACCCTCTTCGTGCGCGGACGTGACCTTGTACGTCATCGGAAACGTCGGCCACGGGTTGTCGTTCGCACGGGTATCCGGCGGGCGGGGCATGACCTCGAACTGGGTGATGTTGGCCGCTCCCTGGCGGTGCGCCGTGCCGAGACAGTCTGCCCCGGTGTCGCCGCCGCCGATGATGATGACCCGCTTCCCGGCAGCGTCGATCGGTGAGGCAACGAAGTCGCCGAGCTGCACCTTGGTCGCCGGCGTGAGGTACTCCATCGCGAAGTACACGCCCGTGTGCTCGCGTCCGGGAATCGGCAGATCGCGGGGCGCGGTGGACCCGCCGGCCAGCACCACAGCGTCATAGGAGTCACGCAGCTCGGAAGCCGAGACGTGCCCATCGTGACCCACGTGGACGCTGGTTGTGAACTCGGTACCCTCCGCCCGCATCTGGTCGAGACGACGATCGAGGACCGCCTTCTCCATCTTGAACTCGGGAATGCCGTAGCGCAGCAGGCCCCCAATCCGGTCAGCGCGCTCGTAGACCCGAACAGAATGACCGGCCCTCGTCAGCTGCTGCGCCGCGGCCAGACCCGCAGGACCAGACCCGATGACCGCGACCTTCTTGCCCGTCTTCACCTTCGCAATGACCGGAACGACATCGCCGTTGTCCCACCCGTTGTCGATGATCGTGTTCTCGACGGTCTTGATCGTGACGGGATCGTCGTTGATGCCGAGCACGCACGCACCCTCGCAGGGCGCGGGGCACAGTCGACCGGTGAACTCGGGGAAATTGTTCGTGGCATGGAGCCGCTCCAGCGCATCGCTCCAGTCGTTCTTGTACACAAGGTCGTTCCACTCCGGGATGAGGTTCCCGAGCGGACAGCCGTTGTGGCAGAACGGAATTCCGCAGTCCATGCAACGCCCGGCCTGCACCTTTAAGGCGTTCTCCGGGAACGGCTCGTAGACCTCTTTCCAGTCGCGCAACCGCACCGCGACCGGACGACGCGTGGGCGTCGCACGGCCGTTCTTCATGAAGCCACCAAGTTCACCCATGACGTTCCTCTCCCGATTCTCTCGTGGACCGCGGCGCTCAGGCCCGAGCCGCGGCCATGACGGCCTCGTCGACGTTGAGGCCAGCGGCCTCAGCATTCGCGATGGCCAGCAGCACTCGCTTGTAGTCCTGCGGCATCACCTTCACGAAGTGGCGGACGCTCTCCTCGAAGTGTGCGAGCACATGCTCGCCCAATGCACTGCCGGTCACCTTCGTATGTGCACCGATGATTTCGCGAAGGAACGCACGGTCGTCGGCATTGATCGGGTCGATGTCGACCATCTCCCGGTTGAGCCGCGAGGGGAACGTTCCGTCGGCGTCGTACACAAAGGCGACGCCACCCGACATGCCCGCGCCGAAGTTGCGTCCGGTCACTCCGAGCACGACGACACGGCCACCGGTCATGTATTCACACGCATGATCGCCGACGCCTTCGACCACGGCAGTGGCTCCAGAATTCCGCACACCGAACCGCTCCCCCACTACGCCACGGATGAACACTTCGCCGCCGGTCGCGCCATACAACGCAACATTTCCAGCGATGATGTTCTCTTCGGCGACGAACGACGCAGGAGCGTCACGGTGCGGGAAGATCGCCAGGTGTCCACCGGAGAGGCCTTTGCCGAAGTAGTCGTTCGTGTCGCCCTCGACGTGCAGCGTGATCCCGCTCGGAACGAATGCTCCGAAGCTGTTTCCGCCCGATCCGGTGAAATGAATCCGGATCGTGTCGTCGGGCAGACCCGCGCCTCCGTAGCGACGCGTGACCTCGGCACCGAGCATCGTGCCGACCGTTCGGTTGACGTTGCGGATCGGCAGATCGAGCGACACGGGTCGTGCGTCTTCGAGTGCGGGCTTGCACAGGTCGATGAGCGTCCTGTCGAGGGCGCGGTCGAGACCGTGGTCCTGGGCGACAGACTGGTGCAGCGTCGAGGCGTAGCGGTTCTCCGGGACATGGAGGATCGGGGTGAGGTCGAGACCGTTGGCCTTCCAATGCGCGACCGCGTGCGACGTGTCGAGCACCTCGGCGTGACCGATCATCTCTGCGACCGTGCCGAAGCCAAGCTCCGCAAGGATCTCGCGGACCTCTTCCGCTATGTACTGGAAGAAGTTCACGACAAACTCCGGCTTGCCGTTGAACTTCGCGCGCAGCACCGGGTTCTGCGTGGCGACGCCGACGGGACACGTGTCGAGGTGGCACACGCGCATCATGATGCAGCCGCTCACCACGAGCGGTGCAGTTGCGAAGCCGAACTCCTCGGCACCGAGCAATGCGGCGACCACAACGTCGCGGCCGGTCTTCAGCTGACCGTCGGCCTGCACCACGATGCGGTCGCGCAGACCGTTGAGCAGCAACGTCTGCTGGGTCTCGGCAAGACCGAGCTCCCACGGTGCGCCCGCGTGCTTCAGGGACGTCAACGGGGACGCTCCTGTGCCACCGTCGTGACCGCTGATGAGCACGACGTCGGCATGTGCCTTCGACACTCCAGCGGCGACCGTGCCGACACCGACTTCGGCCACGAGCTTCACGTGCACGCGAGCGCGGTCGTTCGCGTTCTTCAAGTCGTGGATCAGCTGTGCGAGGTCCTCGATCGAATAGATGTCGTGGTGCGGCGGCGGCGAGATGAGACCGACGCCGGGCGTGGAGTGCCGAGTCTTCGCGATCCACGGGTACACCTTGTGGCCGGGAAGCTGACCACCCTCGCCGGGCTTCGCGCCCTGCGCCATCTTGATCTGCAGGTCGTCTGCGTTCACGAGGTATTCGCTCGTGACACCGAAACGTCCGGACGCCACCTGCTTGATCGCGCTCCGCTTCGAGTCACCGTTGGGCATCGGCACGAACCGCTCGGGATCCTCGCCACCCTCACCGGTGTTGGACTTCGCGCCGATGCGGTTCATCGCGATGGCGAGGTTCTCGTGCGCTTCCGCAGAGATCGACCCGTAGGACATCGCGCCCGTGGAGAAGCGCTTTAGGATCGTCTCGACCGGCTCGACCTCGTCGATGGAGATCGAGGCGCGGCCGAGCTCATCGGCAGACTTGAAGCGGAACAGGCCACGCAGAGTTGCTAAGCGCGCAGACTGATCGTTCACCATCTTCGTGTATTCCTTGAAGATGTCGTAGCGACCGGCGCGGGTGGCGTGCTGGAGCTTGAACACCGTGTCCGGATTGAACAGGTGGTACTCGCCCTCACGACGCCACTGGTACTCACCCCCCTGGTCGAGTGTGCGATGGGCAAGCAGCGTCGCCCGATCGGGATACGCCTTCGAGTGGCGCGCCCCTGCCTCCGCCGCGATCTCGTCGAGGCCGATACCGCCGAGCCGGCTGACCGTTCCGGTGAAGTACCGGTCGATGGTTTCGTGGTCGAGGCCGATGCACTCGAAGACCTGCGCGCCCATGTAGCTCGACACCGTGGAAATGCCCATCTTCGACATGACCTTGAGCACGCCCTTGCCGAGCGCCTTCACGTAGTTCTTGCACGCCTTCTTCGGATCCGCGTCGAGGTCACCCTCGCGGATCATGTCCTCGATCGTCTCGAAGGCAAGGTACGGGTTGATCGCCGACGCGCCGAAGCCGATCAGCAGACACGCATGATGCACTTCGCGGCAGTCGCCGCTCTCGACCACGATCGACACCTTCGTGCGGGACTTCTCACGGATGAGGTGGTGATGCACCGCCGACACGAGCAGCAGCGACGGGATCGGTGCCAGCTCAATGTTCGAATCGCGGTCGCTCAGAATGACGATCTTTGCGCCCTCGCTGATCGACGCGGACACCTCGGTGCAGATCTCCTCAAGACGCTGCGCGAGGGACGTCCCCCCACCGGCGACCTTGAACAGTCCCTTGACGAGGCATGGCCGATACCCGCGCATGTCACCGTCGTCGTTGACGTGCTGAAGCTTCGCGAGGTCGTCGTTGTCGATGATCGGGCTCGACAGCGAAATCTGACGACAGCTTGAAGGTGTAGGCAACAAGAGGTTGCCTTCCGGTCCGATGGAGTTGCCGAGGCTCGTGACGAGCTCCTCGCGGATGGCATCGAGCGGCGGGTTCGTGACCTGTGCGAAGAGCTGTTGGAAGTAGTCGAACAGCAGGCGTGGCCGATCGCTCAGGATCGCGATCGGCGTGTCGGTGCCCATAGACCCGAGCGCCTCGCCGCCCGTCGTGGCCATCGGCTTCATGATGATGTTGAGGTCCTCGAGCGTGTAGCCAAACACGGTCTGGCGGCGAAGCACTGAGTCGTGCGGATACACGATGTGCTCGCGGGCCGGGAGAGCATCGATGTGCAGGAGCCCCGCGTGTAGCCAGTCGGCGTAGGGATGCTCGGTGGCAAGCGTCTGCTTCAACTCGTCGTCGCTGATGATGCGACCCTCGGCGGTGTCGATGTAGAAGATGCGACCCGGCTGCAGGCGGGTCTTGCGGACGACCTTCTCGGCGGGGATGTCGAGCACACCGACCTCGCTCGCCATGATCACGATGTCGTCAGAAGTCACCCATATGCGACTTGGACGCAGCCCGTTGCGATCGAGCACCGCGCCGATGCAGGTGCCGTCGGTGAACGCAATGTCGGCCGGTCCGTCCCACGCCTCCATGACGCTGGAATGAAATTGGTAGAACGCCTTCTTCTCCGCGGTCATCGCAGCATGGTTCTCCCACGCCTCGGGGATCATCATCAGCATCGCGTGGTGCAGCGGACGACCACCGAGGTGCAGAAGCTCGAGGACGTTGTCGAAGCTCGCCGAGTCGGATCCGCCGGGCTGGATGATCGGAAACAGGCGGGCGAGATCGCCCGGGATCACGTCGCTCTTGAGCAACGCCTCGCGCGCCCGCATCCAGTTGCGATTGCCTTGAACAGTGTTGATCTCGCCGTTGTGGGCGATGTAGCGGTACGGGTGGCTGAGCGGCCAGCTCGGAAACGTGTTCGTGGAGAAACGCGAGTGCACGAGGCAGATCGCGGACTCGATGCGATCGTCGACGAGGTCGAGGAAGAACTCGTCGAGCTGGCCGGTGGTGAGCATGCCCTTGTAGATGTGCGTGCGGTAGCTGAGGCTCGGGAAATAGACGCCAGGCACCTCGTTCTCGATGCGCTTGCGGACGACGTAGGCACGACGCTCCAGCGCGATGTCGTTCAGGTACGGATCGAGACCGGCGATGAAGATCTGGGCGAAGCTCGGCATGACCGACTTGGCCGTCGGCCCGATCATCGAATCGTTGACGGGGACGTCGCGCCACGCGAGCGTCCGCATGCCTTCCTCCGTGACGATCTGGTCGATCTTCTGGCTGACCTGAACTGCGGCACCCGACGCCTTCGGGAGAAACGCCATGCCGCTCGCGTAGCGTCCGAATGGCGGTAGCTCGACGCCCTGCTCCTTGAGCACCTCACGGAAGAACCGGTCGGGTGTCTGGATGAGGATGCCCGCACCGTCACCGGAGTTGGCCTCGGCACCGGCCGCGCCGCGGTGCTCCATGTTCTTGAGCGCCGTGATGCCGAGGCGCACGATCTCGTTGCTCTGCCTACCCTTGATGTGGGCGACGAAACCGACGCCGCAAGCGTCGTGTTCGAACGACGGGTCGTAGAGACCCTGCTTCGCGGGGGCGTCGGTGAAGGGCAGGTCGGTCCGTCTCGGGTTCGCGCGTGTGGTCCGCAGTGTTACGGGGGTGGACGAAGAAGGGTGTTCCAGTTGCATCGCATGCTCCGAGGAGTTCCGAAACCGACAGGGCTTAGGTCTCACTCGGGACGACGTTGGCCCGATCGAGGTCTCGACAAGTTAGCAGTCGGCCCGGCCGCGGGGTCCCCGGATTTCTTTGCTACCCGCTCGAGTGGCTGGCGGTGTCGTCGGCGCTGGCGAGAGTCGTTCGCGCACGCTGCGCGGACGACTTTCATCGGCGCGGACGACACCGCCCGCGTCGTCGGGTCAGCTCAGCAGTCTCAGCTGCCGAACTCCTGGGTGATCCACATGGCATTGCCGGACCGGTAGATGCCGATGCCGATCCGCTTGTAGCGCGTCGACATGATGTTTGCGCGGTGTCCGGGCGAGTCGAGGAGCAGTTGGTGAAGCCGAGGCACGTCGACGCCGCTGCCCCGGGTGATGTTCTCACCTGTGGCGACGCCGGGTCCCTGGTTCAGCGTTGAGAGGTTGCGGTGGCGAAAGCCGTTCACCGACATGTCCTGCGACCATTCGAGCCCGTACTGGCCGAGGCGGTCGTCCCACGCGAGCGGCCCGAGACCTTGCGATGCCCGAGCCGAGTTGACCATTTCCAGCATCGCGAGAGCGTCGGCCGTTGCGCCGGTGCCGGGCGCGGCCGGTGGCGGAACGACAGGGGTTACGGCGACGATTGACACCACGGGCATGGTGTCAATCGGGACGGCGGGCGCAGCGACGGGAACCATCTCGGTGATCGGTGACACTGGGACCGGCGTCACAAC
The DNA here is from genome assembly GCA_043720395.1 of Acidimicrobiia bacterium. Taxonomy (GTDB): domain Bacteria; phylum Actinomycetota; class Acidimicrobiia; order Acidimicrobiales; family JANYDT01; genus JANOYY01. The sequence goes on from JAYSSR010000104.1 coordinate 26,877, forward strand.
AACGAGATTCGCCGGCGGCTTCGCGGCAGGCCGACGGTTCTTGCTCGGCCGCTTCGCCACGACCACGGCACGGCGGACAGAGGCGGCTTCAGAGCGCGCTGCGGGGCCCAACACAGCACCCGAAGCACCGACCGCAAGTACGAGCGCGGTCGCGCCAGCCACGCGGACTCGGAAGCCCCGCATGGGCCCCGAACGCACAACGCGGAACGACGACATCACCGAAACACTATCGGCGTTCTCTCGCGGTTCCTTCACCGAACGGTTGCCGTTGCGTTGCAACAATGATTCGTACGACTCATTTCGCGGCACCCGCACTTCCCTCGCTTGGCACACTTCGACCCAGTCCGACAGTCCGACAACCGCCGAGCGACAACGCCAGGCTCAGTCGCGGCCCATCAGTCCGCCGAGCAGACCTCCCATCGGCCCGCTTGCCACACCACCGACGCCCGAGTTGGAGGTGCCCAACGCCGATGAGAGCCATCCGATGAGTTCGTTCGGATTACGGGTCTGCGTGTACACGCGGCCTGGACCGACAAAATCGAACACGATGCCCTCGCCACTCTTGAACGTCTGCACGAGGCCACCGGTCACCTTGCGAAGCTGCATCTGCACGCTCGCTTGATAGGCGACCATGTGACCGGTGTCGATCGTGACCGTCTCGCCGGGAGCGAGATCCCACGATTCCAACGCTCCGTAACAGCCGACGAGCACCTGGCCCGTTCCGCCCGCATGGACCATGAACCCACCTTCAGAGCCGAACAGGTTCTTGAAGCCGCCCCAGCGTGCGTCGGTCTCTACGCCATCGCCGGATGCCAGCCACGAACCCTTCTGGATTATCCAGCCCTGGCTTGGCGCAACGTCAAACGACGTGAGGTCGCCGGGGAGCTTGGCGGCAACGTCCACGAAGCCACCCTGCGACGGCGCGGTGTACGTCGTGACGAAGAAGCTTTCGCCGCCGAGGGCTGCGCGCTTCAGTGATTTGAAGACGCCACCCTCTGCCTTTGCCTGCAACGACACGCCAGCGGACATCGCCATCATCGCGCCGGCTTCGACGCGAACGGTTTCACCGCCGTCGAGCGTCAGTCGGGCGACGCCGAACGCGGGTGTATGTCGAGTGGTGATCTGCATGCGTCAACGATGAACGACTGGACGGCGAATGTCCACCGGGTCGATCCCTGGCTCTGCCCCTGGATGCCGTGAGTGTGGCCGCAAATCGGTCAGCGTGGCCTCAGATCGGCCCGATTGGCGGCCACGACGACCGATTTGGGGCCACGACCCTCGACCGACCCGCCAGGCCCGGTCACGCGCCGAGCAATGGGAGCGAACGCTCGAGGGCCAACTCCAGCGACTTCGCGAAACCCTTCGTGCGCATACGAACCGACGCCTCCGCAAGCTTGATCGCGTGCTCGTCACCGCAGCGCACCGCTCGCTCCACCATCGACGCGAGCGACGTCGCCGACGCGGGGAGCGGCGCGGCTTCCAACGGCGCGTCGGCGAAGGTCACGTGGAGGGCCGCGACGAACTGCCACGCGTAGGTGAGGATGGGCGAGATCGACCAGGCGGGCACGAAGGGTAGGAGCGATCGCAGCGAAACCGTGGCAGTGACCCCATGCAGCAACGCGATGACGCTGTGCGGAGCAGCGTTCACCGCCAGCGTCACACCGGCGGCCTCGACGATCTGGCCGAGCACGGTCGCCGGGTCCCCGCTCGTGTCAAGGGCCATCGTTGCGCCCGCAATGCCACGATGTTCAACGAGTGCAGCGAAGCGGTCGGTGATCATCTCGTCGCCGCGGTGCTCGCCGGGAAGCAGGTCGAGTCCGACCAACAGCGCCAGCGGGTCCTGCGCCGTGCCGAAGCGTGCGACCGGACCGCCGGGGAGCGGCTGGAACGACGCCGCCCAGTAGGCCAGCCCGTGTGCCAACTCTCGACGCTGCAGGAACGTCGGTTCGTCACCGAGGCCACGCACGGCATGCGCTGTACGGAGCAAGCCGTGACCGGCCGCCCCAGCGAGTCCGGGCGCGAGGATCGGTACCCATTCGGCGACGACAGCGTCCCAGCGAATCCAACCCAGTTGGCGCTCGAAGAACGCAAGCCAGTCGGCGAACCGGGTCAGATCGCCGAGTGAACGCTGCCAGTCGACCGTCGTGATGGTCTGGACGCTTGGCGGAATTGGCGCGAGGTTGACGCGGTAGTTCTGCACCCACGCCGCAACGCCCGCCTCATGGCCCAACGAGCACAACGCTTCTGCGACCATCGGCCCGTGGTTCGAGAATCCGACCATGTCGCCAACGTCGTACTCCGGGCCCGTCCCGTCGAGGAGCTGGAGTGCGTGTTCGTAGGCGGACATAGCAATATCTTCCCAGGTCAATCTCGTGTTGCGACGGCTGGTCGCTCCTCTTTCGATCGGCGTTCCGACCGCCGCGCTCAAGCCCTCATTCGACTGTGCGGTTCCACGACGTTGGGAAGATCAGCCACCTGGGAGGTCAGTGATGTTCCCAACGTCGCGAACCTGTCACGACGGCCCGGGCTGAACCTCAGCCAGGGTCGAGTGGGAGTTGCCAGTCGATCGGCTTGCGACCCGCCGCCAGTAGGGCCTCATTGGCACGTGAAAATGGACGCGATCCGAGGAACCCATTGTGCGCGCTCAAGGGCGACGGGTGTGCCGACTCGATGATCACGTGACGATCACCGCCCCCGGCCAGCACGAGGGCACGCTTCTTGCGAGCGGACGCGCCCCACAGGACGAACACGACCCGCTCCGACTTCGCCGCAACCGCTGAGATCACGGCATCGGTGAACGTCTCCCAACCCTTCCCCTGATGACTCGCGGCCGTATGCGCGCGTACGGTCAGCGTCGTATTGAGCAGCAGCACGCCCTGACGCGCCCAGTGGACCAGTGACCCATGGCAAGGGATCTCGCAGCCGAGATCAGCGGACAGCTCCTTGTAGATGTTCACGAGCGAAGGCGGCGGTGGCGTCGGTGGTCGCACGCTGAAGCACAGTCCGTGCGCCTGGCCGGGACCGTGGTACGGGTCCTGGCCGAGGATGAGCACCCGCGTGTCGGCGAACGTCGTGAGGTGGAGGGCGGCGAACACGTCCGCGTGCGGCGGGTAGACGGCGTGAGCCTCGCGCTCGGACGCCACGAACGACATCAGCGGTGCCCAGTACGGCCTGTCGAACTCCGCCCGCAGTATGGGGTTCCAGTCGGTCGCCGCCACCGGCTCAGCTCGCCGCGTTGAGCTTCTTGATGAGCTCGATCCGCTCACCCGAATGGTTGGCGTCGTCACCCTGCTCGCCGAGCAGTAGACGACGGTCGGCTTCCGCCTCCGCCTCCGCCCCTGCGTCGGCGTGCGCCAAAACTGACTCCGTGCCCGAAACCGCCACCTCGCGCGCCATAGCAACAAGCGCGCTTACCATTTCGTCTTCCGGAACGACGCGCACGACCTTGCCCTTCACGAACAAATGCCCGCGGTGGCGTCCGGCCGCGATACCGACATCGGCCGACGCTGCCTCGCCCGGACCGTTTACCACGCAGCCCATCACGGCGACCTGGATCGGAACGTTCAGCGCGCGTAGTGCTTCCTGCGCCTCGTTGGCGATCTTGATCACGTCGACCTCGGCGCGTCCGCAGGAGGGGCAGGCAATCAGGTCGAGCGACGTTCGCTCGCGCAGTCCGAGCGATTCGAGCAGCTGACGTCCGGCGCGTGCCTCCTCGACCGGATCGGCCGTGAGCGAGAAGCGGATGGTGTCGCCGATGCCTTCGGCAAGCAGCGTCGCAATACCCGCGGTGGCCTTCACGAGACCACCCGGAAGCGGACCCGCCTCGGTGACGCCGAGGTGCAGTGGATAGTCGACCGTGTCGGCGAGCAGCCGGTACGACTCGATCATCAACGCCGGATTCGACGCCTTCACGGAGATCTTCACGTCGTGGAAGTCCTCCTCCAGGAAGTACGACAGCTCACGTTGTGCGGACGCGACCAGGCCCTCCGGTGTCTGCCCGTACTTCGCCTCGATGTCGGGATCAAGACTGCCACCATTGACCCCGATGCGGATCGGGATGCCTCGGTCCTTGGCCTCGCGCACGACCGTGCGGATGTGGTCCGCCTTGCGGATGTTGCCGGGGTTGAGCCGCAGGCAGTGCACTCCCGCTTCGAGCGCCGCAAGTGCGAGCTTGTACTGGAAGTGGATGTCCGCCACGATCGGCACCGGCGAACGGGGGACGATCTGAGCGAGACCCTCCGCCGCCTCGATCTCGTTGCACGTACAGCGGACGATGTCACAACCGTTCGCGGCTAGGGAGTAGATCTGCGCCAGCGTCGCCTCGACGTCTGCCGTCTTGGTCGTGGTCATCGACTGCACGGTGATGGGCGCGTCGCCACCGACCAACACCTTGCCGACGCTGATCTGGCGGGTCGTGCGGCGAGGGTACGAGCGGAGCATGGCCTCCATTGTGCCGCGGGTCGCTGGTCATGCTCGCCCTGGTCTTTCGGTTGGGGTTGCGCGCAGCGGTTGGGGGCTCAGGACATGCTGCGCACAAACCCCAATGCTGCGCGCAAACCCCAACCTCAAGGGTCAATCGGAGGCATCCAACTCCAGACAGTCGCGGTCCTACATCTGCTCGTTGGCGGGTGGGCCGAGGCGCTCGTCGAGCCAAACGTCGATCGACCGCAGCACTCGGACCCTTCGGAATTCAGGATGGTTCACGTTCAGGATCACATTGCGTTCCGAAACCTCGATGCCGAGAATGGCGGATGGCACGACCAGGCCGACGCTCGACAGCCCCTCCAGCCACGCATCCCCCTTCGAGCGACACCAACGACTCCGACGCTGCCAGTCCAGCGGTGCGTCCGTCATGTCAAGCGTCGACACGAGGTCGTCGCGCACCGAAAGCTCGATCGCTGCATAGCGCTCGACCACGGAACCGGCGTGAGCAACAACCTCCAACACCGCAGCGGCGACCGACGGCGCGCAGTACACGACTCGGCGTCCGGGACTGTTCCACCGACCGCCGTATCGAAACGCACCTTCCCCCGTCCGGACACCATCGGCGAATCGAGCGCTGCTCAGCCGCCAGAGCCGCACGGCCGACCATCGCCGAGATTCGGGCTCACGAGAAGGCGCCGTGCTCGATTCGGCCGAGCAATTCGAACGCAAGCACGGCACCGGTCTCCGTTGTCGCCAACCCAATCGGCGACTCACCATCGAGCGCACGATTTGGTGCATTGAGCCAGCGTCTCGCTCGATCGCGGTCACCCAAGATGGCCGTCGACCGCTCGAACAACCGCTGAAGCCGCATGACGCGATCGGACTCGTCGACCGTGAGCCGCAGACCCACCTTTCGCCGCGCGTAGGTCCGGTCGGAGAGTCCTGCAATGTGAAGTACCTGGGCGAGCGTGGCACCAGCGTCACGTGCGACCCTCTGAAGTGCGTCGACCGGTAGCCCAGCCCGAACCGCATCCAGAGCTTCCGACGTTCCGAGTTCGTCAACCTCTACAGCAAGTGCTCGTGCCATACAGGCAACTATGCCACATGGCGAACCAGTTACGCCACCATAACGTGGCCAGCCGCGAATCCACCGAACTCACGACGCAAATCGAGCGCGGTCTGCGCAGCCGAGTGCCGTCCGCGCGCTACGCGCGAGCCGCGCTCGGCTGCGCGAACGGCACTTGCCGCAGTCCCCGGCGCGCGTCCCGCCCGGACCGCTCAGATCGGGTTGCGGATGTCGAGGTAGAGCGACGACACACCAATCGCCATGAGGACGAACATCACGAGGTACACGACCGGCATGAGGCGGGCAACGTCCACGTGGTAGCGAGGCCGGCGGATGCTGCGGAGGCGCTCGTAGGTGGCGATCACCACATGGCCACCGTCGAAGGGCAGCGTCGGCAACATGTTGAACAGACCGACGAAGATATTGATGGCAGCGAAGTACATCAGCCCACGTCGGACGCCACCGATGCCCGTTGCCTGCTCGACGGTCTTCACCGCACCGATGGGTGACATGAATCGGTTGTCGCCAATCGGCTTCGTAGCATCGGGCTCACCCGCGTTCACGATCACCTTCGAATAGTTCTCGATGTGCTTCGGCGTGAAGAACGACCCGAGCGCCTTGTACGTGAGGGGCGCGAAGTCGCGGATCGTGCGGATCGACTTCCCCATGCCCGTGTGGATCGGCAACTTCGCGAGCACGGTCGTGGAGGCAAGGTCGGCGACGCCGATTCGTCCGATGACACCCTCAGGCGTGGAAACACCCACCGGCGTGACAATGACGGAGCGGGAGGTGTGGTTCTTGGTCTCGCCGAGCACCATGGTGAGCGGACGCCCCGGGTTCGAATTGATCACAGTCGCGAGCGATTCCGCGCCGGTGATTTCCCGACCGTTGACGCTGAGAATCCACTCCCCGACCCGAATCCCGGACGCCGCGGCCGGAGACGCCGCACCGTTCAGCGTCGGAACGATCGACCCGACTCGCACTTGGCTATCGGTGTCAACCGACTCGCCAAGACCGGAGTACACCGTCGTGAGCAGCACAAACGCGAGCAGTAGGTGCATGAGTGTGCCCGCAGAAGCAACGAGGACGCGCCGCGGGTAGCTCTTCTGACGGTACGTCCGCGCCTCGTCGGCAGGGTCCTCGATCTTGTCGAGGTTGTGCATCCCGAGGATCTTCACGTACCCGCCGAGCGGAATGGCCTTGATGCCGTATTCCATCTCGCCGCGGCGGAACGACCAGACGCGTGGTCCGAAGCCCACGAAGAACTCCGTGGTCTTCATCCCCGTGAGCCGAGCGGTCAGGAAGTGGCCCAACTCGTGCAGGAAGATCATCGCTCCGAATGCGATCGCGACCAGAAGCGTCAACGTATTGCCCGATGACACCGAGAACCACACCAAAGCGACTGCCACAGCAACGCTGACCATCGGGTTGACCCGCTTCGGCGGCGTTGGCCCCTCCTGATCAAGGTCCACGGTCAGATCGATCACCTGATCGGCTGAGACACCACTCGATGTGGTCATTTGTTCGGTCGACAGCTCGGACGGAGACGCTCCCGCTGCGGGACCGTCGATAAGCACGGGTTGGTTCATCAGGTACTCATTTCCAAAAGGGAACCCACTGGCGAACCAGCACGGCCAAGGCGGACAGCGGGTCCCGCTATCGGCGGAGCCGGCGACAGAACTCGGTGGCAAGTGCCCGAGCAGCTCGATCTGCTTCGATCACGTCAACCACAGAGAGTGGTTTAGCAGACTCTGCGGCCAAAAGTGAAGAGGAAATCACTTCTGCTATGTCCCCCCAACGTATTTCTCCCCCGAGAAATGCCGCGACGGCCACCTCGTTGGCGGCATTTACCCACGCGGGCACGACCCCGCCGCGACGTCCGGCCTCGTACGCCAGCTCCAAACACGGGAACGCGACGCGGTCCGGTGCCTCGAAGTCCAGGCGGCTCAGCGTCGACCAGTCAATCGCCCCGAACGACGTTTCGACTCGATCCGGATACGCCAGCGCGTACGCGATCGGCAAGCACATGTCCGGCATCGAGAGCTGCGCCATCGTGGTCCCGTCGGTGAACTCGGCCATCGAGTGCACGACCGACTGCGGGTGGACGACCACATCGATCCGGTCGACTTCGACGTCGAAGAGCTCACGAGCCTCGATGACCTCAAGACCCTTATTGAACAACGTCGACGAGTCGATCGTGATCTTCGGGCCCATCTTCCAGGTGGGATGCGCGAGGGCCTCGCCGAGACCCACCTCGGCAAGCCCAGCCTTCGCCAAGGCACCGCCGCCCAGATCACGCGCGCGCAGCCTGAAAGGGCCGCCGCTCGCCGTGAGCACCAGTCGCTTGAGGCGATCGGGCGCACCGGCCGCCTGCGAAGCCCGATGCGACGCCAGGCACTGATGGATCGCGCAGTGCTCCGAATCGACCGGGACGATCTCTGCCCCCGGAACGTCCCGGTACCGCCGGACAACGGGGCCGGCGGTGATGAGCGACTCCTTGTTCGCCAGAGCCAGCCGTTTCCCGGCGCGCAACGTGTTGATCGTGACCGGAAGTCCTGCGAAGCCGACCACGCCGTTCACGCAGACGTCGCCCTCGGCCGCGATGTCGCCGAACGCATTGGGACCTCCAACCAGCTCCGTGCCAGGCGGGACCCGGTCGCGAAGCTCGGTGAAGGCAGCGTCGTCACCGATCGCCACAACGCGGGGTCGGAATTCCCACACCTGGGCCAGCAGCGCGTCAACCGATCGGTAGGCCCCGAGCCCAACAATCTCGAAGCGGCCGGGGTTGGCGCGGACCACGTCGAGCGTCTGCGCGCCGATCGAGCCGGTCGAGCCAGCGAGCACCACGCGCACGGGCCGCGACGACGCCTCCATAGCGGTCGGGACCAGCTCCGTCAGAGCCAGCCCTTGAACTTGGCAAGCAGAAAGACACCCGGAAGGACAAACAACATGGCGTCGATCCGGTCGAGCACGCCGCCGTGCCCGGGGAGCAGCGTCCCCATGTCCTTGATGCCCAGGTCCCGCTTCAGCATTGACTCGACGAGATCACCGAGAGGTGCCAGGAGTCCGACCGAGATGGCTAAGAACACGCCAGCGGAAAGATCGCCCTCGAACGGCGCGCTGAACTTCGCGTAGACGACGCTCACGAGAACAGCAACGATGACGCCGCCGAGCAGGCCCTCGATCGTTTTGTTCGGGCTCACTTCCGGCGCGATGGGCACGCGACCCATGTTTTTGCCGACGAACAGTCCGGCAACATCGTGGGCCGCCGCGCCGACGATCACGCCGACGAGGACGCCAAGTCCGTGTTGCCCTTGCAGGATCAGTCCTGCGAGCGACACGAAGAAACCGACGTAGACCAAGCCCAACATCGACACGGCGATGTTCACCACCGGCCGGTCACGGACCGGGCCGAGCAGGAACCACAGCATCGATACGAGCACGGCGAGAGTGAGGACCACGAGTATGCCGTCGGGACCTCGTTTATAGGCAACGAGTGGCAGGAAGGCAACACCGACCAGCACGGGCAGAATCGCGGGCAGGAACCCGCGCTGGCGAAGCCCGGTGAAGAGCTCCTGCACGGCGACCAGTCCAACAATTGTCACGAGCGCAACTGCCCCGGGTTTGCCACCGACCCGCAGGATCACCGCTGCTGCGGCCACCAGGACGACGCCGGTGAACACGCGGGTACCTGACGGCGCAGGCCTACTTTCCGATGCCGCGCCCCGCACCGGACGGCGGCTTCCGGCTCTGCCTGCGGCAACGGTGCGGTCCCCACCGCCAGCCTTGTCGACGCCGTCCGGCCTCTCGCGCGACGACCGAGCGCCAGACGTGGGTACGCCTACCGGCATGCGTGGACCCTTGACATTCGATCGAGCCGGGCGGGTCCGAGGGCCGGACGCGCCCGCGCCCCGAGACACGGCGGGTCGTTTCAAGGAACCCGACCGAGGACGGTCCTCGTCACGGTCAGCCAGGGCGTTATGGAGGTCATCGTCCACCGGACCGAAGTCGTCGTCTTGCTCGTCGTCGTCGTCGTCGTCATCGTCGTCGTCGTCGTCGTCATCGTCATCGTCACCGAAATCCGCCGCGGCGGCGGCGAGGTCCTCGCGTTCATCCGCGTCGCGGAAGTCCTGATCGGGATCATCGGGATCATCGAGATCGCCGTCGTCAAAGTCGTTCTCGTCACGATCGTTCGAGTCGGCGTCGTCCGTGTCTGAGTTATCAGCGGCTTGGATCGACGACCGGGCGCGGTCATCCGCCGCAGCCGCACCACGGGCGGCATAGGTCGACCAGGAACTCCGACCGTCGAGCGGCGACGCGTCATCGTCGATCGACACCATCGAACTCGTGCTTGCGCCCGACGCAACAGCAGGTGCACCGCCATCATTGCTCGCCTCGACGGCGAGCGTCGAGGGAGTCGGAGCTGTCAGAGCGACGGCCACGGGTTCGGACGCACCCCACAGGCTCGTCTGGTCATCGGCGCGGTGGGGTGCAGAACCATCATCGAGGTCACCGTCCGCAGCGAGCCAGGCGTCGTCCCACGCGTCATCGTCGACATCTTCCCAGGTCGCCGCAGGCGGAACTGTTGGCACCGTCCGAGGCGGAAGCGCGGCTCGACCAGGGCCGGGGCTCTGCCCCGGCGCAGCCTCTGCTGCCCCGATGATCCGGATCCCTTCGCCGGGTCCCTGCTGGTCGTCCACGATTTCCCTTCGTCGCGCAGTCGCTGCGTCGTGTTTCGTTTGGTCGTTGAGCGCGTGAGGTCAGACCTCGAGCAACTCGGTTTCCTTGTGGGACAGCAGCTTGTCGATCTCTGCCACGTATTCCTCGGTGACCTTGTCAAGGTCTTTCTCCGCCCGCTTCATCTCATCGGTCGAGATCTCGCCTTCTTTGTCCCACTTCTCCAGCTGCGAGCGTCCGGTTCGCCGAACGTTGCGTACCGCCACCTTGCCATCCTCCGCCTTGCCCTTCGCCAACTTCACGAACTCCTTGCGGCGGTCCTGCGTGAGCGGCGGAACGTTGAGTCGGATAACCGCGCCGTCGCTGGACGGATTCATGCCCAGATCCGAATTCATGATCGCCTTCTCGATGGCCTTCAACGACGTCTTGTCGTACGGCGCGATCACAAGTACCCGTGCCTCAGGGATCGAGAAACTCGCGAGCTGCTGGAGTGGCGTCTCCGACCCGTAGTAGTCGATGCGGAGCTTTTCGACAAGCGCCGGAGAGGCTCGTCCGGTCCGAATCGTGATGAACCCCTCCTGAACGTGTGCCACTGCCTTCGCCATTTTCTCCATGGCGTCGGTGAGCAGATCGTCAATCATGAAACCAGCGTACCGATTGGCGGGTTCCCAATGAGGACTTTGCGGATGTTTCCCTTCTGCATGAGGTTAAACACCACGATTGGCAGGTGGTTGTCCATGCAGAACGCGATGGCCGTGGAGTCCATGACCTTCAGCCCTTTTTCAAGGACCTCCGCGTACGAAACGGTCTCATACTTCGTGGCGGTCGGGTCAAGCTTCGGGTCCGCCGTGTAGACGCCGTCGACCTCGCCATGCGTCGCCTTCAGCACGGCTTTCGCGTCGATCTCCGCCGCCCGCATCGCTGCGGGCGTGTCGGTGGTCAAGAACGGCTGGCCGATACCGGCGGCGAAAATCACCACGCGGCCCTTCTCAAGGTGACGCAACGCACGACGGCGGATGTACGGCTCGGCCACTTCGGCCATATGGATAGCCGACTGCACTCGACTCGGCTGCCCCGCCTTCTCCAACGCGTCCTGTAACGCCAACGCGTTCATCACAGTCGCGAGCATGCCCATGTAGTCAGCCGTTGCGCGGTCGATACCAGAATTCGCTCCGGTCGCGCCACGCCAGATGTTGCCGCCACCAACCACGATTGCGATCTCGACGCCGAGTTCCGCGCGGACATGCGAGATTTCTTCGGCGATGCGAGCGACGACGGTTCCGTCGATGGCGTTCTTGCCTGTCGGGTCGGCGAAGGCCTCACCGGACAGCTTCAGCAGAACACGGGGCCAGCGGGCGCGTGCGGGCGCGTTTTCGTCGTTCGCTGGGGACATGTCGTACCTCGTGGTTGTGCGGGGACCGGCGGGGGCACGGCCGGACGGACCGAGCGGCCACGCGAGCGGTGCTGCATGACCGTCGCTACGTTAGCGGGCCGACTCCACCGCTTTGCGCCGAGGTGTCCGTGTTCGTGGCCCCAAATCGGTCGGCGTGGCCCGAAAACGGCCCGATTTGGGGCCACGGTGACCAACCTGGGGCCACGACGTCAGACCTCGGTTGGGTCTCAGATCGACCTGACTTGTCAGCCGATTTCGAGCTGCGCGAATCGGGTGATCGAACCGCTGCCGACCATCTGCTTGATGGTCTGCTTGTTGTCCTTCGCCCATTCCTGCTCGACAAGGCAGATCGACTTGAAGTAGCCGCCCATGCGACCGTCGACGATCTTCGTGAGCGCCGCCTCGGGCTTGCCCTCGTTGCGGGTGATCTGCTCCTGCGTGGCCCGCTCCGCCTCGACGACAGCGGCGGGAACTTCGTCGCGCGTCAGGAACTTCGGACGCGCGAACGCGATGTGCAGGGCAACGTCGTGAGCGACCTCGTCGTTAGCGTTCGCAATCTCGACCATCGTGGCGTTGACGCCGCGCTCGGACTGGATGTGCAGGTACGTGTCGAGCACGGACCCTTCCGCCGCTTCGAACCGCACGACCCTGCCGACGGCGATGTTCTCCTTCAAGGAAATGATGAGGCTGTCGAGGGTCGTCTGATGCTCGGCAATGGCGTCTTCACCCTTGGCGGCGACGGAATCCGCGATCGCCTGCACCACGGCACGGAACTCCGGCGACTTAGCGACGAAGTCCGTTTCGCATTTCACGAGTGCGAGCGCTGCGGCATTGCCGGAGCGTCCAACGGCAACGGCGCCCTGAGCGTTGTCCCGATCGGTGCGCTCCGCCATCTTGGCGAGCCCATTTTCGCGCAGGTACTTCATAGACGCGTCCATGTCCCCGTCGCACTTCTCCAAGGCCTTCTTGGCCTCCATCATGCCGACGCCGGCAAGTTGACGGAGATGCTGAATGTCCTTCGCTGTAATAGCCATGTTCTTCTCTGATTCTTCTTGGGTGGCCTTCGGTACTTCTGGTGCGCTCACGGCACCGTGCGCTCGTTCGCGCAGGCGGTGCCGGAGCATTCAACGTTGTTGCCCAGGCTGGTCGCTGAGGACCTTGTCGCCTGAGACGTTGTCGCTTAGACGTTGTCGCTTAGACGTTGTCGCCGGACGGCGTTTCGGGAGCGACGTCGGCTGTCACTTCAGCGGCGGCTGCCACTTGAGCGGCGGCTGCCACTTGAGCGGCGGCTTCCGGTTCAGCGGCTGGCACATCAGCGGCGGCTTCCGACTCGGCCACGACGGTGACCGGTGCTGCAACGTCGGCTTCGGGCTCAGCGTCGGCTTCGGGCTCAGCGTCCGCTTCATTGCGTGACGCGACCAAACGGGCCTCCCGCGCGGCCTGGGCCATTGCCGCCTGACGGCGGGCTTCGGCCTGCTGCTCGGAGCGTCGGGCTTCCGCGTCGGCATCGAACGCGGCGTCGGCGGTGTTCGGCACGGTCGAGCGGCCACCATTGCGCCGCGCATTGATGAATCGGCCCTCTTCCACGGCGTCGGCGATGACTCGGCACAGCAAGTTGCCGGAACGGATCGCGTCGTCGTTGCCCGGAATCACGAAGTCGATGACGTCGGGATCGCAGTTCGTATCGACGACCGCCACCACTGGCAGACCGAGCTTGTTCGCTTCTGTCACGGCGATGTGTTCCTTCTTCGTGTCGAGCACGAAGATCGCATCGGGCATCTTCTGCATGCCGCGGATGCCACCAAGGTTGCGCTGGAGCTTCACGAGTTCGCGGCTGAGGATCAACGCCTCCTTCTTCGGCATTGCCTCGAAGTCACCCGCTGCCTTCATCCGCTCGTACTCGGTCATCTTCTTCACGCGGCCGCTGATGGTCTGGAAGTTGGTGAGCATGCCACCGAGCCAGCGCTCGTTCACGAAGGGCATGCCGCAGCGATTCGCGAAGTTCGCGATCGGGTCCTGGCTCTGCTTCTTCGTGCCGACGAACAGAATCGTGCCGCCACCGGCAACGAGATCGCGCACGTAGGTGTAAGCCGACTCAACTCGATTCAGCGTTTGGTTCAGGTCGATGATGTAGATGCCGTTGCGCTCACCGTGGATGAAGCGCTTCATCTTCGGGTTCCAGCGACGCGTCTGGTGACCAAAGTGGACGCCAGCTTCGAGCAGCTGGCGCATCGTGACTACGGGGGCCGAGGCCATGTGAATTCTCCTTGTCCCGGTTCGGTGAAAGACCGAACTGAGCAGCGCCTGAAGGCGACCGGGGGCCCAGTTCCACCTGTCGACACTGAGCCGACGAGCCCGGTCATGCTAGCGGACCCGGTCACGACCCCTGTCCCGTGGTCGCCAGCTAACAACCCTGGCCGAAACGCCCTAGAACGCTCGATACGAGGGGGTCGTGTAGATCGTCAATCGCCGCCACGGGCAGGCACGAGCCACGACCGCTCCGGGACGCTCGGCCCGAGCAGCAGCGTCGGATCGAGGTAATGGTTGACGTAACGCGCTCCGAAATGGGTGGTTCCGCCCGCCACGCCGACGAACTGCCCACGTCGAACCGACGCGCCCCTCGTCACGGCGATTGACGAAAGCCCGCCAAGGGTGGTCCGAATACCGTCGCTGTGCGAGATCACCAAGTACAGGGTCCCGCCGACCTGACCGGCGAACGCCACCGTGCCGGATTGCGGCGCGACCAGTCGATCACCGACCACCGTGCCGATCTCAAGCCCGCGATTCCCGGCGCTGTAGCGATCACTTGGCGGACGCCACCCGTCGATGATCGGCCGGTTCGCTGGAAGCACGTAGGAAGTTGTCGCGATGTGGACGATCACCGGCGGGGGCTTTGTGGTAGTCGTCGGTACCGGCACGGTGGACGGCGTTGCCGATGTCGTCGGCCTCGGCGGTATCGATGTCGTCGGCGCAGACGTTGGAGACCTTGGAGACACGGTGATATTCGGTGCAACCGTTGTCGGACGAGGCACGGTCGTGGTCCGGGGAAATGTCGTCGCGGACGATGCCGCCGCGGCACGGGGTCCACCAACAGCGAGGAGCGAGCACACCGCAGCCACGACGGCCGCGACGGTTCGGAGAGTGGGAACAGGCATGAGCACCTCCGGCTGAGGTGAATGGGTTCCGGGGAAGCGGGTGGTCAGCGGGCCGCTGTTACGCGTTTGTGCTGGAAGTGAGCTTCGATCGCAACTGCAGTACAGCACGTGTATGGATTTGGCAGACGCGGCTCTCGGTGACTCCGAGCACCTGGCCGATCTCGGCGAGCGTCAGGCCCTCGTAGTAATAGAGCGTGAGAACGACCTTCTCGCGCTCCGGCATGCGGTTGATCGCGCTCGCCAACGCTTGGCGCAGTTCTTCGACCTCGTAGAGACCACTCGGGCCCTCCGCCTTGTCGGCGATCGTTTCGGCAAGCGTGGTCGACTCGCTGCGATCGCCACCGCGATGGAACATGTCGTCGAGGGCGACCATACCCACGAACGAGACTTGCGCGAACACGTTCTGCAGTTCCGGCTCGGTCATTTCGAGTGCCTTGGCCATCTCGCCGTCGGTCGGTGCCCGGCCGAGGTCGGCTTCGAGCGACCCGAATGCGGTTTCGACCGCACGCGCCTTCGCTCGCACCGAACGGGGCACCCAGTCGATGGAGCGCAGCTCGTCGATGATGGCGCCGCGGACACGTCGAATGGCGTAGGTCTCGAACTTGTTCCCGCGGTCCGGCTCAAACTTGTCGATGGCGTCGATGAGACCGAAAATCCCGTAGCTCACGAGGTCGGCCTGTTCGACGCTCTGCGGAAGGCCGACCGACACGCGGCTCGCGACGTAGCGGACCAGGGCGGAGTAGTGAAGGATCAGCTTGTCGCGCGTCTCGACGGATCGCATCGATTTGTATTCGGCCCACAGGGCGGCCAGCGCGGCCTGCTGTTCCTCGTTGTCGTCCGACACGTCGTTTGTTCCTGGTCTCCCGAAAGCACGTCGCATGCACGCACGTTGAACGCGGGCTGCGTGGTCTGCATCGACCATACGGCCAAGTGAGGTTACCGCTCAATCCAACGGAACTCGGCGAATGCCGCCAGCGACGCTCACCCGCGGGGGTGCGTGCGCTGATGCACGCTCCGAAGACGGTCCTTGCTGACGTGGGTGTACCGCTGGGTCGTGGACAGATCCGCATGTCCGAGCAGCTCCTGCACGACACGGAGATCTGCACCGCCGTCGAGCAAATGGGTGGCGAACGAATGGCGGAGCGCGTGGGGGTGTACCGGCGACGTTGCGCGACGGTCGAGGATGCGACGCACATCTCGCGGCGTGAGCGTGTTCCCGCGTTCGTTCACGAAGACGCGCGACGACCCGGCAAGCAACGTCGGGGCCGAACGACGGGCCACCTCGTTGAGGAACCGCGAACGTGCGGACCGAGTCCATTCCCCGAGCGCATCGGCCGCAGGTTCGCTGAGCGGCACCAGCCGTTCCTTCGCTCCTTTGCCCATGACGCGCAGCATTCGCCGATCGAGCATCACATCGTCGGTGCCGACCCCGCACAGCTCGCTGACCCGAAGCCCACTGCCGTAGAGCACTTCGACGATCGTGCGATCGCGTTGCTCGCGCTCTGGCCATTCGGCACCAGCGGCGACCGCTCCGGGCGTTGTACCTTCGGCCAGCGCGTCGGCCTCGCGCACCGAGAGAACCCGCGGCAGACGCGACGAGCCCTTCGGCGACGACAACCCCGCGGTTGGATCGAGCGCCACCAGCCCACGTCGAACGCAGAAGGCGAAGAATCGCCGAAGGGCCGCCAGCTTTCGGGAGACTGTGGCCGAGGCGAGATCGCGGGTGGTCAAGTGTGCCAGGTAGCGACGCACGACCACCCGTGTGATCCTGGACGGATCGACGTGCCCGGAACGCTCGCTCCATTTGCTGAATGAGTCGACGTCGCTGCGGTACGCGTCGATCGTGTGCGAGGACTCCGACCCGAGCGAGCGCACGAACTCCTCGATCGGCCAGGACACGATCCCAGGGTACCGGGAGCGACCCGCCGAAACGCGGCGCGAATCGAGCCCGGACGTCGGCGCGAGCGTGCGGCTTCACCTCCGACGTCCTCGTCCCGAGCGCACGAAGGCGAGCTGCGCCCAGAGGCCATTGCGCTGCTCCACCCATCCGTCGATCTCCAGCTGATCGAGCGCACCAGCCACCTCAGCAGGCGAGTGACCAGCCAAACCAACGATCTGTCCGGTTGACAGCGTGTCCCAGCCGAGCGCAGCCAAGACGGCTTGACCAATGGGACTCGGCGACGGGCGGGCGTCGCGAAACGTCGGGTCGACCGCACGATCGAGCATGAGCAGCGCCAGCACATCGGCCGTTTCGAGGCATACCTGCACCGGACGCTCCCCGAGTCGCTCGCGCAACAGCCGGTTCGACCCCGCGCACGACGGGTGCAACGGGTTGCCGGGAACCGCCATGACCTGACGGTTCCACCGGTGCGCCTCATCGGCCGTGAGCAGCGAGCCCCCGTGATCCGTTGACTCAACGACCACCACGATCTGCGCGAGCGCGGCGATGATCCGGTTGCGGGCCGGAAACGTGTGGGTCGACGGACGGGTTCCGGGCAGGTATTCCGACACAAGCAACCCATCCGCACCAACTCGGGCCCACAGCTCCGCATTCTGCTTCGGGTACACGACATCGAGCCCGCTCCCTACCACCCCGATCGGTGACGGGTCCGAGGAGGCGAGTGCTCCGGCGTGGGCATGCGCGTCGATGCCGAAAGCGAGCCCGGACACGACGGCTACCCCAGCGTCGCTCAGCTCGTGCCCAAGGACGCGCGCCATCTCGCGGCCCGGCTGCGTGGCCGAACGGGTGCCGACAATTGCGACGCGAGGCCGTTCAAGCAGGTCCAGATTCCCCCGCACGAACAGGGCGGCGGGTTGTTGCGGGTGTCCGTCAAATCGTTCCGCCCACCACGGATCGCCGGGCAGCCATATCGACATGCCCTTCGCCCGAGCTGTCCGGAGAGCGGCAGTCGATCGAGCCTGCAGGACCTCTTGGCTCACACGTGCTGCCCGGAGCGAGGAAGCGGCTCCGGGCAGATCGTGGAGTGCTTCGTCGACCGCTGAGTGCCCAGAGGCACCCGCGGCGAGCGCGTCAACCGCATCGATCGCACCGATAGCCCCGCAGAGTCGGCGCAGCCGTGGCGTCGTCATCCCCGGCCAACCGAGGAGGGCACAAACGGCGAGTTCCAACGTGTCACGAGAAGGAAAAGAATCCCGGACCGCGCTCATGCCGCCATCTCGCCATCGAGAACGGGCCGTCGGAACTCGACGGCCAGATGGACCGCGTCGACCGGAACCGGCCCTTCGACGTCGGCACCCTCCAGGTCGGCGATCGTGCGTGCGACTCGCCTGAGCCGGGCGACGCCACGCGCGGTCAGCGTCCCTCGCCTCAAGTGACGTTCGAGGACCGCACGTCCTGCCGCGTCGAGTGGCACCAGGAGATCGAGGTCACAATCGGGAATTAGCGCGTTGCACGCAACGCCCCGTGCCAAAGCGGCAACACGGGCTGCGGCGACGCGAGGTACGACACTCGACGTTGGCGCGCCGGGCACCCCGCTCAACACCTCCGACGGGTCGGGTCGGTGCACTCGCACCCGTAGGTCGAATCGATCCAGGAGGGGACCCGATAGTCTGCGCGCATAGCGAAGTCGCGACGCCGGGGAACATTGGCAGACACCCCCCTCCCCCGGCGGCGTGCCGAGCCACCCGCACGGGCACGGGTTGGTTGCAGCCACCAGCAGGAAGCGGGCCGGATACACCGCCGAGCCACGAGCACGCTCGACACGCACGACGCCCTCCTCCAACGGTTGACGCAGTGCGTCGAGCACCGAGGGTGCGAACTCACCGAGCTCGTCGAGGAACAACACGCCGTGCTGGGCGCACGAGAGCTCGCCTGGCCGCAGCCACGCCGAACCTCCGCCCAGCAACGCAACCGCGCTTGCCAAGTGGTGTGGCGCACGAAACGGTGCGGTCGTGGGAAGGCAGTCACCCACCGGCAGCGCCGCGGCAGAGTGGATGCGGACAACTTCGATGGCCTGCTCACGAGTCAGCGACGGAAGCAACGCCGGGAGACGTTTCGCGAGCATCGTCTTTCCTGCACCGGGTGGGCCGCTGAGCAGGAGATGGTGTCCTCCGGCTGCGGCCACTTCGATGGCGGTGCGTGCCATCGCCTGACCGCGCACGTCGACGAGATCCGGGATTGCCAGCCTCGTAACCGCTGCACCGACGAGCGGCGGATTCGGCCACGGGGCAAGCCCACGCAACGCTTCGACGATCTCGGTCAAGTGCGAAGCGCAGTGAATCGGTCCGGACCGAACGAGCTTCGCCTCATGAATGCACCCGGACGGTACAACAACTTCGGGCGCATCGACGGCGTCGACGAGTGGGATCACGCCCGGAAATCGCCGGACCGAACCGTCGAGGCCCAACTCGCCGAGAAACCCGCGTCCCTCAACGCGGTCCGCCGGAACGTCGCCCGACGCAACCAGGATGCCGACCGCAATCGGCAGGTCCAGGGACGCTCCGACCTTGCGTATCTCGGCAGGTGCAAGGTTCACCGTGATGCGTGTCTGCGGCCAAGTACAGCCACTCGACAAGATGGCCGCCCGAACGCGATCACGCGCCTCGCGACACGTGCCGTCGGGTTGTCCAACGATGTTGAACGCCGGTAGGCCGTTGCCGATATGCACCTCCACAACGACCCGCTGTCCGTTGACGCCCCACAGCGATGCTGCCTGTATTGATGCGACCATGGTCGACCTCCGAAATCCAATACACCTCTACGTTTGACAGGAGGGAAGGAAAGAGCGACTTCGGAGTCGTACCGCACATTCTATAGCGCGTCGCGGAAGTTCCGTGGCTGCCACCTCAGCACGGAAAGAGTCCTTAACCAGGCGAAACGGAATTCGGCACCAGCCACGGAACTTCCGCTTGCGTGCGCTACGGAGGGGGTATGACAGTTTCCGCGGCCGCCCGAGACTGTCTCGATTGGTCGGCGGATTCAGGCTCAGCCGGTGAACGCCGGTGCAGCCTCGATCGCGAGCGCCGGCCCGGCGTCGATCGGTGGTGCGTCGACCGGGAGCGCGTCGCGCGATAAGGCGAGGTCGTTCTGCACCGGCACCGTGTTCACCGCCTGGGCGGGGACCATGCTCACCGGCGGTGCCGAAGCTCGCGAGAGCGGAGAGGGCTCAACGGCACCGTAGTCATTGCGGATGATCACGCTCGTGATGCAACCGTCGGAGGCCGTTGTCGGCGTTGGGCCACCAGGCGCGACGTTCGAAGGCGACCCGATCTGGTCACACGCAGCGGTTCGGGGCTTGATCACCACGATGCCGTCGAGCGACGCCGCGGATCCGACGGGTGCTCCAACTCCCGTGTTGTCGCGAAACGAGACCGTCGCCCCGTCCGAGCGCGGTTCGGTTATCACGCACTTCGTTCCGGCAGGGATGTCCGAGTACACCTTGGACTGACCGTCTCGAAGCAGG
This sequence comes from Acidimicrobiia bacterium, assembly GCA_043720395.1. Taxonomy (GTDB): domain Bacteria; phylum Actinomycetota; class Acidimicrobiia; order Acidimicrobiales; family JANYDT01; genus JANOYY01. The sequence continues at coordinate 47,016 of JAYSSR010000104.1, forward strand.
AAGCGATCGATTGGCCCGCCGGTACCGCAGTCCACCGCAATCTCGAAGATGGCCACATGCGACCGCGGATTTCCCGACACGACTGTCGAGACCACAAGATCTCCGTACCAACGGTGCGCCACCGTGATGGTCTGGAACATCTTCGTGATCGCCGACCGGTACACGCCATCATCGACGCCAGGACGTGGTGCCGCGCCAGCAACCGTCGAAAGGTAGGTCGTGACGCCGCCGCGATTGTCGAGTGCGACGAGCTCGCAGGTCGAGGTGGAGTTGATCTTCGGGACGTCCGCCGTCGAGAAGGTCCTGGTTCCGCCCGCCCGCATAGTGAACGTGGTATCGAAATACTGGCGCTGATTCTGCGGCCTCGGCGCTGCCGGCCAGTCCCAAACCACGTAGATCGGCGGGCCTGCGGCCACGACCGCTGCTACAACCGCTCGGCTGACGATCGCCCGATTCGCAGCGGTGTACGAAGCAGCCGCGAGGACAAGGTCGGCGTACGACGCGCCGATGTTTACGACCGTTCCCAAGATCGCCCCAGCCGGAACCTGGGCCGGCGGCGTCCGGTAGTCATAGACCCGAACGCCGAACAGCACAACGAATCCGCCCGACCCGCTGGAGTGCGTCAGTCCGTTGACGGGGTCAACCGTCGCCGAAAGATACGACCCGACTGCCGCGAAATTTGCGTCGATCACGGCCTTCGTTCCTGCGAGGGTCGCGCCGAAGCCCTCCGGTCCGGGTCCCGTGAAGTCAGCGTCGAAGAGCGGAGTTCCGCCGACCAAGATGTACCCGCCGTAGGACTTGACCGTGGCATCGGTCGGCAGCGGACCGAACCGGAGATTGCCGTTTGAATCAAAGGACGCAAAGGGTGGCAGGTCGCTCGCACATTGCAGTCGGAGGGGGAAGTCGAACTCCGCAAGTGCATCGTTGCCGAGCACGACGGTCTTGATCGTGAGCTGACCGGTGTTGGCTTGGGCAGTGGCCATCATCAGCAGCGAACCGAGCACGGCCAGCACGAGGACGACAATGCCCGATGCGAAACCCAGACGACCACGCCTTGGCTGTGTACAGAATCGCTGCATTGTCGTTCGCTCCGTCGCGGCGTCGTGGTCGTGCGCGACCGGGTGAACAGACTCGCGCACTTTTCCGAACGCACGAACAGGCTCGGAGGCTCCCTCTCCCTCAGCTACGTTGCCCGCATGGGCTTCAATCCGTACCGCAGGCAGCATCGACGCCCCGGCGACTACGTCTTGGTCGCCGTGGCGATCGTCGCGACACTCGCCCTGTTGGCCTGGGCTTTCCTGGGCTGAACATTGAGCCGGGAATGGGTTCGGGGATGGGTTTAGGACGTGCGCAGAATCCGCACGGGAAGAACACGAGGGCCTCGGACCTGACCCGCTGCCCACGTCACCGCTGAGGGGTCTTCCAAAATGAAGTCCGGAAACCGCGCAAGCCATCGCTCGACCGCAACGTTCATCTCCATCCGCGCCAGGTTGGACCCGAGGCACCGGTGTATCCCCTGGCCGAAGGCGACATGGCGATTCTCTTCGCGATCAATCAACACGCGGTCAGCGTCGGGAAAGGCTTCCGGGTCACGGTTCGCCGCGGGGAAGGGCAGCAAGCACCACTCGCCCTCCTTCAGCGTCACGCCGCTCAGTTCGACGTCCTTCGACACGATGCGCGCCATCGTGACCGGCGCGTACGCACGTAAAAACTCCTCGATCGCGGTCGGCAGCAACTCGGGTTCGCGGACCAGACGTTGGCGGTCAGCGTCGTGTGACGCGAGGTGGAAGAGCGATGCCCCGATCGCTGACCACGTCGTGTCGATGCCCGCGATCAGCAGGAGAACGATCGTGCCGCGAACATGCTCCTGGCTCAGCTTCTGCCCGAAGATCTCGGCCTCGAGGAGAAACCCGATGAGATCGTCCTTCGGGTCATCGAGATGGGCTTGGACGTGCGGGTCGAGGTACGCGTTGAGCCGCTCGAAGCGCTCGCTGCGAACCTCCGGTGCGGCACCGACATCGACGATGACGTCGTGCACGAACCCGCGGAAGATGTCGTGATCTTCCTGCGGCAAACCGAGCATGTGGGCAATCACGGTGGTCGGAATGTGCTGCGCGTAATCGATGGCGGCATCCACCAGGTCGCGTCCATCGAGCTTGTCGAGGAGCGCGTCGCACAGTTCCGTCGTGCGAGAACGCAACGCTTCGATCTTCTTCGGCGCGAACGCGGGAAGCAGGATTCGGCGTGCGTGCTGGTGGAACGGCGGATCGCTCGTGATGGGTGGCGCACCGCCGATCGGGGCCTGCGCATCGCCGACAATGTTGCTCACGACGACCGAACGCGACGTGAAGTGATCCGTGTCGTAGGCGATCGCCGAGATGTCGTCCTGGCGAGTCGGGAGGTAGACGCCGCCGTAGCGATCCGAATGTGCCACCGGGCAGCGTTTGCGGAGGTCGTCCCATATGGGGAACGGGTCTGCGGCCCACGCAGGGTCGGTGTGGTCGAAATCCCTGGCCCAGTCGGTGACGGGCGCCGCGTGCGCCATCGTCGTCGTGTCGTGCTCGTCGATGCTCATGCAAGTCCTCGCTGGCGATTGAGTGCGTCCAAATCCACGGGAACGCAAAACCTGAGCAAATACTCGCATTTTGTGAGGAGATGAGCAACCACTTTGAAGCGGCGGCACGGCGACCACCCTCAGAAGGCGCCCTCCACGATGGTCAACGCCGTACCGTCGGGGCGCACCAGCAGCGCTACGACGTCAAAGCGGATCGGCCCACGCCACGGCCGCTCCGAGGCCGCCAGCCATTGCACACCAAGGCGTCGCAGGCGAGCCTGTTTCGTAGGTGTGACCGCGTCGAGACCCGTACCGAACCGGTCACTCGTGCGCGTCTTGACCTCGCAGAACACGAGCACACGGCCGTCGCTCACGATGAGATCGATCTCGCCGCCACGCACCCGCCAGTTCCGATCGATCAGTTCGAACCCTCGCTCGGCGTACCACTCGGCAACCGCATCCTCGCCTGCCGCTCCAAGGCTGCGTCGAGCATCCGGAACAAGATCCGGCCCAGAATTCACCGAATCACTCGCCCGGGCGGGTGAGCTCCTCGATGTTGACGTCCTTGAACGTCAACACGCGGACGTTGGTCACGAAGCGAGCCGGACCGGGCCGATAGATGTCCCAGACCCAGGCGTCACGAAGTCGGAGCTCGAAGAAGGTTCGGCCGCCCTCGGAGCGCGTCTCGATGTCGACACCGTTGCAGAGGTAGAACCGCCGCTCGGTTTCGACGAGATGGGTGTAGGTCCCCACGATGTCCTTGTACTCACGGAACAGCTGGAGCTCAAGCTCCGCCTCGTACCGTTCGAGATCCTCGGCACTCATAGTTCAGACTCTACGGGCGTCGAACCGGCATCGACGTCGCGATCTGCACGTCGGCGCGTGATTCGACCGGAGTGACGCGCAGATCACCCACCCCACAGCGCATCCACCCCACAGCGCATCGCCGCGTGCGCCGAGCGTCATAGGCCACCGAAACGTCCGACGGGCCAGATCCGAACGAATGCCCGACCGACCATCTTCTTGCGTTCGATCGGCCCGAAGTACCGGCTGTCCTTCGACTGCTCCCGGTTGTCGCCCATCATGAAGTAGTGGCGCGCCGGAATCGTGAACTCGGGCTCGCCGTACGTCATCCCAGCATCCCAGAGCGTTCGCACACTGGCCTTCAGCCACTTCTCGCGGAGTTGCTTGCCGTTGACCCAGATGTGCTCGCCCTTTACCTCGAAGCGGTCACCGGGCATGCCGATGACCCGCTTGATGAAGTACTTGTCCTTCGGCTGTCCGATCCCGACCAGTTCCAGCAGGCCACGTGTGCCCTTCGTCAGTGGATCCTTGCGGCCGCGGTCCACATAGTCGGGATTCTGGAACACCACGATGTCACCGCGTGACGGATCACCGAGCTTGTAGCTCAGGCGCGACACGATGACGCGATCGCCGATCTTCAGCGTGGGGTACATCGACTCCGAGGGAATCCAGTACGCCTGCCCGAGAAAGGCGCGTACGAGCGACGCAAGAACGATTGCGGCGATCGCCAAGAACGCATACTCGCGTACCACATGGCCGGGCGAGGCCTTCGTGCGCGCCTTGTGCCGCTCGCGAGCCTCGGCCGCTGCTCGGTCGAGCGGGTCCGAAACATCCATCGAGGACGCGTCGGGGACGCCTCCGGACTGAAGTTCGTCCACGTTCAACGGTTCTGGCGAGCGCTTGCGTGCGGTCGCGCGGATCAGCGAGCGACCGGTGTGCGCTTCTCTTTGATGCGGGCGGCCTTGCCCTGGAGATCACGGAGGTAGTACAGCTTTGCCCGGCGAACGTCGCCCTTCGCCACGACCTCGATCTGGGCGATGGTCGGCGAGTGGACAGGGAAGGTGCGCTCAACGCCGACGCCGTAGCTGACCTTGCGAACCTTGAACGTCTCGCGGATGCCATCGCCGGCGCGGCCGATCACGTAGCCCTGGAACACCTGGACGCGTTCCTTGTTGCCTTCGACGACTCGGACGTGCACCTTCACGGTGTCGCCGGCCCCGAAGTCGGGAACGTCGGTGCGAAGATTCGGGGTATCGATGAAGTCGGTCGAGTTCATGGCCAGGGCTCCTACGGCAAAGCGGCGACGGGCAATCGGCCTTCCGGTACCAAGTGGACCGGCGCGGGCGAAAGCCTGACGAGGTTAGTCGATCCCTGGCGGCGGTAGTTCCGCGCCGAACTCGGCGATGGCCTTTCGGTCCGCCTTCGCAAGTGGTGGATGCACTGCCCATAGGTCCGGGCGGTCGCGGGCCGTACGGACCATCGCCTGGACGCGACGCCACCGCGCGACTCGGGCATGGTCGCCGCTGCGCAACACGTCCGGAACTTCCCAGCCTCGGAATTCGGCCGGACGGGTGTACTGCGGGTACTCGAGCAGCCCTTCGCTGAAGCTCTCCTCGAACGCGGAGCACTCGTTGCCCATCACACCGGGCACGAGCCGGGCGACCGATTCGACAATCGCCATTGCAGCCACCTCGCCGCCCCCAAGGACGAAGTCGCCGAGCGAGATCTCCCCGTCAGTCAGGTGATCGTGCACGCGCTGGTCGAAGCCTTCGTAGCGTCCGCACAGCAGTGAGAAGCCGTTGCTGTCGTGCAGGATCGCCGCAAGTTCGCGTGCCAACTGTTGGTCGAGGCGGCGTCCCCCGGGGCCGAGGCTGTAGATCGGACGATGCGCTGTGCTGTCGGCGAGCCGCGCCTCGACGGCGTCGAAGATCGGCTGCGGGGCGAGGACCATGCCCGCGCCTCCGCCAAAGGGAGCGTCATCGACGCTGCGGTGCACGCCGAGTCCGTGGGAGCGGAGATCGTGCGCGGCAACGTCAAGGACACCCGCCTCCCGGGCTCGGCCGAGCACGCTGGTCGCGGCGTGTGCCTCGATCAGGGCGGGAAACAACGTGAAGACGCTGATGCGGGCAGGCGGGCGCGTCGACACGCCCCGATTCTGGTGTGCGCCTCGACCGTCGCGGTACATCGGGTGACCTTGGGGCGCGGTTTGCACGGTTATCGCCTCCCAAGGCGACACGAGGTACCGCGTCACGGTGTGCAGGGCTTGACTGCTCGGGCCAACTCGAAACCGCCGACACGAAGTTGGGACACATCACCTCGCTGGGCGATGTGATTCGACCCAACGTCGGGGACTCACTCGAAGGGGTGCACGACCACCTTGCCGGTCGTGCCGCGACCGCCGAGTCGCGCCAATGCGGCGGGCGACTCGGCGAGACCGACCACCTCGCTCACCAGCGGATCGATCTTGCCGTCGGCGTACAACCGCAGCAGACCTGCGTGAATGTCGATGTTGCGCCGCGGGTCGTACTTCGCATACGCGCCCCAGTGGACACCTAGCACCGAGTAGTTCTTCACCAGCAGATGGTTCGTCTTCGCTTCCGCAATTCGTCCACTGGTGAAGCCGATGATGAGGATGCGTCCCTCCCAAGCGATGACTTTGGTACTGCGGTCGTAAGTGTCGCCGCCGACCGGGTCGTAGATGACATCGGCACCGCGTCCGCGGGTGAACTCCTTGACGGCATCGACGAAGTCGCCCGCCCGGTAGTCGATCGCAAGATCGGCGCCGAGGCGCTCGCACACGGCAACCTTGTCGGGGCCGCCCGCCGTTGCGATGACGGTGCACCCGTGCGCCTTCGCGAGTTGGATCGCCGCGCTGCCAACGCCACCCGCGCCCGCGTGCACGAGCACCGTCTCGCCCCGTTGCAGATTGGCCCGGCGATGGAGTGCCACGTGACCGGTGTAGTACGTGATCCGAAGTGCCGCGGCAACGTCGAAGGGCATGTCGCCGATCGGGGCGAGCTGCTCTTCTTCGGTCAACGTGTACTCCGCGAGGCCGCCATGGACCATGATCGGCGAGCCGAGCACTCGGTCACCGGGATTGAAACCCGTGACGCCATCGCCGACCGCGTGCACCGTTCCAGCAATCTCGAAACCGGGTGTGAACGGCAGCGGCGGACGTTCCTGGTACTGGCCGCGGCACAGCAGCCCGTCCGGAAAGTTCAGCGCGCTCGACTCGACCCGGACCGCTACCTCGCCGGGGCCGGGTGTCGGAATCGGACGCTCCTCGATCTTCAAGACGTCCAAAGGGTCACCAAGCTCATGAAGACGGAGTGCACGCATGCGTGATGTCTACCCCTTCAGGTCCGCCGCTCACCAACGGTCAGCGGTCCGCACGCGACACCAGCCACGCCCCGGCGAGGAGCACTGCGGAGCCGAACAGCTCCAGCCCGGCAACGTGCTCGTGGCGGTGGACGACGCCCAGTCCGAGTGCGATCACGGCTTCCAGGTAGGTCAGCGACGAGCCGTGCGTCGAACCCACCCGCGCTGACAGGTCGATCATGGCGATAAACGCAACCGCCGTTCCGAGGACGCCAAGGCTCAACAATGCGAGTGCGGCGCCGGTGTTCCACGTCTCTTGGCGAAGTCCCCACATGCCGAACGGTGCGGTGAGCACGACCGCCACCAGCTGAGCGCGCCAGAACAGCGGGGATGCTGCCGACTTTTGGGCCAAGGGAACACTGACGTTCACGCCGACGCCATAGCTCGAACACGAGATCACGACGAGCAACACACCGAGCGCGCCCGATCCGCCCTGGCGCAGCGTCGGAAGACCCAACAGCAAGATGCCAAGTGCACCTACGATTATCCCCAGACGCTGCGCCCGACCCGGCAGCCGGGCCAGCGCTCGTCGTGGTGGACAGACGGGATCGTGACTCTTGCGGCGACATACGGCGGGCGAGTCTTCCGGCTCCGCTGCGTCACGCCCACCGTATTTGTCTGCGGCGACGGTCGCCCCGGGGTCAGCTCCGCAGCGGAACGATGACCTGTTCGACGAAGCGCAGGATCGGCTCGGTTTCGCGAGGGTTGCCGAAGTCCATTACGAAGTGCTGCACGCCGAGGTCCACCTTGTGCGACAACAGCTCCACGAGCTTCTCGGAGTCTTCGTCGCTCTCGGGCAACGGACACTCCAACGTGACGCTCACTTCAATGTCGGCGAGCGAGCGTCCCGCCTTCTCGGCCGACGCGCTCACGATGCCGAGCCGCCGGTTCCAGTCGTCGTCTGACCCCCGTGGGCTGCCGTTCCACATGTCGGCAAGTCGACCGACCATCGGCAGCCCGATCTGCTCCCCGGACGCTCCGATGCAGATCCGCGGAGCGGGGTCGGTCTTCGGCGGCGCAGCGGCACCGGTGATCGAGAAGTGCTTGCCCTGGAACGTCGGATCGTCCTCGGTCCACATGGCGCGGCAGATGTGGATGACTTCTTCAAGCTGGGCGAACCGCACCGATGGCTTCGGGAAGTCGTAGCCGTAGGCGTGATACTCGTCCTCGCGCCAGCCGGCACCGATGCCGAGGATGAACCGGCCACCCGACAGGAATTGCAACGTCGCCGCCATCTTCGCGGTGAGAGCGGGCGGGCGGTACCCGTGGCCGAGCACGTGGTGACAGAGGTCGACGTTGGGGTGCCGCGCAGCCAGCCACGTCAACGTGGTCCACGCTTCGAGGAACGGGTCGGTCTTCGCGTCGAAGCCCCAGAAGTGGTCGGCGATCCAGAGCGAGTCGAAATGTGGAAGGGCCGTCGGGAGGATGTTCTGGTCCTGAAAGGCGGCGATTGGCTGATGATCGCTCCACTTGTTGCCAATGACCGGCGAGAGCCAACCGAATTTGATGTTGCGTGCCACGGGGAGCTCCTGGGGTTTGTTCATCGGGACGCCCACCCTCGCACGAGTTCGGGCACCGCGGGATACAGCGCCGGGTTAAACCGCGTCGTCGAGGTCGAGCAATCCGACGGGCGGGTCGATCGTGACCACGACCAGATCGTCGGTGGGACGTGCGGTTGACACCACGAACACCAGCGGCACCAACGCGCCCGAGTCAAGCACGAGGAGGTCGCTCGCCGGGTTCGCCTCGACCGATTCGACACTGCCGACCACCGTTCCATCCGTGAGGCAAACGCGAGCGCCGACAAGTTCGTGGACCCAAAGTGCATCGGGGTCGTGGAGCGGCTCGGCCCGCAGTTCGAGACGCTGCACGGACTCGGCTGCCGTGCGTCCATCAATGCCCTCGAAGCGAACCCGCCAACGGTCCCCCTGCGGCGCACACGTCAGCATCGTGAGTGGCCCATGGTCCGTCAAAAACACACCACCGGCCCGCATCCGCTCGGTCCGATTCGACACGAGATGCACCAGCACCTCGCCCTTCAAGCCATGCGGCTTGGTGACATACCCAACAATCAGCTCAGCCATGAACCCGCCACCGATTCTCGGGCAGGGCCCAACCGAAACGGCCGGACCGAACA
>JAYSSR010000105.1:0-54416 GCA_043720395.1 Acidimicrobiia bacterium
TGTCGGCGCGCCAGAGGGCGCGCCGACCGTTGTCGACACGTACTTCGGCCGGAAGAACAGCATGAATATCAGCCCCCCGGCACCGATACAAAGACAGGCAACGAGCAGCGGGGTCTTCGACGTGACCGAGCCGGTGATGTAGCCGACCAGCACACTTGCGGGCACCTGTGCAAGGTTCATCACGCTGTTCGAGATGCCCATCGCCTCGCCTTGTCGGCCGGGTATCGCGGACCGAGAGATCAGGCTTGTGGTGTTTGCGAATGTGAGGCCGTTGAAGAGCGTGAACAGCGGAATGATCGCGTAGAGCTGCCATTTGTCCGTGGTCAGCAGGTAACCGGACATTGCAATAGCCAGGCCGAACATCGAAAATCTGAGGATTTGAAAGTCAGAGAGGTGTTTCGCGAGCTTTCCGACGACGATGGCTTGCATGAAAGCAATCGACAGGCCAACAAGTGCAAAATAGTCCCCTGTTGTCGACTGCCCACCGAGGTAAGGGCCGATGATGAACCCCATGCCGAAGGCAGCGCCGATGAGACCGAAGTTCTTCTGACGATTGGAGTCGTTGCTTACGTCACCGATTGCTGCTTGTGCGACGGCGATGTTTCCGCCGGTGAAGCCGTCGATCGCTCGGCCCACGAAGAGCAACGGAATTGCCTTCGTGCTAATGCCGATGGCGAAGATCGCGTAGCCAACGGCGGTCCCGGCGATCGAAATGGCGAGTACAGGACGTCGGCCGAACCGATCGGAGAGCTGTCCGAGTATCGGGGCGGCAACGAAGGTGCACAGCGGGTAGACCGCCTGAAGCCAGCCGAGCATGATGAGGCCTGTGCGCGGACTCCAACTCGCCGGGGTGACTCGGAAGGGCGTGTCGTTGATGAGCAGCGGAAAGATCGGGATCAAGATGCCGAACCCGACCAGATCGATGAAGACGGTCAGAAAGATTGGGAGCAACGGGTTGCGGCGGGACGGAGCGTGCGGGTCGGTCACCGGAACAACCTATCGGGGAGCCAGTTTGGTAGCTTCGCGGTACGTTCGCGCGCTCGCGGTACGTTCCACGTACGCCGAACGTACCGCGAGCGACAGAACGTACCGCGACGTACTCCCGCGGTCGGCAGCGCCCGGGCATGATGTGTCATGCGAGACGATGCCGCCACCGAGTTCCTCCACACCGCCATGCCGTTCTGCCAGCGACTCGGCATTGACGTCGAGTCGATGACGCCCGCTGAGGTTGTCCTTGCCATTGACTGGTCCGACGACCTCTGCACGACCGCAGGTGCCTTGCACGGTGGCCTCCTCATGGCGCTGGCCGATTCAGCGGGTGGAGCATGCGCGTTCGCGAACCTGCCTGATGGCGCGGTCGGCACGTCCACGATCGAGTCGAAGACGAACTTCCTCGGCTCAGCGCGTCGTGGACGTTTCCGTGCGACTGCGCGTCCTCTGCACGTTGGCGGCACCACGATCGTGGTAGAGACGGAGGTCCGAGACGACGCTGGAAAGCTCATCAGCAAAACGACGCAGACGCAGGCAGTCCTTCGCCCGAGGTAGGCCCTGATCTACACAACCCACCGGAAATCGGTAGTTTTGTCGGCACCTTCGGGGTGGGTTGTGTAGATGCACGAGTCAGGGGAGGAGCGCGCGGAGCGCGTCGATCGTGTCCGCCTTCGCTGCGGGCTTGTCGGGCCGGTAACACTTGACCCGTGCGAACCGCAACGCGACGCCGCCGGGGTAGCGCCTCGAGTGCTGCACGCCGTCGAGCGCGATCTCGACCACGAGTTCCGGACGCACCCACACGGTTCCAGGCGTCCGACGCACCTCACGAGCCAGAAGCTGCTCGGTCTGCCAGGTGAGCAACGCGTCGGTGAGGCCCTTGAACGTCTTGCCGACCATCACGAACCGGGCGGTCCCGGCGGTCCCGTCCGGCGCGGTTGTCGAGTGCTCGGCCGTGCGGGCACCGAGGTGGAGGTTCGACAGCCATCCCTGGCGGCGTCCGCTGCCCCACTCGACGGCGAGCACCACGAGGTCAAACGTGCGCACGGGCTTGACCTTGCGCCACGAATTGCCGCGACGCCCGGCGTCGTAGGTGGACGAAGCTGCCTTGACCATGACGCCCTCGTGCCCGCGGCCCAACGAGTCGGCCTGCACCGAGAGGGCCACTTCGACGCTGTCCGTCACGGTACCCGGCACCCTCTGCGGGCCTGCGATCCGGTCGAGCTCGGCGAGGCGGACGTGGAGCGGCTCGTCGAGCAGGTCGCGCCCGTCGACGTGCAGGCAGTCGAAGAAGAACGGCGCGAGACCTGGTGCATCCGGAACCGCATCGGTATCCTCGGTTCCAAAGCGGCTCATGGTCTGCTGGAACGCCCGTGGACGTCCGTCGGCATCGAGTCCGAGCACCTCGCCGTCCAGCACAACGGTGTTGACCGCCAGCCCGAGCACGCACGCGACGACCTCCGGGAGACGCAGAGTGACGTCATTGAGATTGCGCGTGTACACCCACACGTTCTGGCCACTGCGGTGGACTTGTATCCGCGCACCGTCCAGCTTCCACTCGACCGACACCCGCCCGAGTTCGCCGACCGCGAGTTCTACAGACGCGGCGGTCGATGCGAGCATCGGCTGTACAGCGCGGCCGACATGGAGGATCACCGCGTCTAGCGCAGCCGTGCCCCGAGCCGCGGCTGCTGCCGCGTCGCCGAGATCGCCGGCAAGCAAGTGTGCGCGGCGCACCGCTACAGATGGAACGTCGAAGGCCACGGCAATCGCGTCGAGCACGACACCGGCGAGAGCGCCCTGACGAAGCTCGCCGGTGAGCATTGAGCGGAGCAGCGCTGCCTCGGGTGACGTTGCCCGTGCGAACAGGTCCGCAAGCAGCGTCCGACGGGTGGTCTGCGAGCCCTCCCCGCCCGTCGTGGCAAGCGCCTCAAGCGTGGCGTTGACCTGATCAATGGTCAGCATTGGTTCGGCGGCTGGCACGTGTTCCGCAACGTCTCGAAACACAGCTGCCAATCCGACACCGAGCCGCTTCTGGCGCAGGTCGCCCGATAGCCACGTTGCGACGATCGGGAGCTCCTGCGGCTCAGTCCGAGCAAGGAGCGAGGCAATGGCCGCGGTCTTCGCCTTGCGTGAGCGCGTCGCGGTCACCACGTCGGAGGTTGAAGCGACGTCTGCGAAGAGCACGCCCGGCACGATACGCCGGAGGGGCGAGCAAGACGTGAGCGAGTTGTTCTGGGGACTTCCTACGCCGGAGGGCGAGCGTCACGATGTTGTGGGTGGCGCAACAATTCGCCCGAGTCCACAGTCTGTGGCATGGCCCAGGTTTGCCCGCGACCGTCGAAGCGCGAGAACCTCCGTGCCATGAACGCAATCACGAGTGTGCAGCTGACCGAGGGTGCCCGAATCGCGGAGGGGCTTCGCTTCCCCGAGGGCCCGGTGGCGATGCCCGACGGAAGCGTCGTATTCACCGAGATTGCGGCCGAGCGGATTTCGCGGGTACGGCCGCTCGCCGACGGCGGATGGTCCGCCGTCGAGACCGTCGCCGAGGTGCCCGGCGGACCGAATGGCCTAGCGCTCGGACCTGATGGGGCCTTGTACTGCACGAACAATGGCGGCAGCTTCACCTGGATCGACCGCAACGGCATGGTCTACCCAGGTCCCAGACCGGGCACCTGGCGCGGCGGCTCGATCGATCGCATCGACGTTGCGACCGGCGAGGTCACCACGATCTACCGGGGCTCCACCGAGACCGACGTGACGCTGCGAGGCCCCAACGATCTTGTGTTCGACGCACATGGCGGATTCTGGTTCACCGACCACGGAACACGGACGGTCCGCCAAGCCGACCGAACCGGCATCTGGTACGGGCGCGCGGATGGGACGCATTGCGTCGAGGTCGTGTTCCCCTCCGAAAACCCGAACGGCATCGGCTTGTCACCGACAGGCGACAAAGTGATGTGGGCGGAGACCCACACGGGTCGCTCGTACGTGCGAAACGTCACTGCGCCCGGTGTCCTTGCGCCCGCCGACCCCGCAACTGGTGGGCTGCTCGCTGGCATGCCGGGCAGCGTCCGATTCGATTCTCTCGCCGTGGACGCTGAGGGCAACACCTGTATCGGGAGCCTCGGTATTGGCGGCATTACGTCAATTGCGCCGTCTGGCGACTGGACGCATTACGCGGTGCCGACCGAGCTGTTCGATGCAATGACGACCAATATCTGCTTCGGCGGACCGGACCTGCGAACGGCCTTCATCACCCAATCGGCTGTCGGCTGGCTGATCGCCGTGCCGTGGCCGACTGCGGGCTTGCGACTCAACTTCTGCTAGCTGCTGCGTCCACGCCGAAGCTCCTCGCTCGACCAGGAGCTGACGGCTCACTCGTTCCAGAGCGTCGTGGTGTAGTTGCCCTCCAGCGCGGCGGCGGTCAAGGTGCCGTCAGGGTCAGCCGCGGTCGCGCCTGCATGCGCGACGAGCATGCAGGCGATCGTGGCCATGTCGCTCGTGTCCGGCCACTGCACGGGTTTCCAAAGGTCCGAACGCCGGAACGCCTTCGCGCAGTGGATGAACGCCTCGGTCACCTTCACCACAACACAGATCGGTGCCCTGCGCGCCCCGAGGCCGACATCGAGTGACGTTGCGGCGAGCAGATCTGGGTCAGCGGTGACGTAGCCATTCCCGTTGATCCGCAACGTCTCGTCGACGCCGGGGATCAGGAAGAGCAACCCGATGCGGGGATCTCTCACGAGGTTGCGGTAGCCGTCGAGACGGTTGTTGCCGGGCAGCTCACCCCACGCGATCGTGTGGTCGTCGAGCACCCGCACGAAGCCGACGGGACCGCCCTTCGGGGAAACGTCGCCCGTGCCGTCGGGATTGGTCGTGCCCATGGCAATGAACGGACTGTGGGCGAGAAACGAACGGCAGTTGTCGTCGAGCCGATCGATCTGCTTGTCGAGAGCACGTCGGCTCGGCCTGCCGAACAGGGCTTCGAGTTCGGCGACGGAGGTAAGGGCACCGGGAACATCCATGGACCGAGCCTGCCAGACCGGGCCGGTCGTGTTCACATCGGAATGTTGGTCGGTCCGCCTCGCCACGCGTGCAATCTTGACCGAACAGCGGCGGGCCGTTCCCGCGGCGAGCGAGTTTCAGCCTTCGTCGGCCTCGGTACCACCGGCACCGGTCACGGTGCCGTCGACACCCGGCACACCGAACCTGACGGTCACATCGGTGTACCCGAGGCCCTTGACGAGCCCGGTGATCATTGCGGCCGTATTGGTCTCCGCGACGGCGAGCACGTTGCTCTGCCGGGCGGCGAGTTCGAGTTTGCCCTGCGCGAGTTCGAGCGCCCGACGTTCACCTCCCGGAGAGTCCCCGAACGCTGAACCGAGTCGGTCCAGGACGCCCCGCTTGTTCACCAGCATCCGCGAGTTCTCAAGGTCCAACTCGGGCGTTCGTAAGCGCGCATGCGGAAGCACGATCACGACTCGGCGTGTTGATGCATCGACCTGGAGCGCCGACGCGTCGAGTCCGGAAAGATCGACACCAGCGTCAACATGACCCGTCGCCAGCAGAACCGTGCGCTCGCCCCGCACGACGGACGGCAGCCACTTCGAGTCCGTCTCGATATCGACGACGACATTCAGTTGGGCAGATGCCGCGCGGAAGTCTGAGATGCTCGTGATGGCGTCGAGAAGAGCGGGCTGGCTGCGATCCACGGCTTTTGTGGCCAATGGGTTGAAGTGGCGCCACAGCTTCGGGAAGAACCCGATACCTGCCGAGAGGAAAAGGAACGCCGCGCAGGCGATGGCAAGCCACTTCCCGAAAGCGCGCCCGAACCCGGATTGCCGACCACCGTCGATCGGGGTTGAGGTCACCTGGCGCGGACGCACGCGGCAACTCTAAGTCGCGCTTGCTCAGCTTCTGGCGGGCGGCACCACTTCTGTCGCCGACGGTTGCGGCTACAGCGCTACGTTGACGCCGCAGCGTGACTCTGTGCGGACCATGTGGCGCTGTACCGTCAATCGTCGGGTCGGCCCAGCCGTCGGTCGCCCGACCGACACGGTCGGGTTGGGGCAACCCCTCCGGTAGCCTGGGCCGATATGTCGGGCAGCTACTGGATCGAAACGCTCGGCTGTCCGAAGAACCAGGTCGACTCCGACAAGCTCGTCGGAACGCTCCTTGCCGATGGGATGACGCTGGCCGCGGGGCCCGAGGGTGCCGACCTTGTTGTGGTCAACACGTGTGCGTTCATCGAGGCCGCTCGCCAGGAATCGATCGACACCGTTCTGTCGTTGACCGAGCATCGCAAGGACGGTGCGCGCGTCGTCGTTACGGGTTGCATGGCGGAGCGCTACGGCGACGAACTTGCCGAGGCCCTGCCCGAGGTGGACCAGGTAGTGGGCTTCGGCGTCCCGGTAAATCTCGGCCCAAAACCCTCGGCGCTTTCGAAGGAGGCCGCGCGGCCGTTGCCGTCGCTCGACCTGCTGAACCTGACGCGTCCGAAGAGCGAGCGTCCGTGGGCGTACGTGAAGATCGCGGAGGGCTGCGACCGCAACTGCGGATTCTGCGCGATCCCGTCGTTTCGGGGACCGCAGCGCTCCCGGTCATTCGACGCCATCCTCAGCGAAGTCGAGGAGCTCGACGTTCGCGAGATCGTGCTCGTGGCGCAGGACCTCGCGTCGTACGGCAAGGACGAACCCGCCACGCTGGGTGCCGGCTCGATCGTGAAGCTCGTCGACTCGGTAGCCGCGCACGTGGCAAGGGTGCGTTTGCTCTACCTCTACCCGAGCGACCTCAGCGACGCCCTCGTCGACGCCATCCTTCGTACCGACGTTCCCTACTTCGACCTCTCACTGCAGCACGTGTCGAAACCGCTGCTGCGCCGCATGCGACGTTGGGGCGACGGTGAGCGCTTCCTCAAGCGCATCACGGATATTCGTTTGCGGGAACCCGCTGCTGCGTTCCGATCGAACTTCATCGTTGGCTATCCGGGCGAGACCGAAGCCGACCACGACCTCATGCTCCGCTTCATCGAGGACGCCCAGCTCGACTGGTGCGGCTTCTTCGAGTACTCCGCCGAAGAAGGCACGTACGCGTACGAACTCGACGGTGCGGTGGTGCCGTCACTGATGCGCGAGCGACTCGCCGAGCTGAGCGAGATGCAGGACCGCATCACGGCGCGTCGGCGCGACGCGCTCGTGGGCAGCGTCATCGAAGTGCTCGTGGATGAGCCCGGCGTCGGGCGGAGCCATCGGGAGGCACCCGAGATCGACGGGGTCGTGAACCTCGTTGGTGCGTTGGCGGTACGGCCGCCGGGCGAGATGGTAAGTGTGCAGGTCATCGCCGCGGAGGGTCCGGACCTGATCGCCGAGATGGCGGGCGTATCGTGACGCGGGGCGAACCGCGCTACTCGTCACACAGGTACCTCACCCCGGCGAACGGCATCACGTTTCTTCGTCTTGCCAGCACGCCGGTGATGCTGGTCTTGATCTCGCAGAAGCGTGTCAGCGCCTTCACGCTGCTGCTGTGGACGGTGCTCTGCGTGACCGACTGGCTGGACGGTCAGCTCGCCCGCCGTTACGGCGTCTCGAAATCGGGTGCCTTTCTCGACCCGCTCGCCGACAAAATCCTCGTGCTCAGTGCCATGGCAATGCTCGTCGCTCGGGACGTGTTCTGGTTCCTGCCGGTGCTGCTGATCGCGACTCGCGAGATCGCGATGAGTCTGTATCGCTCAATCGTTGCACGCGGCGGGATCTCGATCCCGGCCCGCAAATCGGCGAAGTACAAGACGTTCGTGCAGCAGGTCTGCGTGGGGTTCACGCTCTTGCCGTGGGTAGCCACGAACGCAACGTGGGTTGCCATCTCACTGCTGTGGCTTGCCGTCGTGTTGACGCTGGGCACGGGCTGGCAGTACCTCCGCGATGGTCGCCGCAGCGCCGCTGCTGCGCCGGTTCAATCGGCGACGACGAGCACGACCTCATCCTCGTCGTCGGTGTGAGCGCGTTCGTTCGTGACGGATGTAGCTTTCGCGTCCGAATCGGCGCGTCGTTTGCCTCAGCGCTTCTTGGCGGCCTTTGGAGGCGTGTACCGCTTCGATGCTGGTGCCAGGACCCGGCCGCTGGCGTCCTCGGTCGCTCGGGCGTCCTTCCTGCCTTTGCGATCTCGTGAGGCGGCCGTGCGGGGGTCGACCCCGTAGTTGCCCTCCGCCATGCGGGCCGCAAGCATGGCCTTGTTGTCCCGATACACACGCAGGTTGACCCATACGAAATACGCCAGGACGGGTGTCGCGAACATGAAACCGCGGCCCCACGGTGCGCCGTAAACGACGCCGATAGCGCCGATGCCGGCGAGCCAGCGGTTCGTGAACTTCGCGAGCGCTGCGAGCAGGGCTGCGAATGCCAGGCCAAGTGGTAGACGCCACCGATTTGCACCGTCGAATCCCTCCTTCGACAGCGTCACGAGCGTGAACATGGTGACCGCTGCATAGAGCGCACAGCCGTAGCCGAGTACCCTCTCGATCGGCTTCAAGGCATTGACGGCCTTGCGATCCCCCTTCGACAGGAACACGCGGGGCGCTCTCGCTGCCCTCACGGGTCGGGGCTTCGGAGCAGGACGCTTGAACAACGGCACCCGATCAGGCTACCGGTGCTCGTGGCCGGCCAATCCACGCCATGATCTGGTCCATGCGCGTTGAAGTTGTTGCCATCGGAACCGAGCTCCTGCTGGGGCAGATCACCGACACCAATTCCTCCTGGATGGGGGAGCACTTCGCGATGGCGGGGATCGACTCGCACTTCCAGGTCAAGGTGGGCGACAACCTTGCCCGAATCGTAAGCGCGCTTCGTATTGCTCTTGACCGCAGTGACGCGGTTGTCTGCTGCGGTGGACTTGGTCCGACACAGGACGACATCACACGCGAAGCCATCGCAGAAGTGATGGGCGTGAAACTTGTGCGTGACGAGGCCATCGTGGACCGCATACGTGCAATGTTCGACGCGCGCGGCCGCGTTATGGCCGAGAACAATTCGCGCCAAGGCGATGTGCCCGTCGGTGCCACGCCGATCGACCAGGTGCGGGGCACAGCACCTGGCCTCATGTGCCCGATCACCGTTGGCGGTGTCGAGAAGGTCGTGTACGCAGTGCCCGGCGTGCCGTACGAGATGTTCGACTTCATGGAGCGCGTGATCATTCCGGACCTGCAGCGTCGGTCGGGCGAGTCCGCGGTCATACGTTCACGTACCTTGCGGACGTGGGGCTCGGCCGAGTCGACCATCGCGGAGATGGTCGCTCCGCGTCTGGACGCGCTCGATCGCCCTGGCGCACCACCCGCCACGATTGCATTCCTCGCTAGTGGCATCGAGGGAATCAAGGTGCGGGTCACGGCGAAGGCTGCGACGGCCGATGAGGTCGATGCGGTACTGGCGAGTGAGGAGCGTGCGTTGCGGGCGATTCTTGGCGACCTCGTCTTCGGGATCGACGAGGAGTCGATGGAGGTGGTCGCGTCGAAGCTGTTGCTCGCGCACGGACTTACGGTCGCGGTTGCGGAGTCGGTGACCGGTGGGCTGGTGGCGTCTCGGATGGTCGGGGTCGCGGGGGCGTCCTCGTGGTTCCGTGGAGGCATCGTGTCGTACGCGTCGGCGGTGAAGTTCGACCTGCTCGGCGTGCCGGAGGGGCCGGTGGTTTCCTCGGACGCTGCCGCAGCGATGGCGGTCGGGGTTGCGGATCGCCTCGGTGCCGATGTCGGACTGTCCATCACCGGTGTTGCGGGTCCGGAACCGCAGGACGGGCAGCGTCCAGGCACGGTGTTTGTGGCGGTCAGCGACGAGCGCGCCACCGTCGTCCAGCAGCTCGCCCTGCCCGGTGATCGCGAACGGGTTCGGCAGTTCGCCGCCATTTCTGCGGTCGACCTGCTCCGCCGCCACCTGCTGGCACGCAGCTGACCGGCGGTCGGCGACCGTCAGCAGCGTCGCGTCGTATGGGCGGCGATGCGTCGACCGGCCGCACTCAACGGGTCCACGGCAGCGGCCCAGCCGTTGGCGTCGAGACGGTGGGGGTAGAAGGCGTGGCCCACCAGAGATGGTCCGTCGAAGGTGAGTTCCAGCACGCCCGAATCGGCTGCGGCACCAGTGCGCGGGTCCCAGATGAAGTTGCCGAGCGAATACGCGACCAGCCCGCGTTCGATGACGCCGCCCGCTGCTGTCAGGTCGACGGCCACTATCGGCTGAAGGACGTGGGCGTGCGCGCCGAGCACCGCGGTGGCTCCCGCTTCCCGGAGCAAACGACCGACCTTCACCTGCACGGCGGACGGACAGCCGTCGCCCTCGATGCCCCAATGCATCACAACCATGACGACGTCGTGGCTCACGCTCGCCGTGCGGACCGCATCGAGGAGACGCTCAGTATCGGCGTTGACCACGTGGGCGCCCGCGGCGGCGATTCCGGGTCGGTCGTTTCGAGCGGGCCAACGGGGAGGAATGATCTGGCTGCCGGCGAGGACGGCGACCCTCTGGCCCGCGACCGTGAACTCGGCCGGTGTCAGCGCTGTTGCGCGATTGCTACCTGCCCCGACCGGCGCAACGCCGGCGTTTCGAAGGTTGTCCACCGTGTCGGCCAGGGCGTCGACGCCGAAATCGAGCGCGTGGTTGTTGGCGAGCGAGCCAACGTCGACGCCGGCTGCGCGAAGTTGCGTTGCGAACGACGGTGGCGAGCGGAACGTGTAGGTCTTGATCTGTGCGCGGCCCCGCGTCGAGATCGCGGTCTCGACGTTCACGATCGACAAGTCCGCGGAGGCGAGCGGCGGACGTATGCGCGCGAACGGATTGCTCTGTGCACTTATCTTTCTCGTGAGGAGCGCGTCGCCCCCGAACAGGACCGTCCACCGCGTGTCGGTCGGCGTTTGGGCGTGTGCCCCGGAGAGGCCGACCAGTGCGCAGCTGAGGATGCTCAGCGCGCCGAGCGCCGCTCCCGACCGCCAGGGCTTCCGCGAAAGGGGCTCGGTCCCTGAAGGCGCTTGGGCCGTATTTCCTGGGTCGTTGTGGGTTGTAGCCATTGACATTCTCCGCTCGTCAGTCTGTCATGGAAGTGCTTGCATCGAACGGTCGTTCGTGTATCTTGTACGAACGAGCGTTCGGAATCACCGCCGTGTCGTTCGTTGGTTCCCGGTGTGGTTTGCTGTGCTCCGCCGCGTTGTGCGGTCGGCAACCGGGCCACGCCCTGGCCATTTTCCCCGAAATTTTCCTGATTCTCCACCCACCTCGCAGAAACTGTCATACCCCCTCATCATGATGAAACCAGCTCCCCTACAAAACGACCGTGAGAAAGGCAAGACAATGGAACGTGAAAAGGCGCTGGAGATGGCCCTCGGCCAGATCGAGAAGCAGTTTGGCAAGGGCGCAATCATGCGCATGGGTGAGAACACCCACATGGCGATCGAGGCAATTTCGACCGGGGCACTCGCCCTCGACCTCGCTCTGGGGATCGGTGGTCTGCCCCGAGGCCGCGTCACCGAGATCTACGGCCCGGAATCGTCGGGTAAGTCAACGCTCGCCATGCACGTCGTGGCCGAGGCGCAGCGCAACGGTGGCACGTGTGCCTATATCGACGCTGAACACGCGATGGACCCGATCTACGCAGCAGCGATTGGCGTCGATGTCGACAACCTCCTCATCTCGCAGCCCGACACGGGCGAGCAGGCTCTGGAGATCTGCGACATGTTGGTGCGCTCCGGCGCGATCGATGTGGTCGTGATCGACTCGGTCGCGGCGCTCACGCCGAAGGCCGAGATCGAAGGCGACATGGGCGACACCCACGTCGGCCTTCAGGCCCGTCTGATGAGCCAGGCATTGCGCAAACTCACCGGCAGCATCAACCGCACCAACACGATTGTGATCTTCATCAATCAGCTGCGGGAAAAGATCGGAGTCATGTTCGGGTGCTTCCACTACGACACGCGCATCATGCTCGCCGATGGGACCACCGAGAAGATCGGCAAGATCGTCAACCAGAAGCTTCCGGTGGAGGTGCTGTCCTACGACGCGACGCTCGACGCCATCGTGCCCCGCAAGGTCGTGAACTTCTTCGACAACGGGCCAGCGGATGCGTTCCTCCAGTTCACGGTGGCGAAGGGTGCGAAAAACGGTCGGGCGCAGTTTGCCTGTACGCCGAACCACCTGATCCGTACACCGGCTGGCTGGACCCCGGCCGGCGAGTTGTCCGTCGGCGACCGTGTCATGCAGTCGGTCACGCAGAAGTTGTCCGACCAGCAGTGGGAGGTCATCCTCGGCTCGCTGATGGGTGATGGCTCACTTTCGCCGACCCGCAGCGGACACGGTGCGCGTTTCCGCTACGGCCATGGTGCCAAGCAAGCGGAGTATGCCGAGTGGAAGGCATCGCTGTTCTCCAACGTCCACGTGTCGCGGTCGACCAATGCGAAGGGGGCAGTGTTCTTCGACCTGGAGCCAATGCCCGAGTTGGCTGAGTTGCGTCACGCGGTCTACGTCGGTGGCAAGAAGGTGTTGAGCGAGGACTACCTCAAGCAGCTCACGCCGCTCTCGCTCGCCTTGTGGTACCAAGACGATGGCTCGTTCGACCTTCGCACCGTGGGACGTCAGCAGCGCACCGAGGGAGGGAGCGGTCGGTCCGAGATCTGTGTCGAGGCGTTCTCGCCGGGATCGCGCGACCGCTTGGTGGAGTACTTGGCCGACACGTGGAGCATTCGTCCCACCCTTTCCCTGCGTGGTACGCGGAAGATGGCCGTGCTCACGTTCAGCAAGGACGAGACCGCGAAGCTGCACGCCCTGATTGCCCCATTCATCCATCCCACGATGCAGTACAAGCTGCTGCCGGTGTACCAGGGCCGCTTCTCGGTCGAGCCGGTGTTCGCACCGGAACGTCTTGCACTGGCCGCGCTTCCCATCGAGCGGATTGCACCGAAGCCCGTGTCGAGGAAAACGCACCGCTTCGACATCGAGGTCGAGGGGAATCACAATTACTTCGCCGACGGCGTCATGGTGCACAACTCGCCAGAAACAACGCCGGGCGGTCGTGCGCTGAAGTTCTACTCATCGGTGCGACTCGACATCCGCCGTATCGAGTCGATCAAAGATGGTGCCGACGTCGTCGGCAACCGGACCCGTGTGAAGGTCGTGAAGAACAAGGTGGCTCCGCCGTTCAAGCAGGCCGAGTTCGATATCACGTACGGCAAGGGCATCAGCCGCGAGGGCTCCACGCTCGATGTGGGCGTCGAGTGCGGCATCGTCAAGAAGTCCGGTGCCTGGTACACCTACGAAGGTGAACAGCTCGGACAGGGTCGGGAAAATGCCAAGCAGTTCCTACTCGACAATCCCGAGATGATGATGGAGATGACCGAGAAGATCAAGATCAAGGTCGGCGTCATCAAAACGGAAGACAACGGTGCGATGAGCGAACTCGACGACGAGCCGATCTCACTCGACTGATCACGCTCGGGCCCCGCCAGCGGGCCGCCAAACGGGGACGGGCCGCACCAGTCTTTCGACTGATGCGGCCCAGGTCCGCCACCACACGTTCAATGCATCGGTGAGTGACCGAGGTAGCTGAAGCGTGGAAACCCGAATTGGGTCGAACGATCCACCGTTCCACTATGGATAGGTCGCTACGCCAGCAACAATTCTCGCAGCACGTCGAATCGTGCCGGATCAAGGCCACCGCCGACGAGGTACTGCTCGACACCTCCGTAGGTCGTGTCTAACTCGGCGAGGGCGCGTATCACTGCCTTGCGGGTCACCCCGAGGATCGGGATCGCAGCGGCGGGGTCGACCCCGGCCGCAACGAAACCTGCACGAAGGGCGGCGATGCGCGACGGCGTCCGATACAGGTTCGTAAGCAGGAAGTCGTCCACGATTGTGTCCTGATCGACGCCGAGCAGCTGCAGCACCATTGCGGTGGCGAGACCCGTGCGGTCCTTGCCCCCCGTGCAGTGAAACGTCGCGGGCAGACGATCCGGTCGGGTAAGGCTCTCGAACAGCGTCACGAACATCGGACGTCCAACGTCGAGCAGGTCCGAATAGCTGCTCTCCCAGAACGAAGGTCCGGGAAGCGGCGCACGTCCGGCGAGGGCGTCACGGATGACGTCGATCATCGACGAATCGAGCTGCGTAGTGTCCGACATCGTGAGCAGGATCACCTCGTGCGCTCCGGGAGTCGTCAGCGAGGGCTGACGTTCGCGCTCGACGTCGAGTCGGAAGTCGTGGATCACGCGGATGTTCAGGTCCAACATGGCTGCTCGGTCAGCGTCGGTCAGCTCATTCAGATGGTCGCTGCGGAACAGCAATTCCCTGCGCACGAGCCGACCGTTGAGACCGACGTAACCCCCAACGTCCCGGAAATTCAGCGGGCCATCGAACGCAACTCGCCGATCCGTCATGGGATCCCGGGTTGGCAGGTCCTCCTCGAGGACTCCCTCGGCCAGCGCACGGGCGCGTAACTCGGTCGGCGTGTGGGGTGCAGGCGAATCGCTCATGTGGCGTCCATGATCGCCCATCCTCCCGACGTTGGGAACATCACCGCCCTCCGGGGTGGCTGATATTCCCAACGTCGCCGGGCGTGCGCCGGGTATGTCCGACGTTGGGAACATAGCGTACCTCCCGGGTGGCTGATATTCCCAACGTCGGGGCCCGGCGGCCCTCGCGGTGTTGCGGCACTCGGCCGTGCGGCGTACGGTGTCCGGCCGTGAGCGGCTCGGCACCTGCGGACCGAACCCAACCAGTCGATGACTATGACCCGACCGCTCTCACCCAAGCCGTGCGGCACAGCGTCGTCGGAATGCGGAAAGAGGCGGAACTGATCGCCGTGGCGTTGAGCGCCGGCCGACACGTCCTCCTCGAAGGCCCACCCGGCACGGGCAAGTCGACGCTGCTGCGCGAGCTGGCGAAGGCCGCAAGCGTCCCGCTGCGGTTCGTGGAAGGCAATGCGGAACTCACGCCGAGCCGACTCGTCGGGCACCACGATCCTGCACTGGTGCTTGCGAGCGGCTACACGACCGACGCATTCATCGCGGGACCACTGGCCGACACGCTCCAGACCGGCGGGCTCCTGTACGTCGAAGAACTGAACCGGGTGCCCGAGGAGACGCTCAACGTCCTCATCACCGCGCTCGCCGAGGGCGAGCTGCACGTCCCGCGCTACGGCACGATCCACGCGGCATCGTCGTTCCGCCTTATCGCCGCAATGAACCCCTTCGACGCGGTCGGCACGTCACGCATCGGCCAGGCCATCTACGACCGCATGTGCCGCCTCGCGATCGGCTACCTCGACGAGACGCAGGAGCGGGCGATTGTCGACCAGGTCACCCGTGTGCCCTACTCGCACGACGATGTGGAGATCGCCGTCGCCCTCGCCCGAGCGACCCGTGAACACCGCGACCTCCGCATCGGATCGAGCGTCCGCGGGGCGATCGATATGACGCTGCTTGCGCAGGGTTTGCGGCGCACTCGGGGAAGCGGGTCAGACCCTCGTGAACTTCTCCTCGACGCTGCCCTCACGGCGATGTCCGGCCGCGTCCGCGTCGACGAAGCGTGCGACCGCAAGCCCGAAGAAATCCTCACCGAACTACTTGATCGCATCCTTGCCGCCCGAGCCACCCGTGACCGCGATGGCGCACCGGAGGACGATCCGGGAAAAGTTGACGGCCCTGGCGCACCGCCCCCCGGCGGCGCTCAGGGCCGAATCCTGGAGGGTGACGAGGCGCAGAAGGCGGTGCAGGAGGCGGCTCGACGGACGATGGGACGCGAACAGCTGCAGCAGCGTCACCGAGACCGTTTCGCGGACGCCTCCCCGCAGCTCGGTGAGCTCGACCAGCAGTCCATCGACGATCTTGCCGCCGACGATCCGGACGCCGCGGCCGAACTGCTTGCGGATCTCGCGAACGCCACCGATGCGAACCTTCGTCGCCTGGCTCGGCGGGCTGCCGCCCGACTCTTCGTCCAACTCGCCCGCACGGGAACACCGCCGACGCGTGGCGTCCGAAGAATGCTGCGTGCCACCGATCCGCTCGACGGCGACCTTGACCTCGACGCCACCCTTGCGCGTTCGGAGGGCCGTCGACCAACGTCTGCTGACGAGCTTGTGACGCTGCGGTGGGGTGCCCGCGAGCGTGCGATTTGTTTGCTCATCGACCGGTCGGGATCGATGACCGGACGACAGGTGGCGACCGCGGCGGTGGGCGCGGCCAGCGTCCTCGTGAGTAGCGGCGAGCGGGCTGACGTTTCAGTGATCGCGTTTGCACGGGACGCTCTCGTGCTGTCCGCGCAGGGCCGTCGACGCTCGCCGGAAGATGTCGTCGGCGACGTGCTTTCCTTGCGCGGCAAGGGTGTCACGAACCTCACGGTTGCCTTGCGTGCTGCGCGTCGACAGTTGGGCCGGGCAGCTGGGTCGGAGCGCGTCGTTGTGTTGTTGAGCGACGCTCTTGCGACCGAGGGCGGAGACCCACTGGTTGCTCTGCGGGGCATCGACCGCTTGCACGTGGTCGGCACGAGCGATGAGTCCGAGTCGGTCGATGCGGGCCTCGCGCTCGCCCGCGCAGGTGGCGGCCGCTACCGCACATGCACCTCTCTGGCCGACCTGCCGCGGGTGCTCAACTCGCTGATAGGCGAGGACTGACGCTGCGTGTCAGTCGCCCATGGGAATGTTGGAGCGCAGCGTCGTCCCCATGCCGCCCGCTTCGAGCGCCGACGTGTACCTCGTACCGAGCGCAATGAGCCGGTCCATCCCATCGTTGCCAATGGGATCGAAGGCGACGGCGGCGAGCTGGTCGGTGCGATCCTCGATCCACTCGCGGCGCGCACGCCCGTCCTCGGTGAACGTGGGGGCCTCGTCGTCGGTGAGCCAGCCGCGCAAGCGGAGGCTCGCTATCGAGGCATTCCACTCCTCGACGCTCCAGCGGCGGGAGCGGCGCAGGCCGTCGGCGAACCCGGGCAACATCGCGGCATGCACGACGAGGGCATCGATGCGCCCGAGCCCCTCGACCACGAGCGCTGCAATGTGCCCGTCGCCTCGGTGCTCGCGAAGGAGCCGGGCCGCGTGCCACACGATCATGTGGTCCTCGGTCGGCAGCGGCATCGAGGCCAGACCCGCGAACAGTGGGCGGCCCTCGCAGTTCGCGTTGGCTGTCGCCGTAACGATGCGACAGAGGTCTGCGAGCTCGGCGAGCTCAACGCTGTTCATCGTGGCGACGGCCGCCTTGAACGGGCCATCCAGCGCATTGGATTGCGCCGCGAGGACCGCGTCGAACGTCGTGGTGGTCCACGTCGATGGAACGAGGCGGTAGATACCCGCGGGGTTCGGGTTGAAGAACGTGGACCACACAACGGCCGGATTGTCGGTTCGCATGGCAGCAGATCGCGTCACGATGTTCACGTCGGCAACATCGTTGACCGCAGCGCCGAGACCCTGCAACGCCTGGATCACGGCGGGGTGAAGCACGCTGGCACTGAAGGCGGTTTCGATCGAGCGGAGCGCGGGCAGCGTCCGTGACGGGTCGACCGTAGCGTTGGTGATGGACATGAATCCCTCCTGTGGCGCTCGAGGCAGCGCAGCCCGACGAACCTTAGGCACAGTATTCAACAGCGATGAAATGGGCGCGTTCCCGCACGGTCGGCTCGACCCCGAGCGTGCGCGGTCGGTAACCTCCCAGCCATGACCGCCCGCCTCTCCGATACGTCCATCACCCTCGCGGGCCCCTTACGTTCACCGGTGCAGATGCTGGCCGACCAGTCCTACGACGGCCACAAGAGCATCCACGACGCGGAGTCCGCCGCGAAGATCGGACTCACCGGCGCTCCGATCGAGGGGCCGACGCACTTCTCCCAGTTCGAGCCCCTCGCCGCAGCTTTGTGGGGTGACCGCTGGTTCACGCACGGTTGCATCAGCGCGCACTTCCTGAACATGGTCATCGGTGGTGAAGAGGTAAGCGCGCAGATGACCATCGACGGACCCGGTGCCACGACCGCTCGCATCGACGCCGCCAAGGCAGATGGCACGCCCGTGCTGACCGGCACTGCGTCGATCGGGCCGGACCACGGTGAGACGGCGCTCTCGTCGCGGCTCAAGGCGGCCATCGAGCGTCCACCTTCAACGCTGTACGTCCTCGACCTGCTGAGCGTCGGCCAGCGTGGTCCCGGCGACGAAATGGGCACGATGGGCTTTGACGATCACCTCGGCAACCTCTACCCGTTCACGCTGCGCCAGAAGATCGAAGCGATTACTGAGCGGATGAATTACCAGGTGCCCGACGCCGTGACGCCATGGGGCGGGCCGGTCGTGCCGCTCGAAATGTTGAGTGTGCTTACGGGTGCGTTCTCGAAGAGTTTCCCGGCACGTCAGCCGTCGGTGGGCCTGTTCATCGACCTGGAGGTGCGCCTGCTCGCGGGACCGGTGCTTGTGGGGCGTCCGTATCGTTTGGAGCGCGAGTTGCTCGCGCTCGGTGCCAGCAAGCGCACCGAATCGAATTGGACCCGTACGACGCTGTTCGATGGTGACGTTGCGGTCGCAGAGGTGCTACTGCACTCCGGTGTCTTCAAGGAGTCCTACCCCGGCTACCCAGGTGAAAGCTGATCGTGCTGATGTTGTGTTCGTCGACTCTTGCTCCGACCGACCGACCACTCGAGCGCGGTCCGCGCAGGTGAGTGCCGTACGCGCATAGCGCGCGAGCCGCGCTCGGCTGCGCGAACGGCACTCGATTTGGCGAGTAGGCACTGGGTCGGCTGTGGCCGACAAGTGCAAGCGTTGGTTCGCGCGCCTACCAACGCCCGCACTCCACTTGAGCGCGGTCCGCACAGGTGAGTGCTGTACGCGCATAGCGCGCGAGCCGCGCTCGGCTGCGCGAGCGGCACTTGGTTTGGGCCGCTGCGGCTACAGCGCGAGGGTGACAAGCGCGCGATGCCGTGCGCATTTGGTGGACGCTGCCCCTGACACACGGCACGATCGCACGCATGCCGGCCACCTCCAGACAGCAACTTCTCAAGGCGAATTCACCTCGGTCGCTCATCGACTGGCGCATCCGCAAGGGTGAACTCAGGCCGATCTTTCCCGGCGTGTATGCCTGCGACGAAGAATGGACCTCTCTCCTCGCCGCGCACCTGCTTCGAGGTGGACCCGGAAGCGCGGTCAGCCACCGGTCCGCCGCGCGGCTGCGCGGCCTCGACGGCTTCAAGGATTGCGAGGACATCGACGTGACGGTGCCCATGGAGTCGAGCTATCGGTTCGCCCCGGCCATTCGCTCCAACTCGCTCGGCGACGAGCACATCGTCACCATCGGCGGGTTGCGGGTCACGTCCTTGGTCCGGACGCTCATCGACCTGAGCCGTTTCGCGACGAGTGATCAGCTCGAATTGGCGGCCGAATCGGCGTTTCGTGGAGACGACCCGAAGCGTCCGGACCGGTGGAAGGAGGACGTCCTCGCGGAACTTCTCGCGCAGCTCGCAGAATGCGGTGGTTGTCGCGGCATCGCGAGGATGCGAGATGTGCTGGCCCGGCGTCCGCCCGGTGCTCGCCCGACCGGCAGCTACGTCGAGACCATTGCCCTGCAAGCACTTCGGGCCGTCGGACTGGGTTCGATGCTTCGACAGCCGACCGTGAAATTGGCGGATCGTGTGGTTCGAGCGAGCGGGACGTGGTACCCGGACCTCCTCGACGTTACGTCCGGTGTTGCTCCAGAGATCGACGGCGATGCGGGTCACGCACCGCTTGTGGGGCGTCGCCGTGACGCTCGTCGGGACAACGTCCTCGGGAACTATCTGCGAGTCATGCGGTTCCCAGCCGCTGATGTGCTTGCCGATCCAAAGGCGTTCGCGTTGGCTGTTGCGACGGCAGTGCATGACCGAAGTGACGGCTCGTGGGCGCGGCCGGACACGACCTACGAAGTGGCGGGCAACGTCATGCACATTCGACGCTCGCGCCGCTGATTGGTGGTCCGGCTGGGTCCGCTCAGTCGACCGGGTCCAGTGCTTTTCGCTCGGTCCGCTGCTCGAGCGCGGTTCGCGCAGCCGAGTGCCGTTGGCGCGTAGCGCGCGGGCCGCGCTCGGCTGCGCGAACGGCACTCGATTCTGCGGGAGCGGAGCGGCACTCGCTGGCGGGGCACGATTCGACCGGTTCACCGGGCTGCGCGAACGACACTCGCTGGGAAGCTCTACCGCAGCACTGGCTGCAGTGTGGCGATCTCCTCGTCGGAGTAGCCCAGCAGCCCATGCAGCACCTCGTACGTGTGCTTACCAATGACGGGTCCGGCCCATCGGGGGCCCGCAATTGAGCCGGAGAAGATCGACGCCAACCCCTCGACGGGTGCGGTGCCGATCTCGTCGTGATCGACCGTGACCCAGAACCCTCGATGCTGCAATTGCGGATCTATCAGGACCGCAGCCGGTGTGAGGCACTCCGCGCGGGCGTCACCATCGACTGCGATGTACCGCTCCTCGCCGGGGTCGCCGACCCGCTCGCTGCCCGTCCGCAAAGGGAGTGCGAGCGGCACACCCGGATGGTCTTGGTGCGCGAGCACGAGCGGTTCGAGGAACTGGATGCCGCACTCCGATTGCGACAGATCAATGTGCTGTCCGACGCCGGTCATTCTTCGATGACGCAACGCAGCGACGATCGCTGCGATCCCGAATCGCGGCGAAATGAAGTCGGTGTACGCGCCCCACGGACCAGCGGGTGGACGGTCACCCCACGACGTGATTGCCACAAATCCGCTCAGCGCGGCACCGTGGTTGCCGAACCCGGCAAAGCGACGCTCCGGACCAGTCTGTCCGCGCATCGACGTCGAGATCATCACCAAGTCGCCCCTGGTTGCCTGAAGCGTTTCGTACCCGATGCCCATCCGCTCGACCGTGCCGGCGGTGAAGCTTTCGAGTACGACATCTGCCCAGTCGGCCAGTCGTCGTGCAACTGCACGGCCGTCGTCGGTCGACAGATCGAGTGCGAGTCCGAGCTTCGACGTGTTGTACTGCGCTCCGAACTGGCTGCGGTTCAGGCCGCGTTGCCCGTCTTTGAACGGGGGCAGCGTCCGAAGTGCATCAGGACGCGTGGCCGATTCGACTCGAACGACGGTCGCGCCGTGATCGGCGAGGGCGCGTCCCATGATTGGACCGACGCCCGCCCAAGAGAAGTCGGCGACCTTGAGTCCGTGGAACGCGCCGGGTCGGCGGGCTCGCTCTTGTGTCGGTGCCGGGTTTGTGCGCGGCTTCCAGTCGGGCATCGTATGCGCGCCTATGGATGGGGCCGGACGGTCGACTGCGAGTGGCGTCGCCGACATCCGTGCGAACGGTCCGGCCGTTCGGTACCCGTCGACGTTGCGCCAGAATTCGCGGGCCTCCAGATGCTCGTCGTCCAGCAGATCGGCAAGTTCGTTGACGGGTGCGACGAGTCCGCCATTCGCAATGCCCCACAGGTACATTTCGCGTTTGGTCTTGGTCGCCACGAATGCCCGCACGGCGTTCATGGTCGCGTTGAACGCATCGACGCCGCCTGCGATCGATCGAATCCATGACGTCCAGTCCAGCGCCGCGAGGTCGGCGGGCATCGCGCCGTCTGACTCCGCCCACCGAACGAGCCGTTCGAAGAGCCGCTCGCCGATCATCGGAATGTGGATGCCGATGAACACGTATCCGTCGGACGTTGGCAGCAACGTCGTTCCGGGTGCCCCCGGCACGATCTGCTTCGGGGCTGCGCGGTTCTCGCACTGACCCGGTGGATTCTTGCCGACCATCGCGGGGAAGGCGGGTGCGTTCATAAGCGTCCATACGACACATGCCTGAGCGGAAACGTCGACGTGTTGGCCGCGTCCGGAGCGGTCGCGTTCGTGGAGCGCGATCAGTGCGTCGGCGGCCGCTTGGACGCCCGCGTGCAGCCAAGCCTGGGGGAAGCCGACCGGGAGCGGCGGACGGTCGCCATCACCGGTGAGCATGGTGAGTCCGCCCGCTGCCTCGATCGTGAGCTCGGTGGCGGATTCGTAAGCGCGCGGACCGTCTTGGCCGAAGGGTGTCACGGATACGTACACGAGTCCGACGTTTCTTGCGGCGAGCGCGTCGTAGCCGAGGCCGTGCGACGCCATCACGCCCGGATCGTCGGACTCGATAACGATGTCGGCGGCGTCAAGGAGGGTTGTGAGGCGGGGATCGGCCCACCCATCGATGACCACGGACTGCTTGCCGCGGCCGTACGCCGACCAGTAGTGCGAGCGCCCGTCCGGTGCGAACGGTCCCCGCAATCGAGATGCGGTCCCATCGGCGGATTCCACCTTCACAACGTGCGCGCCGAGATCGGCCAGCACGCGTCCCGCCATCTCGGCCCGGTCGGTCGATAGGTCAACGACGCGGACGCCTGCGAGCGCACCTTCGAGTGTTTCGTCGGGCGTATCGCTCATGGGCGGAATCTACCGGCCGTCGTACCGATCCGCCTGTTTGGCGACTATGGCACAGGCCGACAAGATCTCGGCAGGTCAGACGTCATGATCATGACTATGCTGAGCCCTGTGATCACGTCCCCGCAGCGCGCCTACACGACGTCGGATCTGCGTCGAGCGGAGGTGATCGATGAGGCGTTCAGCCAGCCGGTCGCGGTGCGCGATGGCAAGACAGGTGATCTGCTCCTGATGGTCCCGCAGGCCCTCATCAACCGAAGCAACGAAGTAGCCCGGTACACGCAGCTCTTCACGCGGGTGGTGGTCGAATGCCAGCGTCTCGATCCGTCGTCGGTCGCCCTCGACGAGGCGAGCTACATCGTCGACTTCACTGCGGCCCAACGTCAGCAATTCGTTCGCGAGTTCGCGGAGGCATTGTCGACGAGCCTGACCGAGGACGACCCTGCGGCGGTGGCAGCATTCATCGCGTATATGTCACACGCCAACGACACGGTCCCGTCGCAGTTCTATTCATCGTTTCTCGACGGCGAACGGGACCTACTCGACGCGCACATGCCTTCGCGGCCATAGTGCGCCTCATCCGCCTCCGAGCAAACACAATTCGACGCCTCCAAGAAATCGAGCGCACACCATACGCCGATCGGTGGGTGGCGGAAGTCGAGTCATTCATCCTGGATGGCGGGGCCGCTTCTCACCGCTTTGAACCACGGAGCGCCATTCTATTGGCCGACGACGATGGCCGATTGGTCGGTGCAGCGGTTCATCACCCGGACCCGACCTACCCAGGAGCGCAGTACATCAGCGCTGTGTTGGTGGACCATCGGATGCGCGGTCGTGGTCTCGGTCGGGGCGTCTTTCGTGCCGTGATCGACGATGCTCGAAATAGCTCGGGACGGCCGCACGTCTTCTGGGTCGTCCACCCGCAGAACACACCCATGATCGAACTGTCGCGGGAGATGGTTGCGGGGGGCGTCGAAGTTGGCCGTGAACGCACCAGCGGCTACCTCATTTTCATTGACCCCTGAACTCAAACTGGCTCAGCGGATGACTTCGACAATTGTCTGATACTCGACGACGGGCAGCGTCTCGGTGGTCGTGGCCGACACGCCGATTTCGCCGACCGGGAGTGGCGGCGGGTTGCCCTGTGTCGTGGCGTAGGTGTGCGCGTAGACGATTCGCATCGAGAGGTTCGCGGCGCCCCGATCGATGAAGAGGTGTTTGCAGGTGCTGGTTGTGTAGCGCCAATTCGCCCCGGTGACGATCTCGCCAGGTCCGTTGCAGGTGACGTGTTCGCCACCCACGTCGACTTCGAGGCGGATCGGCGTGGCGACCACGGAGACCGTGACACCGCCTGCGCTCGCCGACGCCGCTATCGGACGCCACTGGTCTGCTTGGAGTGCGATGTACATCGGGATGCCGACGATGTAACCACCGGCCGTTCCGGTCCGCGCGTGTTCGAGCTTCGGCGAGAGTCGCGGGATGGGCGTGGGGTAGGCCAGGAGGGCGCGTGCTTCCGCGAACGTTGGGACGGCGACGATTCCAGCACCTTCGGGGCAGTTGCGGACGCAGAACGTGCCCGTCTGCTGGCTGCCATCCGAGCAAACGAGAATTCCTGTGTGGTACGTCACGCCGTTCTCCTCCCATTCGCCGGGCCCACGTGGGCCGGGGATGGCGCCCTCTGCCCAGAGTGTGCACGTCACCCCATCGTCGACCGGTGATTCGTGCGGCACCGTCGTGACGGGCTTGCCGGGCTTCTTCACGACGATGCCGATCCGGCCGTCCTTGCCGGTGATCTTGACCACGGGACTGTCGTCGACACCGCCCTCGGCACGGGGGCAAACCAATGCTACGACCAGCATCGTAAGTGCTAGAACGCGCACGTGTCTTGTCCGATCTCTGTTGACAATTCAGTCACGTGCTCGTACCTCCAGCCTTCGGGGAGGAGACGGAGGGAATAGGTCCGCTCGCTCGAAACGATCGAGTCGTCGACCAGGACAGTCGTTTGAGAAACTTCCCGGCCTCGATACGAAATGGCATCGTTCACAAAACAAACGCCGACTTCGGCCGTTTCGCGGGACGTTCTGCTGACTGATCTCACGACATAGCGGTCGACTTCTCCCGGAACGGAAAACCTTCCGGCCGCCAGCCGATCCGCTCGCCGTTTCTCAAGCGCCTCGAGGTCGGGGCCGACAATGAAGGCTCGGAGCCGTTCGAGTGCGATGTTTGGTTCGTTCGCCCATTCGTTCTCGATCGGGATCAGCACCTTCATCGCGTCGATGATCTCCTGCTGGTCCGGAGACACCGGCTCGAACCGCACGAGGATCGGCACCTTCGCGTAGTCGACCACCGTCGTCGTGGTCGTGGCGATTGTTGACGACGTTGGCACCTCGGGCGCCCTCGTCCATGGCAGCTCGGTCGCGATGGGAATCGTCGCCAGCGTCGTGGACGGTGAACTCGACCCCGACCCGCACGCCCCGAGCAACGCGGCGGTCACCGCCACCACCACCGCTATGCCCGAGAAGTCGCGCCTCATGCGGACAGTCTTGTCATAGGAAAGCGATCATGGCAAGCGCTCTGCGTGAACAAGTGATCGCGCCGCGCGGTTTCCGACCGTGCGATCGCCGTGCCCCTGAGAGCAGGGGCTACTTTTCGCGCGCGCCACGCATCGCGAGGCCCGAAAACGTCGAAAATCAGGGCAGTGCCGAACGCCCGCATGCCAAAAATAGCCCCGCTAACGACCGCTCACGAGCAAGCGTCCGCAGGCCGCAACGATGGTCGTCCGCCTGCCCGTACTGCCACGTTCGTCGATTGTCTGAAACGCGCCGCGGGCGCCACAGGATTCGATCCAGCAGACACGTTTCCGATCCAGGACGGATGTGCCCTGGGACAGACGACTGCCTCAGCCCGGCTGCTGCAGTTCGACGAGGTTCCCCCACGGATCGCGCAGGAACGCCTGCCGGGACGTGGCCACACCCATCGCGTCGCTGACCCGGTGGCCTCGCGAGCGCAGCTCGGCGATGCACCCGTCGAGGTCCGCAACGCCAATTGCGAAATGGTCCTGCGAGGCGGTCGTCGTGAGCGACGGGTTCAACACGAGATGCACCTGTTGACCGCCAAGGTCGAGCCACGCGCCGTCGAATTCGAACACCGGCCGATCAGCACGCTCGGTCATGCCGAGATGATCGACGTAGAACGTCCGAGCGGCCACCATCTCGCCGACGGTGATGTTGACGTGGTGGATGCCAAGTGGTCGCATGTGCCGACGCTATGCCTCCGCCGTTACCGTGAGCGAATGGACCCTGACAACGCACTCATAGAGCCGACCGACGCCGGTTTCGAGGCCGTCGCAGCGCTCTACAACGCGCTCATGACGGGTCTCGTCCTGTCGCTCGTGACGCGTCACGGCGAGGAGCGGGCCGCCGAATTCGTGACGGCTCACTTCCGTCGGCAGCACCTGGAGAAGTTCCTCCCCGGCCTGCACAAACTCGGGCTCGCCACCGAGCCCGACGCCGTCGGCTGCGCGCTGTACCACTACCACTCTAATGCGCTCGGCGGCGTCCGAACGGAGTACTGGCGCGAGTCCGACACGAAAGCGTGGGTCCGCTACCCGCCGCCCCGCTGGATCTGGCGGGGTACAGCGGCCTGCGGGATTCCACATTCGGTCAACGTCGCCATGCTGCACGGCTGGCACGGTCACAATGGTGTGTCGCTTGGCAACCCACGTCTCGGCTTCGTGTGCACGGCGACGCTGACCGGCGGTCGGTCCGGGCTCGAGGGCTACTACCTCGACTATGGCCGCGAGATCGCGGTGGAAGAGCGGGTGCGGTTCGTCGACGACGAGCGCATGCCCCGGATCGCACTCGATGAGCAGCCCGTGCTCGACACGGAGTCGTGGCCCGAGGTGCGTCGCCGCAAGACGTTGCGCAGCTACGCGATGGAGTACGTGCGCTCGATGGTGCCGACGCTCAACGAGCTGCTCGGTCCCTTGAACGCCTCGGCCGAACTGGCGCGAGTCGCACGGTTGATCGGCTTGCAGTTCCAGTCGGAACTCGCCTTCGACGCTGGCGGCACCGGGTCCGCCGAGACGTTCGCCCGCTGGCTCGCCGTGATGCTGGCGTCGCACGGGGAACGGGTCTCGGTCGAACAGTCGCCTGGTGGCGACTTGGTGACCGTGACGCTGCACGCGTGGCGTCTGTTCAACGGTGTTGACCTCTCGGACGCTGAGTTGCAATCGGCCTTCACTGCGTGGAACGAGATCTGGATTGGTGCTGCGCTCTCGCACGACCGATTCCTCGCCGTGTGGGCGGTCCCTCAAGTCGCCTCCGGTTGCCTTGACGTGGTGTGGACGATCGGCCAGTAGCCCTGACGCACGTTTGGGCTTGGTCGCTGGCGCATCGCGGGCCTGAACACCAGCGGGCGCGGGCGCATCGCGGGCCCGGACACCAGAGGTCGCGGTACATCCGGTGCGTACGCGGTGCAAACGGCGCGCCCGAACGCACCGCGACCGACCCGGATGTACCGCGAAGTCTCCGGCGTCGACCACCAACTGTCGGCCACCAACGCGTCGACCACCAGCTGTCGGTTACCAGCTGTCGGCTACTCGCTGGGGGACTCGTTGAGGTTCTCGTCGAACATGCGGTGCATCTCGTAGATCTCCTTGCATTTCTGGCAGAGCGGAAGCTGTTTGGGATCGCGGCTCGGGACCCAGACGTGGCCGCACAGCGCTTCGATCGGCGTCCCATAGATGCGGGCTTCGAGCACTTTGGCGGCAGCGTCCTCGCCGAGTTCGACACGCACGATGTGCGCTGAAACGGGCTCGCTGGTCTCGGGCACATGCTCCGTGATGGGGTCGATCACGGCGGGGAGCGTCACGAGATTTGGCACGTCACCATTGAACTCGAATCTCAAGCGCGCATGCGAGGGCCGATTCCGAGCGACCCCGACATCGAGTGCTTTTCGCGCAGCCGAGCGCGGCTGGCGCGCTACGCGTGCACGGCACTCACCTGCGCGGACCGCGCTCGACGGCCGTAGCCTGGCTCGGTGACATCGACCGACCAGCCCGCCGCGAAGCGAATAGCGATTCGGGTGACGCGTGACGCGGAGCGTCGACTGAAGGCTGGGCACCCGTGGTTGTACGACGCGTCGATTCGTTCGATGAGCCACGAAGGCCTCCCAGGCGATCTGGCGGTGGTGTTCGATCACGAGCGTCGTTTCGTGGCTGTTGGGCTGTACGACCCCGACTCGCCGATTCGCGTCAAGGTCCTGCACGCGGGTAACCCGACCACGATCGATGACCTCTTCTGGCGGACGCGACTGGCCTCGGCGATCGCCTGGCGGGAGGACCTGGCGGCTGACGCTGGCACCACCGGCTACCGAATCGTGAACGGCGAAAACGATGGATTCCCCGGCCTCGTGATTGACCGCTACGGCGATGTCGTGGTGATGAAGGTCTACGCGCAGTGCTGGTTCGCGCATCTCCCAGTCCTCGTGCCGTTGGTAGCGGAGTTGCTAAGCGCGCAGAGCATCGTGCTCCGACTCGCGCGCAGAATCGAGGGCGTCGATGGATTTCACGATGGGACGCTGCTCGCGGGCCGACCGATCGACGGTCCCGTCTGGTTCCAGGAGAACGGCCTGACATTCGAGGCGGAAGTCGTACGTGGACATAAGACCGGCCATTTCCTGGACCAGCGCGACAATCGTCAACGTGTCCGCGGACTTGCGCAGGACGCCGACGTGCTCGACGTGTTCTCGTGTACCGGCGGATTCTCCGTGTACGCCGCTGCAGGTGGAGCGAAGTCGGTCGTGAGCGTGGACCTAAGCAGTGGCGCGGTCGAGACGATCGCACGGAACCTCCAAGCCAACGCAGGCGTGGACGCTGTAGTCCGATGCGACGCGCGCCAAATCGTCGGCGATGCGTTCCGCGTCATGGACGAGCTGATCCGCAATCGCCAGCTATTCGATGTGGTGGTCGTGGACCCGCCCTCATTTGCGCCTAATCAAGCAGCGGTCGAGAAGGCTGAGCGGGCCTATGTGCGGCTCAACCGCCTGGCCATTTCACTGTTGCGTCCGGGTGGCGTCCTCGTGAGCGCGTCCTGCTCCAGCCGTGTGTCAGCCGATCACTTCTACGACCTCGTGTACGACGCTGCGGATCAAGAACGCCGCGACCTCTACGAGATCGCCCGCACCGGCCACTCCATCGACCACCCCGTCACCTTCGACGAGGGCGGGTACCTGAAGGCCCTGTTCGCCCGGGTTGGCTGAAGGTTTTCGGACGAAACCACCCAATCGGACCACCCAATCGTCCGAATCCGCTATTGGGTGGTTCGATCGGGTGGTTGATTGAGCTGGTGTAGCGCTGGCAGGAATACGGAATCCGCGGTATACAGGCCCATGGCGAACGCGGAACCGCTCCTTGTCGGACCTCACTATTCACAGATGCCGCGTGCGTGGCACGACCAGTTTGAGGGTCGCGCTCTGCAGATGCTCTATCGAGCGCTCAATACGCGACGCGTTGTAGCGGTTGTTGGCTCTGGAATTTCGATCCCCTGGGGGTATCCAAGCTGGTCGAAGCTTTCCGAGAACGTCGCTCGTCTCACGCTAAAACGGACCAAGGCCTACGCGTCGATCGAGGCTCAAGATGAATTGCGGGCGAGAATGCTTTCTCTTGGCGCCCCGGAGGGCCCTGGTTCTGAACAGCGTGAGCCCCTCCTGCTGACGCTCTGCGCTGACGTATTGCGGGAAGCACAAAGCGAACATTCGGTGGCAAGCATCGTCGCCGAACTGATTCGGGAGAAAAGCACGAAGATCTCTAAACCGAGTCCCGATCCGCTCGAATTGATCCTCAAAGAGCTGGAGATTCGACGATTCATGACAACGAACTACGACAGCGTCATCGAGGATCGCCTTCGGACATTCGGTTCTCGCCCGCACGACCAGCCGCGCTACTCCCACGCGCAATCCGAGAAGCTCGTCGCGTTTGCGGTCGGGGCACCGGAGACCGAAGGCGTCTATCACCTTCACGGTCACGTTGGGGACCCCTCCACCATGGTCATCACGGAGGAGGACTACCAGCGGGTCTACCTGGAGACCGATGAGAAGTACCGGGCGTACCGTGAGTCGTTGAGCCTGGCGTTTTCCGCAAATCCGATCATTTTCCTCGGCGTGGGAATGCGCGAAGCCGACCTGCTTCGACCGCTTCGCGAGTTCGCTTCCGATCGTCGCTATGACCCACGGGAGAAGCCGATCTTTGCCGTCCTTCCGAGTTCCACTGAGGAAGCCGACAGTGCATTTCGACTTCAGCTGTACGACCAGTATGGCGTAAAGACGATCTTTTTCACGCCGAAGGGTACCCAGAGAGACGCGAGAAGCCGGGCACTGTGCGCAAAGATTCGCGAGATCCGAAGCGGGTGGACCTCATGGTGGTCAGAGTGGCGCGAGATTCCAGAGCTGAGGGATGACGAATTCGTTCGCGAGGCAGCGAACGTCATGACGAGAAATCGCCCGAACCTGGATGGCATGTTGGTCGGTGGATACGACAGCGCGAAGGTCGATGAAATTGCAGCGAAACTGCAGGAACTCTCGAGTGTGACCGTTCATGGCGATCGTGGTGCCGGGCTCGGTACGCTTGAATCAGTGCTCCGAAAGAAGCTCGTGGGCATTGGCTCGCGGGTTTTTTCCGCGAATTTGCATTTTGCCAATGACCTGCGCTCGACGCTGGAAGGGGCGGCAAGGTTTTTTGGCCAACCTCCGGGTACGGACCGCACAGTCTTCACACGCCTAGAGGCGGGTCTCGCAGAACCGACGAATGTTCTGTTGTTGAGTGGACTTGACCGGCTGGTCACGGCTGACAACCAACCACTCAATTTGGACGCAAAACGGCTGTTTCTGATGCACGGGCGGATTCGAAAGCTCGGCGGTCAGGGGCCCTACTCGCCGCCGCGCGGCCTGGTCCTTTTCTGCAGGGCGCGGCTTGAGGCTGAAGAAGAAATACTTTGCCTGGAGCGCCGTGAAGGCGAACAAGTCTCGACCTCCGGGGATCGCCCCAAAGGCGAAGAGCCACCTGGTTGCGTGCGCGTCACACTGCCAGCACCGGTTCCGGGTCGGCGGGCGGCCGTTGAGCTGGCACTCGGCTCACTCTTCGGTCGATATCTCATCGGGCGTGTCTCGGTGGCGCATGTGGAGCGGATCGAGTCCATGTTGCAGGCCAGGTCAGAGCAGCGGCGCGTCGTGCGCTTGATCGACTGGATTGTCCGATACACGCTCGAAAACGGACAGCACCCCGTCTGGGCATTTGAGCTTCTCCTCGCCGCGTTGTCCTTCAATGCGGAACCGATTTCACGCTCCATCGCCCTTGACATCGCGCATCGTGCAGCCACGCGGTTAGCAACCACGACCGATCCGCCGTCGCCGCCTCCGACCCTGGAGGAACTCACCGGTATGTTGGAGTCACTTCACCAGGCCGGGTTGGTTCTCGAGTTCAGCGGCCAAGGCCTGGATGGTGCGGAGTATCAGAACGCGACCCACACGCAGACCCGTTCATATATTCGCGAAGCATTTGGGGCAGCTCCGGGCGCAGCCGCTGAGCCGTATTTCTTCGGATTGGTCGGCTTCACGGGGGAAACGCCGTCACCTTCGTCGAGTACTGATCGGGTGTTCCAGACGGCACGCCGGTTTCTTGATGCCCTCGATCATGGCGACACCCTCCTCCCCCAGCGCGGAGGCTCGTCCCACGAAGTAACGCGGACGTACCTCGGGTATTTGCGAGCAAACTTCTCGTCGACGACCCTTTCGCGTTTTGCCCACCTCAGCCAGGATCGTGACCGACTCGACCTTGGTGTGCCGCACTTTGACGCGTACCTTCGTCGGCTCTGTCGTGTCATCGATACTGCCCGCGCAAGTCCCGGCAGCTTGCGTCGAGATGAACTGACCTGGACGTATTTTGAGCTGGCCCTCGCAGCGTGGTCTCAGGGTTCCTTACACGACGCCCATGCGGTAGCGGAGGTGACCAGACGGCTGATCGCGGACGATGGTGAAGACGGCGGACAGACGTACGAGTTGGAGCTCTTGTTCGGGCAAATCGAAACCGAACGCGGCCGACTCAGTCGAGCCCAATACCACTTTGGACGGGCGTCCGACATCGCCAAGGGGCATTCGGACCTTTTGATGTCTGGGCGCGCAGAGGGTCACCTTGCATTGGTTCATCACCTTCGAGGTGAGCATCATCGAGCATTGGCTTGCTACGACCGTTCGATAGAAGAGCTTCAAAAGCACTCGGGAACTCGTGCCCAGGCGGCTTTCCTTCGTCATCGCGCCGATCTGAAACGACTTCGCGGTGATTATCCCGGAGCGAAGACTGACTTGATTGAATGTGTTGCCCTGGCTGAGGCCGGACGCCACTACGACGTGCTCTATGGCGCCAGAGTCGCCCAGGCCCATACGCAGGCGGACGGCGACAACACAAACAATCGACGAGAAGCGACGTCGCTTCTCGAGATGGCCGGAGACTTCGCTCGTCGTGCTGGGTTGCCGAAATTGGAAGCCGACGTGTTGAAGATCCAGTCCGAGATGGCTCTCGAACGTGGTCAGCTCGAACATGCGGCGCGCTTGGCTTCGCGATGCCTTGGAATTTCAGCGCTGTTGGGCATGCGCCTTCGAGTTGCCGCTGGTCTGGTACTTCGTGGCAGGATCGCTATTGCTCGTGGAGACGTGAGCGGTGCTCAGACGCTGCTACTCGCTGCTCGATCGATGGCTTACCAGATGGACTATCAAGTGCAGGTCGAAAAGGCCGAAAGACAACTCATCATGCTTGGAGTGGAGCCGGACCTTTTCGATAGCGCTACTGATCGACGTCGGCGGCGTACGACTGACGCGGGCTTTCCGACCGGCACGTGATCGTGCCGCTTCCCGACTCCGAACGTTGACGTGAGCGCCTTGTCTGGTGAGTTTGTCGCGCCCGATTTCTCTGCCTTCACCGCTCCAGGTGTGCTCTTGCTCGGCCAGCCTGCGCTGCGTGGCCCCAGCGGAACCACACACGTATTGGGAAAACCTGGCATCGTTTTGGCCGTGCTCGGCGCATCGCCGAATCAGAACCGATCGGTCGACTCGCTGGTCGAGACTCTCTGGCCCGGCGAGCCGCCCGGCCGTCCGATCGACAACGTCCGAGTGCACATCCGCACGCTTCGAAAACTGATCGGCTCGATCACCGACTCCGCGACGTTGTCAATCAGGACGGTTGACGCTGGCTACGTGCTCCGAACGGCCCCCCAGAACGTTGACTGGAAGTACTTTGAAGAACGTGTCCATCGGGCGCTCTCGTCCTCGACGGCGAGGTCCGAACGCTTCGCCGTGCTCGGAGAGTCGCTCGCACTTTGGCGCGGTGAAGCATTTGCTGGGGTCGACGCCCTGGAGATCGACTCGCTTCGACATTCACTTGACACTCGTCGGCGTCAGGCAATTTGGTCTCGATTCGACCTCGCAATTCAGCTTGGTTTCGCAGCAGCGGAGCTAGCCGAGATTGCGAGAATGGCTCGGGAGAACCCGTTCGACGAACAGTTCGCGGCCTATGAATTGCGGGCGTTACTGGCCACCGGCGACCGGTCCGGAGCACGGGCGGCCTTCGATCGCATTAAGTCAGCGATCGAAGGCTTCGCTTCCCCAGGGCACGAGCTCCAGGAACTGCTCGTGGCGGCCTCGCGCCCGGCAGTGCTCCCCGTGGCAAACACGCCAGTCCTGCCGTCCCCTTTGCTGGACGACGATTTGGCGGCGATGGTTGACCCTCCCTGCTTTGGGAGGGAGCCTGAGCTGGAGCAAATACTCCTTCTCGCAACGTTCTCCGACAACGATGTCGCCGCGGCGCGTTTCGGACTCGTGCTCGGCGACATGGGAATCGGGAAAACATGGCTCATCGCTGAAGCTGCCCGCCGCGTCGCCGAAGAGGGAACGATCGTTCTGTATGGGCGAAGCGAGCGAACCGCCTTTGGATCGTTCGAGCCGTGGGCGCAGATGCTGAGCAGCGTCCTTCGGCGTCTGCCGAACGATTGGTCAGGCTGCTTGAGCCAGAGGAGTCGAGCATCGCTCGCTCGACTCGACGCGCTCTTCGCCGACGACGCGACCTTCGACGACAGGTCGGCCTTCGCCGACGACGCGACCTTCGGTGACGGATCGAGCTTCGGTGACGGATCGAGCAGCGACTACGAGTCGACCTCGGATGACGGGCGACAGCGACTCTTCGCTGCCGTCGCAACCGTATTGACGTCACTTGCCGCAAGCGCACCGGTGCTCGTCGTTCTCGACGATCTCCATTTTGCGGACGCAGCGTCGCAGGCGATGCTTCGGTTCCTTTTACGCACGCGCCCCGTTGGGCGGATTGCAGTTCTCACAAGCTGTCGCGCCGACGAGCAAGGCGCGCACGGACGGGCGGACGAACTGGTCGCAGCGTTGAGTCGAAAGGGGACGGTGATCCCGGTAGGCGGGCTTGACCAAGACGGCACCGGAAAGCTTCTCGACGTCGTCCGCTCTCGCAGGGCAGCGGGCAGACGCAACGGAGCGGCTCGCCAGGAGCTGGTACGGGCGGTGTATGAACACAGCGGCGGGAACGCGCTGATGGTGGAGCACCTCGCACAACTCACGGGGCGAGCCGCGATGTTGCTCGGGCGATCCGCTTTGGAGCCAACGGCCCATGGGCGCGCTGTTCTGTCGGAGGTAGTCGGAAACCTTGATCGTCATGACGTTCACGTTCTCGAAGCTGCAGCCTGCATAGGTCGGCGGTTCGAACTCGAGGTGGTCGCAGAACTTTGTGGGGTCTCTGCGCCCGAGGCGCTCGCGCGTCTGGAACGTGCGGTTGAACTTCGGATGATTCGGGAACTTCCCGGGGAACGCG
This sequence comes from Acidimicrobiia bacterium, assembly GCA_043720395.1. Lineage (GTDB taxonomy): Bacteria > Actinomycetota > Acidimicrobiia > Acidimicrobiales > JANYDT01 > JANOYY01. The sequence goes on from JAYSSR010000105.1 coordinate 34,257, forward strand.
ATGCCTTTACCTTTCGTCATGCGCTCCACCGGGCGCACTTCTATCAACACGCGTTGGTGGCACGTCGGTCGCGATGGCACGCCGCGCTTGCGCGGATGCAGCCGACGACCGACGAGGCGGTAATTGAACGCGCACTCCACGCATTCGAGGCCATAGGTCATCTTGATCCGGACGTTGTTCTCAGCTCCGGTCTCGACGCGCTTGAACGTCTTGAGCGCCGTGCTTCGTTCGAAGACACGGTGGAGTTGCTCAAACGATTGATCGCAACCGGGTTCGTTGAGAAGTCGCACTCACGCGTCTTGCGCTGCAGACTGGCCGAACTTGAATGTCTAACCGGACGTTGGGAGGAGGCCCGCGCGACGTACCTGCAAGTTGCCATCGATGCACGGGGGGCTGGCGATCGGGCGACCCTCGCACGTGTCGCTCTCGACATCGACGATGGCGGACGCAGCGCAGCATGGGTGGGTGAGCGTCTGGGACTGCTGAAGGATGCACAAAGCAGATTGATTCGCGACGAGGCGAACGCGGCGCTGGCTGTTCGAGTTGACGCCGCTATAGCAACGGAAGGAAACCAACTGGGTCGGGATACTTCGGCCAGCGATACTGATCATTACTCGGCACTCGCGGAATCCGCAGTCAGTCGTGCCCGCCAAATAGGGTCCCGAGAGGCGTTGGCAGACGCACTCTTCGCACAGTGCGCGCTCTCAGAATGGCGACCCGATGCGGAGCGTCGGCTGGCAATTCTTCGCGAGGTCGAAGCACTTTGCCACCCCGCCGCCGTCAACAGAATTTCTCAAACCTCGCAGGTTCTCGCACTCGCTTTGGCATCGCAGGCGCGCGCACATTTGCAGCTCGGTGACGTCGACGCAGCGTCCGAACTTTGTCAACGACACGCGGAATTGGGCGATCGAGTCGGACATCCGCGCACCATTTGGTTTTCGAAGATGTTCGACGCCACCCTTGCCCAAATGCGCGGTGAACTCGACAGATCCGACGAGCTTGCTGGTGACATGTTCGCCTATGGCGAGGCGCTCAACATTCCTGATGCGCGAGGGGCGCTAGAGGTCTCGTTATTCTTCACGACCTACCATCGTGACAGCGTTGGATCCACTCGCAAGTCGGTGGCGGAGGTCGTCGAGCTTCAGCCAAAAAACCCGCTTTGGCGCGTCGGACTTGGTATAGCGCAGGCGGCCGATGATGATTTGGTGGTTGCCTCCCGAGGGCTGAACGCGGTGCTGAGCGAACTCCCAACAGTTCCGCGCAACGAGTTCTGGGTCGGTTTGCTGTGTCTGCTCGCGCAGCTTGCGAACGACGTCGGCGCGCCCGCAGACGTAGCCGCGACGATCGCCCAGCACCTGAAACCGTGGTCGGGTCGGTTCGTTGTCCTCGGCCGCATGATCACGACTCTCGGACCGGCGGATCGTTATCTCGCAATGCTCAGTCGGCTCGGTGGCGATCACCGAACAGCGGACCGTTTCGATGGCAATGCTCAGACGCTTGCTGTCAAGCTCGGCGCGCGCGTTTGGGAGCGTGATCACTTCGGATCGCTCTGAAGGTCAGCGTCGGTGAACGGGAACGGATCCGAGGCACGTTCAGGTGCACGCACGAACACGCCCCTCGGCTGGAGTTCGGCACAGTCCCAAAGGTCGCGCGGCGTGATGAACTCTGCCCCGAAGTCGTGGGTGAGTTTGCCATCGGCGACCACCGTGAGTTGGAGGCCCGCGGCCTCAAGAACGGCCCGAACCCACATCGCACAGATCCAACGGGGAGCGCCGACCGGCGCGTGGTAGCCCTTGACCTGCAGTCGACTCGTGGACGGGCCGCCGAGGAGCTCGCCGAGTTGTCGGTTGACTTCGTCGCCCTCGGGACCGGTGCCGAAGAGTGAATAGTCGGCGCGCTTCAAGAGGTTCGGGAGCGCAGCGACGAGGTCAGCAGCTGGGAATCCGACGGAGTTCACGATTCCTGAGCGAGAGTGGATTGCTGCGCGGATGCGCTTTTGGTGTCCTAGATCGGTAGCGGTTGGGGACTTCACGACCTTTTCGCCAAAGATCTCATGACGAAGCGCAGTGATTGACCGAAGGTGGCGTAGCACGCGGCCATGCTCGACAAAACGAGAATCGTCGAGGTAGGCATCGATGTTGAAATAGCCGACCCCGCCGACCTTGAGCAATCGACGCATTGCTCGACGTTGAGCGTCGGTCAACTCTCCTGCTTCGGCGTGATGGTGGCGCTTGCGCATCAGCTCCACGAGGGCATCTTCGGCCGCCGATTTCGCGAGCGGGTCGCCGAACACGTAACCGAGTTTCAACACGTCGCGCTGACTCTTCGACGCCGCCGCGACCTGATCGATCCACCACACGTTGCTCACGTTGTGCATGGCGAGCGGCTTGCCCTTCTTCATGCCGATCCACATTGCCGAGTGGTACACGGGTCGACGTTCCATGAATATGTCGTAGGCACCGGCGTCGTTGTACCCCTCGAAGAGCAACACGTCACCGAACGCGAGGCTGTCGTAGAAGGCCTGTCGGGAGGTGTAGGCATGCCAGTCCGACGGCTCTTCCTCGGGCACTCGCATCTCGTCGTCCATAGCGGTCCCGTTTCATCGGCTTTGCGGCTGTGGGCCACAGTCTCACGGGCAGATAAAGCCGACGCAAAGCCACCATGGTCTCGGCTGGGTGCGGTCTTTATGTCCGCTTAACTGAAACGTTGTTCACTCTCCGTGTGGCACTGAGCACGATTCTCACCGGTCGGCGACGCCGTCGTCCAAGGAGTCGACAGGCATCGCGAGTACGGGTGCTGATCGAGGGGATCTTGGCACTCGGTCTGATCGGGTTCATCGTCCGTCCGTTGCCGGAAGCTTTCACCTACTGGACCGACCGGAACTACCACAACGAAGACCTCCAACAGGCGAATCGTCTCCAAGCGTTGAGTCTCGTCGCTTCGACCAATCAACGCGAACACCACCTTTCGCTAAACGGAATGCGACTCGGCGGTGATGACGATGAATACTTTCCGATGGGTGGACTCATCGTCAAGACCACCGATATTGTCGGCACGAATCTTCGTTACGGGGACTTGCAGAAGTCTTGCTTTGGAAACGTTCAAGGTGACTCACGGACGAATCTTTCGCATGTCAAGGGTTTAGGTTCATCGTTTTCTCCCGGCTCCAATTTACAAGATGCCAACCTTGAGAAGATCGATCTGTCTGGTGCGCTGCTCGGATGGATTGTCGTGCCGCCTCCTGACTACGTACCGCCGCTGTGCTGCATTGAGTCGATCATCGGTGGTCCTATAGACGTGCCGGAACAGATCGGAACGACACCAGCAGCCGGTGTCGCTGCCGGCTCGACAATCATGCGCGTTTCATGGCCGCCGAACTCGCGTTGTGCCGAAGGATGTAACGAGGACATTCCGACAACGTGCGGAGTGAATCTCAGTGGGTCGAAGCTACAGAAGGCGAAACTGCATGACACACAGTTGCCGGGTGTCGACCTTTCGAATGCTCATCTCGAAGGTGCAGAGTTCATTAGCGCCTATTTGGTCGTGGCAAACCTTCAGAACGCAATCTTTGACAAGACCACGGACTTTTCAGAAGTTGATGTTGAGGGAGCGAAGTTCTCAACGGACGGTATTGCACCTGCAAAGACACGCTGCATCAACGGCGACCCCATCGGGTACCCTGGCCCGCTTCCTCAGCAATGTCCTAAGAAGAAATCATGAGACTGCGACGCGCATCGGATCTCGGTGTTGTAGTTGCCGACGACTTGAGCGACAGTGACATCCGCCTCCTGGCCGTGGACTTGTCCGAGCGGGCAATAGAGATGGGTAAACGTGATGGCTCGCTCGGGGTTATTGACGCCATATTCTCCGAGGAACTCACTGAACTGATGAAGAGCGCGATTGCTGAGGCAGCCATCCAACTCGAGGAGCGTCGGACCACTCTCACTGCGGAGAAGAGCAGAATCGATGCGACGCTCGTGGAGCTTCGAGCGGACCTCGCTGCAATCGTCAGTCCGAGTTCGACCGAAACCGTCCAAAGCAACTCGCGTTCGCAGGTCATTCAAGGGCGAATAGCGAAGGCAGTCGCGAAGGGAGCCGTTGTCGCTGCCCAACTCGATGCCGTCCAGAAGGGACTCGATCTGCGCACGGTAGCCCTGACAGCGCAGTTTGCGGCGATCGAGAAGCAATATCACGGCTCATATCGCGCCGCGCGTGTCACGGTTACGCAGCGTTCGGCGCAGGGGTTGCGCCACGTTTCGTGGTTTCGCCGTTGGTACACACCCTGGCGCTCGGCACCGCGTGAAGTCGGTCGATACGTCGGCGTCGGCGGGACAAAATCTGATGTGCGGCCGGAACAAACCGAGGATGTGGGAGGCATTTCGAAATGAAACAGAATTGGCGACGTGTGCCTCTAACAGCAAGCATCGTGCTGATCCAGATCCTCCTGCCCCATCGAGCCTTGGCTGACAGGCCGCCCGGTCGATGTATTGTTCTTTTCGACGTTTCATCGTCTTCGGAAATACCGCCGACAACGGCACCGCCGACAACGGCACCGCGGATAACGTCGCAGAAGGCAGCCGCGATTGCAGGGGTGACGGCAACGCTTCGGGCCAGACTCGGCTTTCTCGGACCGATCGCTACGCGGTGCATCTCGGATCGCTCTGTTGTTGAGATTTGGCTTGTACATCGGGCGTCGGCGCGGGACGCAGCCCCGTACGTACGTCTCGATCCACGCGATCAGAAGTGGAAAGACGCAGGTTCAAATTCTGCCGAGCGTAACGCCGTGATGGCCGAGGAGCTGCAGTGTTCAATGAACCAGGTTCTTTCGAAGTCGACGAGGAATGTGAAATGCGAACTTTCGCCTGGGCTTGATCTCAGTGACATCGACCCAACGGGTACCGACCTTCTTCAAGCAATCAGTCGCGGTGTCGACATCCTCTTGAGCTCATCGACCGGCACGAGCAAGTGGCTCTTCGTTCTGAGCGACGGACTCCAGGCAACCGAAGAGCTTCGTCTTGACGCTCAGGACCTGTCTTCTCAGCGGAGTAGGCGAGATGTGTTGAAAGCTGAAGCTGTTATCCGGACGCTGCCCTCCCTCAAAGGGATTCGCGGTTGTTTCTTGGGCACGGGAGCGACGACGAATCCTCAATACGCATCAGACTTCCTGGCCACTGTGCGTTCCTTCTGGAAGGAATGGGTCGAGGAAGCGCGTTCTCGTGGTGATCGCGAAAAGGCCAACAAGTCGACATTTCGCGTTGAGTCTGGATCGGATTGCGTATGACCGATACGAACAGTGAAATTGCGCACGTTGAATCGAAGGCTCCTTGGACTGCAAGGAGGTCACGGCCCCGGAATTCCGCCGTACAACTTGGCGAGCAACTAGCCGCCGAGGACAAGGAGCGGTTCGACTATGACGTGACCTGGGGCGCGGAACCGACTGTTTCCATGCGTCGCCTCGCCGCACGCGGCGAGGCGGAGGCCCACTGGTCGGTCGAACGATGGGTGCGAGCTGACGCAAAATTGACCAGTCGCTTCGCCGATCGATTGCATCGATACGAGCGGCTATCCGAGCAGCTTGGCCGAGCGGAACGGGCGGAGGAACAGCAGAGCCGAAGATACGAATCGCTTGTGAAGCGAGATGCACGATCGTTTGATCCGCACCGGCGGTTCGAGCGCCGCTCCGGGATTTCGAACGTGCTGCACGTTGCAGTGTTGGCGATTTTTGCAGTGGGTGAATTTCCTCTCAATTGGAAGTCGCTCGATCAACTGGGTGCCTCTGCGACTAGCGTCCCGCTCGTCAAGCAGGGTCTTGCGTTTGCTCTCGGTGTTGCGGTGCTCGCTGCAGCGCATTTTGCCGGTGTGGTTGTCAAGAGAATCGTCACAGATGAGGTCGAACTGGGGAGGGCGCGTGAGGAGACGGGCGCGCCCGGCCTCACCGGACCGGCCACCAAAACAATCCGGTTTGTTCGACTCGGGATGGCGATAAGTATGCTGGTTTTCGGCATACTCGTTGTTGGGGCACTCGGGTTTATGCGAAATGCAGAACTTGAGGGGGAGCAAAAGGCGGCAGCTTTGGCAGCTTCACGAGAATTGATCAAGGTGCAGGCCGATGGCAGCCAAGATCTTTCTCCGCTCGCGCTGGTGCAGCTGGAGAGGAAGTCCGCTGCGCTAGCGCTTGCCCAGTCGAAGCTCTGTGATTTCACGGCAAAGAATGCCGCCGCGAACGCCGGGAATGTACGATTTTGCAAGATCGATAAATCGTCTCAAGGAAAGTTGCGCGGGCATCCGTTCCTCTGGACTGCTTCGGCCCTCGCGCTGGTTCAAATGCTTATGTTCGTGATCGCGTTCGCTATCGCCTTTAAGTCACATGATGAGACGCTCCACCAGGTGAAGGCTCAGTACGCGCACTACACGTGGGCGAAACGAAAGGCTACATATTACCGACGGCGGCACCGCAGAGCTGGGTCTTTGCTGAGCCATGCGCAGGCGGCGCGCATGTCCCGAGTCGACGCCTTGCGCGCTGTCGTTGAATCGACCAAGGCCGCGTACACCGAAGCTCAACTTGCGTACCTGCGTCAACTTCAAGGAGATAAAGCCGTTGTCGAGTCGTCGGAAACGCCGACCGTTGAGGTTGAAGTTCCCAACATCTCGGAGTTCATTTCGTCGATGGGAAAATGGTCCGAGACAGTTGGAATTGGCATCCGCGACTACGTGCTGAGTCCATTGAACCTGGCCGATAATGCGACTCCGTTGCGTGGCGGGCGTGGGCACGTTCCTTGGGACGAGCTGGACTGGCTGTGGGACGGGGGCGATGTCCCAACCGGTCCGGTTCGCCGGAAGCACACTGTTTCGGACGACGAGCAATTCCAAGAAGATGACGAGCACAATCAAGAAAAGGGACCCAAGACGTGAAATCTAAATGCCTCCTTCTGGTCACTGCATTGGCGTGTTCGACTGCATTCGGAATCGCGGGGCAAAGCGCAGGGGCCGGGAGGCCGGCGTTCGTCACGATTCGGAACCTGACTAATCGCGAAGCCTTCATATCGATCGATGGAGGTAGCGAAATCAGGGTCAAGGCCGAACTCCCTGGTTCGACGCGGAACGTTGGTGCTGGACAACACAGCTTTGAACTCCGAGCTCCGCTTACGACTGTGTCAAAGAAATTCGACGTCCATTCGTCTTGGGTCTTGACAATTTCGGACCGCAAGCCTCGCCTAGAATTTACCCCTGCTGGCGGCTGGGATGAATCTGGATACATTGTATCGGCGGGTACCAACATTGGACGCTCGGCGGAGGTCTTCGTAGATGGGAAGAAAGTCGCAAGCGTTCCGCCGAATGGGTCACGCGTGCACGTGAGCTGGCCGATCCCGACGAATCCCTCGAAGGTCGAAGTGAAGATCGGAAATCGGGTACTGGCAACATCATCCACCCCCAACGCCCCTCCAGCCGATGCCACGATCTCGATTGACATCATCTCGGGAAACGATGGGATCGAGGTCAAGGTCTCGATAGAGCCAAAGCCTCAACCGTCACCCCCGTCATCTAGCAGCACAACCGCTCCAGCCATCACGCCCGTTGGGGTAGGTGCCGTCATCGACTACCCGATCCATACCGACATCGGCACCGCCAATTCAAGGGTCGGCGCGGCCGAGACAGTTGGAGTGCCACGGCGTATCGGGATCGATGCCTTAGATCTCAACAGCGAAATTCGTCCTTGGGACGATCTTCGTAACGTGGGAAATCCAAGAGTCGGCCTTCCCCACAATGTTGTCGGCTGGTGGACCACCAGTCCCCGCCCAGGCCAGGTCGGAATCAGTCTCCTCCTCGGCCACGTCAACCGCAGAGGCGGTGGACCATCCATCTTCGGCAAACTCAATCAACTCAAGCCCGGCGACAAAATCAACGTGACTGGAGACGACGGCCGCCGACTTGTCTTCGAGGTGTACGACACATTCGCCGCACCGAAAACGAAGCTCCCGCCGAAGACCTGGCAACCGGTCACGAGACCGGAGCTGCGCCTTGTCAGCTGCGAGCCGGCACCCGGAGAGTTCGTGAACGGCCACTACCTCCGCAACCGCGTTGTCTTCGCCTACCTCGTTCAGGAGTAGTAGGCAGTTCCCATGGTGGACCAGCCGGAGAACCCAAAGAAGCTCTTCGCAATTGCGATGCGTGGCGTCCAACGATTCATTGCCGAGTCCGAGACCACGCGTGACCTTGCTGTATCGAGCGCTGCAGCATCGTTGCTCACGAGGGCGCTGTGCGTGGCGCTGGATGCGTCGGGGGCGGAGATCGTTTCGCCAGCGAACGGAACTGACGAGCCCACAGCCGACGCGACAAACAGCTTCTCAGCCCGTTCGCTGCCCAATCGGGTAGTAGCAATTCACGGCCACCCCGAAGAAGTCGCGCCGCGGGCAATTGCAGCGGCCGAACAACTCTGGGTCGGATGGAAGCCGCAGGGCATCGCCGACGCTCCGCCGCCGGAATTGACGTGGGTGAGCGTCCCCTGGACGGGCGACATCGCCTCGGACTACACCGCGCTGCTCGAAACCCTGAATGCCCGAAAGCGCACCAGCTGGTTCGACTCCGCGCCCATCGCCTGGTCGAGCAGGAGCGATCCGTCGTTCGGCATCTGTGCGCTCACGGCCCGGTATCCCGTGGCGAAGGTGCCGAACCAGCAGCAGGCGACGCCGGTCTCCGGCGTCATCCTCACGAAGCGAGGGGCCGTAAAATCTGAGAGGGGCTTCCCGTCGACCTCGACCATCGCCACGAGACCGTGGGTCCTCGACATCACGAACGCAGCCAACGCGGGGTCCATCGAACGGCAGCTGATCGAGAACCTCCGGTCCGCGTGGCAAACCCTTGCGAAAAAGAGCACCCGCAACACCCTCTCTCGCTACGCGGGGCACAGGTCCGGCGACGAGTTGCTGGATTGGTTCTGGGCGTTCGAGGGCTATTGGCTCATCACCGACCAGTGGAAACCGGACAAAGTCCAAAGCCAACTCGGGCTCGACAACCGACCGCCTGACAGCGAAATCAACGCCCTCCGCGCCGCCCGAAACGCGCTCGTCCGCGCAGCCAGCTCTGCCGGCATCGGGTCGCCGCCCACCTACTTCGCAATGGTCGCCCTCGATGGTGACTCCATCGGTGCCCGCCTCAGCCGGCTCGAAACCCTTGCGCAGCACTCCGACTGCTCGGGAGCGCTCGCGAGCACAGCAGCGTCGCAGCGCGGTGAGTTGGAACGCGACTTTCTCGGACGACTCGTCTATGCGGGAGGCGACGATGTGTTCGCGCTCGTTGCCGCACGCGACGCCGTTGCGTTGGCACACAGGGCGCGCGAGTTGATCGTGCAAGGTCTGAGCCCCGCGCTCGAATCCGTTACAGCGTCCGGAGCGGTCCTCTACCTGCACGCAACGTCGCCGTTGCAAGGCGGCGTGCGCTCAGCGCAGGAACTCGTGAAGGAGGCGAAGGCAGTCTCCACACGCAAGGACCGGCTGCTCCTCGCGGAGCGGCGTCGTGGCGGGTTGCGGTCGAAAACCTCGTTCTCGATGAGCGACCCGCTCAACGCGCATCGATTTGCCACGCTCGTGAGCGAATTCGAGGAGCAGCGGCTGTCACCCGGAGTGATAGGTGAACTGGCGCGTCATGTCGGTCGTCACCGCCTCGCGCCCTCGCAGTGGAGCGCTCTGCATCGTTCCCTTGTCCACCGTCACCACGTTGGGGGCGGCAATCTGCGCGGCAACACCGAGGATGTCGCAAGCATGCTCGAGGCACTCGCGTCCACGGGCGGCACCACGTCAGGAGAGGACCTCTTCGGACGCGCCGAGGCTGTCATGACCATCGCTCGCTTTCTTGCCGCGGAAGCGCCAACCCACCAACCAACCACGTGAAGGGCCCCCGCTCATGACCTGGTTGACCATTCGCCCGATCTCGGCAGTCTCGGTCCGCGACGGCCGTGGCTTCAACGCCGGTGCCAACGCGGATGCCTCCGTCGTGTTCCCTCGCCCAACCACCGCCGCCGGTTCGGTCGCTCGTGCAATCGGGTCGGACTTCGCCAGTTGCATTGGCCCCTTCCCCTGTCGTGCAACGCCCGACGGACCACAGCTCCTCCTGCCCGCGCCTCGCGACATCATCACCGGTGCCTTCGGCACCACACGATGCAGCGTGCAGCGTCACGAGTCGACGGATCTCGCTCTCGAAGCGCTGCTGGTCGGCACCGGCGACCCACTCGACGGGTGGCTTGGCGCTCCGGTCATCGAACGCTACCTGGCCTGCACGTTGAACTACCAGAACCTTCTGCCGATCGATGCCGCAAGATCGGAGACGCGCGTTGGGCTGTGGCGCGAAGACGGTCGGACCGCCGCCGACGCCTACCTCTACAGTGCCGAGAATCTTGTATTCGCCGACGACGTTCTGCTTGCTGTCAACGTCGAGCCGGTCCCCAACGAGCAGGCGCACGTGAGGTCGGCAGTCGTGCCATTCGGTGGTGAGGCGCGACTCGCCGAGGTCAGCGTCGCTGAACCAGCACCCACGCTGCCTAGAAGGCCCGAATCGTTCCCTGGCGGGCGCGTGCTGCTCTATCTCGCAACGCCCGGAGTGTTCCCGGGCGGAGCGAAGCCGCCGCTACCGGATGGCTGTCACATCGTCGCGGCGGCCGTTGGCGGGCCGGAGCCGTTCGCCACGATGGGCATCGCAACGACCGGACGCCACGCTCGACCGCAGGAACGCGCACTCTTCCACGCCGTCGCCGCGGGCAGCGTCTACTACCTCCAGTTCCACGGGGAAGGCGAACATGAGGCCGAAGCCGTCGCGTCCCATTGGTCGATATCCGTGCACGGAAAGGCGTTGCGAATGAACGACCCAGGATTCGACCGGCTGGCCACAGCAGGCTGCGGGGTCGTGCTCTGCGGCACGTGGAGCTGGCCGGAATGAACCCGCACGAGCGGCCCACCGACGCGGCCCAACCCACGGCCCACGAACCATCGATGCAACCACCAACAACCCACCGACGAACGACAGGACCACTCCGATGCCACCGCCCGTGATCCACAACGCGCTGCTGTTCCTCTACGCGGAGACGCCCGTCCACGCGGGCGGCCCTGAGTCGGTTGGCGGCATCGATCTTCCGATCCAACGCGAGACGGTTACCGGCCTCCCGGTGATCTGGGGTCAGAGCCTGCGTGGGGCGCTGCGTGCCCACGTGGAACGCACCGACGAGAACCTAGCCAAGCGTCTCTTCGGCGATCCGCCGAACGCCGGAACGCCAGCGCCCGGAACGGTCTACGTCGGCGACGGTCGGTTGCTTGCGTTCCCAGTTGCGACGCTCACTCGCACGTTTGCTTGGGCAACGTCGGCGATGTGCGTTGCCCGCGTTGCCCGTCTCGGGCGACTCTTGCAGGAAAGCTGGCCGGTCATCGCGGCACCGTCGTACGGAACTGCGTATGAGAGTGGCACGAGTTGGGGCAAGCAAACTGTGCTCGGTGCGTACCGCGTCAACGTGCAGCAACAGCAAGGCGTGCAGCAGTTCGCGGAGCACATAGCGACCAGACTCCCGGCCTTCAGCGAATTCGCACCCGTACTCACGAAGCTGCGAAACGATGTGCTTGTGGTGAGCGACGATTTGCTGCCCGCGCTCACCCACGAGGGTGCCGATGTGGTCACGCGAGTGAGCCTCGACGACGACAAGCAAGTCAAGGCAGGAGGGTTATTCGTGGAGGAGTACCTCCCTGCCGAGTCGATCATGGTCGCCCATATCGGACTCGGGTGCTCGACCGCAGATGCCGCAAGCCTTGCTGCACTGCTCCACGAGAAGCCGTTCTTCCTCGGGGGCTCAAGTGGAGTGGGCAAGGGGCTCTGCTGGGCGACGCTGCACCGCGGGCCGACCACGCCCCCACCAGCGTCTACGGGGTCGGCGCAGTGAGCGAGCGTCTCGACTATCGCCTGTCCACCGCCGCGTGGTCGGCGGTGTCGGCAAAGACACCGATCGACGGCGACTCCAGTGGTGCGGCTGCGGCGAGGCGCGCTCGGTCGCGGCTTCGCTCGCTGCCTTCGTTGCTACGGGCGTCGGGACTTGTGGTGACGTTGGGCTTCCTGCGCAGCCACGATGCGAACGATCAGTGGGTCGCCGACGCGCTCTGGACGCTCGTGCGCGGCGAAGTCGCATCGCAACCTCAAACGGTCGAGGAGTTCCTCAGTCGGACTGGACCGATCGGCGAGAACCCCGAGTTGGTAGCTGAACTGTCGTTGCTCGCTCGGATCGCGGCCGATCACTTGAAGCGCGCCGCCGAAGTGCTTCTCCCGAAACCGGAGAAGGGCGAGCAATGAGCCGCATCGGTGCCGGATCGCTTGCGTTCACGGCGGGGAATCGCGACGACGTGCACCCTCGGACGCTGCTCGAACTCGTGACGGAGACCGAGGGGGCCGACGCCAGGAAGACGCTCGCCGAGGATGCGATTGCGAAGTTCGTCGGAATCAACGGTGGCATCGGCCGAGATGTCCACCGGACTGCCCTAGGGCGTCGACTTGCGCTGCGGCGGCAGATGGACGGCTCGATCACTTCAGCACGACTCGCCGTCGCCGCAGGGTCGCCGCTCGCGATCGGACTTGGCAACGAGGCGTCGTCGCTGGAGCTTGGTCTGACGCTGCACCGCACGATCGGCGTCCCGTACCTTCCAGCGTCCGCACTTCGGGGTGTTGCCCGTGCATTCGCGGGACGGGACGGTAAAGACGCGAACGAGCTTTTTGGCACGGGGTCTCGGGAGGGTGCGGTGCGGTTTCTCGATGCGCTGCCCGAGGTCGAAAGTCGCGTCGCAGCGGAAGTGATGACGCCTCACTTCACCGAGTGGTACACGAACTCGGAGGCACCTGGGGAGTGGTTTTCGCCGGTCCCGGTGAAGTTCCTTGTCGTTCGGTCGGGTTCGTTCGTGGTCGACGCGATCACGCTGGCCTCCGACGGGACCGAGCAGCGAAAGCGAGCCTTGACGCTGTTGGTGGAGGGTTTGCGCTGGTTCGGAGTAGGCGGCAAAACGTCGAGTGGCTTCGGAGTGCTCGAGCGCGAGGACGCGTCATGAGGGACCACTCCAATGGCTGACAGGTACATCGCAACGGTCGGAGTCTCAATCCGGGACAGCTTCACCACGAAGGCGATTCGCCATATTCAAACGGGCGCGATCCCTCGCGATCGTGATCCGCAATGGCTTGAGGAGTGGTGGGAACAACTGGTTGCGTTATGCCCGAAGGGTGGGGAGACCATTCCCGAGGCGCACCTTCGAAAGCTCGGGTCGCCGAATGGTTGGCGGCCGTCGATCAGTGCAGAGCGGGATTCACTCGAAGCATGGACCCGGTCCCGAGGTGGTTCGCTGTCAGGTTCGTTCATCACGCTGCTAACGACGGACACGCCTGAGGGCCGCGCGGCTGCGTTTGCAAATGCAGCGCTGCTCGGAGGTTGGGTGTACCTCCACGCCGGGCATCCAACGAGCGCGGTTCAGGTGTCGAGCGCGCATTTCGCAACGGACAACGAGCCGGCGTCGGTCAAGGTATACGCCGTTCCGGGCCTGGACCCAGGCGAAGACTTGAGGGTGGGCCTGCCGCAGTTCGCGCTGGCGGTGCAGTTCTTCACGAACACCGGTGAGCCGCCGTGGGTCTGCCTTTCGGGCGGTCTGAAGGGCCAGATTCCTGCGTTGCTGACGGCCTGCGAGTACCTGAAGGGTTTGGGCAAAATCGGCGGTGCATTTCTGAAGCACGAGGACAGAGACGCCCCCCTCCAGATTCGCCTCCGACCCGTGACGCTTCCGGACAACCTCGCGCAGCGTCTCAACGAGAAGTCCGCGACCGACGAACTCAACGGGTTCGCATGGGAGAACGGCGAATTCACCGAGGTCGGACATCTGCTCAGCGAACTCAGTTCGCAACCGGGGCGGCCGACATGATCGAACTGCATCTTGTCGGCGCGGTCGACCTCTCGATAGCTGGCCTGCCACAGCCGTTCGAGGCTCAGCGCTTGAGGACGGCAGAAGCATTGCACAACGCGAGGCGGTCCCTTCAACCCGAAGACCTTGTCGCACGCGGACTCGCCGATAAAGAGGGACCCGTGCAGCGCTTTGCCGTATGGGTGGCGTGCCGTGACCACCACGCCTGTCTACCCGAGGCCGCTGAGTGGACCACGAAGTCCTTCGACGCCGCGGTCAGTGCGATCGCTGAGGACACGACCGACAAAAGCATGAACAGTGCCGCTCGGGTTCTTCGTACCGCGATGTTCGAGCTGCTGCTTCGTCACGAGGAAGTAGCGGCGATCGGCGATCCCGATGAACTTGCGACCCGCATCGTGGACGCATGGGAGTCGCCCGAATGGCGGACCGCGACAGGTCGGCACGAAACGGAGAACCTCGCTGAGCGAGCAATCTCGGAAATCTCCTTACCGCGCTACGACGTGAACCTCGCCCGCCGAGCGGCCGTGGCGAGCTGGTCCGCCACGAACCAACGGAGGGGCGCACCGCTAGCGGCCCGCATCCTTGGCGGGGTCGCTTGCATGGGCACGTTAGGAGCGATCGTCCTTGGACGCTTCTCCGTTCGATCCGGCGGCGCGGCCGCTATAGCCGTGATCGGAGTCGCTGCAACGCTCGGAATCGTTGCCGGACCGCTCACGATCCACGCGTTGTTGCCGCGGCTGTTCGCATCGTGCGCCGTCGGCATGGCCTTTGTTGTCACGGTGCTCAACGGTCCGAGGGTCTTCAAGGACCATGGCCCGAGGTGGTACGTGCCGGTCACTGCAGCAGCGGCATGCTGGGCGTACCTCCTCGTGGAGGCCAGGCTGCACCGCCTCGGCCTCGGCGTCGCAGTGAGGCGAACGGTCGAGATCCTGATAATCGGGCTCGCGTATGCATGGCTTCTCGCATTGATCGCCGTCGCATTCGTGCTCCCGGCGTTGCGCGCAGAAGGATGGCCCGCGATTGCTCATCGGGGTGATCGGCTGTCGATCGCGGCGACGGTCGCAGCAGCGTCGCTGTTGATCGGTTCGTTGGTGCAGGTGCTTTGGGATGACCGATCGATCGCCGCGCCACTCGGACGCCGCGTCTGGAGGAGTGCGCCATGACAGGACAGCAGCCGTTCACGAGGACCGTCCCGTTTGTCGTGGACACTCCGATGTTCCTCGGCAGTGATACTCCCGAGCGAGTGAACGGGTGGCGGTCAACGTCGCTGCGTGGCGTCCTGCACTTCTGGTTCCGGGCACTCGCGGGTCGAACGGTTCGGGGCGACCTCGATGCGCTACGTCGTGCTGAGGAGGAGGTGTTTGGCTCGACGACGCGTCAGTCGCCGGTCACGATTCGCATGAGGGGTGGAGTGGCACCAGTTCGTGCCGGCGAGGTCCCGTGGCTTCCTCGCGGGCAAGCCGGTCTGTTGTACCTGCTCGGTGTCGGCCTGGGCAAGCCCGGTGGCCGTGGCGCACCGCCGCGGGTTGAGCGAGATCACATTCCTGTTGGTACGAAAGGCGAGATCGACGTGCTGATCCGACACGCCAAACCCGAGCTGATCTGGGACCTCGTGTCGTGCACGTTGTGGACGGCGTCGACGCTTGGCGGACTCGGAGCGAGGACACATCGAGGCTTCGGGGGCTTCGGGGTCGAGCTCAACGACGTTGCAGCGTCGAAGGTCGTGGACCGAGTCGGCGACGTGGGGGATCGCTTCACCGACGCGTTCGAGCAGTTGGATGTTGTCGGAAAAGTCAACGACTACGAGGCGGATTATCCGGTGTTGCTCGACGACTACTGGATGATCGATGTGTCACAGCGGTTGTGGGCACCGACGCAGTGGGCCGGTGCGCTGAATCTCGGCGGCGAATTGCTGCGGGAACATCGCGCACCGATCACGTCCGGGCGCAATCGACGCACCTACGAGCATCGTGACGTTGTCGTCCCGTTCGGACGTGGCGAGCGGGTCAACGGCAGCGATTTCCCGATCGCCTCGTTTGGTTTGCCGATCGGCTTCGGAAAGGACGAACCCAAGATCTCGACCAACGGACCTGGCGGCAACGGAAAGGAAGGTCGACGAGCGTCGCCGATGTGGCTTCGAACCGCCCGCCTGAGCGACGCGCCGAATCAGATCGTTCTCGTGTCGCACGCGTTCACCACGCAGTTCCTACCGAGAGACCACGCGGTACGCATCGAGAAGGGCAATCGCAACGCGCCGGTACGCATCGACACGGAGATGATGAACGATCGCTTCCTGAAGTGGTCCAACGATTTCGTCGATGGTTCGTAGGTGTCAGGGCCAAGTCGGCAGGCGACGAGCCCGGTGGCTGATCGTGTGGCTCAGTTCGGGCGCTGTCGGCGAGCCGACGGACGTGACCCACGACGAGTCTTCGCAGCGCCCCGAGGCGCAACCGCATCCACCATCACGATGTCGACCTCGGTGACGCCTGCGCCCGCACTCGTACGTGCGCCAGTGCCCGTAACGGTCGCGAGCCGAGCGAGGCGGCGCAGCCAGCGGCACGACTCGTCGGAGCCCGCATGGATGCGATGGTGGATCTCCCCGACGAATCCGATGAACGGTTCGCGGTCTACCTCGAACGAGTCGGTCCGTCCGTCCAGGTGCACGATGGAACTCGCGAGGTCAGTGAGCGGCGGGCACTCCTCGCTCGGACCCCAGCCGTGCCGGACAGCTTCGATCCACCGGTGGCGCCAACCCTCCACCAACACCTCAAAAACGAGCAAAGGATGAGTGACTTGGACGTTGTCGGGACCGACTCGGATGCGACGTCCGGTGGGGGTGCGGTGAATGATCTTCAACGTTTGAACGGGTTCAACGGCGTTGACCACCTCGCTCCAATCCCAGAAGTCGACCTCGGTGATTCTCTCCACTCGGACACTTCTCCGGCCCAGCATGAGGTCATCGCGTTGGACGGAACGGGCGAAGGTGTCGCTCAGCCGATGATCGACGATGCCGACGTTGATCGCCACGTTGTGTCCGTCGGCAGCGACCAGACCCACGGACCACGGCTTGACGTCGTTGTGGCCGCCGTCGCCATCGAGGATGGTCGAGGCGAACCCGCGGAGTTGCTGAGGTTGGATGTCGCCGGGGCCATCGACCCGGCAGTGAAGGCACCAGATACCGGGCATCCTCCGATTCAAGCAGCCGAAGCAACTGCTGAATCGCCAACGAGCTTGCTCCACACGATTTCCTCGGTTGAATCGCTGCGGGTGGCCTGGCAGGTCGTGCACGACAACGATTTGCAGGACGGCGAATTGAGCCGCGCAGGCGAGCGGTTCGCGAAAGATCTTGAGGCGCGCCTTGTTCGATTGTCGACAGCGCTGCGTGCCGCAACGTGGCGTCCCGGTCCATTGCAAGAGGTTGTGCTGCCCGACGATGACGGCCGAGAACTGCACATCCCGTCGGTGGAGGATCGCGTTGTGGAGCGGTCAATCGCGTCAGCGTTGGTGCCGCTCTTTGATCCGTGGTTCTCGCCGCGCAGCTTCGCCTATCGACCCGGTCTCGGTGTCACCGATGCGCTGCGTTGCGTCGTAGAGGACCGCGACAGCGGTTTGCGATGGGTCGTACGTGCCGACGTGGCCGACTGCTTTCCTACGTTGGATCGAAAGCTCCTTATGGAGCGACTGCGTGAACGCATCGACGACGATGCCGTGCTCGCGTTGGTCGAGCTGCTCCTCGCTCGCCAGGAACGCAACCGCAAGGGAAGGCTTGCCGACATCGCCGAAGGCATCGCACAGGGCGCTCCGCTCTCGCCGTTGTTCGCGAACATCGTGCTCGATCAGCTCGACCGGGCCTTGCATCGAGGCGGTTGGTCGGCTGCTCGCTTTGCGGACGACATCATGGTCTCGGTCGCAACACGCATCGAGGCAGAGCGGGCGCTCGACGTGCTCGCGCTCTACGTCGGCGTGCTCGGACAGGCGCTCGCGGCCGAGAAGTCAAAGATCGCTTCCGTCGACGAGGGCATCGCATATTTGGGCGAAGATCTCGGACCCCGCTACCCCGCCTTCCTTGAGGACGCTCGTTTGCGCGAGCCGGATCGCAAGGCGCTTTACGTTCAAAAAGACGGGGCACTCGTTCGCGTGGAGGACGGGCAGTTCATCGTGAGTCTCGGCGAAGCGGATCTCGTGAAGTTGCCCATCACTGTTGTTGGTTCGATCACGCTTTTCGGCAACGTCGGCTTGAGTTCAGGGGCACGATCGGCATCCTTTCGGTCGTCGACGGTCGTGACGTTTCTGAGCCGTCGAGGGCAGTTTCAAGGGACGCTCCAGGGAGCGGACTCGGCGTCGGCACCGTTGCGCCGGGCGCAGTACCGGGCCTCCGAGGATCCCGAGTTCGCTGTCGCCCTCGCCCGCAGATTCGTCGTTGGAAAGGTCCGGAATCTGCGAGCGTTACTCCTTCGCTATGGACGTGGGACTGCGTGCGCCGACTCGGCCGAGCGTCTCGCCGCGCTGGCCGAGCGACTGTCAGCCTTCGATCGGGTAGCGTCGCTGCTCGGCGTGGAAGGCACGGCGACTGCGGAGTACTTCTCGGTCTTCGGTTCGCTGCTGCCGCACGGCGTAAAATTTCCCGGACGCGTCCGGCGACCGCCAACCGATCCAGTCAACGCTGCGTTGAGCTTCGGATACACCGTCTTGACCGGTGAAGCGGTCGGCGCGGTCGCTGCCGCAGGGCTTGATCCGTCGGCAGGTTTCCTGCATCTCGATCAGGCGACGCGGCCGTCGCTTGCGCTCGATCTGATCGAAGAGTTCCGGCCCCTTGTGGTTGACACCGTGGTCCTTGACCTCTTCCGCAGAAGGATGCTGACCGAACGCAATTTCCGCAAGGAAGGCAACGCTATGCTTCTGAACGACGACGGTCGTGAAAAGTTCCTCCATCGATTTGAGCGTCGGATGCTCACGACGTTCCATCACACCCCGACCTCGCGGAAGGTCACGTATCGGCGGGGACTCTTCCTTCAGGCGCGCAGCATCGCACGAACGATCTCAACGGGACGCGTGCTGTACGAGCCGATCTGGTGGCGGGACTGAGCCCGTGCGGGTCGTGATCGCATACGACATTCGCAACGACGACGCTCGTGCGAGCGTCGCAGCGCTACTTTCAAGCCACGGCGTTCGAGTGCAAAAGAGCGTGTTTGACTGCATGATCGTGACCTCCGAGTTGGACGCTGTTGTCGAGCTTGTGCAGCGGCACATGTCCGCGGACCACGATGCTCTTCACGTTTTCCCCCAGTGCGAGACCTGTCACGGGACGCGTGTCGAATGGGGCCAGACGAATCGCACCATGGGGGAGCTGTACTGGATTGTGTGACGTGCGACTCGTTGAATCCGGCGCTGGTGGGTCGCCCCGCGTTGAGTGGCGTGGAGCCCGTGACCAGCACCTATGTGTATGTGCCAGCTTCGACCCGCCCTGCTTCGGCGTGTCCATGAAGTGGCACGGTGGGACGATGTGTCGGTGCTGGTCAACGGCGGTAGTCTGAGCGGGTCCCTCCGGAGGGACAACTCGCCTAAGAGCGAATTGAAAGCTCTCGATAGTCGCCAATGGTGGCAAATCCGCCGGCTCCGGAGGGACAACTCGCCTAAGAGCGAATTGAAAGCTGTTCGACGCTGTCGCCGATCTTGTTGAAGCGTCTCCGGAGGGACAACTCGCCTAAGAGCGAATTGAAAGTTCTCCAGCGAACTCCTCTGGCACGGCGGGTCACTCCGGAGGGACAACTCGCCTAAGAGCGAATTGAAAGGAAAGAAGAGGTACGCAGCGACGATCAAGAGCAATAGTCTCCGGAGGGACAACTCGCCTAAGAGCGAATTGAAAGCTTGATCAGATCCATCGTACCGGCTTGGCGAAACTCCGGAGGGACAACTCGCCTAAGAGCGAATTGAAAGATCTGTTGCTGCCATCATGATGATTTTGGATGGCTCTCCGGAGGGACAACTCGCCTAAGAGCGAATTGAAAGCGATGATAACCGAGTGAGCACCGCTGATATTACTACGGAGGGACAACTCGCCTAAGAGCGAATTGAAAGCATCGAGCCCCAGCAGACCCGCGAGGGTCACAGCTCCGGAGGGACAACTCGCCTAAGAGCGAATTGAAAGACCTCGGGCGTTATTACGCCGTCGGCCTGAACCGCTCCGGAGGGACAACTCGCCTAAGAGCGAATTGAAAGCCGCTCACGGTCGGGC
>JAYSSR010000106.1:0-54392 GCA_043720395.1 Acidimicrobiia bacterium
GGCGAGTTCGCGGTAGATGGTGACGGCTTCTTCGGTTGGTGCCAGGGCTTCGGCTCGTTTCCCGATTCCGCGGTAAAACGTGCCGAGGTTGTGGAGTGAGCTGGCGAGGTCGTTGCGGAGGGCGGGGTTGGTGGCGGCGAGTTCGCGGTGGATGGTGACGGCTTCTTCGGTGGGTGCGACGGCTTCGGCTCGTTTTCCGATCGCGAAGTACCGGTTGCTGAGGTTCGAAAGGGAGCCGGCGAGTGCGTTCCGGAAGGCGGGGTTGGTGGCGGTGAGTTCGCGGTAGATCGCGACGGCCTCTTCGGTGGGCGTCACAGCTGCGGCAAGGTTCCCGATCTCGGAATAGCAAACGCCGAGGTTGGTCAGTGAGGCGGCGAGGTCGTTGCGGGAGGCAGGGTTGGTGGCGGCGAGTTCGCGGTAGATCGCGACGGCTTCTTCGCTGGGGGGCACCGCTTCGGGTCGTCTTCCCACCCCGCGATATTGGACGCCGAGGTTGGTTAGCGAGTCGGCGAGGTGCTTACGGAAGGCGGGGTTGGTGGCTGCGAGTTCGCGGTAAATGGTGACGGCTTCATCGGTGAGTGCGACCGCTTCGGTAGGTTTTCCGATTTCGCTGTACCTGATTCCGAGGTTGTTGAGTGCGCTGGCGAGGTCGCCTAGGAAGGCGGTGTTAGTGGCTGCGAGTTCGCGGTAGATCGCTACGGCTTCATCGGTGGGTGCCACAGCTTCGGCACGGTTGCCAATTTCTCGGTGCGTGGCGGCCAGCTCGAGTAGCACGGCCGCCAACTGCGCACGGGCTGCCGGGTCGCGGTCCGCCAGCGGGCGGGTCGCCGCGATGCGCTCCAAGAGCGACGGCTCGTTCGGTGGGTTCGACTCGGGGATGCTCGACGGTGCATTGCCCGGCCCGGACAACAACGACGGATTTCCGCTCACGAGGGCAGCTATCCGCCAAGCTCGCATGTCTGTGGAGCGGGTCAGCGAGTCCGCTGCGCGGGCCACTGCTGCTGCGTCGTCGATGACTGCCGCGGCAAGCCGGAAGTAGTCCGCGACGAGCGGGGAGGTGATGTCCAGGTCTGGCGTGAGATCGCCGAGTGCCAGGTATTCGCCGTCAACCAGTGCGGGTTCGTGGTGCAGCGGGAAGAGCGTGATGGCGTCGACCGTGTAAGCGGCGGTCGGGCCGGGCTCGGTGAAGAACCTCCCGATGCGCGCCGAACGCTCGAGGTCTTCGCTCGATTCGACCCACCCGGCCCGGTACTGCTCTTCGGCGACCGGTACGCGCGTCACCACACCGTTGAGCACAACCGCACGATCCGATTCACGAGTAAGCGGCGCAAGGGAGCGCAGGACCATGCGGACGCCGTCGAGTTGTTCCGGCAGATCGAGGAAGAACGTGAACACTGCGTCAGCCAGTTCGGAGAGCACGAGCGTGTTGGTGTTCGTGATGCCGGTACGCGCGTCGATAAGCAGCAAATCAGGCGCAAAGTCCACATCGAGACGTTCAATAAGTGCGCTTAGCAATTCGGTTGCGGTGCCGTCGGCGGTTCGTGCGTCGAGCGCGAGACGTCGGAGTTCACCGAAGTAGTTCGGCGACGGCACGCGGCCGGCGGGCATGAGCTTCAGCCAGCCCGGCTTGCTCCCCGCGAAGCTCGACGATGGTGCCACCTCGACGTCGATGAGGTACTCGCTCAGGTCGAGCGGTACTTCGCTGCCGTGGATGGTGTCGAGCAAACAGCCGACGACACCGCGGCTGCGGCGTTGCGCCTCGTCGCCACGCAAGAGCTTGTAGGTGAGGCCCGGTGCCTCCAGATCCATGTCGAGCGCAATGACCCGCTTGCCGATCGCTGCCGCGAAGCGGGCGATGTTG
This sequence comes from Acidimicrobiia bacterium, assembly GCA_043720395.1. GTDB lineage: Bacteria > Actinomycetota > Acidimicrobiia > Acidimicrobiales > JANYDT01 > JANOYY01. The sequence goes on from JAYSSR010000106.1 coordinate 1,862, forward strand.
GCGAGCGACAGTGTGCGACCGGTGCCGCCCTTGTAGCTGTAGAAGACAACCGTGCGCATCGCTGTGTCAGCTACGCAGCGGCCGGGAGGTCGAACATGGCCGACGTAATTGCGAGGCGTGAACCACCGACCGACGCAACGACCGAACGCCGTAACAGCGGAGCAATCGTTGCCCCCGTTGCGAGATGCTCGGCCGCCCGCGTGCTGAGCGATAGCAGCGCGCGCTTCAGCTCGGCGTCAGCAGCGACAGCTTCGTCGGCGAGCAGACGGTTGACCGTCGCCACGACGAGCCGGACATCGGTGGGCGAATCGAGCCAACCCTCCATGACCCGCACCGCGCTGCGGGCAATGAGCGGATTGACCGGGAGGTCTTTGGCGAGCACCATCGTCTTCGGCACGGCGTCTTCCACGAATTGCTCCGCCTCGAAGTAGGTCGCAAACGTCTGATCACAACGGTCGTAGCCGTGATCCGCGATGGTCCAGTCGACCGTTGTCTCGCTCACCTCGATCGGCGCGTGGCTGCCGAGCGGACGATGCCGTCGGACGATTCCGTAGCCGTCGCGAGTGAAGTACACCTCACCCGACGGGGACTTCGCGAGTAGCTCGATCATGCAATCACCTCCAGCATCAACGAACCATCGACCTGTGCCTGCGCGAGCTGAACCGCCAGCGCCTCCGGTTCCGAGAGGGTCGCGGTGGCACCGGTCGTTACAGCACGGAGGTAGGTCTCGATGATCGCGTCGAAGTCTGCCTGAGCCACGCGGACCGCAGCGACGTCGGCCATCGGGGTTCGGCCGTCGCGCACGATCACCTCGACGAGATCGGACTCGACGGCGCTGGTCGGGTCCTCCCGAGCCAGCAGGTCGGGCCAGGTCGACGCGACCGCCGCTGCCGATCGTTCGCCTTGTGCTGCCGTCGCAAGTGCCCCGCGGTCCTCCCAACGGGCGGCGTCGGCGCACAACTCGGTTTCGCTACACGTCCCGGTGTGGGCATAGGCAGCGGCAGAGTTGTGGGGCAGGACGATCGGTGCTCGACCACCCTCCTGCGGTGACCGTACGATGCGGAACGGGCCATACGTCGTGTCGCCGAGTGCCCCCGGAAGATCGAGGGTGGCGTACACCGCTGTGCCGAAGCAGTCGAGCGACGTTTCAACCGCCAAACGTCGAGGTCCCCAGGGTTCCGAGGTGTAGGTGTCGGCGTGAGCCTTCGAGGGACTGGTTTTCGCAGCTTTGAACGAATAGGTCGAGTCGAGGTGCCCGATGCTGAGGAAGTGCACGAGCTTCGCTGCGACCACATCGGTACCGAGCAGCGATCCGTCGCAAGCGACCCGGAACGCGGCTGCTGTCGGGTGAACGGCGACAATGACGGCAGCTCGTCCGGCCCAGCTCGCGGAATTCGCACCCGCGCATGCATCGACGTCCACATCAACGAGCGTAGCGGCGGCTGCTTGGCGCTGAATGTCGCCCAGGCCGAAGATCCTGAACGATCGTACGGTTTCACCTACGGCAACCGTGTGCGCACCCAGCCGGGTCAGTAATCCGTGGCCACGCCGCCCTCGGCCTTGCGTCGCGCCACGAAGTCCGCCATAGCGTCGACCCGGGAAGAATCCAGGACGGGCGGCTCGTACGCCGCGAGCAGTTCCTTGTACAGCCGGTTGGCCTTGTCGAAGGTGGTCGGCGAGCCGGCCTCCTCCCACGACTCCCAGTTCCGCCAGTCCGACAGCATCGGCTTGTGGAACGCGGTGCGGAACCGTTCCTGCGTATGCGCCGTGCCGAAGAAGTGGCCGCCCGGCCCGACGTCGCGCATGGCGTCCATCGCCAAGGTCCCCTCATCGACGACGACCGGTTCAAGGAACGCCTCGACCATGCCGAGTAGGTCCGCGTCGAGGATCATCTTCTCGAAGCTCGCATGCAGGCCACCCTCCATCCAGCCCGCGCCATGCATGAGCATGTTGCAGCCGCCCATGATCGCTCCCCAAAGCGAGAACACCGATTCATATGCGGACTGAGCATCGAGCGTGTTCGCCGCGCACACGTTCGACGAGCGATACGGCACCTTGTAGCGACGGGCCAACTGCCCACCGACCATCGCTGCTCGCATGAACTCCGGGGTGCCGAAGGCCGGTGCACCGCTCTGCATGTCGACATTCGAAGTGAACCCGCCGTAGATCACGGGTGCCCCCGGACGAACCAGTTGCGTCAGCGTCATACCGGCCAACGCCTCGGCGTTCTGCTGGGCGAGAGCGCCAGCGAGGGTGATCGGTGCCATCGCTCCAGCGAGCGTGAACGGCGTGATGCACACGACCTGATTGCGTCGAGCCATCTCGATGACGCCCTGGGCCATTGGCAGGTCGAGTCGCAAGGGTGACGACGTGTTGATGATGGTAAACAGTGACGGCTCGAGTTCCAAAGTTGCATCGTCGAGACCGCGCGCCAACCGAACCAGCTCAATACAGTCACGGTTTCGCTGCGGTCCGAGCGAGTAGGCGTGGATTGGCTTGTCGGCGAGCGTGAGAGCGTCGAAGGTGGCGTCGAGGTGACGCTCCCGAGCATGGACGTCGACGGGTTCGACCGGGTAGCCGCCGAAGAAATGAACGGTGTTGAGCATCTGGCCGAGGCGGATCAGGTTGCGGTAGTCGGCGATGTTGCCGATCCGACGCCCACCGTCGCGGTCGAACACGTTCGGCGCGGAGGCGACGGACCCGAACGCGATCCAGTTGCCGCCGATGTGAAGCGAGTGCGCCGGATTCGTTGCGTGCAACGTGAACTCGGCCGGCGCGGTGGCCATGGCAGCGTCGATGATGTCGGGTTCGAGTCGCACCCGCTGGTCGTCGACCCGTGCCCCCGCCGCGGCGAAGATGGCGCGCGATTCTGGGTCGAGAACGTCGATGCCGATCTCGTGGAGAACCTTCAGCGAGGCAAGGTGAATCGACTCGATCTCATCGGCCGAGACGACCTCGGTCGGCGGGTACCGCAGTCGTGACTGTGCGTACGGACGCTGCCCCGGAAGGTGACTGCGGGTCTCGTTGCGCTCGCGACCGCCACCCTCACGACGTCGACGCGGTGCAGCAGCGGGGCCAGGGTCCATCGTGACTTTCGGTGCGGACGATAACTGAAACGAGTGTTCCAGGAATTCCAGCAGCGTAGCAAGAGACCTCGACCGCTACGCCAGTCGAGCTTCGAGCGCAGCGAGGCTGTCGACGAGCGCCCGGTCGAGTCGAGCCCGATCGCCGGAAGCGAGGAGATCGAGCACGAGACCGGTGAAGACGGCCTTTGCGAGAACGGCCTCTCGACGCGCAACCGCACGGGTCACGCCATCACGTACGAGGAGCCGTTCCGTGTGCTGCGTCCAGATGCCGATCTGATCCGCACGAACGTCGGCGGGCAGCCCGGTGATCGTCGCGTCGAGCGCCGCTGCCTCATACCCGAGCCGGCTCAACGCAAGATTGTCTGGCGACGCGTTGATCCATTTCCACCAGTTCCGGAACCACTTCGACACCGATAGGTTGGGATTGACCCGAAGCCAATCGGCACCGATCTCCTCCTGGATCTCCGTCGCCCGACGCAGCGCAGCAGTCACGATCTCGTCCTTCGATCCGAGGTGATGGACGAGCCGTGAAGCGCTGGTCCCAAGCGAATCGGCGAGCGGACGAAGTGACAGCGTGGCCAGTCCATTCTTCGCCAGGTACGCCACCACCTCATCGAGCAGGTCTGCCTTCAGCTCCAGGTCCGGTGTGCGCGCCACGCCGCCAATGTAGGTGACCTCAATGCCCAACGCTACGATCATGTACATGACGACGCTCTCCATCGCCGCCGCCCGAGGCAGTTTTTCCAAAATCGTCGAAGCGGCGGAGACGACCCACGAACGCTTTGAGGTCACTCGAAACGGAAGCAGGGTCGCCGTACTTCTCGGTGCCGATGACTATGACGCCCTAGTGGAAACGTTGGCAATCGTCACGGACAGCGATGCCCTCGAAGCCGTTCGGGTCGGCATTGCAGAGTTGAAGGCTGGCCATACGTTCAGCGCAGCGGAGGTTCGAGACTCAATGGTCAAATCGGGTCGCCTCCGAGTGTGAGCGAAGCCAAAAGCTACGACGTCCGTTTCACAAGATCCGCCCGACGAGCACTCACCCACGGTCTGCCCGAAAAGGTCGCCGCGGCGGCGTTTGAGTTCATCTTCGGACCGTTGGCTGCCAATCCTCACCGACTCGGCAAGCAACTTGAGCCGCCTCTCTTCCCGCTTTACTCGGCCCGACGTGGCGAGTACCGAGTGATCTACGACATCATCGAAGAGGTAGTGGTCATCGAGATCGTGTCCGTCCTTCATCGACGCGATGCGTACCGCTCGCCGTAGGCGCGAGTCCTTCCACCGAATAGTCCGAGTACCTTCGGCCGATGCCCAGCGTCCGCTTCGACTCACCGCAGGGCCGCCGAGTCATCGCTGCTGCCGTGCTCGGCTCGGGCATCGCCTTCCTCGATGGCACCGTTGTGAACACCGCGCTGCCGCATATTCGCCGGACGTTCGATGCGACGCTCGCGGGTCAGCAGTGGGTCGTCACCGGGTATCTCCTCACCCTCGGCTCGCTGCTCGTAGTCGGAGGTTCGCTCGGTGATCTGTTCGGACGTCGGCGGATGTTCGTTGCGGGACTCTTCGGATTCGCAATCACCTCGATGCTCTGTGGACTCGCACCGACCCTCAGCGTCCTCGTGGCGGCGCGTGTGCTGCAGGGCGTGTCGGCCGCGCTGCTCGTGCCGGGCAGCCTCGCCATGCTCTCGGCGGTGTTCCACCCCGACGATCGTGCCCGCGCGATCGGTGCCTGGTCGGGCCTGTCCAGCGTGTCGTCGGCGCTCGGCCCGTTCGTCGGCGGTTGGCTGATCGACTCGGTCTCGTGGCGGTGGGTGTTCCTTATCAATCCACCGATGGCAGCAGTCGCGGCTTGGATCGCGCATCGCCACGTCCCCGAGACGCGAGGCGACGAGCAAAAGGGCATCGACGTTCCCGGCGCATTGGCGCTGTCTGTTGGGCTCGGTGGCGTCGTGTACGCCCTCATCGAGGGACCTGGGAACGGCTGGCCCACCCGGGCCGTCGTAGCCGCGACGGTCGGCATCGTCGCACTCCTGACCTTCGCCATTCTCGACGCGAGGACACGCAACCCCATGGTGCCGCTCTCGATGTTCCGTTCCCGACGTTTCGCAGGAGCAAACGCGGCGACCTTCACGATCTGGGGTGCGATCGGAGCAGTGTTCTTCCTCCTCACGATCCACCTGCAGAATGACCTCGGCTACTCGGCTCTCGAAGCGGGAGCCGCCTCGTTGCCCATCACCGCGATGATGATTCTCCTTGCCGCTCGTTCGGGTGCGCTCGCGCAGCGAATTGGCCCGCGGCGTCAGATGATCGTTGGCCCGTTTGTCCTCGCCGCTTCCCTCGCTGGGATGTCACGCATCACGGCGGGTTCCGACTATCTCCTCCACGTGTTCCCGGCGGTGCTGCTGTTCGGTCTCGGCCTTGTGATCACCGTCGCCCCGTTGACCGCAACGGTTCTCGGCGCGGTTGAGGATCGACGCGTCGGAGTCGGCTCCGCGATCAACAACGCCGTTGCCCGCATTGCGTCACTGCTTGCGATCGCCGTGCTTCCAGCGCTCTCTGGAATTGCCGGTCACAATGCTGGCGACGTTGCCCGCGGTTTCGGCCGCGCCATGTGGATCTGCGCGGTGATGTGCGGTCTCGGTGGAATCATCTGCGCGCTTACCATCGACAAGCAGCCGAACGTTACCTGATCAGACGGCGCTTGGGCACGAGTCCGACGAATCTGCTGGAGGCGCGTTTCAGTTGGTCACCGGTACACTTCGTTCATGCTCCAGTTGTGCGAACCCGTGTGGATGGCCGAGCTTCGTAGCCGTCTTGACGTGATCCATTTGCTTCAAGACGGATGGGATGGTGCCGGTTCTGTCGCCCCGAAGGACAAGACGATCGAAGATGCGTGTTTGGTAGCGACTCTTGTTCAGTGTGGGACTTGCCCGTTGCCTCACGTTTCCGCAGGCCACGACGGTGAGATCGAGTTGGCCTGGGTGGGGAACGGCATTCGTGCCGAGGTTGAAGTTTCGGGAATCGGGCTCGCAACGGCGTTTCTTCGACGGCCGGGATTCTCCGACATGGAGCGATCTATCGATTTGGGCACGGAACACCCTGACTTTCGGTTCCTTGCGGCAGCGATTACCCAACTCGATCCGGCGTGAGGTTCGTCGACTCCGACGTGGCGTTTCGTCACATTCCGGCGGGGAACGTCAACCCAGAAGGACGGACTTCCGACATCGGTGATCATCAAGAATTCGTCGGATGGCTCCGGCATGTCGGTCGTGATGAAGTCCGTGCTCGACATGGCTGGCAGGTCATACAGGTCGGCGTTGCCACAGTCAAACGGATTTGGGCTGTATGCCTGGAACGTCGGACGACTTCGAGAACTGCAGTTCGACGTGGTTGCGGCACCCGTCGATGATGAGCCAGCCCACGCAAACGTTGTCTACCTCCTCGCGATGAGCGACGCGGGCCGCCCCTGGACGCGAACCCTGCGGGCGGGAGTTGATCTCCGCCGGACGTTGGGAGTTCGAGCCGAACGCAACCTGATCAGACGGCACCCACGGCGACCGCCACCTGCATGCGTCGGAGCTGTTCGAGCGAGAGGTGGCAGCGCATCAGGTGCCCCGGCTCAACTTCCACGAGGTCCGGCTCAACCGTGTCGCAGAGGTTCTCGACGCCGCTTCCGGCTCGGCGCGGACAGCGAGTGTGGAGCACGCAACCCGACGGCGGATTGGCCACGCTGGGGACCTCCCCGACGAGACGCACACGTGTGGACACGGACCCGTCGACGCTCGGCAGCGACGACACAAGCGCCTCGGTGTACGGATGGTGCGGCCCCTCGAACACCGTGGAAGCGGGTCCGAGTTCCATGATCCGTCCGAGGTACAGCACGGCGATGCGGTCGGACACGTAGCGAACCACGCCGAGGTCGTGCGAGATGAACAGGTAGCTCACGTTCTCTTCGCGCTGCAGGTCGACCAGGAGGTTCAGGATCGCGGCCTGTACGGACACGTCGAGCGCCGAAGTCGGCTCGTCGCACACAACCAGCCGTGGCTTGCCTGCGAACGCACGAGCGATGGCGACGCGCTGCTTCAGGCCACCCGACAACATGGCGGGCTTCGCCGCATGAAGACGCGAGTCGACGCGCATCTCGGTGAGGAGATCGTCGGCCCGCGCCAGTCCCTGCTCCTTTGACGTGCCTCCGAGTTTCACGACCGCACGACTCACGATGCGCCGGACGCTGTGACGTCGATTCAGGGCCGAGTCGGGGTTCTGGAACACGATCTGCACTGCGCCCACGTCCTTGGAAGAACGCTGCCCGAGCGTTGCGCCAAGGGCTCTGCCGTCGAGCTGTACGACGCTGCCTCCGTCGGGGTGCGTGAGCCCGAGGAGCACCTTGGCGAGCGTCGTCTTGCCCGACCCGGACTCACCGACGAGGCCGAGCGTCTCGCCCGCCTTCAGCGACAGCGCTATGTCGCTCAGCACGCGAACCGTCGAGTCGTCTTTCCCGAACGTCTTCGAAAGACCGGAGAGCGTGATCAGCGACCCGTCGATCGCGTTCGGAACACGCTGCACTTCTGAGACCACGATGTTCGTCGCCTCGGAAGTGCGTGGAAGCTCCGGTGCGAGACCCGGATGAAAACACAGGCTTCGATGGCCACTGCCCAACTCCACCAGCGGTGGTTTCTTGGTGTGACATTCGTCGGTAGCGATCGGGCACCGGTCGACGTAGACGCAGCCTGCCATCACGGCCCCGAGTGGCGGAAGTGTGCCGGGGATCGTGTCGAGGCGGTGGACGTCTTTGCGAAGCCCGGCACGCGGGATGCAGCGAAGCAGCCCAACGGTGTACGGATGACGCGGGTCGTTGAGAATCTGCGCCGTATCGCCCTCTTCCACGAGCTGACCCGCATAGAGCACTCCGACCCGGTCACACATGGAACGGATGACGCCGAGGTTGTGGCTGATGAACAGCACCGAGGTCCCTGTCTCCTTGCGGAGCGTCCGCACAAGGTCGAGCACCTCGGCCTCGACCGTGGCGTCGAGTCCGGTCGTGGGCTCGTCGAGAATCAGCAGCCGCGGATTGGTCGCGAGGGCCATGGCGATCACGACGCGCTGCGCCATGCCGCCCGAGAGCTCATGGGGGTAGCGATCCATCACCTTGCCGACATCGGCGATCTGAACGGTTGCGAGCTCCTGCTCGGCCCGCGCGAACGCATCGGCCTTACCGAATCCGGCAATCGTGAAGACTTCCGCGACCTGTCCGCCGACCCGAAGCGACGGATTGAGCGCGGCGATCGGACTCTGGTACACCATCGAGATGGCGCTACTACGAAGCGCACGTACCTCACCGACGGACATGGTCACCATGTCCTGCCCTTCGAAGCGGATTGCTCCACCGACGATGCGACCGTTGCGCGGGAGAAAACGCATGGCCGCGTAGGCGGCCGTCGACTTCCCGCAACCGGATTCGCCGACGAGCCCGAACGACTCACCTGGTGCGACCCGGAACGACACCTCGCGCAAGACAGGCCGGTCGATACCGCGGACCCGGTAGGCGACTTGTACGCGGTCGAATTCGAGAGTCGGGACACTTGAACCGCTGGACCGCGCCGCAGCCAGGATGGATGGAGCTGTACTCATCGTTCGAAGACCTCCGTAAGAGCGTCCTGCACCATGTTGACGGCGAGCGCCAGAGAGGCGATCGCAGCCGCCGGGAACAGCGTCGCCGACCAGTTGAGGCCGTTGAGGAACTTGTAGTGCGTCGCGACCTGTGTGCCCCAGTCGGGTGATTCGGGTCCGGCCCCGGCACCGAGGAATGCGAGCGTCGCCATCGCGAACACGGCGTAGCCGAGTCGTACGGTGAACTCCACCGCGAGGGCCGGCAAGATGTTCGGGAGCACCTCGGAGAACAAGATGTGCGGCGTCTTCTCGGTGCGAAGCCTTGCAGCTGCCACGTAGTCGAGCTCAGATTCGCCGAGTACCGCGGAGCGCACGGTCCGAGCCACGATCGGCGAGAACACGACCGCGATGATCAACATCACAATCAGCGGTGACTTGCTGTCAACCGTCGACGTGATCAGGAGCGCGAGCACGATTGTGGGGATCGCCGACATCACGTCGGCGATTCGCATGATCACCTCGTCGACGCGACCCTTGTAGTAACCGGCGACGAGGCCGAGCAGTGTGCCGATGATCGCCGAGATGATCGTGGCACCAAGGGCGACGAACAGGATCGAGCGCGTGCCGACGACGACGCGGCTGAACACGTCGCGGCCAAGCACGTCGGTGCCGAACCAGTGCGCCCTGCCCGGCGGCCCGAGCTTGCGAATCAGGTCCTGGACGGTCGGATCCTTGGGTGCCATTGCGCTTGGGAACAGCGCACACAGCAGCCAGAACCCAAGCACCCCAACGCCGAGCAGGAACGACGGCTTTCGCAGCAGCAGACTCCGGCGTTCGCTTCGCTGCTGCTTGCGTTCGACATCGGCGTTCGAGCGAGAGATGTCGCGAGCCGACTCGAGGGTGGGCACCTCACTCACTTCAGCACCGCCTGGCGGATCCGTGGATTGAGCGCCGTATAGAGGACGTCGGCGATCACGTTCGAGACCACGACCAGGACTCCGATGAACAGCACCGACGCCTGCACGAGCAGGTAGTCGCGTTGTCGCACCGCCTGTTGCAACAAGAACCCGAGACCGTTGTAGTTGAAAATCGTCTCGACGGCGACGAGTCCGCCGATGAGATAGCCGGTCTGCGTTGCGACGACAGCGATCGTCGGCATGAGCGCGTTGCGCAGCACATGACGGCGGATCACGGTCCGATTTGGGAGACCCTTCAGGTGCGCGGTCCGGGTGTAGTCGGCGTCGAGTGCTTCGATGACGCCGGCGCGGGTGATGCGGGCGATATAGCCGAACAGCACCATCATCAGGCACAGGGCGGGCAGGAGGAGGTATTTGTACTGGGTGATGATCCCCGCCCCGTCGGGCGGCGTCGCGCCGACCGGCAACCACCGGAGACGCACGCCGAAGACGAGGATGAAGAACACCGCCCACACGAACTCTGGAATCACGGCGGCGGACAGACCGCCGATTGTGATGATCCGGTCGATTCGCTTGTCGCGCCGCAACGCGGCCACGACGCCGCCAAGGATGCTCACCGGCACGATGAGGACGAACGCCAAGGTGGCGAGCTTTGCGGAGTAGCCGATCGCGGTGCGGAGCTTCGTGGTGACCGGGACGTCGTAGAGGTACGACTTGCCGAGGTCCCCGCGAAATGCGTGGGTGATCCAACTCCAGTACTGGACCGGGATCGGCCGATCTGTCCCGAGCTCGTGGTTGAGCTGCTTCACGGAGGCTTCGTCGGCGAAGGGGCCGAGCACCTTCTTCGCAACATTCCCCGGCAGCAGGTGCGTCGCGAAGAACACGAGCACCGACAGCAGGAAAATCGTGAGCAATGCCAGGAGCAGGCGGCGCAGGAGGAATCGTCGCATCAGGTGGTGACTCGCCTCGACTCGTGTGTGGATGTGGGACTCTCGTGTTGCGGTGGAAATCAGACGGCCCGACGCAGCCAGTGCGTCGGGCCGGCAGGTAACGGTAGCGAGAAACCCACTCGGGCATTCTCGCTACGGACGGATTCGTTCGGGATTCGTTCAGCCCATCTTTGCCCGCGACGTCTCGATGACGTTCATGCCGTTGGTGTAGTAGTTGGACAACCCCTTCTTCGCCACGTCGAGGGTGTTGGCGAAGAACGTGAAGCCGATGGGCGAGTCATCGAGCATGAGCTCCTGGATCTTCTTCGACGCCGCCTTCTGCACGGTGAGGTCGGACGAGCCGATGTAGCTCGCGATCTGGGCGTCGACTTCTTTGTTCGAGTAGTGCGCTGCGTTCCAGACACCGCCCGTCTTCACGGCGGCGTTGAGGTACACGTTGGCGACGTCGCGGTGGCCGTACTCGGTGATACCGAAGTCGGACTTCAGCCAGCTCGGATCACGCTTGTCGTCGTAATAGGCGGACCCGTCGCTATCGGCGATGTCGATCTTGACGTTGATGCCGATATCCTTCGCCGACTGCTGCACGATCTGCGCGAGCAGCGTGATGTCGGCGCGACCCCAGGTGGTGAGAGTGACGTCGAAGCCGTTGGGCTTGCCGGCGGCAGCCATCAGCGACTTCGCCTGCGCGACGTCCTTCTTGCGCTGCGCCACGGTCTTGTCGGTTGTCGGCATGCCCGGTGTCATCGGGCTGTCGTTGCCCTGAAGACCGAAGCCGTTGAGCACACCTGCGACGATGCCGGGACGGTCCAGGGTCAGCAGGAGGGCCTGGCGCAGCCGCTTGTCGGCGGCGAACGGACCGCGATCCGCGCTGATATGCAGCTGCAGGTGGCCGTTCGACGGCGTCTGCTGCACGGTGAAGTTCGCGTCGTTCTGCAGTGTCTTTGCGGTGGTTGCCGACGCGAAGGAATCCCAATCGATCTGGCCGGACTGGAGCGCGGCGAGTCGTGCACCGTCATCCTTGTATTGCAGGACCTGCAGCTTCTCGAAATTCGGCTGGCGCGTTTTATCCCAGTAGGTCGGGTTGCGCCGGTAGGTGACACCCTGGTCGACGACGTACTTCTCCTTGATCCACGGTCCGCAGCCCTCGAATGACTGCTCCCAATCACCCGCGTAGCCAGCGGGGAGGATGATGCAGTTGTAATTCGTGCTGCTCACGAGATACGGCCAGCCGCCGACGGGTGCCTTCAGGTTGAACTGGACCGTGTAATCGTCGACCTTCGTGGTGCCACCCTTTTCGAGGAAGCCCTTGAACACCGACAGGGCGTTGCCCTTGTTGGCGGGATCGGCGTGGAGGTCGAACGTTGCGACGACGTCGGCAGCCGTGAGGGTCTTCCCGCTGTTGTGGAACTTGATGCCTTTGCGGATCTTGAAAGTCCAGACGGTGGAGTCGGCGTTGGACTTCCAGCTCTCTGCGACGCGTGGTTCGAGGACGCCGGTGTTGTTGGAGTGACAGAGGTACTCACCGGCGAGGCCGAGGTGGAGCAGCGCGCCGCCGTTGTTGATTACGACGGGCTCGAGTTTGGAGCCCGGGGCGATGCCGCTGAGGCGCAGCAGTGGCTTGCGGCCACCGGTGGAAGCGGCTTTCTTCTTCTTGGTCGCGGCGTCGGCGCTGCCGGCGAAGAGACCGGCGAGCGACAGGCCCATTCCCGCAACGGACGCGGCGGCGAGGAACTCGCGACGGCTGAGACCGCCGCGGCGGGCCTCGTCGATCAGGTGGTTCTCACGCTCGGTGAGTCGTCCGCGTGCGTGCTCCGGACCAAAGATCTCGTGATTGCTCATAGGTGGTGGATTCCCTCTGCGTGGCGAGAGGCGCAGCTCACGCACCAGCGTGCACAGCGTCTCTCACGGGTGGTCACTAGCGGTTTTACTGCCGGATGGCGTAGGAGTCAATTATTGGGACCCTTTTGCTGGTCGCAATGTTGAACGAATGTTCCGGAAATGGCCAGGGAAACTCGTACCCATAGTTTTGGTAGGAGGTCGTTGTTCATCGTCTCGGCGCTACGGCGCGAGTTGTCCGAGCAGCCAGCGGGTCACTGCAGGGATCGAGTGATGGCAACGCGTCCTCGGCCATGTGAGGTAGTAGCCGCGGTCCGAGCCGACCGCGGTGCCTACGGCGATGAGTGTCCTGTCGTCGAGCAAATCGTCGACGAGATGACGCCACCCGAGCGCCACGCCGCGTCCCGCCAGCGTCTGTTGGAGAACCATTGGGTAGTTGTTGAACAGCACTCGACCCGCTCGTCGTGGAAGGCGAACGCCATGGTGCGAGAACCAGTCCTTCCACGACATCCAAGGTCGGTCGCCGTCGTCCATGTGCAGGAGCGGTGCGTGAGCAAGCGTCGCAGGTGGCGTTGAGGCGTCGAGACCTAACTTGGCGGCGAGCGTCGGAGCGGCGACCGGAAGTACCGATTCGCCGAACAGGAATTTCGCCTCGGCGTCGGCGAAGTTTCCGTCGCCGACCCGAATCGCTGCGTCGTACGCGCCTCCTTCGAGTTCGCTGTCGCGATCGAAGATCCAAAGGCGAAGTTCGCTGCCGGCGAGTGTTGCCTGGAGTTGGTCGAGTCTCGGCATCAGCCATTGCTGCGCAAGGCCCGGATGGCACGCGAGCACGAACACATCGGTTCTCGGTGCGATCTCCGTGAGCACCCGCTCCATCGCGGAGAACCCTTGGGAGACCTCACGGTGCAGGGTTATGCCGGCGTCGGTGAGGTGACTACGGTTCGACGTCCGGCGAAACAGATCGGCCCTGATGGATGTTTCAAGGAGCCGAATTTGTCGTGTGACTGCAGGCTGGGTCATGCCGAGTTCGGCCGCCGCGGCCGTAAAGCTTCCGAGCCGCGCGGCCGACTCGAACACGGCGAGGCGTTGCAGACGGTCGACGCGCTGGACGAGCTCACGCATGAGAGTGTCGTCGCGCGGGTTCGAGCATTACCTCATGTTATGGCGGTCGGGTTCGTTTGGACACTGTGCAGCGACCTCGGAAGTTGTAAGAATCGATGGTCATGACACGTGTTGGTTTCGTCGGTCTTGGCAACCTCGGCGTGCATCTGGCCTCCAGCCTTCGACGCGCCGGACACGATCTCTTCGTGACCGACCTCGACCGTGCGTCAGCCGAAGGACTCGTTCAGGCTGGCGCGACGTGGGCCCCGTCGGCGGCAGCGGTGTCCGACGTGTCGGATGTGGTGTTCACGTGCCTCCCGTCGTCCGCGGCCGTGAACGCCGTCGTGTCCGGCCCGGGTGGTGTGATCGAAGGCTTCGGTGGTCGGGGTGGAACGTGGATTGATATGTCCACAAACGATCGGAGCGAGACGGTGCGCCTCGGTGCGCTGGCAGCCGCCGCCGGAATTGCCGTGCTCGAAGCGCCAGTCACCGGTGGCGTACATCGCGCGGCTGCTGGTCAGATCACCGTTTTGGTCGGCGGCGAGGAAGCGGTCTTCGAGGTGCATCGTGAGTTGCTCGCCGCCGTCGGCAATCCGGTGTTGTACATGGGCCCGCTCGGGAGCGCGGCGCTGATCAAGGTAATCACGAACATGCTCGCGTTCGTGAACCTGGTCGGTGTGGGCGAGGCGCTGATGCTGGCCAGGCGCGGCGGGCTCGATCTTGCGAAGGCGTTCGAGGCAATCAAGGAAAGTTCCGGAAACAGCTTCGTGCACGAGACGGAGACCCAGGTCATCTTGAACGGCAGCTACAACATCAACTTCACCATGGACCTCGCGTGCAAAGACCTCGGGTTCGCCACACAATTCGGACGCGAACTCGGCGTACCGCTCGACTTGGCGGGCCTCACGGAACAGACCTTTATCCGCGCACGCTCGCAGTATGGCGGTGGCGCGTGGTCCTCAATGGTCGTGAAGTTGTTGGAAGACGCGCTCGGGACTGACCTGCGCGCACCTGGCTTTCCGTCGGAACTTGCGCCGTCATGACGAGGTCGAGTCGGTCACACGCACAGATATGTGCGCTTACCGTTCGGCAATTCGACCTCGGCGTCCAATGGGACGACGGCGGTTCGAGCACGTTCCACCACCTTTGGCTCCGGGACAACTGTCCACAACTCCGTCACGCGACCACGAACCACCGTGTCGTCGAAACGTCGGAGATCCCGCACGATGTGTGTCCCGCGACAGCAGTGATCGATGCCGGAGGTGCCCTCGTGATCACTTGGGGACACGACCGACACGTGAGTTCATTCGACGCTGCGTGGCTGCGCGCGAACGACTACTCGAACGGCGTCCGACATCCGGTCCGGACACCTTTGCTGTGGGACGCGTCGATCGGGTCCGGCGTTCCAGCAGCGTCGTATCCGGCACTCGTTGCTGACTGCAATGTTCGGCGGACGTTCCTTCAAGGTTTCGTGGACCATGGCCTCGGGCTGCTCCACGACGTTGCATGCACGCCGGGGACGGTTCTCGAGGTGGCCACTCTGCTCGGCGAGGTCCGCGACACGAGCTGGGGTCGCGTGTTCGATGTGGTGTCGATGGAGGACGCCAATTCGGTGGCGTACACGAACCTGCCGCTGGTAGCGCATACCGATGAGGGGTACCGAGATCCGGCCCCGACGATCCAGCTCCAGCACTTCTTGCGCGTCGACACGAGCGGCGGTGCCGCGACGCTCGTCGATGGCTTCAAGGTGGCCGGGGACCTACGGCTGGCAGATCCCGCAGCGTTCGATCTCCTCAGTTCGGTGATGCTCGACTTCCATTTCGCGGACGCGACCGCCGAACACCACGCACGCGGCCCGGTGATCGAACTTCACCCCGACGGTTCGGTCCGGTCGATCAGGTACTCGAACCACAGCGTTCTCCCGTTCCTTCTTCCGACAGAGTTGATGGGTAGCTTCTACGAGGCGTATCGGCTCTTCGGTCGAATGCGCGAGAGCGACCGCTACCGTCTGAAGATTGATATGCGCGCAGGTGATCTCTACATGGTCGACAATCGCCGTGTGCTGCATGGTCGCACCGGATTTTCGAGCGGCGGGGCCCGCCATCTACAGAGCTGTTACATCGAACGCGACGAGCTCATGAGCCGGCTGGCCGTCCTCCAGAGGACACGTGAAGGTCACTGACATCACCACGTTCGTGGTCGGCAATCCGCCGCCGCGCTTTGGTGGTCGCTACTTCTTGTTCCTGAAGCTCACGACGGACTCGGGGATCGTCGGCTACGGCGAGGTATACACCGCAACGTTCTCCCCGCATGTGGTCGCGTCGATGATCGAGGACGTTGCCGAGCGACACGTGATCGGGCAGAACCCGTTCCATATCGAGGCGATGTGGCGGCGGATGTACAGCCGGGGATATTCCTCGCGACCGGATCTGACGCTGGGCGGGATCATGAGCGGGTTGGAGATGGCCTGCTGGGACATCATCGGCAAGGAGTGCAGCAAACCCATCTACGAGCTGCTCGGCGGACGAGTGCACGAGAAGCTTCGTACGTACACGTATCTTTATCCTCCGCCGGGGTTCGACGCGCACGCGGATCATCCCGTGTATTCCGATCCCGACGCGGCTGCCGCCATGGCCCTTTCCGAGGTCGAACGTGGATTCACCGCGGTGAAGTTCGATCCGTCTGGCGGGTACGGCGCGTTCGATCCACGCCAGCCGTCGTTGGAGTTGCTGGAGCGGAGCGTCGCAATCACCCGGGCTGTCCGCGAGGCCGTTGGTATGCGCGCTGACCTTCTCATTGGTACCCACGGGCAATTCACCGTGTCCGGCGCGATTCGATATGCGCGTGCTCTGGAGCCGTTCGACCCGCTGTGGTTCGAGGAGCCGACGCCGCCCGAGAATCCCGAGGACATGGCCCGCGTCGCGCGCCAGACGTCCATCCCGATCGCAACGGGCGAGCGTCTCACCACGAAGTACGAGTTCGCACGCGTGCTCCGTGAGGGAGCAGCCTCGATCATCCAGCTGAACCTCGGGCGGTGTGGTGGCATCCTCGAAGGCAAGAAGATCGCGGCGCTGGCGGATGCCCATTACGCGCAGATCGCGCCGCACCTGTACTGCGGACCGATCGTGGGTGCAGCGAACATTCAGCTCTCCACGTGCAGTCCGAACTTCTTGATCCTGGAGAGCATCCAGGACTGGTCGGGTTTTCAAGCGGACCTGTTCAAGACGCCGGTCCGCTGGGAGGACGGGTACGTGATTCCGTCGACCGAACCGGGCCTCGGCGTGGAGCTCGACGAAGCGGTCGCGCTCGCGAATCCCTACACGGGTGGACAGCTCCACCTCGAACCCTCGGAGCAGCCGATCCTCTGAGCGTCGTCGCGATCTGGCAGGCTTCGGCCGTGGACCGACTTGCTGCGTTGCCGATGTACGACTTCGAGGAGATGGCGCTTTCGCTCGACGAACTGTGGCAGGTGATAGCCGGCCACCTTCGAGCTGGCGGCGTCACGGACGTTCCGGTGAACCTCGACCGTGCGATGGCGTACGACGCGACTTGGTCGGACCCGAGGCTTTTGCTCGGACAGAGCTGCGGCCTTCCGATCGTCGACCAGCTCGATGGTCGTGTTCAGGTCGTGGGCGCGTTCGCCGTCGAGAGTGCCTCTGGTGGCGGGGTTGGTGACTTCGGCGCGGCGACGTATTCGTCGGTGCTTGTCGTTCACCGGGACAGCGCCGTCGGCGGGCTCGGCGACCTGGCGTGGTCGACGGGTGTGCGCGTCGCAATCAACGGCTGGGACTCGCTGTCGGGCTACGTGAGTTTCGGGGCGGCGTGCGCCGCGGCGATCGATGCCGGCACCCTTGCCGTCCGGGCCGCGTTCGGGTCGGTCCTCGTGACGGGTGCACACGTCCGCAGTCTGGCTGCCGTAAGCGAGGGGACGGCCGATCTGGCCTGCATCGACGGTCACACGCTGGCGTTGCTCACACGTCATCGACCCGAGGCCGTGGCGGGTGTCCGCCTGATCCAACGAGGTCCGATGATCCCGTGCGTTCCCTTGATCACCAGCCTGTCGACGTCACCCGAAGTCGTCGGAATGCTGCGGGCAGCGCTCTCGTCAGCGGGGCAGGACCCAGCGTTGGGCAACGTCCGCTCGCAGCTCGGCGTCACGGGATTCGTTCCGCTCGACAACGCCGCGTATGAACCGGTTCGACAACTCCACGCGATTGCGAAGCGATTCTTCGCGCGCACTCTGTCGATCTGAAGCCGCGCTGGTACTTCGCGGTACGTTCGGTGGTTCGCGGTACGTTCCACGTACGCTGAACGTACCGCGAGCGCGTCAACGTACCGCGAAGGGTCCTGGGGAACTGATCTGCCAACGGAATGCGCGGACTCGTTCGCGGCGTCGACCTGCGGCAGAACAGGGGTTACAGCCGGTCGAAGTTGGTGGGGCGCTTCTCCACGCGTGCACGCCCCGCCTCACCCGGATACGTCGTTTGGGCGGTCAGGATCTGCGTGCGGTTTTCGATCTCCTTCGCGTGACGCAGGCTCGGCGCGTCGAGCGCCGCGTTGAGGCCGATCTTGGTCTGCCACACACCGAACTCGTTGTTCACGGTGATCTGGTGTGCAACGTCCACGGCAGCCGCGATCAGCTCGCCTGCCGGTACGACGCGGTGCACCAGCCCCGCCCGCTCCGCCTCGGCCGCGTCGATGATGCGACCGGTCAGCATCATCTCGCGAGCGCGTCCGGCACCGACGATCTTGGGCAGGAGATAGCTCGTGCCCATGTCCATCGAGGACAGTCCCGCCTTGATGAACACCGATCCGAATCGAGCCGTTTCGGACGCCACACGGACGTCGCAGTGCAGCGCAAACGCGAGTCCGCCACCGACCGCAACACCGTTGACCGCTGCAATGACCGGGAGGGGCAACTCATAGATCCGCTGCATCTGCTCCGTGAGACGGACCTGCGAGTCGTACATCGATTTCATCGGCGTGCGGGCCGGCTTGACCCACCCCTGGCCGAGACCGGAGAGGTCGGCCCCGGAGCAGAACCCGCGGCCCGCCCCCGTGAGGATGACGGCACGGAACTCGCCCGACTCCGCGATCTCGTCGAGAGCAGCGTCGAGGCCGCGGATGAGCGAGCCATCGATCGAGTTCAGGCTCTCCGGACGATTCAGCGTGATGAGCGCGATCTCGGGTTCAAGTGTTTCGAGGAGCACAGCAGCAGTGGCGGTCGATTCGGTCATGGCGGCGAAGCTAGTGCTAGTGCACGCGATGCACGATTAGGCGCCAGCATTCCCTTTGACGCTGCGCCCGCCGACATACTGGGCAGCATGGACGTCACCGAATGAGCCCTGCCACCGACCGGGTTCCGACCACCGCAAAGCCGAGCGCCCTCGCTGGTATCCGCATCTGCGACCTGAGCGGCCAGCTCGCTGGCGCTGGAGCGACGCGCACCTTGGCCGCCTTCGGCGCCGAGGTGATCCGTGTTGAGGACCCGGTCGAGCAGGGTCGGTGGGACATCGTCCGCGGTATGCACCCGTTCATCGACCAGCGGCGTGGCATCGACCTCGGCGGGGGGTTCAACAACCACAACGTGGAGAAGCTCGGCGTCACGCTCAACATGCGCACGACCCGCGGCCGGGAGATCCTCACCGACCTGATCCGTTGTAGTGATGTCGTTACAGAGAACTTCAGCGCAGGTGTGCTCGCTCGGTGGGGGTTCTCGTTTGAACAGATGCAGGCCATCCGTCCAGACATCATCTACGTGTCGAACTGCGGGTTCGGTCACACCGGGCCGTATCGGACGTATCGGACGTGGGGCCCGATCGTGCAGGCGCTTTCCGGATTGTCGTTCCTGGCGGGCTTGCCCGATGAGGAGTCGGCCGGATGGGGATACTCCTATATGGATCATCAGGGCGCGAACTTCATGGCACTCGCCATCCTCGCGGCGGTTCATCACCGTCGCCGGACCGGTGAGGGCCAGTGGGTCGACATGGCGTGCGTCGAGACCGGCACCGCACTGAGCGGGCCGGGCGTGCTCGACTGGTCGGTGAACGGACGTGCGGCGCGGCGTCCGGGGATGCCCGACAGCAACCACGCCATGTGGCCCGCGATGGCACCGCACAACGTCTACGCGGCGGCGGGAGCGGATCAGTGGGTGGCCGTTGCGTGTCGCGACGATGGCGAGTGGTTGGCACTTGCGGGAGTCGTCGACGCGCCATGGGCCGCTTCGTCGAAGTGGCAGACGGTCTTGGGTCGGCTTGAACATCAGGAGGAGCTGGACTCGCTGATGGCTGCGTGGGCTGTTCAGCGTGACAAATTCGAGGTGCAGGCGCTGCTGCAGGCGGTCGGCGTCCCGGCGGCAGCGGTTCAGACCCCGCCCGAGCGCTGCGAACACGACCCCGGCACAGCAGCGTGGGGACTCTGGCCCGAGGTGGAACACACGGCGATGGGACGCGTGCGCGTGGATGGTCTCCCGGTCCATCTTTCCGAAACCGACTGGGTTATCGAACGGGGTGCGCCGATGCTCGGTGAGCACAACAACGATGTGTACGGACGAATCCTCGGGATGTCGGCCGACGAGATCGCGCAGCTTGGGAGCGACGATGTCATCTGATGCCACGGCCGCCGGGCCGCTTGCTGGTTTGCGGGTCGTGGAACTGGCGAGCGAATTCGCGGCCTATGCCGGCAAGCTGTTGGCCGACATGGGTGCCGAGGTGATCCTCGTGGAGCCACCCGGCGGGCATCGTACGCGCACCTACGGACCGTTCGTCGATGACGTTCCCGGACCGGCGCGGAGCCTGTGGTTCTGGCACTACAACACCTCGAAGCTTGGCGTCACGTTGGACCTCGACGTTGCGACCGATCGTGACGTTTTCCGCCGCCTGCTTTCGAAGGCCGACATCGTGATCGAGGCCGAACCGGTCGGACGCCTTGCGGGGATCGGTATCGACCAAGACAGTATGCGCGCAGAGCATCCTTCGCTGATCTGGGCGTCGGTCACTCCGTTCGGTCGCTCGAATCCGCGCTCGTCCGAACAGGCCACCGACCTCACGATCCTCAGTGGTGGGGGACCGGTGTGGAACTGCGGCTACGACGATTCGTCGCTCCCGCCGATTCGAGGGGAGGGCGGGCAGGCGGGCCACCTCGGTTCGATCTGGGCCGCGATCGGCGTGATGGTCGCGGTTCTTGCACGTGACAGGCTCGGCGCGGGTCAGCTCGTCGATGTGAGCATGCACGCGGCGGCCAACGTCACGACCGAGCAGGCCACGCAGTACTGGCTGGTCGCGAAGACGATCGTGCAGCGTCAGACCGGACGTCACGCGTCGGTGCGGCCGACCGACCCCGTGATCGCGCTCGACCGCGACGGTCACGAGGTGCACACGGGTTTCCCGCCGCGCAGCGTCAAGCAGTTGACGTCGTTGCTCGACTGGCTGGACCAGCTCGGCCTTCGCGACCAGTTCGAGGCCACCGCGTTCATCGAGATCGCGATCGAGGCCGGGGGCATCGACCTGTCGAAGCTGCTCGACGACCCGGTCACGCAGGAGTGCTACCGAGCGGCACGCGATGCACTCGCGTTCATCGCCTCGAAGGTGACGGGCTACGAATTCTTCGTGCAGGGCCAGGAGCGCGGTCTCGCTGTTGGCGTGATCCGCACCGCCGACGAGGCGATGGCCGACCCGCAGATGGTGGCGCGTGGGTTCCCGACGGCGGTGCATCAGCCTGCGTTGGGGCGCGACGTGATCTACCCGGGCGCGCCGATCACGTTCGGTCGCACGCCATCTCGCATCCGCAGCGTTGCCCCGTCGGTCGGCCAGCACCAGTCGATCGTCGACGCCGCCGACTGACCGTTCAGAACCACCCAATCGGACCACCCAATGTCCAGATCCGGCTATTGGGTGGTTCGATCGGGTGGTTTCCGGCAGGGCCTTTACGCGGTCGGTGCGGCCTCGACGACGAAGCCGCGGCGGAAGCGGCGCTGGCGTCCTCGGACGCCACTCGCGAGGTAGGTGCGGATCAGCCGACGCTCGTCCTCGCTGAGTCGTGGCCCATCACGGCCGACCACCTCGAAGCGGTCCACGACCTTGGATCCCGAGTGTCCGATGCCAGCCGATCGGATCTCGACCGACGCTGCCGCGAACACGCCGGACAACGCGTGAAGCAGGCCGGGCATGTCAGGTGCGCTTACCTCGCAGACGGTGTGCCACGGCGACGCGAGATCGTCGAACACGACTTCCGCGCCCGGCACGCCGGGAACTTCGAGCGGGCGGTCGAGCGCTTCCTCGACCGCTTTGGAAAGCTCATCGGCATTGGGCTCGGCAACCGACGACACGATGAACGACTCGATGGCCGCATCGTCGCCCCACGTCGCAACGACGGCCCGGTCGACGTCGAACCCGCCGCGGCTCAGCACACCGGTGACCGCAGCCATGAGCCCTGGACGGTCAAGCGCGCCGACCTCGATCTGCCACTTCGGACGCTCCGCAGAACTACTCGGACGCCCGAGGGCCGAAGAGGGAGGCGGCGCGACGGGCAAACCCGTCAGGTCGATTGAGTTGCTCTGCGGCGGGTCCCTGTCCTCATCGGCCGGCGTCACGGAGATCCGCACGGCATTCGGCCGCAGCGGTGGTTCGGTCAGCACTGCGTGGCGGAACACCGCGGAAGGCTGTTGCCGTGCGATGTAGGAGCGCGGCGCATGGCGAATCCGCTCGACGACCTCGGGCCGGTCGCGTGCGAGCAGCATGGCTTCCGTGCGACGCCGCTCGATCAGGTTGCGCGCCTCCGCTCCGGTCAGCTCCTCATCGGTCAGTGACCGCTGGATGAGCTCGTGCAGCGACGCCAGCCGTTCCTGCTCCCAGTCCTCCAGAGCGTCGTCGCGACAGACCGCGAGCAGGTATGACGCTCGGGCTCGTTCCGGTGTGTCGAGGTGCGATGCGAGCTGCAGCATCTCTTCCTCGTCGAACGCCCCTGGCCGGGCAGCGGCTGAACGGAGGATGCCGTCGTCCTCGACCAGTCCGACGACCTCGCGTTCGGCGACCGGCCCGAACCCGACGCGCCCCACAATCCCGGCAGCCGCCGCCGATGCGTTGGCGTGTCCGTCGAGCCCCTCCACCAGCAGGGACGCGAGGAGCAGCCATTCGGGATGTTCAAGTCGGTCGTACTGCGCCCGCAACGCCGAACCCGCCGGTAGGTCGCGGATGCGCTCCAAGGCGCCCCACCGGTGCGTGTGCGTGGCGTCGAGCTGGAACGGGTCTGCGTAGCGGGCGCGCATCGTCTGGGCGAGTTCCGGCAGGGCGCGATCGAGCACACCAACGGTTTCCAGGAATCGCCACGACCGTGCACTTCCGCGCTCCACGACCTTGCGCAGAGACGCGCTGGCCCTGTCGTTCCATACGACGCCGCCCGACGCGGTGCCGAGGTAGTCGAGCAGCTCCGACGATGGGCGCGCATCGGTCATCTCAAGTGCAGCGTCGAGGGCAACGGTCAGCGCGCGGTCCGGCGGGGGAGTGGCAGCGAGGCGGACAAGGCCATCGACGACGCGGAGCCATCCGCCCTGTGGCGGCTCCAAAGTCATCGGGAGCCCGCCTGCCAACACTGGCTTCACGACAGATCGTAGGCGCGCATATCGAAACTTCAGGAGCTGCGGTGCGGCCACCGTCGTGACGAGAACGACCAGGAGCAGCGACGCATAGAGCTCCTGGTCGAGGACGCCGTTCGCAAGACCGATCGTCGCGAAGATCAAACCGACCTCGCCGCGGGGCAGCATGCCGAACCCGACGATCCAGCGGTCTGCGCGTGTGCCGAGCAGCCCGAACGCGGCAACCATCTTCCCAACCGCAGCAATGACGAGGAGGATGGCCGCGTTGCGAAGCACTGCCACCTCGCCGAACGCCGACACGTCGGCGTCGATGCCGATCTGGAGGAAGAAGACCGGGATGAACAGGTGCCCGACCGGCGCGAGTTCGCGGCGGATGCCATCGCGCTGGCGCGTCTTGGCGAGCGCGAGGCCGGCCACGAAGGCACCGACGATCGGTGCAAGTTTCGCAAGGTTCGCGATCTCGGCGAAGCCGAGTGCGAACGCAAGCGCAATGGCCACCATCGTGCCGGTCGATCGGGACACCTTCTCGACGAGGCCGAACAATGGCGGCGCGAGGCGCAGGCCGACAAGCCCACCGACGACGAGG
The DNA here is from genome assembly GCA_043720395.1 of Acidimicrobiia bacterium. Lineage (GTDB taxonomy): Bacteria > Actinomycetota > Acidimicrobiia > Acidimicrobiales > JANYDT01 > JANOYY01. The sequence continues at coordinate 25,540 of JAYSSR010000106.1, forward strand.
AAGCCAACGGCGAGGGCGATGATCCCGCCGACCGACAACACCGAGACGGACCCTTGCGTTACCAGTCGTACGACGACGGTGAGGACCACGAGCCCCATCACGTCGTCGGCTACTGCTGCACCGAGAACGATGCGTGCCTCCGTCGTAGCGAGCGCTCGAAGGTCACCGAAGACCCGAGCCGTGATGCCGACGCTGGTCGCTGTGAGCGCGGCACCGATGAAGAGCGCGGTGTTGAACGACTCACCAACCGCGAGCATCGCTCCGAGCCCGAGCACCATTGGTGCGATTACGCCGATGGTCGCGACGCTCATTGACGCACGCCCGACCTTGCCGAGTTCGCGGAGGTCCATCTCCAGCCCGACATCGAGCAGCAGGAGGATGACGCCAAGCTCCCCAAGTGTGCGAAGGACTTCGTCGCCGCCTCCGACGATTCCGAGAACCGACGGTCCGATCAGGAGGCCCGCCACGATCTCGCCGACAACAGCGGGAATGCCGAGACGCTCTGCCCCTTCGGCCGCGATCTTCGCGGCTATGAGAACGAACAGGATGTCTCGGAGGATGTGGGCGATGTCCACGGATGCGGGCTTTCAACGTTGTTGGAACGAACCGTGCTGACGCCTTCCGTCGCTGGAGTGGGGCGTCAGCGCTGGTCTTGCGTTGCTGGGGGTTGGGGGCTGGGGGTTGCGCGCAGCGGTTGGGGGCTGTACGCGTGCTGCGCGCAACCCCCAATGCTGCGCGCAACCCCCAAGGACCTGAGTCTGGCCTTCGGCTTTGGCGGCGCGCTTCGAGTGTGGCGGTGCCGGGCGGGGGGAGAACCCGGCACCATCACACACTTTGGGGGAGCTAGACGGAAACCATCTCGCTGTCGTTGTGGTGGAACACCGGGTAGGCGGTCACGCCCATCTCGGGGATGTCCATGCCTTCGAGCTCAACTTCGGCCGACGGGCGGATGCCGCCCTTCATGAGCTTGTTCTGGATCGTGAAGAAGGCGAAGGCCAGGCCGAAGATAAGCGTCCATATGACGACGACGCCAAGTGCCTGTGCGCCGAGCTGGCGGAGACCCACGCCGAAGTCGCCACCGAAGATGCCCATGACGCCCTTCAGTTTGGAGGCGGCACCCTCCGTCGTCCCGTTCCATCCGGCACCGTAGGAGCCATTGGCGAACAGTCCGACACAGAGCACGCCGAACGATCCGCAGACACCGTGGACCGAAATCGCGCCCACCGGATCATCGATGCCCCTATTGTCGAAGAAGCGGACGGCGTAGATCACGATGACACCGGCGATCGAGCCGATGACTGCTGCAGCCCATGGATCGACGAACGCACACGGTGCCGTGATGGCCACGAGACCGGCGAGCATGCCGTTGCACATCATGCCCGGATCGGGCTTCTTGGCACCCGTGTACATCATCACGAACATGTTGGCGACAGCACCGAACGCACCGGCCAGCGCCGTGTTCAGTGCGACGGTTGCGAACTGGACATCCGTAACCGCCAGCGTCGACGCAGCGTTGAAGCCGAACCAGCCGAACAGCAGGATGAACGTGCCGAGGAACGCCATTGGGAGGTGATGGCCGGGGATGGTGTTCGGCGTCTTGTCCTTGTTGTACTTGCCGATACGGGGACCGAGGACGATCGCACCGGCGAGGCCCGCCACACCGCCGACGGCGTGCACAACACCGGAGCCGGCGAAGTCGACGTAGCCGAGACCAAGTCCCATCGAGTTGCCAGCCTTCGCGAGCCAGCCGCCGCCCCACGTCCACGCACCGAAGATCGGGTAGTAGATCGCGCCGCAGAAGAGGCCCCAGCCCACGAATGCCTTCCACTTCCAGCGCTCAGCCATCGCTCCGGTCGGGATCGTGGCGACGGTATCCATGAAGGCGACCATGTAGAAGAAGAACCCGAACAGCGCCGCACCGCTCACGCCCCGGGCGTCGGTCAGCATGAAGCCGCCCTTGAACAGGAACGTCCAGTCCCCTGAACCGATAAAGGCACCACCGGGTGCCTTATCGAGTCCGATGAGCGGTGCCGAGTAGCCGCCGAACATCAGTCCGTAGCCGAGGATGTAGTAGCCCACAAAACCAAGCCCGAAGATCGCGAAGTTCGTCGACATGACGTGGGCGGCGTGTTTGGCTCGGCAGAAGCCGGTCTCGACGAGCGCGAACCCGGCTTGCATAAAGACGACGAGGACCGCTCCGAGCACCGTCCACAACAGGTTGACCTGCTGACCCGTGATCGGCAGGGGCGTCGCTTCCTGCGCGTTCGCGATCATGGGGACGAGAGCGGAGCTGAGAACGAGGCCCGTTCCGGCGACGAGGGAGCGGCGAGCGAGTCGACGTCCTCTCGTCAAGCGCGAAGTTTGGGGACGGTTCATGCGGGTCCTTTCAAAGCGACGGTGGTGATCCGGTGCCGCGCAGTACTGCACCGGTGCAATGAAGGTAGGGACCGGAGGTGACCGTGGCGTCACTCGAAGGTAAATGCTGTGTTTCGTGCGTGTTCTCAGGGCGTTTTCGGGCTGTTTTTCGGGCTGTTTCGCGTCCCGACGCGTCCGTCTTGACGCGTGTTGGTGCAAGAGTGACGACATGAGCGATCCAACTCCTGTCGTCGACCGCCGCAAAATCCGCCTCGGACTCGCCTTGCTGACCGTGGTGTTTGCCGCCGCTGTCGTGCTGTTCTTCGTGACCAACGACAAACTCGGACGCGCAGTGTTCTTCGGTGTCGCCGTCGTGTTGCTCGTTCGTATGACGCTGCTCGTGCGGGGGATGCGCAAGTCCGGCGGAGGAGGCTGACGCCGACCGTTCTAGTGTTGCCATGTTGGTCATGACGCCGGTTGAAGCACTTGAACGGGTCGTTCACTGTCTTGACCGCGCGCACGAGGGTGGGTTCAAGACGAAGGCATTCGTACGAGCGCTGGAGGTCGTACGGGCTACCGATCCGGTCGAGGTCGAGATGCGTGCCGACGACGGCACGCTCACTTCGCTCGACGGCATCGGCAGCTCCACCGCTCGGCTGATCACTGAGTGTTTGCGCGGAGAGACCACGTACCTGGCGAAGATCGAGTCGGAGACGCGGGTACCAATCTCGGCCGAGGGCGCGCGCTACCTTGCTGCACTTCGGGGCGACTGCCATTTGCACAGCCGCTGGAGCGACGGCGGTGCAACCGTCTCGGCCATGGCGCGCACGGCTGCGAGCATCGGGCACGAGTACATCGTGCTGACCGACCATTCGCCGCGGCTCACCGTTGCGCACGGCTTGAGCAGGGAGCGTCTGGAGGAACAGCTCGCTGAAGTGGAGATGCTCCGTGCCACGGCGGGGTTGCGGATCTTGACCGGGATCGAGGTCGACATCTTGGAGGATGGAACGCTCGATCACGACGACGACGTGCTGGAGCGTCTCGATGTCGTGGTTGCAAGTGTGCACTCGAAGCTGCGGATGGACGGTGCCGCGATGACCTCGCGGATGTTGCGGGCGGTCAAGTCGCCACATGTAGATATTCTCGGGCACTGCACCGGACGGATGATCGGCAAGCGCGACCCGTCCGTATTCGACGCCGACCTTGTGTTCGCGGCGTGCGCGGAGTTCAACACGGCGGTCGAGATCAACTGCCGTCCGGAGCGTCTCGATCCGCCACGGGCATTGCTGGCCAAGGCAATCCGGCACGGTTGTTACTTCTCGATCGATTCCGATGCGCATGCAACGGGTCAATTGGAGTGGCAGCCGTTCGGTTGCGATCGCGCCGCCGAGTGCGATGTGCCACTGGAGCGCGTGATTAACACGTGGAGTGCCGACGAACTTCTCGCGTGGACGCTGGGCACGCTGGGTGTTCGCTACCCGAGTAGCGCTGCCACGTCCTGAGTATCGGCGAGCAGTCGGACGACGTCGAGGTGGTCCTCGCGGTCGAAGTAGAACCAGCGAACGGGAAAACCCTTCACCGGCCAGTCGCGCAGGCCTGGCACGTCACAGAGTTCCCCGATTCGCATTGAGCCCAGACCTGGCATCCGTTGAATCGGCTTGAGCGCTGCGAGCGCAGCGGTGAAGAAGCGTTCGGCGAGTCGCTGATCTTCGACTTCTGCGTAGTACTGCGCCCGATCCACGAGATCTTGTTCGGCTCTGGGGCGCAGGCGCGCTTGTTTCACGACACGGATCCGAACGCTCTCCTGCGCAGATCGGCCGTGGTCGCACGCGTCAGCGGCTTCCCGGGTCCTGAAGCGAGTCCCTCCGCGATGAGGTGTCGAAGCGATGCCCGCGCTTGATCTTCCTGGTCTCGTCGGATCAGGTCTCGCAGGTACTCGCTCGTGTTGCCGTACTGACCCGTCCGTACTCGATCGTCGATATACGCACGGAGTGACTCCGGTAGGGCGAAGCTCATCGTGTTCCCACTCATTGGTTCAGCATGTCCTGACTATCAACAGTTGTCAACTGTTATCAACAGTTGTCAACTACTAGGATGCTCCGACCTGACGCTGACTTCGTGGGCGCTCTTGCGGCTGAACGAAAAGCGAACTGGCGGCGCGTGAACGTAACGCGAACTGGCGGTGATCCGGCCAATCGTTGACGATGCCGTCGCTCGACTTTGGTCCGAAGTGTTCGCGGGCTGAGCGACGAACCAGCTTGATAGGCCGCACCAGCCAACACGGGAGTTCGATTCTGATCCGACGGCTCGAGCGGTCCGAACGGCTCACTGATGCGCAGCGCTCAATTGTCACACGACAGCGCAACTGTCACACAACTAAGTGTTGATTCTGATCGCCCGTGTGGACAGCTCGCAGGACGTCGGTGGTGCGGCGGCCGACGCCTGATCTGTAGGGGCGCTAGGGCTAAGACCGATTCCGATGCCTCAGAATTTCGTGTTTCGTTCGCCGCTCGGGCGTAGTGACCACCGCTCCAACGCTATAGACATCGGACCGTCAGCGATCAACGCCGAGACCCGAGCACCCGGAGTCGCTCGTCGATCGCCTCCCGCCGTGGACAGCTGAGGGCGTCGAGGAGCGGAAACACGAATGGCGGGTACGTGTCGGGGTCCCCGACTGGCGCGCCAGCTGCCCACGGCAGCAAGTCCAGGTCCGCACAGAGTCGAAGCGCGTGCAGCGTCATCAACTCCGACGTCGCGCTCTCGTCCCGCTGAATCGACCGGTCGAGCGCCGCGTGGAGATGATCTGCGCGCATATGGGTTGCGGGCCCCGCGATTCGACAGGCCTTTGCGACAAGGTCGTGGAGGTCGCGCGCCGTGACCGCCGCGAGTTCAGGTCGCCCTGCAACTCCGTTGGCCGCAGACTCGTCCTCCAGCGGGACCCCGGCTCGCCGCGCCAAGACGGTGATCAGCGAGGCCCGCTCGAATGGTGTCGGCAGAAGCAGTGGCACGACCGTCTTGAACCGGTCACGCGAAGCACCATCGAGCAGATCGACGCGATTCGACGTTCCACAGAAGAGGATGCTGCCCGCGTGGCGTGGGTCGATGAACGAAAACAGAGCGGCCTGGACCCGTTCGGATGTGCCGCCGTCGGAGGAGCCGCCCTCGCTTCGCTGCCCGAGGTACATGCGGTCGATCTCGTCGATCCACACGACTACGGGTGCCAGCGCTTCGGCCGTTTCGAGCGCAGCCTGAATGCGTCGTTCGGACTCGCCGACGAGCGAGTTCATCACGAGGTTCAGGCTGACCAACGGAAGCCCGAGGCGATGCGCGATGAGCATGGCACTGAAGCTCTTGCCGGTGCCGGGGGGACCGGCAAGGCAGACGCCAAGTGGCCAATGGGCCGACTTCGACAGCTCGTCGACAAGGCGCGTTACGTGCGTCATCTCCGACGCTGGCGGCAGCGTCGTGGTGTCGTGCAAGCGGAGCACTCCGCCAGACCTCCGAGGGAGCTCTTCGGCTTTGAGGCGCAACACTTCGTCGGTGCTCATCACAACGCTCCGGGCAGCACATCGGCGGCTCACGTCAACGAGGTCGTCGCAGCGGAGGCCCCGACCAGCGGCTGCGATCAAGCTCGCGGGCTCGAGTAGGGAGGCGAAGGTGCCGTCATCCACCTTGGACCGCTCGTCGAGCAGAACGGCGATTGCCGTGAGGGTCGTGTGGTTGGGTAGCGCGACGCTGCGGACCATTGGCCGCCCGTGTCGAGTGGCCAGCGCCGCTCCGAGTTCACCTGACCGGTCGATGCCGACCAGTGGCGCCGGTGGTCGGTCGATGTCCGACGTGAGCCCGTGGCTATCGAAGATCTCGCGAGCGACGCGGTCGCTAGGATGCGTCGAGGGACCCGTCGCCGACATTCCCAACAGGTCGTCGACATGGTCGATCACGACGGCGTAGCCACGCTCGGTTGCACAGGAGAGGCGTCGAAGAATCTCGTCGGCGTCGTCGTCGGGGCGGGGGAGGGGCGGCACACTCGCGCTGTCGGGTCCCTCGATTACGACGCTCGCCCGTCGCGCTGGTGAAAACGTGATGAGCCCCCAGAGCCCGCTGCGTTCGATCAGCGCCGCGAGCAGCGCGTCGATTCGCAGTGGTACACCGTCATGGTCGATCAGCACGTCGTGAACGCCCGGTCCGTTGAGTACGAGCGGCCGATTGCAGGCCGCAGCGTCGGTCAGTGCATCGGCGATCGAGGCGGTCTGCGGGTATAGCCCGGTCGGCTGCACCTCAGCCATTTCGCACCTCCGCCCGCGAGACTGCGGCCCCGGCTCGGGAGCGTTTGCGTCGAGCGCCCTGTTCGGTCACGCCCCGTGCGGCTATGGCACCCTCCTCCAACGATGCGTCGGTGGCGAAAGCCGCCGCTGCCGCCACGGCGATGAGGTGCCCTCCTTCGGGATCGGCGTGCGCTCGAGCGTCGAGTTCGTCGACGCTGATGCCACGCCGCGCGAGTCCCTCGAAGAGACGCTCGACGATGGGCTCGCAGGTCGTTCCCTCGCAGCCGAGTACGTCGAGTTCCAAGGTGCCGTTGACGATCACGGCGAGAACGTGCTGCGGCCCGGCCTGTCCGTGCAAGGCGGTTGCAATGACGTCGGACGCTGCGGTGGTGTGGAGACCGAGTTCAACCATCGTGTCCGCCACGGCGTTGCACAGCACCAGGTGGTCGGCTTTGGTGAGCAGCTCCACGGTGCGTTCCAAACGATGGCGATCGTCGATCGTCGGTGTTGGGTTCGCAAGGTCCACGAGGGTCGACGGCAGCTCGGCGAGCAGTGTGCTGACGTTGCCCGTCGCAAGCGGCGCGGCAGTTCGGAGCTGCAGGTCGCGAGCGAGCGGGAGCGATTCACACGTCAGAGCGAGTGCTGCGCTGTCGACGTCGAGTCGCTTCGAAAGGTCGGCGAATGCGGCGAGCCGCAGGCGGAGCGGGACGCGTGGCGTCAGCAGGATCGTGGCGGTCGTGGTTCGGGACATCTGTTCTCCTTGGTGTTGGTGGTGTTGGTCGGTGTGAGGTTGAGAGGCGTTGCGCAGGCGTTAGAACGCGGCGCGTCGGGTTGGCGGTCGCGTCGTGTTGACAGGCGGCGCTGTCGAGCCCGTGTTGGAGCTTGCGGTGGGTTCAGCAGGGCTCGACGGACTAGCCGAGTCCGCCGTCGGCCGTTCGGCAACAGGGCCAGCAGCCTGCGCCGACCTCGCCGGGCCAGGCGCATGTGCAGATGTGCCCTGGGCCGCTCCTGCCGCTGGAGTGCCCGCGGGACCCGTGCCCGCAGGAACCGCCGCCGAGGCAACCGGCAGTGCCGGTCCGCCCGGCTCTCCTGCCCCGGCCGCAGTTCCCGGCCCTACCGGAAGGCCGAGGCCCGCCGCGGCCGCGGGCCGAGCACGCCGGAAGAGACCCGGTAGCGCTCGAACAAGAAGGGTGGCGAGTGCAATCGCTCCGGCCGCGAAGCCGAGGATTCCGTCGATCAGCCACAGGCCGGCCACGAGCGCGACGAGGAACGCGATCGGCAGCGAGAAACTCGTGATGGCCTCGACGGCAGCGGCCGTAAGAGCACCCGTGATGCCGTTGCGACGCTGCCTCTCGGCGTTGGCATTGATGACCTCGCGCTTGTCGCTCAGCGCGCCGAGGCGGCTTTCCAACACGGCTCGCTCGTCGGGTGCGGTCGTCGACTTGAGTACCTCAGTCAGTGTCCGGGAGTCGGCGCTGACGCTCGCGATGGCGCTCGTCCGGATGGTCTCAGCGCGATCACTCGCAAGGTTTATCTGGATCGTTGCGATGACCGGCACCAACACGAGGAGGGCCGCCGCGAGACCGGCCCGCCCCCGAGGAGTGGAGGCGTTGAAGAACGGCAACTTCACGGGCGAGATGAGCTCAACAACGATGAATCCGGCGAGCGACGTGAACGCCACGAGTACGAAGGAGATGCCGTTTGCGAGCGCAGCATTCTCGAACACGGCGTGGAGCAACTGGGCGTCGAGGCGGCGAGCGGTGCGTACGACAAGGAGCCAGACCGGGAAGGTCATCAAGCCAAGGAGGATGATCCCCTTGCGGTTCGAGGCAACTTCTTCAAGTTCCTTGCGCACGTCGGCTCGCCGCTGCGCGGCAGTCGTTGCGCCCCGTCGAAGGAAGCGCTCCGCGTGCGTCCCGATGGTCGCAAGCATGGCGACCGACTGCTGGAAGAAGTTCCCGCCAAACTGGCGGAGAAGAATCACCACTCCTGCGATGAGGCCGAGACCGACGAGGAGGGCGATGTAGATGGTCAGGCCGGTGGTCGTCATGAGGAGTGCTCCCTATGTGGGTTTGTTTCGTGCGGGTTGGCTTCGTGCTGCTTGACGTTGCGAGCGATGACGGACAGCTGCAGCGGGCGGTTCGACGTGACGCTGCTCATCGCGGCAGCGCGACCACGTCGGTGATCTGCTCAGGTCGGGCAAAGCGCACGTGTTTGGCCCCGAGGGCTGAGAGGTGGTCCTGCCACTCGACGCGGAGGGCCTCGCAGGCCACCACCTCGCGACAGGTCTGGATGACCGTGACGTCGACCCCCGTGAGGGGCATACTCGTCGTTGCGGGCGGCGGTGTTGTGGCAAGGAGATCCGTCACCAGATAGAGCTGCGGGGAGCGTCGTCCGAGAAGATCAGCTGCGGCGAGCAGGCAGCCGGTTATGTCACTGCCCCTCCTGAACGGCGGGTCCCAGGAGCGAAGTCCATTCGCGAACTGTTCGATGCGGGTCTCGTTGCTCGCCATCCGTGCGGTGCGTTCCTTCGTCGTGCGGAGGCGGGCGAGCGTCGCGTCTACCGACTCGTCGTCGCGCAGTGGCGTACTCCGCGGGAGCGGATCGAGGCGGACCTCGAAGCTGTTCGCGGCTGCATAGGACGCCTTCCCGATCGGCCTCACGACCACGTTTACGCCTCGGCGTGTGCTGGCCCCTGTGCGGATCTTCGGTGCCGGTGCTGCCACGTGGGTCCGGAGTCGTTCGATCAGCGCCTCGTTGAAGGCAAGTCGCGTGTCGGCGGGAAACGAGGGTGACACGTCCTCGCAAGCGACGATGTCGGCGGTGCCGCCGGCGGTCGCCACGCCGCCAGCGATTGCTGAGCCGACGCCCCCGACCCATACCGTCACAGTGAGGACGAGTGTCGCGGCCAGCCGTCGTTTGCGGGTTCTGATCGCACGAACGACGCTCGGCCGGTCAAGAGTGCTGAGCGGAGTGGTTCGAGTGGTCATGGCGGGTCCTTTGACGGAGAGTTGTAGGAGGGTGAGTCGCGGATGCCTGGCGGGGCGTCTGGCCGAATTCGGTGACGGACAGCTCCAGTCAGCGACTGTCGTCGGTCAGCGTCCGGGGTGAGTCAGCGCCCGCCGCCCGATCTCGTACAGCGCCACGACCGCAGCGACGGGGTGCATGCGCATGCAAAGGGGTGCATAGGTTGAGGGGGCAATTCCCCGTAGCCGCTGCCGGTTCGGGTGCTGGGTGTGGCGCTCGACAACCGCCGCAAGATCGTCGTCGTTGGTGAGAATGAGGCCGCCTTCCCCCGCGTCGATGGTCTTGCCCGGACCGAGCGAAGTCGCCGCGATCCCGGCGAGGGGACGCTGTCCCCAAACGTTCGCGAGGTCTTCGACAACCGCGACGCCTCGGCCCGCCAGGCGTTCGCAAATATCGAGGTGCTCCGTCTGCCGCCCAGGCGAGGCCACCACGATCGCCGTGCACCGCCGGCCGATATGGGATTCCAGCATCTCGATCGGGAGCTGGTCCCACGAGCCGACGGTCGTGACGTGGCAACCGATCGCCCGGGCCGCGGCTGCTCCGGCGGGCCAGTCCGAGCTGAGCGTCACAACGTGCGAGGCGGGCTCGATGCCAAGCGCCAGGAGCCCTCCAAGCAGTGCGGCTGTTCCCGACGACACGGCGATGGCATGACGGACGTCGTGGTCCACGCAGGCGCGGGCTTCGAGTTCCGCCACGGCACCGGTACCGGACACAGAACAGGTCTCTGCTCGACGAGGCGCGGCAAGGTACCGGTCGATCGCTTCCGCGTACCGACGCAGCGCGGCGTCGGGTGGATCGGTCGGGATGGCACGGGGAGGGTCGGTCGAGCTAGCGCGGTCCATGACCGTGCATGACGGACACCTTCCGACCGTGCACGCAGGGCCGAGGACGCGTATCGTGTCGCCGTGCGACAGGGCGTAGTCGTTGAGCGAGTGGTGATCCGCTGCCTCGGGCCGGTTGAGGTGGAGAGCGACGGGCAGCTGTGGCGGCCATCGGGCATGCTGGCCAGGTTCGTTGCGCTGTTAGCGGCGCATCGTGGGCAGACCGTTACGGTCGATCAGTTCATCGACGAGCTTTGGTCGGGCGAGCCGATCGCGACCGCCGACTCGGCGTTTCGCACATACACCGCGGAGGTGCGCAAGCGTGTCGGAGAAAGCGGCCTTGACGTTGCGGATCGACTCGTGCGTCTCCGCTCAACAGTCGCGATCGACATCGATCAGTTCGCCGGGTTGTGCGGACGCGCCGATGCTGCTGCAGCCAATCGGGAAGCCGGTACCGCTGTGCTCCTCCTGAAGGAGGCGTTGGACCTCTGGCGCGGCGATGCCTATCACGGCCTCGACTTCGCTCCGGGGGCGTCCGACAAGGAGTGGCTCGTGGAGCGGCGCGCCACAGCCGAGGAGTTGCTTGCCGGGCAACTGCTCGCGAGCGGTGAGGTGTCGCTCGCCGTCGCTTCCCTGCGGCGGCTCGTGGCCGAAGCTCCCGACCGGGAGCGTCGTTCCGAGCTGCTGATGCGTGCGTTGGCCGACGATGGGCGCGTCCCGGAAGCTCTGCGCGCGTATCAATTCTTCCGCCGTCATCTCAAGGAGACCACCGGGTCGTTTCCATCGCCCGTGGTCGCAAACCTCGAACGGTCACTGCTTCTTCTCCACCCCGAGCCAGTCCGCTCGGAAGAGCTTGAGGTCGGCGACGCGGAGTCCCTCGACGACCCGGTCCTCGTTCGCTTGCGAGCCGCCGAAGACGATTGGGCCGCTGCGATGGACGCTCGACAGACGGCGTTCGACGAAGCGGCGGTTCGCGGCGACACATCGTTGGTCGCCGAGATCGCTTTGCTCGCCGAAGGGTCGGGCCGATCATTCTTCGGCGAGGAGCGCCTCGGTGCGCTGCTTCGCAGGGCGATCGACATCGTTGGCCCCGACGCTGACCCTCAGGTCTTGGCGCGGCTTCATGCCGAGTATGTCTGCCGAATAGGTTTGGAAACGGGCCGCGACGACGAGCAGGTCGCGTCGAGCAGCGATTGGCTGGAAGCACACGCCCACGACAACGCCCCGATCATCACCATGGTTACAAACCGGGCGCTGCTGCACCTCCACACAACGGCGGCCGCCGGTCTTGGGGCCGTGGGACCGCGAATAGACGCGCTGCTGCGGCTCTCCGACGAACTGGGTGACCTCGACGCACATGCAGACGGCCTCGCATTCGCGTCGAGAGCAGCGCTTGTGAGGGGGGATGGCAGGCAGTGGAGAGCGCTCGTCGATGAGATCGCGCAGTTCGCGATCCGTGCCGGGCGCCCGATCGATCGTTGGGCGCGCCACGCGATTGCCAGCACGCACGCCGACCTGTCCGGCGATCCCGAGACCTGGTGGGCACATCTCGATGCAGCCGAGGCAATCACTCGAGTGCATGACGTTGCGGACGCGGCGCTCGCCCGTCGGTGCTCGTTGCTCGCCATGCGCTGGCAGGACGCACTCGACGCCCGTCCGTCGCTCACGGTTCCAGGTCAGGACGAGGGTGAGCGGGGCTTTGCGATGTTCACCTCGACGCTCGACCGATCCTTTCGAGGCGAGGTGAACGCGGGCGATCCGCTCCTGCCCGCACTCGTCGGTCACGCAACGTCGGCGACGAACGCGATCGTTCGCGGGCCAATCCTTGCCATAAGCGCGCAGATCATTTGGAACGTGCAGAACGTCGCCCTCGCCGGTGATCTGCTCACGGCTTACGGGAGCGACGACTCGGCGATGGTGGTGGTCGGCATGTCGCCGATTGCGTGTTTCGGTCCGACCGACCGATATCGAGCGATGCTCGCCGCGTTGTGTGGAGACGCCCGCGTGGAGGACTTCCTGGCCGCGGCAAGCGACGCAGCGCAACGCGTTCGCGCGCCCAGGTGGCGAGCACGACTGCTGCACGATGGTGCGGCGATCAGGTCGAGTCTTGGGTCGGAAGCGGAAGCGGAAGCGGATGCGGTCGTGTTGCGCGCCCGCGCTGATGTCGCGTCGGGCTTCGCCAAGAAAGGTCACGGGCACCGCCGCGTACCGGACAGGGTTATCGACCGCCCGTCGTGAGCTGCGCTGTCGACGGAAGGATGCTCAGGTAGTCGTCGACCGGCGTGGCAAGCGCACCCAAACCGGGGATTCGCCCGACTGCGCCGACGACAATCGCTGCGATGCGGAGTGCATCGTTGTGTCGCTCGGACGCGACGGCCGCGTCGAAGCTGGAGATCTTGAGGTCGAGTTCGGGACCGAGCAGGCCCACTGTCGCGAGATCGTCGTCATCGACTCGCTGCATCGCGGAGACGAGGCCGCGGAGCCGTGCGAGAACGACCTGCGATGCATCGTCGAGCGACGATGGAGCGTCCGGCGTGTCGTGCCGACCTACGGCGTTAGCGAATGCTCGTTGTCGGGCCTCCCACTCCGTGAGCAGCACGTGGACTTGGACGAACACCTCGACGATCCGCATCCGAGCGGGCACGGGGAACAGCATGCGGACCTCCTGGTCGGTCTCAATCCAAGTGTGACCCCGGTCCGCAAAAGATCCGCAAAGCTAGAGCGTCTGCCGCTTCAGTTCCTCGTTGCGCGCCTTGAACGCTGCCCTCCAATTGGTCTTCAGACGCTGCTTGAGTCCGTCGGAGAGCCGGGCACCAACGAGCGCGCTGCTCTTGGTCATCATTTCCCCGAATCGGTCGTGCGGAATGGCCGGGAAGTCCTGCATGAGCGCAATCGCGGCAGCGGGATCGAGCAGGTCACGGGCAGCGGTGGCGAGCTGGGTCACGAGTGCGTCAACGTCGATCGTAAGTTGCGCCTCACGAGCGACGTCGGGATCGCGGCTCATGATGGCTTCCTTCGGTGAGCCCGACGAGCCTGCAGCAGACTTGTTGACCGTGCCCGAACCCGCGGGCGGGGAAGCGGAAGCAGCGACCGCAGCGACTGGAACGACCGAAACGAAGGGGCGTAGGAGGTCCATGGGGATCGTCCGAAGGGCGTCGACCGCGTTGCGCAGCTCGCCTGAGATCTCGACGCTCTGTGGTGCGACGGCCGCCAGCTCGACCCTGAGGCCACGTCGTTGGCAGCGTTCAACCGCCTCGACGAAGTCGCCGTCGGACGCAATGATCAGCACCGTCACGACTGCTCGATGCTCAATGAGCTCGATCAGGTCACTGTAGAGAAGCGCATCGACGCCCTTCTGTTTGCCCTGCACGACCCGTCCAAGGCGCAGCTTCACGTCGTCCATCGCGGCAATCGCCCGGTGCTCTCTGGTCGGTACGTCCATCGCCCCGTCGTACCAGTAGAGGCGGAGCAGCGGCAGTCCGACCACCTCGTTCGACCAGTCGATAAGCGCGCGTATGAATTGGTCCGGGTCGATGCGAATGCGTCGGCGGTGTTGCTCGCCGGTGCACTCGTTCGCGACAAACGAGAGCAGCGATCCGGCATCGACGAAAACGGCGTAGCGGTCCATGAGGGCAAAAAAGTAGCCCCCGCCAATGGCGGGGGCTTGCAGGCCCGAAACGGCCCGACGTAACCATGCGACTTGCGAGCTTGGACCAAATGAGTCGATGTCGAAGAAGCCAAGGTCAAGTGTAACGGACCGAAACCCCGCTGAGAAGCACAAATGTCCCGGCACGGACGACCCGTCCGGGCCCCCGGCGAAGAGCTGTCCGTCACGGCTGCACACCTCAACCAAGGAGTGCAACGTGCCACCGAAACCTACCTCCGCAACCCTCCCCAGTCTGCCAGCGACCGGTACCTCCACGGTCGCCGACGTCGTCGCTGCCTACCCAGGCGAACCGGTCCTTCTCGCCGATGTACGTGTTGGTGACCTGCTGTGCTTTCGCGGCAGACACCCGGTCTCCGCCGGAATCCGCGAGATCGACGGCTGCATGTTCGACCACCCTGCGGTGGTCGTACGTGTCGATGGCACCGGGATCTGGTTCGCCGAACAGAACTTCGACGGCTTCCGCATCGCCCGTCTCGAAGACTACGACGACGCCCCCGAGTTGGTCCTCGTTCGCCGCCCGCGCACGCCCGGAGCGGAAGACTTCATCGTGGACGCGGTCAAAACGTTCGGAGCGTCGCTGCCGATGTATGCCGCTGACCGTCTCGTGGACATCGTCCTCGTGTCGCTCGTGCGATGTGTCCCGCTGTTCGAGTCCTACGACGCAGAACGCAAACGGAGATTCGCAAGTCGGATGGATCAGCTCTTCCGACTCGGGGCGGCCACGGTCGGTCGCTCGAACACCGCAGTGTGCGTCGACCTCATGCTCGCGGCGTTTGATAATCAGGAGCCCGGACCCGACGGTTCGTCATGGTCGATCGTGATGCCGACGCGGCGCATCGGCACGCTGACTGAGTGGCGCGATGCGCTTGTGCGCTTCGTGGACCTGCTCGCGAGCAACAGCGCGCCGGGCTTTGATCCGGTCGGGTGGATGCGCAAGATTGTCCACCCCGGTGGGCTCGACCAGCCCGATCTGCACGCGGTCTCCGAATCCCACGAGGGTGGCGCGATCCCACTCCCGCCGGCGCTGCCCGTTCTTGTCGAGCAGTACTTCCTCGACAAGCTCCTACGGCAGCGTCACGTCCCCACGCCGTACGACATTGTCACGAGCCCGTCGTTTGCAGACGTCGGCCTGCTGGACCCGGCTCTCTTCGCGGCTATACGCGAAGCGGCGTAGTGAGGGGCGGAGGACCCGCCAGCGCGTGCGCTGGTGGGTCTTTGCGGCATTTTTGCAGCGCCGTGCGAGGCTGCCCGAATGACGACGCTGCCTGCCTGCTTGGGAGTCCACCGGTGACGACCCTGGTGCTCATCGAAACGTCCAGCAACCAGGACTGGGTGTTCTCCTCGAACCGTCTCCGAGACGTGGTCGGCGGTTCGGAACTTCTGGCCCGCTCCACGACGGAGTGGTTGTTCGAGGCCCTGAACGAGCTCGACGCGAATGAGTGTCGCTGGTCGAACGATGTGACGACCAGAGCTTCAACGTTGCTAGGTGACGCGAACCTAGGCGCAAACGCGTCGGTGGTGATGTCCACGAGCGGGAAGGCGTTGGTCATCGTCTCTGACCCCACGCTCGCTCGCAAGATCATCAGCAAACTTACGAAGCGCGCCATCGAAGAGGCACCCGGACTCGATCTCCGCGGCGTGTGGGTAGAGGCCGAACTGTCCGATCCGACTGCGGCTGCAAAGGCGATCGGCGATGTCCATCGCCTTCTCGATCGCGGGCGCACGCAGAGCACATCGACTCAGTTGCGAGGGCGTCGACGGCCGGTGATTGCCACGTGCGTGGCGACGGGCGGCGTTGCGAACCGACGGGTGACGAACTCCGTGTCAAAACGTGAGGAGCTGCTCTCGGACTCGTCGGTCGCTCGGCGCAAGGTCGTTGCCGATGCGCGCTGGCGTTTCGACGACATTGCAGGGCTTCGCAACGACCCGACCGGAACTCTCGCTGGAAGCATCGAGCAGTTCGACGATTCCGCCAATGAGCGCGATCGCCTTGCCCTCGTGCACATCGATACGAACGGTCTCGGGTCTGTGTTCGCCGACCCAAATTCACTGACGCTGCCGGGCGAGAACCCGCTCGACGCTCTCCGTCGCTTTGCCGTAGGCGTCGATGTGTGCGCCTCGAAGGCCTTCAACGACGCTCTTGCAACGCTCACCAGAACCCTCAAGAATCCGTGGCAGCTGAAGCTCGTGCCGATCCTCTCCGGTGGCGACGACACGACGGTGATCTGTCGCGGCCAGGACGCATTCGACTTCGTTGGCCAGTATCTCGGCGCGTTCGAGCGGCACACCGCCGCTCACATGGACGTCGGTGCGCGGCGTGCCGAACCAGGCAAGCCGCCGGTCCCGCTCACATCGTGTGCGGGAGTCGTATGGACGAAAGCGACCTATCCATTGAGCCTTTCCATGGGCCTCGCAGTCGACCTTTGCCGTGAGGCGAAGCGAGCGGTCGCGGTCGCCAATCTCCCGTTCTCCGCCTGGGAGTTCCACGACATCCACGACAGCGTGGCGGTGACATGGCAGTCCGTTCTCGACGATCTCACTATCGGCGGGGAGAACGAGTTGCTCTGTCACCGACCGGTCTACGTCCGAGGGAGCGATCCGCGATGGTCGAGCCCGCTCCCACGCGACATCGAGATTCGTACTCACGACGCGCTGCGTGGTCGGGTCGATTGCTGCATGGGGGCGCATGAGCGCACCTCAGCGCTCACGACCGCCCAGCTCTACTCGCTCCGGGAGGCGTTGTTCCTCGGGCACGATGTCGCCGACCAGCAGCTCGGGCTCGTCGAGGAACGGTGCGGGCTGCAGCCGGGTCTCTACGCCGACGATAAAAGCCTGTACTTCGGGCAGACGGTCCGCACGACGCCGCTACTCGATGCGATGACCATCGCAAGGAACCAGGTCTGAACATGAACGTCACCATGAACTACTCGGTCACGTTTGCGAGCGAATGGCATGTCGGCAGCGGCCGTGGCCGTCCGGGCGACGTCGACCGGCTCGTGAAGCGTCGCCGTCGAACGCAGCTGCCGTACCTGCCCGCGAAGACGCTGACGGGTGTGTGGCGATGGGAGGCGGAGAACGTCGCCGAAGCCTTTGCAGCCAAACCGGCGGGGGACGCGCTTGCGGATCTCGTGCGAGTTCTCTTCGGTGATACGCCTGCGGAGGATGGTGCTGCTCGACGCAACAGTCGACCGACTCGGGGGCGGGCATCGAGAGGACGTCCACGCCCGGCTGCGGTGTCGGTGCGCTCGGCCGACTTCGCGCCCGATGTTGTCGGCGCGCTCGACGCGAATGATCTCCAGCCGCACGTCGCGATGGTCGTGTCGCAGACCGCGATCGAGGAGTCGGGCGTCGCGATGTCGAAGACGCTGCGCAGGACCGAGGTGGTACGGCGGGGAGCCGAGCTGCATGGCAGGGTTGACTTGAATCTCTCGGTGATCTCGGACAGCGAACGTGCACGGGCACTCGCGTTGCTCGTGGTGAGCGCGGAGCGTCTCCGCCGAATCGGTGGCAAACGCAATCGCGGCATGGGACGATTTGCCCTTCGGTTCGAAATCCCAGATTTCATACGCGCGCAGATCAATCCGGCGAATGACGTGTTGGTGTGGGCGCTGACCGAACTCACGACCGTGACCGATTTGCGCATCGCGCTTCCCGACCCGGTCCCGACCCCGGTGCGCGAGTCGGATGGCGAGATCGAACTGCTGGAGTTGGTCATTTCGGCCATCGATCCGTTGGTGATCGAAGACGTGGTCGTCGGTAACGTGACCCGAACGCTTGACTGCATCCCGGGTGCACGTCTGTTGCCGATCGTCGCTGGCGCGTTGCGCCGCGTGGGGATCGATCCCGACCCGATGATCGACGCGGGGACGCTCCAGATCCGCAACGCCTTGCCCGATGTCGGCGGGAGTCGAGGTCTGCCGGTTCCGCTCTCGTTCTACGAAACCCGCCGCGAGTTCAGGTCCATGGGCACGTCGTATGCGCCGTTGGGTGCTGGCGGTGCAGGAGTCGTGAATCTTCTGGCTGGTGACGTGGTTCCGGTCAGACCGGATATTGCAATGTTCCAGCAGGTCCGGTCCGGTTGGATTGCCGACGATCGTTCGTCGAGCGTGCCGACCTATCGAGCGGCGCTGCCTACACGTGTTGAAACGATGAACACGATCGACGATTCACGTGGCCGCACGCACTCCGATGTCGGCGGCCTATATTCCTACGAGACGCTCGACGACGGCGAGGTGTTCCGTTCGGTGATCATTGCGACGTCATCAGTCGCGACCGCGCTGCGTTCGATCTTCGGCGGAGACGGGCAGACCGACCGTGTGGGCACGTCGAAGAAGGATGACTTCGGGCGGGTTCACATCTCGCTTGGATCGGTGGTGTCGAGCGCCGGGCCCCTGACCTCCGAGACCGTCGAGGCGTTCACGTTGTGGTGCGTGTCGCCGCTCCTCGTTCTGACCGGTGATGGCACGCCGATCACGTCGCTCGGCGGTGTAGCGGACATACTTGGCGATCTACTCGGCGCTGCTGTGTCCGTGGATCGCGATGAAGTTGGCGATCGCTGTTGGTCGCGTCCGTTCCGTTCGGAGACGTGGAAGGCACGCTGGGGTCTGCCGAATCCTTCGCTGGTCGGGATCTCTGCGGGATCCGTCGCAGCGTTTCGTTGCGTTTCGCCGGTCAGCACCGCAGCGTTGCAGCGTTTGGAACTTGTCGGCCTTGGCTTGCGGCGTGCAGCTGGATTTGGCGAGATCCGAATCAGCCACCGAGCGGTCGATGAGCCGCGTCTCGGACGTTCAGTTGCGACGCCGGAGGCCGTTTCGACAAGGAGAGCCGGGTCGGAGTTGGCGGAGTCCGTGTTCGCCGAGAGCATTCTCGTGGCGGAGTGGCGCAGTCGGGTGCAGCGGGCGGCAGCGATCGCCAAGCTCGATGAGTTGCTCGGTCACAGCGCCGCTTCGATCACGGCCAGCAGACTCGGTGGGTTCCGCGACGCGGTCTCGCAGATGTCCGGCCCTCAGGACCCGGTCTGGTTGCCGAAGGGGCTTCGAGAGCAGGCGGCTGATCCGTTGACACTCGGCGCTGCTTTTGCCACCCTCCCCGCACGACTCCTCGGGGAGCGTGGGCTGTTACCACCAGTGCCAGACCTCTCGCACGCGCTCTGGCGGGAGGCGGTGGTCACGATCGTCGATGCTGCAATCCGCAACGCGATTCGAGGCGGCACCGTTCGGCGCGACGAATCCGAAGGAGACGACCATGCGTGAGCCATTGCACTACAGACTTGCGTTGTCGTTCGTGACCCGCTCCGCTCTGCATCCGGGCTCGGGCGAGGGTCGCGGTGCCAGCGACGCACAGGTGACCCTCGATGGTTCGGGCAACCCGGTGCTTCGGGCCTCAGCGATCATTGGTTCGATCCGCCACGAACTGGCTCGGCCAGGTCTGTTCAATGGCGTTCAGCTCCTCAAGATTTTCGGCGGGATTGGCGACAACGACGGCCCAAGCATCGTGAGCGTCGACGACTCCCCAATCTCCAACGTTGTATTCGAGCTGCGTCAGGGCGTTGGCATCGATCGTGTCACCGGTGCTGCCGCCGACACGATCAAGTACGACGTTTCGGTGATCGCCCGCGGCGCACGTTTCACGGTCGTGCTCCATGCGGACACCGATGACCGGAACAGGCTGCTTGTCGAGGAGATCTTCGCAACGGTGATTGCCCGAGCGCAGGCGGGAATGCTCCGCTTCGGTGCTCGCACCACGCGAGGGTTCGGCGCACTCGAACTGATCGACCGCGAGTATGCGGTTGTCGACGACCGCAGAGACTTTGTGAAGGCGACGATGGCACTCGCCCGTGATGTGTGGCCCACCGGTCTCGCCGAGCCGACCAACGCTCGCAACGGTGTGGTGCCCGTGTTGCGGTTCCAGCTCGGCTGGCGCGTCGCAACGGCGACGTTCTCGAAGTCGGCGCTGTCGGGGAACATGGCGATTCCGGAGACCGCGGTTGTCGTGGACGCCGATGCGCCGACGCATTCGGTGTCGCTGCTTCTCGCTGGCTCTTCGGCGAAGGGTGTGTTGCGCTCGCAGGGCGAGTACCAAGTCCGCACCGTCTGCGGTGACGACGTGGGTGTCGATTCGGTTGGACCGTTGCATTTCAGCAACCAGATCGAGGTGCGTGGGATCACGGAGCTGTTCGGATGGGTGTCCGACGACGACGATGCGACCGGTCACGTCGCAGCCGTAAGCATCGATGATTGCTATGGGCACAGACGAATCAGTCAGGAATCGTGGACTCGAATTCTCCGGGTCGCCGTCGATGCCGACCACAAGACGGAGGGCGGTATGTGGCCGGCGATGCGCAAGATCCTCGATGACGAGGGCTTGCCCGTCTGGCGGACGATGGTGCACAACCGTATCAATGAGTTCACCGGTGGCGTTGTGGGGAAGTTCCTCTTCTCTACGCTGGTACCCCTACACGAGACCTTCGAGCCGCTGAGGATCACGGTCGATCTCCACCGGTTGCCTGACGGCGAGCGTGAGGCCCTGCTGGGTCTTCTCGTTTCAATCCTTCGCGATGTGCGAAGGGGCGTGATCGGATTCGGGTTCGGGACCAGCAAAGGCTTCGGTCAGCTGCTGCCCGGTTCGGAGGTCACGGTTGCACTGGTCGACGGCGAGTCACCACCAGGCGTCGGCCTCGACGCTGCGCCTCGCGACCTGTTCGGCGACGAGTGTCGTGCGTGGAGGGCACAGCTCGGCAGCGCTCTTTCCGTTTGGTACGACGACGCCCCTGTTCAGGAAGGTGCCGCATGACGATCACCGCAACCACATTGTTCCGGGCCAGCCGGGCCGGAATCTCGTTCGCCGATGCGGCCCCCTTGTTCAGTGCGCTCACGGCCCACGACACCGACAGCGACGTTCTCGCGTTGGTGTGTTCTGAGCGCAGCGTCGACCTCGTTTCGTTGCCGGCGCTTTCAACAACGTTGACACGCGACGCCTACGAGGCCGAGTGCTGGTCGCCGTCGCTGTCGCTTCGATGGGTCGCGACGAGCGAGACCCGACCGTTCGTCGGACAGGTCACACTGCTCAGCGAGACGCCACTCGCGCAGGACGGCTGGGCGGTCGAGGAGATCGAATGCTCCGCTCGACCGACGCGCTACGCCTGCTGGGGCGACGTAGCAGAAGTACGGGCGGACCGCCTCGAAGTCGGCGACGATGCACGTCGATTTCAGCTCGTCGGGTCAAAGCTCGCGGCCCGGTCGGGCGATCGGCTGAGCATCGAAGCGATCGAGTACGTGCGCGGCGATGCGTGGGGCAATCAGGCAGTGTTCGATGAGCGCCTCGTGGGGCTCGTGATCGATGGAGGACGAGGCTGATGCAGGGTCGATTGAAAGTTGAGAAGGGTTTGCTCTCGCTCCAGTGGGGCAAGGGGAAGGACTTCAAGCCGCGTACGGTGAGGGAGAACGAGCGGGCAGGTTTATACACGGCATTTGGTGTCACCTCGATCCCGTTGAAGCTGCCGAATTCGCTCCCCGCGTTGCCCGTGAGGTTCGAGTTGAACGGTGGGGACGTTGTCGGGCTCGTGCTCGACGGACCGAGCGACCAGGAGCTCGCTGCGTGGAGCGCAGCGGTAGTCGGTGCCGCGAAAGTTGTTGAGTACGAAACGCCCGATGAAGTGGCTGCTCGTGTCAAGACGGAGCTGGACCTCCTCGACGAGATCGATCCCGAACTCGTCACGACGGAGCAGTTCGTAGCCATTGTCGACTCGGCCGTGGCATCTTCCGGGTTCGCGCCACGCAACGACGGTGTGGCGTACAACAGCTGGATCGGGCCGTTCAGGGTTGCGGTGCGAGCCGCCCTCGACGACCACGCTCCGCACGCCGTCCGGGTCCCGCCGGTGGACCCTGGAGCGGTTGGCGCAGCAACGTTCCCGCTGGATGGCTACGAGCGCTTCCGCAACCCGTTCCACTACGTGCCGACACCGACTCGCACGAGCCAGGACCCAGCGCTTGCAGATCTCGGCGAGGCAGACTTTGCTGCAACGATCGGTCACCACCGTGCGAAGGAGGGTCGCTACAGCGGGCGTCTCACGATCCGCTTCCACATCGACACGCCGACGTTGATCCTCGATCATGAGCTTCCGGTCGACCTCGGCAACGACCACGACGGTTACCGGATTGCACGAGAGGCCACAGAGTCGAGGGCACCGATCATCCAGCCGACGACGCCACGCGGACTTGTGCGTTCGCTTGTCCGAGCAGTCACCAACTCGCGTTTTCAGACGCTGCCCTCAGGTCGCGATGCCGAGCGGGTCGGGTATCGCCTCGGTCCGTCGGCAGCAAAGCGTCTCGTGCCGTGTCGGCTCCACGAGGTCGCCGGTGTGTGGACGGCCGAAATGTTCATCGGCACCGGAACGACCCTTGCCGCGAATGGTCTTGCTCAGGGGGAGCAGCATGCGGCCTGGTTACGACAGAAACTGCTCGATCCGGACCCGTTGCACAACCGAGCGGCGGTGCTCGCCCATCACGGCATGGAACTGAATGCGCGCATACGAAAGACGCATCACCAGAGGAACTTCGACTTCTGGCAGGTCGTGCAGATTCAGCGTCCGGGTCAGCCGTGGGGCACCCGGATCGATTCTCCGACTCCCCGCCACACCCGCAATGGTCCCGACGACGTCATTACGGGCATCGCGTTCGTGACCGGCATGACTGCGAGCAACAAGCACGATGAGCGCTTGTTCTTCAATGTCGGAATGGCTCCGACTCGGGCGCTCACCAGCAAGATCATCGAGAACTTCGCCGACTTGCTGACGGACTACGCAACCTTGGAACGCGACGGGGACATCCCGAGCCAGCAGATCGCACCGTACATAGATGCCCACTGGACTGTTGCCGATGGAATGCTTTGTTACGCGCTCCTTGAGCAGGGGCAGGTGGCGTCGTTGCACCCAGCACTGCTCCCGCGCTCGATGCACGACTCCAGCCTCGTCGACACGATCGACCCTTCGCTTCACCCAGCCGATTCGCCGGCACAGCTCTCGCCCGCGGACCGCATGTTCGGGTGGGTCAAGAACAACGGCAGTGGTGCCTTCCGATCGCGAATCGCGATCGCCGCTGTCGATACGGCGACCTTGGTCGTGATCGAATCCGAAGCAACACCGAGGTGGATGCCGCTTGATGTCCAGTCGTCGCCAAAGAACTCGCCGCGTTTTGCTGGCTCGCCATCGTCGAATGGTGGGGCTCACGGTACCGACGAACGCCAGGACCTCCGGTGGGGCAAGGGACGTAACACAATTCGCGGTCAGAAGATGTGGGTGACACCGACCGGTCCCGAATACCGGTCGAGCTGGTTCTCCTTCGAACGCGACGAGCACGCGACGTACCAGCGCGGTCCGGTGGAGGCCACGAAGCTGCCGGGCGACAACCAGAACCGATCTATCGACTCGTGGATTCGCAAGGGCAACTTCGATGTCTCGCTGTCGGTCAAGGACCTCACGGCCTTCGAACTCGGTGCGCTGCTTTGGCTGTTCCGAGATTCAAAACCGCTGCCTCGCCCCGTCCGCTACCGCATCGGGTTTGGGAAGTCGCTCGGCTTCGGTGTCGTACGGCCGGAACTGGTCGATGTCTCGTTGTCTTCGACGGAGGCGTTGCAGCAGTTCTGGCGAGGACTCGATCTCGTCGAGCCGCCTGTGCTTGACAATGCCGCGACCCTTGGTTTTGCCGACGCATTTGCAGCGACCCTGGACCGCGATTACAAGGGCGTTCTTAATGCCTTCGACCAGCTGCGACGAGGGTACGACAACAACCTTCCACTCGTTCCGCCTCGTTCGTATCCGGACCGGCGACTTGACCCCAACGGCAAGCCCGAGCGACTTTGGTATTCCCAGAACGAGTCGAACCTGCCGCACAACAATGGGCGTCAGAACCTCGGTGATGCAGTGTCCAGCACCGGACTCAGGTTTTTCGAACGGCCAGCCCAGTGATCGAAACACTTATGGTCACGGTCGGCAACCAGCCGCTCGCCGCGCTCGCTGCCATCGTGACGCTGAAGCCGGCTTTCGTTGTGCCGATTGTCTCGGTCGAAACCTCGGCCTCGCTCGCTGGCCTGAATGCAGCGTGCATCGAACTGGGCTGGGCCGGAACCTTTCGCGGCGAGATTCAGGTGGAGGCACACGAACCGGCTCGGATCGCCGCGACCGCCAAAGAGTGGGCAACGCAGGAGTGGTTCGCAGAAGCGCACTTCGCCTACACCGGCGGAACGAAGCCGATGAGCTGGGCATGGGCAAGCGTGTGGGACGACGTCAAGACCGCGGATGCGAAGGCGTGGTACGTCGCAGATGACCTCGGTCAGCTCGTCCCCGGCGACGGGTCACCTTCGTTGCCGGTCGACACGTCGAAGCACCTCTCTCTCGAAGGGCTCTGCGGCATGCACGGCTGGGAGATCGCGACAACGAAGGGCGCGGCGCCGTTGGAAACCGACCTCGCTGCCGCGACAGCAGCGGTCGCTGGAGTCGGGACCGTCGACACTGCGAGGAAGGTGCGGCCCGTCCGGCAGTCGCGAGGCTTCGATACGGACGTTCCCATTGCAGTGATTCGCGGTTGGCGACTGACGTTGATCAAACGGGTGGCCGGTCAGGCAGGGATTGCTGAGACCGAACTCGCCGAACTCTCGCGCTGGCTCGGCGGCTCGCTCGCCTGCAGTGTCGTCATCGGCGGGGAACCGCAGTCCACGGATCCGCTCGACAATCGCGATCACCTGGGTCGAGAAGCGCTCGCACGCCAGCGTCGGCTCTGGATTCCGGCAGACACCGATCCGACAGAGGCGCTCACCGCGTGGTTCGCGTCCGGAGGGTCGATGCCCGGTTCGGCAGCGTCCTCGCTGCCCGATCTCGCGAGTCTCGGTGGAGCCGTAGGGACCGTCGAAGACAGCTCGGACGATGCGCATGATTTGCGTGTCGACGAATGCGTCGAGGGCACGCTTGTCGTCACGCTTGGGTTGAACCCACTTGCGACGATTGCCGCCGCGTATCTCCATAGAGAGCGTCACGGAACGATGCTGCCTCGTATTATTGTCCTCCATACTGCGATTGCGAACGATGGAGCCGAGGACGAATCCGATGGCCTCGTTGCGTTCCGACTATCCCAGCGTTCCGCGATGGATGCTTTGCGCGCTGCGTTGCTCCGGTTCTCGACGGTGGTCAAGTTCGCACCCTGTGGCCCTCACGACGACCCGGCGGAACTTGATCGCTCCCTCGAACAAAGGCGCAACACGCTGACGGGCGCATGGCTCGACGCAACAGGAGGCACGAAGGCATTGACTCTCGGGGCGACCAGAGCCTGGCGATCAGCCAATGCTTCGGTTCACAAAAGTGCTGCGACCACGGTCTCCTACACCGTCAGCAGCGGGAATTGGGTATGCCTGCGCTTCCTAGATGGTCGAGCGGAGTTGAAACTCGAAGTTCCCCAAGGCTTCTTGGCTATCAGCGAAATGGTCGGTATGCACGGTTACGGTCTGCGCGAGTCTGACCCGCCAAAACAGTCGGAATTGGAACAGGCGCCGCCGATTGTGCGTGCGCTGGAGGCGAAAGGGTGGACGTGTATCGCGAATAAGGATTTGGTGGTGCAATCGAGCGCGACCAAGAACTCGGCTCAGCTCGATCTCATCGCCATCAAGGGCCTCGTATTGCTGATCGTTGAACTGAAGTCGGGAACGCTCAAGGTGTTCGGCGAAATTGACCGCACAATTCGTCGGGCACGCCTGGCCGGCGGTTCGCAGTCGCTGGCAGTAGTCATCGGCGACAAGCAGCCAGTGAGTTCAGCAGACCTGGCGGTGCACTTCCCGTCGGGGCGCGCGATGGCGTATCGACACGGTGAGCACGAGATGCTCGCCAAGTGGGCCGACGAGTTGGCCACGTGATTCGCGGAGCTGTCCGTCACGAGCGGGCATGGACAACACTTTGCGATTGGCGGCAGAACGAAGACACCTGTGGGCCGGGTGGTCGTGGACACGAAGCGACCACCGACCGGGACCCGACGGCGTCACGGTCGGCGAATTCGGCGGACGCCTCACGCGTGAACTGGACGCCCTGGCTCTCGCATTCCGGTCCGACACCTTCGAGTGGGGGTCGGTCGGCGACGACGCTCCGACGGTGCTTCGGCACAACGTCCGAGACCGGGTCGCTGCTGGGGCGATCCGCTCCGCGCAGCGCGAGCACGCACAGTCGGAGGCAGTGACATGCTCTCCGCTGTGAGGGAGAGCTAATGCCGATCTCCTACGATCTCAGCCTTGTCGTCGATAGTATGCGCGCAGATCATTCCGTAGGTCCACTTACGGTCGACGCCCGTACCGACGTCGCGGCCCGGCTCAAGCATGTCGCGATCGGGGAGTTGGTCGAGCAACATCGGGCCAAACCGTGGACCGATCGAGCACTTGTGCTTCCGGGGCATCTCCATCTCCACCGCATCGCCGTAACCGGAGGTCGTCAGACTGCCCGTGGCGCGGTCGAGCTGTCGGTGCGCCTCACGGTGCTGTCCGACGTGGCGAGTCGGCGAGAGCTTGTCGAGCAGCGTCTGACCGAACTCGGCACACTCCCGACTTGGCTCCCGCGCTCGAAGGCGCGGCTCTCACTCCGGTCATGGACCGTGGTCGATACCGAGGGGTGGTCCGAGATTTTTGCGCCCTGCGCGTCCGACGGCCGCGGTTCGGTGGATGTCGTGATCTCCGCAGCGCTGCTCCGGCGGCGTCATGTTTGGAAAGCGCCAACCGTGGAGACGTTGCTCGACGCGGCCTCGTGGAACCTACGTCGGCTCCTTCGAGATGAAGGTTGGATCACCGAGGTTGCGATCGAGCTTCCAGTGTGGAATTGCTCGGAGCTCGTAACGGTTGACTCCGACGTTTCCACCCACCGGCTCGTCGATGCCACCTACCTCGCCTCGGCCGCCACCAAGCAGACCGAGCGGAATCGAGTCGAGGGGCTCACGGGACGCGTCCGGTTGACGCTCGACGAAAATTTCGCTCGGCGAACTGCCGCGCACGCATGGCTGCGTGCCTTCGCGTTGACTGGACT
Source organism: Acidimicrobiia bacterium (assembly GCA_043720395.1). Classification (GTDB taxonomy): domain Bacteria; phylum Actinomycetota; class Acidimicrobiia; order Acidimicrobiales; family JANYDT01; genus JANOYY01. The sequence continues at coordinate 52,723 of JAYSSR010000106.1, forward strand.
CGGTAGCTACGGCACGTCGGGTGCCGGCAGCTTTACCGTAGCTCGCACGAATGCTGAGGCACTCGTCAGCGCACGCTGAACCGTGTTGTCGGTCGACCTACGTTTCCGGCGACCTTCTCGCTGGTGGCCCTTCCGTCCGCGACGAGTTGCTTGGCCAGCTTGGACGCAGCGCTCGCGCTGACCCCGAGCGCCGCCGCAAGCTCGTTTGACGACTGCGGACCGCTCTCTTGGAGCATCGCAACCACCCGCTCGGCAGGGATCGACGTTCGTTGCTTTGACGCCGCACGCGGACGTTTCCGGGACCGCTTCTGGTGATCACCCAAAATGCTGACGTCGTCAGGTCGGAGGCCGAACGACTTCATGTCCGCCGCCCTCACCCGATTGGCCGAAGCCCACTTCGGAAAGACTCGACGAAACTCCTGCGCCAGCGCAGACGAGTCAGGTGACGTTGCCTCGCGCAAGTCACGGATGGCGAGCATCCGCGCCGTTTCCGTTTTCGCCGCGGCCACTGCCTTCTCAGCCGTTTCCACACGAGAACGATCCACGAGTGTGGACGGATCTTTGAGGAAACGAAGGTACTTCTCGACAATTTCGTCGTCGGAAAGTTCAGAGTACTCCGCAGGTTTCATAGCGCTCCAGTGAGTTCGATTCGACGCAAACCAGCCACAAACTCTAGATGAGTTCACTCTCGGAGATGGTCTGCAGATTAATGAAATCCGGACGGCCGCCGAATCTTGAGCAGAGGCTTCGGCCTGGTTTCGATGCGAGGGTTGGCCGTCTCACCTGAGCTCCTGGCTATAGTCGTTCGCCTTTGGTCATGTACAACGTTGGTTTCGGCGATGGTTTGTTTTCGTTCGCCCCTCGGGCGCGTTGCCGAAAAGAGTAGCACCCTCGACGGTAGCGCCCTCGACGTACGGCTCGAGTCCGGTGCGTTTTGTTCGCCGCTCGAGCGTAATGAGCGGAAAGATAAATTCAAAATAGTAAATGCAAATTTATGTTCGTTTTCGTTTTCGTTCGCCGCTCTAACGTGGTGAGCGGAAAGATACGGCGATCCAACTCGATCCGGGTGGGTTTTCGTTCGCCGCTCGGGCGTGTCGGGCGTGGTGAGCCGAAAGCTCGCCGAACTGAACGTTGCTGCGTTCGATCGAGTCCAAGTTTTCGTTCGTCGCTCGGACGTGGTGACGGAAAGCACTCCTCGCGAACCCGAGAAACGCCCGAACCCATCCACGTTTTCGTTCGCCGCTCGGGCGTGGTGAGCGGAAAGCGGTTGGGTCCGGGTCGACGATCACATGCCAATTCACGAAGTTTTCGTTCGCCGCTCGGGCGTGGTGAGCGGAAAGTTCGATAACGAAGGCGACGGTGCCCGCAACTACGTTTTCGTTCGCCGCTCGGGCGTGGTGAGCGGAAAGAACGACGCGTCCCACGATCACCGAGCAACGGCACCGAGTTTTCGTTCGCCGCTCGGGCGTGGTGAGCGGAAAGTTGGTGCGAAATTCGTACAAAGTCAGGTCAAGGTTTTCGTTCGCCGCTCGGGCGTGGTGAGCGGAAAGCAACGCAAGCCGACCAGGGCGAAAGCCCCAGTTTTCGTTCGCCGCTCGGGCGTGGTGAGCGGAAAGCGCCACCCGTGACGGTACCACCGACCACCCCGCCGTTTTCGTTCGCCGCTCGGG
>JAYSSR010000107.1:0-16221 GCA_043720395.1 Acidimicrobiia bacterium
CCGGCCGGGCGAGCGTCCCTTTGCCGGACATCGGGATCGCCCGTTCAGCAGCGGCGGTCCCCGCTAGCAAACGGTCTGTGGCCCCATTCCGGTCATCGCGGCCCCAAATCGGCCCGATATGGGGCCGCGCTGACTGATTTGGGGCACGACGCACAAGGTTTGACGTGTGGCTGATGGGTCAAAATACTCATCGGCCACTTTACGTGGTGTGCCAGCGGGAAATCCGCCACAATTAGTGCTCAAGCTCGACCACTTATAGTGGCGATGTGTCCACTGTGTGTGGTCAACATCCCCCCCCGGTGGCACTCCGCCGACCCAACCAACAACGTCCGTTCCGGCTGCGGGGAACCGCAGCGATCCTGACGTTTCTGCTTGCCCTGACGACGTGGCGTTCGGTGCACAGCGCGTCGGCCGACAGCGTGTCCCTACCACGACTCGCCATTCCGACGTACTTCACGACGACCGCGGATTGGACGACGCTGCTTGCTACGCCGAACAGCGTCGGCTTCGTGATGGTCAATCCTGCCAGCGGGCCGGGCACCTCTGTCGACCCGACCTACGCGGCGATCATGGCCCGCATCCGCTCGGCGGGCGTGCGTGCGCTCGGCTACGTCTCCACTCAGTACGGCGCACGACCCCTTGCTGACGTGCTGGCTGACATGGCTCGGTATCGCACGATGTACGGCGTCACATCGTTCTTCTTCGACGAAACGCCGAATGTTTGCAACGAGGTCGTCGATGGAACGCCACGCGACCATGTGCAGTACTACGGGCAGTTGTTTGCCAACGCACACACGTCGCCGGCCGCAACCGCCGTGTTGAATCCTGGCACGAACGTGCCGCCCTGCTTCCTCCCGATCAGCGACGTCATTGTCACGTTCGAGGCCACGGCCGCAACGTACGCGACCTGGTCGCCCGACCCGTGGACGGCTTCGGTCCCGGCAGAGCACTTCTGGCACCTCGTGCATTCTGTTCCAGTCGCTGACCGAGCAGCAACGGTGCTCACCGCGGCCGCACGTCGGGCCGGATACCTCTACGCGACAACCGAAGGCATGCCGAACCCGTGGGCCGGACTCGGCGACGCCACGAGCTTTGCTGCCATGAGATCGGCCACGCTGACCGGACGCACGCCAGCGCCGACCGTGGCCGCAGCGCCGCCCGCCACGCGTCCCGTTGCAGCAGCAGCACCGTCGCCGTCGACCACGGTCGGCGGCTCGGCGGAGCAAGCCTCAGACGCTGATGTCGCCGTTAGCCCCAACCCGGTCGCGGTGGTCGTCGCACCGGCACCGACCGTCCCGGTCGCTACGCCACCCACCACCGAAGTCGCTTCGACAACAACGACGGTTCCGGTGCTCGCCGTCCCAGTCGCGACGCCACCCACCGCCGAAGTCGCCACGGTCCCCGCCACCACGACGCCGCTCGTGACCGCCCCCGCGACGACCGCGCTCCCTGTGACGGTTCCCGCGCGCCCTGTCGTGACGGCTGCGAATCCGGTGCGACGGTCAGCGGTCACGATGCCTCCCATCCGTGTCCCGGTCGTGTCGGTACAGACCGAGCCGTCAAATTCGCCTGGATTGTCCGACTCGTGGACCGACTACGGCCATTCCGACTTGCTGCTGCTCCGAGTCCGGCGCGTGGTCTTCGGTGGCGATGTGCCCTTCGCCCACTGACGACGCCACGACGCCGCTCCGACCTCGCCACGAAGCGAGGCAGTCGCACCGTCGGCAGCACGGCGACGCGCGCTCCACCAGTCGGTGCGAGCCTCTTCGGCCAATGCCGCTACCGCCCCCTCCAGTTGCTCAGCAAGACGACGAGGATCATCATCGGCGCTCGGTTGGATCGGGTGCCCAAACGTCACCGTGCACGAACGACGCTTCGGGAGCGAGGCACCCTTGGGCAGTACAATGTTGGTGCCATCAATATGGACCGGCACGATCGGACACTGACGCTTGACCGCGAGAAACGTCGAGCCGGCCTTGAACTCCTGGCCGAGGCCGTCCGGGGAGCGTCCACCCTCCGGGAAGATCACGAGGTTCCAGCCCTCGCCGAGCAGCTCACCGATCCGGTCGGTTGACCGACGCGACACCTTCTGGCGCTCGATCGGAACGGCATTCAACGTAAGCGCGCTGAGTATGCCTTTGGTGCGTTTGTCGAAGAAATAGTCGCCCGCCGCGGCCACGACGGTCTTGCGTCGGAACCGGTTCGGCAGGGCGGCCAGCATCATGCCCGTGTCGAGGTGGCTGTGATGGTTGGCGGCGAAGATCAACGGACCCTTCAGGTGTTCGATCCGGTCGAGTCCGTGCACCTTCGGGGTGGTCAGCGTCCGAAGTACGGGGAACAACACGCCCTGCTGGATCGCGGAACGAGCGGCGCGAGCGGCCGGCTTGCGTGCCCACTCGGTGGCGAAGTCGACGCCGAGTTCGTGCTCCGGTGGCAGCGGCTGAACGCTCGTGGGGACGGTCGGTGAGGTGAACGGGAACATCCGCCACTTGCGTGGCACGAGCGCGCCCGGCCGTAGCGCAGAGGCACGGTCCTTCACCGCATGCACGAGCGGACCGCGTCGCCACGGACGATCATCGGCCCGGCTTTCTCCAACCGGCTTGACGCTCATACGTAACCCCGCCGCACGATTCGGATGCCGATCACGATGCACGACATGGCAATCGTGGAGAGACAGATGCCCTTGGCCGTGGTGATGTCGGCGAGTTTCGAGGAACTGAGGGAGGTCATCGAAGGCGCGCTTACTGGACGTCGGCGAGGAAGATCGGCGGGTTGTGCATGTGCGTGATCGACGGGTCCCGACCGACAACATCGGTTGCCATTTCGAGCGCGTCACGCAGCGTGGATGCGGGCGTAAAGCCGAGGCGACGCACTGACTTCGGGTCGCCACCCACGATGATCACCTTGCCGAGATGCTGTAGAGCGTGAGCACCCCAATACCACATATAGAACGGATGGACTCCGTGGTAAGCGTAACTATTGCGATAGAGATGCTTGTACCACTCGTCCTCGGCAAATTTCTGCTCGAACTCCTTCTCGATACGGATCGGGTCCGTCGTGACCGACAGGACCTGCTCGAAGAAATCGATGTAGCTCGGGTGGTGGACGGGATGGAATTCCCACGGCGTCGGATGGCTGAGGATCAGCACGCCGCCCTCACGGACCAAAGGCTTCCCCCGGTACAGGTTGAAGAAGTACCCGAGACCAAGGCACATGACCAGGATCGGGTTCATGATCGAGTTCACGTTGTACGGGCAGATGTAGGGCAAGCCCATCGTGAGGATGTCGGTCTGCCCCTCGACCGTGACCAACTGCTGCTTGTGGACGTTCGCGGTTGTGATCTCGTGCACGGCATCGACCTCGCCGGCCTGCACGCTCGTCATGCGATGGGGTGCCTTGATCGAATGGAAGATATTTCGCTTGATGCGCGTCGGCGTGCGGTCGAGCGCCTTCGAAGACGCAATGAATGCGGCCCGATCCTTCGCCGTCCACTCCCACTCACGCTTCTGAAGGAACGAGAAGTTGCCAGGAAACGCGTCATTGTTCAAGGTTGTTTCGATCTGGAAGATCTTCAATCCGCTCTCGCGAATGACCTCTCCCATACGCCAATTCGATGAATGCAGCTCGCTCTTGTGTCGATCCATGAACGACTTCGACTTGCGCATTGTTGCGACGTTGTGGTGCTGCTTGAGCGATTGATAGCTCGAAAGGCCGGTGGCGGTGGACTTCCAGCCACCGTCCATGGCGACCAGGTTGATGTTGACGTACACGAGCAGGTCGGACTCCGCAGCCCGCTTGCTGATGATCACGTCCTCGCCGTGACGCGTCTGGCCGAGGTTGGCCATGCCATCCGGGTCCTCCGCGTCGTGGTTGTAGAGCTTGCCGCTCGGAGCGAAGGCGTCGTACACGCGGTCGCCGACGGCGTGTCGCAGCTCTGCCTCGGTCATACGCCGGTGGAGTGCGAGTGCGGCGATGATCTCGACGTCGTCGACCCCAGCCGCAGCAGCGTGTTCGAGCACCTCCTCGATCACCATCTGGCGGATGTCGGGCGACTCCATCGGCGGGAGCGGCAGCGAGATGTCGTCGAACGCGATGGTCAGCTTCATGCCCGAAAACATGAGCGTGGGCAACGGCTGACTGTCGCCGTGGGGGTTCAGCAGCGCGTGACGGATCGCTCCCCGCTCATCGGCCAGCGGTTCCAGCGGCTCTGGCGCGTAGATGACTCGGCTGCCGACCGGCAGTTTCTCCAGCCGGTACCCCTCGCCGTGCCAGAACAGCGTCGGCGGCGTCGACCGGTCGACCTCCAACACGAGTCCGGGTCGAGCTCCACGTTGCTTCTTCGTCATCAGGAGTCCTTCTTTTTGGACACGGCAGTACTGCTGGACGCGGCGTCGCTGGACGCCGCGGTATTGGATACAACGCGGCGGTCCTTCTCGTTGCGGAGGTCGAACGCGATCTTCACGGCACCACGTGAACCCGCGTTGGCCGCATGCGCGATGGCGTCCTCGTAGCGGGCGAGCGGATACGTCGCCGTCACGAGCCGTTCGAGCTGACGCGACGCGACGAGATCGAACGCGAGATCGAACGTGCGGCGTCCGAGGAGGTGTTCCGTGCCGTACGCGTATGCGCCGACGATTGCGATCTCGCGCTGCCACAGCGGGGTGAGGTCGATCTTCGTCGCGCCCGCCATCCCGACGAGCACGATCCGTCCACCAGGACGGACCATCGTGAGCGCGTCGCTGATCGACGCCGACGAACCAACACAGTCGAACACCACGTCGGCACCGCCCGTGAGACGCTCGACCTCGCCGTCGCCGATCGCCATCGAACCCGTTGCCGAACGAACGGCGCGCCGAAGTGCGCCCGGGTCGACAACCGCTGTCGCTCCGAGCAGACGTGCGAGTTGACGCTGCTCGGGATGCTTCGCCGCAACCAGCAGATGCGCCGGTAAATTGAAGGCCGCGATGGCAGCGGTGGTCGTGAGTCCGAGCGTGCCCGCACCGATGACCGCAACGACAGCATCGGCGAGGGGGCCAGGCGACAGGGCTGCGTGCACGGCGCAGGCGGTCGGCTCGACCATCACCGCGGCCTCATCGGACAGTTCGGTCGGAACCGCGTGGATCTGGGACGCGTGCGCGACCATATGGGTCGACCATCCGCCGCCCGTGTCACAGCAGAAGCCCGACTGCAGGCCGGGGGCGAGAGACCCGTAGCTGATCTGTTCGCAGCGTCCGAGGTCGCCGTTCGCGCAGGACCGACAGACCGGTGACACGTCACGACTCACGCAACCGAGCACCGGCTCGATGACAACTCGCGTGCCGTCGTCGAGGTCGCCGACCACCTCGTGACCGGGCGTGAACGGGAACGAAACAATTGGCTCGAAGTAACGCGACGATCGGCCGTCGATCGTGGCGAGATCGCTGCCGCAGATACCGGCAAGGCGTGGACGCACCAGCTGCCAGCCGGGACCGGGCAGCGGCAGTTCAGTCGCGCGGTCGTCGAAAGAGAGCGGTCCGCGTGCCGCACCCGCACCGGGCCTGAACATTCCGGCGAGTCGCGCTGCCGCGAACTTCGGCACCGATCGCTCGTACCGGAGGGCCTTCACGAGCGACCCCCCACAGGGTTACCGACGGGGTTACCCGCGCGGCGAGCGTCACGGGTCGGGTCGAGGCGTCCGATCGGCAGCAGCGGACGGGGTCCGCCCGGTGCCTTCGACCACTGCTCGACGTGCCAGCCGCGTTTGCGCGCAATCGTCGCCAGCTTGGCCTCGGCATTGACCGCCACGGGATGTCCGACCGCTTCGAGCATCGGCAGATCGCTCGCCGAGTCCGCGTACGCAACCGATTCCTCCAGCAGGAGACCGTGCGAGTCCGCGTAGTCACGCAGGATCAGCGCGCGCTGTTCGCCGGTGGGAGGACCGACGTCGAGCTCGCCGGTGAACGTATTGTCCGCACGTGTGCTCATTTTCGCGGCCACGATCTCGTCGAACAACGGCCGCAGCGGCTCCACCAGGAAGTCGAGCGCGCCGGTGATGAGGATCGTCTTGTGGCCGAGCGCACGGTGTTCCCGCACCCGGCGGATTCCGGCAGGGAATGACTTCGTGATCACGAGGTCGGTCAGGTACTCCCACGCATCGTCACGCACGACGTCGGCGGGCGCGTTGTCGTAGCGCCGATAGAACGAGCGAAGGAAGTCGCCGCGATCCTTCTTGTCGAGGGCCAGCAGCGAGGGCGCGTCCTTCATCATTGCGAGCGTGAATTTGATGCGTGCTTTCATATCGAGATCCCGTGTTGCCAGCCAGGAGAACGATTCAACAACGTTGGACGCGATCAGCGTGTTCTCGAGGTCGAACGCCGCGAGGTGACGCTCCGGCGAAAGGATCGCCTTGCGTCCTCGATCGAATCTGCTCGGACCGTCCTTCTTGCCGGGCGTCGTGCGGACGCGGGCGTGCAACACGATCGATGGCAAATGGATCGTGCGGATGTAGTGCTGCCAGTCGATGGCGATCGGATCGAACGCGAACTTCGCCTGATCGACCTCTGGTAAGCGCGCATACAGTTCAACGAGTCGGTCGACCTGGAAGACCGCTTCCGTCTCGGTGTACGCGCCGTACAGCTCCACGTAGGAGAGCGCACGGTCAATATCGACGCGCTGTTCCTCCAGCCGTGCTGCGTAGTCGGCCTGCTTCCCGCGGACCGGGAGTGCAGAAATCAGCTTCTCGCCTCGCTGCAAAAGATTCGATGCCCGACGCAGCTGTCCTTCAACCCGTCCGCGCCCCGGAAATGACCACTCCGGTACGAGAATCGGCTGTCCTTCCCGGTCGTAGAGCGGATGCTCCGTGAACCACGATGCGATGGTGTCGACCATCTCGCGGTAACGCAGCGGCTTCCGCGAGCCCGATGCCACCTGGTACACCGTCGGCCCCGACGGGTCCGGCCCAACCGCGCACACGGCCACCATCGCTGCCACCACTTGATCGACCGGAATCACGTCGACGACGCCTTCCGGAACGCCTGGGAACTCCTTCAATAGTCCGCGCGCATAGGAAATGATCACGGGCTCGGCCATGCGGAAGCCACGAATCCAACCCGGCTTCGGCTCTGCGAGCGACGACTCGATGATCGACGGCCGCACGATCGTGACCGGCACGTCGCCCCGGTTTTCCAGCAGCGCCCGCTCACCGAGCGCCTTCGTGTACGCGTACGCATCGGGCCATCCGAGCGACGCGGCGCGGGACCGTCCGGCCTCAACCAGCTGTGCCCGGACCCAGTCCTCGCGGAGCTTCTCCGTCTTGGCGGCGAGCAGCGGCATACCAGCGGCACCGAGCTCGGACCGGGCCTGTTTGCGGAACCGTTCGAGGTGCTTCGTCTCGCGTGACACGGCGTCGAAGTCGCTGCGGATCCGCCGGCTCGCCGCGACCTCTGATCGCCAGTTCGCGTTGATCGCGAACGGTGTGTCGGGGAGCAGTTTCTCGGGCGACGCTCCGCGCCGAGATCCGGCGACGTAGCACGTCGAGATCGCGACGAGGTGGCCCGCGCACCCGCTGATCCGCATCGCCTCGGCGACCCGCGACGGGCCGAGCAGGTTCGTTTCGACCGCGCTGTCGAGCGGCGAATCGAAGGCCACAGCTGCGGCCGAGTGCACGACGGTGTGGCAACCCCCGAGGGTCTCGCGCCCGTGATCGTCGAGCCCGAGGCCGTCACGCGAAACGTCGCCTTCGATGACCAGGATGCGCCGGGAAACTTCGGCCTCGAAGTCGAGCCCGGCCTCGACCAGCTCCGCGCGGTAGCGGTCGAAGCAGTCGTTTCGGAGGATCTCCCGCTTGACCCGGTCGATGGCCGAGGTGCGTTTGCCGGCCCGCACGACCACGGCGATCTCGCAGCCCGGCACGCTTCGCAGCAGACGTTCCACGAAGGCGGTGCCGAGGAATCCGGTCGCCCCGGTGACGGCGATGCGCTTGCCGTCGAGGGCGGCGGTGATCAGCGACCCGCCGCCTGCAGAAGCGGCGTCGGTCGGCAGGTTCGCGGCAGACATGGCTCTATTGTCTACCATTCGGTAAGTGGCCGCTACGTCTTCTTCGCGAACCGGTATGGCGGGGGCGTCCTCGACCTCGTCGCGTTCCATCGACGCAGCACTCACGAGCTTCGCGGCGAAGGGCTACGAGGCAACGTCGCTCGATGCCCTTGCAAGCGAGTTGGGCGTCACGAAGCAGACGATCCTGCACCACTTCGGCTCGAAGGAACGCCTGCTCGGCGCGGTCCTGCAGCGCACCGTCGGCGAGGTTGCAGCGGTGATCGACGAGAGCCTCGCTCGGACGCCGGAGTCGGGTTGGGCGGCGCTGGAAGCCGTGGTGCGGGCGGTGTTCGGACTCGCCGGGCGGCGTCCCGAGCTTGCGGGTTTCCTCCGGGAGGTCGGGCGCCTCGGCCCTCCCTACGACGCTCTGCTCGTCGCGGAACTCGGCCCGCTGACCGAGCGGGCCACAGCGTTTCTTTCGTCGGAGATGGCTGGCGGGTCGCGATCCCCCGGACGTTGGGACACATCACCCCGCTCAGCGAGTGCATTCGTCCCAACCTCGGAGGAGTCGCCCGCAGACCTCAACCGCCAGTCGCGACGTTGGGACGGATCACCCCGCTCAGCGAGTGCATTGGTCCCAACGTCGGGCGAGCGAGCCGCGGACCCCGACGCACGCGCGGTGGTGTTGGCCGCGTACGCCGCCGTCATCGGGGCCGTGACTGAGCTGGAAGTGTTGCGTCAGCTGGGGGAGCGGCCGTCCGCCCGGTTGCTCGTCCGGCGGCGTCGGGAGTTGCTCGTCTATCTCTCGGACCTGCTCGGCCTGACCCGCGCCACGGACTCGCGCCCGTGAGTGGCGTTCTTGAAGGTTCCCCGGACGCCCCTCGACGCAAGCCCGCGATAGCGCAGGTTCCCGCGGCGGTCGGGCAGCGGGTCGTCCACCGGGGCTCGCGGGTCGGAGGCACGGTCGTGCGGATCATGGCCGACGGCGTGGTGGTGCGGACGCCGACAGGGGAGCGTCCGTTCCGCTTCCTGGACGCTGGATTCATCGTCGGCGGCCAGGTCGTCACGCTTGTGCCGCCGCCTCGGCCAGGAGTCTTGCCGGGTCGCGGCGGTCCGATCCGCACCGCGTCGGGGTCCCTGCAGGCACCCGATCCAGGGCGGGCGAAGGTTGCGCGGGCATCGCGGATCTGGGTCGAGGGCATCCACGACGCTGCCCTGGTGGAACGTGTCTGGGGTGACGACCTGCGTGACCTTCGGATCGTGGTGGAACGGCTCGACGGCATCGATGAGCTGGTCGAACGAGTCGGCGAGTTCGGGCCGGGTCCGGAGCGTCGCCTGGGTGTCCTCGTCGACCATCTGGTCCCCGGCACCAAGGAACACCGGATCGCAATGAACGTGGAGCGTCGATTCGGTCCGCACGTGCTCGTTCGGGGGACGCCGTATGTCGACATCTGGCAGGCGGTGCGTCCACGGGCGGCCGGCATCGACGCCTGGCCGGTCGTGCCTCACGGCGAGGACTGGAAGACGGGTATCTGCCAGCGACTCGGCGTCGGGGAACCGGCCGCGTTCTGGCGTCGGCTCCTCGCATCGGTGAACGACTACACCGCGCTCGAACCGCCACTCATCGCGGCCGTGGAGTCGCTCCTGGACGCGATCGTGGGTCCATCGGCCTAGCCGACGAGCGCGTATCGTGGCTTTTTGGGCTCGCGAATCACCAAAATAGGTGACAAGTGGCGTTCGACATCGGCCGTTGTACAAGTCATGCGATTACTGGTTCGTCGGCGGGTACTCGGAATTGTCGTGACGGGGTGCTTCGCGGCCACCAGTGCACTCGTTGCAGCGTCGCCGGCGATGGCCGATGCACCGACCGACGAGCAGAGTTTCGTGGAGGCGATCAACAGGACGCGGGTCGGCGTGGGCCTCGCTCCGCTCAGGGCGAATGTGACGCTCGCTGAGGTCGCTCGCGTTTGGGCCGAGAAGATGCGCGCTGCCTCGGTTGCCGTGGGCACCGACGACTGCCTCATCTCGCACAATCCGAACCTGCGCACCGCAGTTCCCCTGCTGTGGAAGAAGCTCGGGGAGAACGTCGGTTGCGGCGACGTTGGAGTGGACGTTCTTCACGCCGCATTCGTGAACAGCCCGAAGCACTACGCCAACATCGTCGATCCAGACTTCGACTCGGTTGGCATCGGCATCGTGTTCCAGGGAGACGTGATGTTCGTGACCGAGCAGTTCATGGATGCCGACGAGCAAGCCGGGTCGACGGCCGTTCCGGGCGCGCTCGCTCTGGCGGTGCCGAAGACGGGGACGTCGAAGGTCCTTGCTGCGTCCGCAGTTCCGTCGACTCGGCGGCGACCGACGACAACCAAGCGCAAGCGAACCTGACTCGGTCCGCAACGGCCGACTGCTCGGCTAAGGTTTGCCGCTGTGACGGGCGATTGGCTCAGTTGGTAGAGCACCGCCTTCACACGGCGGGGGTCGCAGGTTCGAGTCCTGCATCGCCCACAAATGTTGTTGGAACCACAACAAACATGACCATTGGGTTACACGCCGAAGCGATGGTCGAACGCCTCCATGGACTCAATGGCAGTGGCTCGCGAGAGGCGGGACGCAGTACCGTCCGCCCGCGGCGGGACGGTCTCCGCTCGCCTCCCGCCTCCCCAGTCATTGTCGCCACGACCGACCGTTCCATGGCGTCCACGGATCTGAAATGCCGATCGGCACCGCTATCGTGCTACCTGTGGATCAGATGCGAGCACCCGAATCGACCCAAACAGCGAAAACGGTGGTCATGTATTGGCGGCCGGGCTGCGGCTTCTGCTCGGTACTTGAGCGTCAGATGACCCGACGAGAACTCTCGTTCGAGATGCGAAACATTTGGGACGATCCGGCAGCCGCCGAATTCGTCCGTTCCGTGGCCCGAGGAAGAGAGGTCGTGCCCACGTTGACCATTGGCAATGCGGCGCTCGTGAATCCCTCGATCGATGAGGTGCTGGCGGTGCTGAGCGCGTAGAGCCATTCACCTTAAGTGCGACCTGGTGTTGTAAAGCAACGGGCCGTACGACCTTCATCCGCTGTGTGCGCAGCGATTGAGAGAGGTCAATTGCGACCCGGGTCGGATCGAGGAACCTTGTTTTTGCGGGCTTCAGGTACGACGGTGCCAGTCAGCGGGAACGTCAACTACGGAAATCGTCGTGTTCGCCGTCTTCGATGAGCTGCTCGGCCACGTAGCTGCCGGAAGGATCGAAGCGAAAATGTTCGAAGTCCTTCGAGAACTCGACATCGACCGGTGCGATTTCGCCGCGGTTCTTCTCGACGGTGAACACCACGCGTTGGCGGAAGCGCTCCGCCTGGCCCAGCGTGTTGGAGATCTGGTTGGCGGCGACGATCGAGCGCTTGTCGTTCATGAGGATGACGACGTCGGAGTCATATCCAACAGCAACAGCCGCGTCGAGATGGGCGAGATGAGTCGACGACGCATGAGCCCGGCGCTGCTGATGGCGCTCACCGCTACTCGAAGGTCGCCCAGCTCCGCGAGACGCTTGAGGGCTCTCGTCGAATTTCACGTGCCGGCGTCGCCGTTCGACGCCCTCACCGGTCGGGAGAAGGAGGTGCTGCAAGCGCTCCTCTTCGGGCATGCCGCCGGACGGATCGCCCGCGATCATGGCGTGTCCGTCTTGACAGTGCGCAGCCGCATTCGGTCGATGCTGTCGAAGCTCGATGTCCACTCGCAGCTCGAGGCGGTGAGCCTGGCGACCCGCGAGGGTTGGTTTCATTCGCGCTGACACCGCGACGTTGGGTCGAATCACCTCGCTCAGCGACGCGATGTGTCCCAAGGTCCCGGATCGATCACTCGCACTTGACGACCGGCAGAGTGTTCCAACCGACGTTGGCAACATCGCCGACCTGGTAGGGCTCCGACGAGCGCGCGGACATCGGTCCTCGATTCCGGCCACGCGATTTCGGCCGGACTACTGGTTGTCGGAGAGGGACTTCAGAACGGACGAGCGTGTTCAAGCACGCCGTCCGGATTGATCATTGACGTGTGGCACCGGCCTTCGTCCCCGTGGTGACTATCCAGTCCCACTGGTCGACTGGAGTTTTGGCGACGCGGGTGCGTAGATCGGACTGAAGCTTCTCAACTTCTGCTTCCTGGTAATCGCGGAAGGTCCTATGAGCAAATCGTACTTTGGCCCGTGACACCTGGGATGCGCGAATCAGCGCGCGACTCTGGCTCGGGCACCGCCGCCTACTTGTCGAGCGCCGCCTCGACGGCGTCCTCGTTGAGCACACCGGTCCACGACTTCACCACGACACCGTTGCGAATCAGCAACGCGGCCGGCTGGCCGGGCACACCGTACGCAGACCATGTGTCACCCGAACGATCCCAGAACATCCGGGCCGACACCATCTTGTGCTTCGTCACGAACTCCTGGGCTTCGGCCAGCGTGTCCTGCGTGCCGAGGCCGACAACCGTGAGCTTTGATGCAAGGCGTTGAGCAAACTGCTCAACTCCGGGGGCTTCCCGGTTGCACGCGCTTCAATGCGGTGCCCAGAACCAGACCAGTACGGGTTTCTTTTCGGACGCGAGCGACGCGAAGGCGAAGTCCTTGCCCGAGGGCAGTTCCGACACCGTGACCGCTGGAAACGCGGACGGTGCCGCCTTTTGCGGCACCACCACCTCTTGCGGCACCACCACCTCTTGCGGCACCACCGCCTTTTTTGGGGCCGTCGCCTTCTTTTGTGTTGCCGATTGCTTTTTCGTCGCCACCTTCTTGGTGGAAACAGCACCCGAAATGCCAGCCGACGCCCCCGTAGCCAGCACCGTGCTCAGCGCCAGCGAAAGCGCCGAAAGTTTGAGTAGCGGGCGAATTGATCGTTGAAATCGAACCATCATGCAACGTCCTTTGTTGATTTTGTTGATTTTGTTGATTTGCTGCGAGCGAGATACAAGCTGACGCCTACGGTTGCCACGACGGTCGCTAGGCACAACGTGAGCCACACCGACGAGACGCCCGCGAACCAGTTCTGCAAGCGTCCGGAAACACTGAACGCCTGATCGACCGGCCCCCCGGCGATGTCGTCGTTGCGGACGAGAAATCGGTATTCGTAGTAGCCGTACCAGGTGACGTACAGCCCTGCGAAAAGAAGGAGCACTCCGGAGAGGCGGTTCACGTAACGTCCGACCTTGCGCATGCCGCGCACCACCGACTGTTGGGCAACGCTGACCGCGATGGTGAGCGCGAGCAGTACAAGACCCATGCCCGCGGCAAATGCGACGTAGAGCTGGAACGACTTCACGATCGACTCTTCACGAAATGCGGACGCGACCGTTGCGAGAAAGGCGGGAAATGCGCACGACAGCGAGACCAGCGCGTAGGACACGCCATACACATACATCGACCAGAGTCCCGAACCCTCGCGGGCCTTGCCGATCTTGATGAACGGCAACTTCGGCTCGAACCCGCGCAGCATAGAAACGGACAGCGCGATCAGAACGACTCCGACGACCATCGCGATGTACGGCGTCGCATGCGTCACGGTCGAGCGCAGCCCCGACGCCACGATGCCCAGAAGTCCGAATACGGTCACGAAACCCAGCGTCACCACGGACCCCACGACGCCCGCACGTGCGACCCGCGCTGCCGTGCCCGGTGCCTTGTCGGAGTTGTCGGTGTTGTCGGTACTGCCCACGAAGTACGAGACGTACGCCGGGAGCATCGCGAAGCCGCACGGGTTGAACGCGGTGAGGACACCCGTTGTCAGCGCAAGTGCGACTGCGCCGCCATCACCGAAGCCCTGTGCCACGTTGGAAAGCTTCTCACCTCACAGGCGCTGAGCAACGCGTTCGGTGCTCAGTGCCCGCTCAGCGTTCGCTCAGGTTGCCCCGGCGAGGGTGATCCATGTCATCCCGAAATGGCACGCTGCGGCCAGAACGACGAACGCATGCCACACCTCGTGGTACCCGAAGTCGTGGTGCAGGTTCGGTCGCCGCAGCCACAGCAACGTCGCACCGACCATGTACGCGGCACCACCTGCGAGCAGCAGAACAATCGCCGGGACCGAGAGCGCGGCGAGGAGCTTGGGCAACGCGACGATAGAGAACCAGCCGAGGGCGACGTACAGCGTCCCCCCAAGGCGCCGGAACCGCTTCAGCGCCGTGAGCTTCATCACGACGCCGCCTAGTGCAGCGGTCCACACCACGGCTAGCACCGGAACGCTCCACGAACGGGGCAACGCGATCCAACACACGGGTGTGTACGAACCGGCAATGAGCACGTAGATCATGGCGTGGTCAAGCCAGCGCATCCACGACCGTATCCGGCCGGTTCCCACGAGGCGGTTGTAGAGGCTGCTCGTGAAGAACAGTCCGGTGACGCTGAGCGCGTACACCGCAGCCGCGACGCGACCGTTCACCGTGTGCGCAGCGACGCCAATCAGAGCGATGCCGGCGGGAATCGACGCAAGAAACGCAAGCTGATGAAGGCGGCCCCGGTGTCGTGGCTTGTCGATGCATCCGGCGAGTGGATCGTCGACAACCGGAATCGGTGAGGGAACGACGTACCGCATGACCGTTCAATTGTACGCGGCCGGACCGTCAAGCCGGGCTCTCCTCGTTGGCGCGACTTCG
Source organism: Acidimicrobiia bacterium (assembly GCA_043720395.1). Classification (GTDB taxonomy): domain Bacteria; phylum Actinomycetota; class Acidimicrobiia; order Acidimicrobiales; family JANYDT01; genus JANOYY01. The sequence goes on from JAYSSR010000107.1 coordinate 14,645, forward strand.
TCGCGGTACATCTGGTGCGCTTGCGGTGCGTTCGGGCGCGCATTCTGCACCGCAAACGGGCCGGATGTACCGCGTCCAGACTCGGTGCCGCGCCGAAACGCGTCCCGAAGCCACACGATGTACCGCGAACTGGCTCGCGAGCGTCGACAAGTACGGTGGACGCGATGTCCGCCGCCTCCTCGACGCTGCGCGCCCGGATCGCCCAGTGGCGCAGCGTCGTGGTTCGATCGGCCTGGGCGAAGGTGCAGTGGTGGGGTGCCATCGGCCACCACAGCGACGCGGCGCGCAAATTCGGCGCGTTCGGCGAAGGTTCGATGATCGCTTTCCCGTGGAACGCCCTGTACGGCGAACGGTGGATGCGCATCGGACGCGATACCTACATCGGCCCGGACGCCACTCTTTCCGTCGGCATCCATCCCGACCAAGTCCCGGTGAGCGACCCGGTCATCGTGATCGGCGATCGCTGCCTGATCAACAAGGGCACCGCGATCGTCGCCCATTTCGCCATCGAGATCGGCGACGACGTGTGGACCGGACACAACTGCTACATCACCGACCAGAACCACGGGTACAAGGACCTCGAACGTCCGATTGGGGCTCAGAGCATGCCCGAGCAGCCCGTCCGCATCGGGTCCGGTTCGTGGCTCGGCTACGGCGTGGTCGTCCTGCCCGGTGTCACCATCGGCGAGCACGTCGTGGTCGGCGCGGGTTCGGTCGTTACGCAGGATCTGCCTGACCGATGCGTCGCCGTTGGAGCACCCGCACGGGTCGTGAGTCGCTACGACGCGGCCAGCGGCGAATGGGCGCGGGAGTAGGGCACCGCAGGAGGAGCGCGCCCTGCGCCCGTCGAGAGCGAGAGCAGTCACCGAGCCGTCGTGAACGAGTGTGCGGTGGCCACAAGCGCCTCGATCAGCGAGTTGGTCCAAGGAATGCGACCGTCCACGCGCTCCATCGTGGCGGCATGCGGTGTCAGCCCTCGGACGCGGGGCGGCAGTTCGAGCTGCACCCCGCCGAGGCGGGCTCGGTTGACCGGGTTGTTCGGATGCATGCCACGAAGCTCCGACGGGATGGTCTCGACATCGTCCACCGCGTGAAACGCGGGAAGATGTGCGCGCAGATTGTCGGCGCACGCAGCAGCTAGTTCGCGGTGCCCGCCGCCCAGCAGCATTGATGTCCAGAGGCCCTCGCGTCCGTACCCGTGAATGGCGATCACGTGGTCGACGTGGTCGAGGAACGATGCGAGCTTCGGCGACTCCTCCGCCCGGACCTGGTTCGAGGGCAGGTGTTCCCGCAACGGGTACGGCTGCACCACGCAATACACGGACGCCCCCGCCCGCTCGGCCGCGAGCATCGCGATCTCATCCGTCATGCGCTCCAGGTTGCCGCCGTGGAACGCCATGAAGCCGAACGTCGAACGGATCTCAACATGCTCGACCACGCCGGGCGTGGCGAGCAGTGTGGCAAATCGCATGGAACCCCCAGGCTACCGGCCGCGGCCGACCATTGACCCGCCGCTCAACCGGTCGCGGTACAACGCGCTCGTCCGCGGTGCACTTGGCGCGCCCGAACGCACCGCG